>NZ_JBWKNQ010000001.1:0-1064035 GCF_059415645.1 Variovorax sp. GW821-FHT10B04
GCGGTGACGCTCTTGCCGCAGCCGGACTCGCCGACCACGCCCAGCGTCTGGCCGGCGCGCACGGTGTAGCTGACGCCGTCGACCGAACGCGCGGGGCCGGTCATGGTGTCGAAGTGGGTGCGCAGGTCGTCGACCTCGAGCAGCGGCTCGCCGGTCGGCAGGGCCGCGCGCGACATGGGGGACATCGGTTTCATCGTGGTGCCCGCATCAGAGTTGCCGAGCCAGACGCGGGTCCAGCGCATCGCGCAGCCCGTCGCCCAGCAGGTTGATCGCCAGCACCGTGGCCGCCAGCAGCAGGCCGGGGTACAGGATGATGTGGAAGGCCACGGCCACGAAGTTGCGGCCCTCGGCCATCATGTTGCCCCAGCTCGGCGTCTGTGCCGGCACGCCCACGCCCAGGAAGGACAGCGCCGCCTCGGTCAGCACCGCGGCGGCCGCGACGAAGGTGGCCTGCACGATCAGCGGCGCCACCATGTTGGGCAGCACGTGGCGCGCGAGGATCACCGGCAGCCGGGTGCCGACCGCGTGCGCCGCTTCGACATAGAGCTGCTCGCGCAGGGTCAGCGACAGCGAGCGCACCAGCCGCACCACGCGCGGTATCTCGGGGATGGTGATGGCGACGATCACGGTCGTCAGGCTGGCGCGGGTGACGGCCATCAATGCGATGGCCAGCAGGATGCCGGGGATCGCCATGAGGCCGTCCATGACGCGCATCACGAAGCCGTCGGCCCAGCGCACGAAGCCGGCGAACAGGCCCAGCAGCACACCGAGCACGGTGGCCAGGATGCCCACCGACAGGCCGACGACCATCGACACCTGGCCGCCCCAGACGGCGCGGCTGAACACGTCGCGCCCGAGCGCGTCGGTGCCGAACCAGTGCTCGGCCGATGGCGGCTGCATGCGGGCGAGCACGTCCATGTCCTGCGGGTCGTGCGTGGCGATCCACGGTGCACCGATGGACAGCGCGGCCACCGCGAGCAGCAGCAGTGCGCCGGCGATCAGCGTCGGGTGCTTGCGCAGGAAGCGCAAGCGCGGCGGGACGAAGGGAATGTCGTCGACCAAGGTTGGATTCAGAGTGGACATGGTTTCTTCATCGTGAACACCGCGGAACCGGCTTTGCCGGGCCGCTGGTGTTGCCCCCTGGAACGGGGTTGGCGAAGGCGACACGACGTGCGCGAAGCCTGAGGGTGAGTCATAGACTGACTCGAGGATCGAACAGGCGGTAGCTCAGGTCGATCAATAGATTGATCAGTACGTACACGCCAGCCGACAGAAGAAGGACGCTCTGGATCACGGGGTAGTCGTGGCGCTGCACCGAATCAATGACCAGGCGGCCAACGCCGGGAATGGCAAAGACGGTCTCCGTGACAACGACACCGCCGATCAGCAGCGCGATGCCGACACCGATCGTGGTTGCGATCGGGATGGCCGCGTTGCGCAGCGCATGGATGAGCACCGGCAACACGCCCAGGCCCTTGGCCCGCGCGGTGCGGATGTAGTCCTCCTGCAGCACTTCGAGCACGGTGGCGCGGGTCATTCGTGTCACCAGCGCGATGTAGACCAGTGCCAGGTTGACGCAAGGCAGCACCAGGCTGCGCAGCCACGCACCTGCGCCGTCACCAAGCCGTGCATAGCCCTGGACCGGAAACCATGAAAGCTCGATGGCAAATGCGTGGACGAGCAGATAGCCGATCATGAAGACCGGCACGGAGAACGCCAGCACGGAAAACAGCATCACGAGCCGATCGATCCAGCTGCCGGCCCGAAAGGCCGCCAATGTGCCGAGGGGCACCGCGGTCACCAGCGCGAGCAGCATCGTGACCAATGCGATGGAGGCCGTTGGTTCCAGGCGTTGGCTCAGCAGTTCGGTGACGGGGACCTGCGTGAAGATGGACGTCCCCAGGTCGCCTGCAGCCAGTCGCCCCAGCCAGATCAGAAACTGTTGCCACAGAGGCTGGTCCAGGCCGAGCGCAACGCGTAGCTTGTCGATGTCCTCGCCGGTGGCGAGATCACCTGCGATCAGTGCTGCAGGGTCGCCAGGCGACAGGTGGATCAGCAGGAAGACGACGACGGCCACTACCGCCATCACGGGAAGCGTCGCCAGGAGACGCCGAAGAATGTAGCCCACGGTTCGTTGCCTCTGCGTCTATCGGTCGAGCGCCCAGAGGATCGGAATGGCACCCCACATCTTGTCGAGGCCCTTGAGGTTCGCTCGTCCGGCATAGGCTCCGGAGAACTGGCCCGCGCTGATGTACGGGACAGTCTCAAAGGCACGCCGCTGGAAGGCGTCCAGCGCTTCCTTCCGCTTGGCAGGGGCGGTTTCCTTGAGCCATGCCGTGCGAAGCTCGTCGAGCGGCTTGTCGCACGCCCAGCCGGGCATGCTGCCTCCGCAAGCGGTGCCGAGCGCGCCCATCGGGGTATCGACGTCGAACTCGCCCGCCGTGGTCACGTACATGCTCCAGCCGCCGGCCTCGGGTGCATCCCGCTTGGCGCGCCGCGCCGAGACCGTGGCCCAGTCCATGTTCTGCATGTCCACGTTCAAGCCGATGTTGCGCATCGTCTGTGCAGCCATCAACGCCTCTGCGTTCATGTACGTGATGTCCGTTGGCACGAGGAGGACGACCTTCTCGCCCTTGTAGCCCGACTCCGCCAGCAGCGCCTTGGCTTTCGCCACATCGGTGGTGCGGAATGCCTCCGAGCCGGCCGTCGTTTCGCCAGCGCGGCCGCAGACGAAGAAGGATCCGCAATACGTCACCCGCATGTCGAGCGGATAGCCCATCGCCGCAGTGAACCGCTCCTGATTCACCGCATGCAGCACCGCCTGCCGGACCTTCGGGTTGTTGAAGGGTGGATAAAGGTGATTGAGGACGAGCAGGGCCTGGGCAGTACCGTTGCGGCCCACCTTCATCGTCTTGTCCATGCGCAGCGGAAGGATGTAGTCCGGCGGCAGTTCCTCGATCAGATCGACTTCTCCGGCCTTGAGAGCGGCGACGGCACTGTTGGCGTCCGGCAGATACAGCCACTCGACGCGGTCGAAGTTGCTCTTCTTGCTCCCCGCCAGGCCGCTGGGGGCTTCGGACCGAGACACGTAATAGGGGTTTCGAAGAAAGACGACCTTGTTTCCCGGGACCCATTCATCGCGCTTGAAGATGAAGGGACCCGAGCCGACAACCTCGCTCAGCGGCGACGTCGTCGGCGACTTGGCCAGTCGTTCAGGAAGAACGATCGCCGGAAAACTGGAGGGCTTGCTCAGCCCCTCGAGCACCATGCCGAACGGTTCGGAAAGCGTCAGCGTGAAGGTCTTTGCGTCGACGGTCTTCCACACCCCGCCCGAGGCCGTCATGGCGCGCCCCAGGGCATCGCGGGCGGCCCAGCGCTGCAGCGACGCCACGGCGTCCGCTGCAGTGACCGGTGTGCCGTCCGAGAACTTGAGGTTGGCTCGAAGGGTGAAGCTCCATTCCTTTCCGTCCTTGGACGTCACGTATTTGTCCACCATCTGGGGCTGGGGCTTGCCTTCGGCATCCTGGGCAAACAAGGTGTCGTACACCATGTAGCCGAAATTGCGCGTGATGTAGGCCGTGGTGAAGGTCGGGTCCAGGATCTTCAGATCGGCGCGCGCGACCATCTTGAGTGTCTTGACCTGCGCATTCGCCGTTGGAAGGGCGGCGACCGAGACAAGCGCAAGAAGCGCTGCCGCGATCGAGAGAAGGGGGCGTTTCATCGTTGGATCTCCTGGGAGTGGCGTCGACGTGGAAGAGAGGTCATGCGGATGTGCCGTCCAGTGGCCAGATCGGATGAGGCCGCTTCTGATACGGAAGGCTTGCAAAGTCGGTGGTCAAGGCGCCGGGAGCGCCCACGTAGATGATCTTCTTGGCGACCTTGGAAAACGATGCCTGGAAGTGCTGCGAGGACTTCACCACCACGATCTTCTTGTCGGCGACGGCGCAGCCCAACCGGGTGAAGAGATCGGTGTCGATGCCCTGGTTGCGGATGGTGACGAGCACGATGTCGATTCCGTTCGACTCGACCAAGGCGCAATCGCCCAAGGCGACCGGCGTGTTGCCCAGGCCCGTCATGATCATGGCCGGACGAAGTGCCTTGACGACGCAGGGCAGGTCGAGCGGGGCGCCGGAAAGGGTGCTGATCTTTCCGCCGATCCTCAGTGGCAATCGTGCACCTTCGCCCGCTTCGAACGCGATGCGGACTGCAACGGGATCCCACAGCGGGCCGACCGCTGCGTTCGTGATTCCGCGCTCGACCATGCGACCCAGAATGAAGGTCGAGTCGCTCGCCGCACCGCCGCCTGCGTTGTCTGCGCCGTCCGCCAGGACGACTGGCGAGCCGGTGAACCCCAGGGCCTCGTCCAGCGACGCATCGATGCCGGGATGGTGAATGGTGAGCTGGTCACGCAGGCCGATCAATTCATCCGCCAACTGGCGCGCCAATGCCCTGGCTTGCACCGGATCGCGATCGGTATAGACGAGCATCCGGGTGCCCATGTCGGGCACGTCGCCCCAGGGGAATCCGTGTGTGATCGAGATCGACAGCACGCCGTCCTTGCCTTCGAGCGACTGAAGGCGCTTGATGAACGTGGCCGCGGGGTCGCGCGAAGAGTGGACGGCCACGATCATGTGGCAATCGACCACGGCGGCAACCGGCTTTATCTTCTTCTCGACCATTGCCGCGCAGAGATCGACGAGTTCCAGTCCTCTTTCGAGAACATCGGTATGGGGATACATCTTGAAGGCAACCAGAAGGTCCGCGTTCTCGGTCATTGTTTCCGTCAGATGGTTGTGCGGATCCAATTCGGCGCCGACCACCACGTCGGGCCCCACCATCGCACGCACCCTTTGGAGCAAGTCGCCTTCGCAGTCGTCGTAGCCGTCCGCCACCATCGCACCGTGCAGCCCGAGGAGCACCATGTCGACGGGGAGGGCGCGTTGCAGGTCGGCAAGCAATTCATCACGCAGCGTCTCGTAGGCGTGGCGTGTCGTCGTTCCACTGGGCTGTGCCGCAGCGGCCATGCCTTCCACCAGATCCCAGCCGAGTGGCTGCCCACGTTGTCGAGCGGCCCACAGCGGCCCGGAGAACTGCGTCAGGTGGTCAGGGTGCTGGCCGGCCGGGTAGTAGCCGCGCTCCTTGAATGACGCGAGGCCTGTGGGCATCGGGCCGAAGGTATTCGTTTCCGTGAAAAGGGATCCGCTGAAGACTCGCATTGGATTGCACCTGGTTAGATCTGTTGGTGAGACTGTGTGAGGCCTGACTCAGGCGCTGGCGGCTGTCGATGACAACCGCGCCGGACTGAGCATTGCCGCGTCCAGCCCGAACTCCTGAAAGCGTTCCGGCAATGGCAGGCCGCGGGCCAGTGCCGCGCATGCTTCGCCCATGGCACTGCAGGTCTGTATGCCGTAGCCGCCTTGCGCCGCAAGCCAGAAGAATCCGGGAGCCTCGACATCGAAGCCCCCGACCAGGTCGCCGTCCGCAACGAATGAGCGAAGTCCAGCCCAGGTTCTCGTCGGGCGTCGAACGTTCATCGTGGTCATCTCTTCGATGCGGTGGATTCCCATCGCGACGTCGAACTCCTCGGGCTGGACGTCCTGCGGTTCCACTGGATCCTCGTTGGCGGGGGAGCCCAGGAGCATTCCCGCATCCGGCTTGAAATACCAGTCATGGGACAGTCCGCTGACCATGGGCCAATGGGTGGTGTCGAGTTCGGCCGGCGGCGAAAAGATGAATGCGGATCGCCTGCGTGGCTCGAGGCCGATGGGCATGACACCGGCCAGGCGCGCGACCACGTCGGCCCAGGCGCCGGCTGCATTGATGACCACAGGCGCCTGGTATGTGCCGGTGGCTGTGACGGCAGTCCAGAGACCGTGCGCATGGCGAAGGGACAACACCTCCGCATCACAGTAGATCCGGCTTCCGGCGCGTCGCATTCCTCGAAGGAAGCCTTGATGTATGGCATGGACATCCATGTCTGCGGCAGTGGAATCGAAGAAGCCGCCCGCTGTGAGCTCCGGGCGCAGCACCGGGACCATGGCCAGGATCTCGGACTTGTCGAGCAGCCGCAAACCAGGCGTCGTTGCCCGCAATGATTGATAGATCGACGACAGCATCGCCTCCTGGCCAGGCGACGCCACTCCCAGCGCACCACGCGTTGAAAGCAAAGGATAGTCCGAGAAGCCTGCCGGAGGTGCTTCCAGGAAGGCGCGGCTGGCCCTGGTGAGCGCGCGCACCTGTGGCGTTCCATAGCCTTCCATGAACAAGGCCGCAGATCGCCCGGTCGAGTGATAGCCGGGCTGTTCCTCGCGCTCGAGAATCGCGACCTTCGCATGGGGCGCAAGAAAGTAGCCGATCGATGCGGCGGCGATGCCACCGCCGACGATCACATAGTCAAAGATTTCTGCCATCTTGGTGCATGGGTTGAACTGAATTGGGGTGCTCTCTGCGGAAAGATGCAATGTGGCGTTCATTGCGTTTACGCAACGTCATATCCGAAGTCTACTCAGGTTATTCATCGATGTGTTGATTTTGTTGCGCATCCGCAATTTCGTATACGCAACGAACATGCCAGAAGATTCCTCAGGATGCACTCTCCAATCGATGGTGCACTGAGAGGAACAATGAGGGTGCGAGCAAGCTACAGGTCTCGTAGCGGATTCGTGATGAGTCTGAGCCACCAGACGCCAGGAGAACCCACGAAGTTCATCGTTCACGCTCGATAAAAGATGGCGCATACGCAACGTGCTACGGGCGATTCGAAGGCTCCAAATCCCATGTCCGCCTGCATGACTGGCAGAATGGCGGTCCTGAATGTGAAGAGACGAAAAGAGTGAAGGCTCCACAAGCGAAGAACGATTCGGACGAGGCCGTGGCGCGCGATCGGCTGGCACTGGGCAAGCGCTTGCTGAACGCGAGGAAGCAGTTCGGCTGGTCGCTGGCGGAGCTCGCGCAGTTGTCCGGCATTTCCACCACCACGATTTCTCGGGCGGAACGTGGACAGTTGGTACTCAGCTACGAGAAGTTCACGACACTCGGACGCGTTCTGCAGCTCGATCTGGGATCGATGTTTGGGGACGGCTCACCGAAGACCGCGTCGCTGATTCATCCGGTCGTCACGCGTGCGGGTGAAGGCGCCAACTACAAGGGCCTCGCAACGACGTACAAGTTTCTGGGCACACAGGCCGTGGGCAAGCAGATGATCCCGATGCTGGGAACCGTCCACGCGCGGAAGATCAACGGCCCCGAAGACTACGAGCGCCATGAAGGCGAGGAGTTCGTCTATCAATTGAGTGGCATCGGCGAAGTCCACTTCGAGACCGGAGAGGTCATTCGCCTTGCGCCCGGTGATTGCGCGTATTTCGACAGCCGGATTGGCCATGCCTATATTTCGGTGAGCAAGCAACTGGCCCGTGGAATTGCTGTATGCACCACGGAGAGCCAACACATGCTCTCGGCGCGTGCGGGGGAGGCGGCAAAGGTCAAGTCGGTCGATCAGAAGAGCAAGCAGCCGCCAAGGACACGGAAGAAGGCGGCGGTCGACGCTTCGTGATCAACCGGTCGCGTCGGGCGCATTCCCAACGAATGCTGGGGGCCAATGTGATGCGTTGCCGGTGGGCCCGAGGTACTGAATGATCCTTGCGGTTTGACGAGCGCTGTGTCACGCGGCATTGACCAGGCTTGCGGCCTGCAACGTCGATGCGCGCGAAGTCCGATCAACCGGACTTCAAAGGCCCGGCGACGCTGTATGCATTCAGGGTGATGCCGGACGCCATCGCCTTCGTGGTGATGAGTTCCAAAGCGCGCGGCGGGGCGCCATCGGCGAAGAAGCGCTTTCCGGCGCCAAGCAGGACCGGATAGACCACCAGCACGACTTCATCCGCAAGCCCGTGCGCGAAGAGGATCGAGGTCAGCGTGGAGCTGCCCCAGAGAATCAGGTTCGGGCCAGCCTGCAATTTGAGGCGGCGGATGTCTTCGACGAAGTCTGGTCCCAGGCGTTCGAACGGGCCCCATCCAAGGCCGTCCGGACGATGCGTCACGACATACTTGGTCGCCGTATTCAGGCAGTCCGCCATCGGACTGCTTGGCGCGTCGGGCCAGAAGCCCGACCACATGTCGTAGGTGCGACGTCCGAGCAGCAGGTCGAAGCGTCCGCCCTGTGCGGCGAGCAACTCATCCCGGCCGGCGGGCGTTCGGTAGGGCGCGGTCCAGTCCGCGTAAGGAAAACCATCCTCGCCGGAAGTCTGGATGACGCCGTCCAGCGAGATGTGCGCCATGATCTTGAGTGTTCTCATGCATCACCTTTCAGCGATGCGCATCGTATCTCGACGATCGGGAAGCGAATCGGACTTCAGGTGCAGCCTCGGTTCCCGATGCGGAAGCGGCGCACTGAACGGTCCAAGGCCGGCCTGGAAGAGGCGGACCTTGTCGTTCTGCAGGCGCACTATCTCGTCCGACAGCATCTGCTCGAACGCGATGGCTGCTTCCGAGAGTGGACGATCCGGATGCAGAAAGATGACGCTGAAATGCGGTCCGTCCGGCAATGGCATGGACGCCAGCTTTTCGCAGTCGTGATCCACCGCAACCACGAACGCAGGCAGGATCGCCACCCAGTCGGAGGTGCTGATGAGCTGGATCATCGAAGGCGTCGAAGACAGGTCCATGCTGCGGGCAACCCGCATGTTTTGGCGCGTGAGGTAGTCGTCGATGCAAGCGCGCCATCGGGTCTCGCGTCCCGGCAGAACCAGCTTCAACGGACCCTGGAGGTTCTCGAAGCGATTGCCACGGCGGGAAGACCAGGCCAGTACGGTGGGCGTGTCGACGACAGGGCGAACTGCGGGGCCTTCGTCATCGCCAAGCACCAGCCCCAGCGTGAACTCGCCGCGCCGAACGCCATTGCGCACACCCGGACTGTTGGTCTCGACGACCCGCACGGCCACGTCGGTATGGAGTTCCATGAACGACAGCAATGCCGGCGTCAGGACGTTCTTTGCCATCCACGGCGTGACGCCCAGCGTGATCTCGTCCTGGCCCAGGCCCCGAAAGCGTTGCATGTTGCGGCTGGCGCTCTCGTGGATCCGCAGCAGTTCGAGGCAGTGCAGGTAATAGGCTTCCCCGGCCTGTGTGGCGACAATCGCCTTCGCGGTCCTGTGGAACAGCTTGACCTTGAGCAGGCCTTCGAGCTTCTGTATGTGCTGCGACACGCCTGGCTGCGTTGCGTTCTCGCGGCGCGCTGCACCCGAGAACGATCCTTCTTCGTATGCTGCGACAAAAAGGCGGAATTCCTTGAGTTGGCACATCGGCGGACTTTCCTCGCGTTGCGAATCATGCGGATCGAGAAAGCACGCAAAAGTCGAGCCAGCGCGCGAGCAGCCCGTGCCGTTGTCAGTCCTTCCAGACGTCCTTCAGTACGCGCATCCAGTTGCCTGACATCAGCTTGTCCAGGTCGTTCTCGCCGAGTCCGCGCGCCTTGAGCTTGTCCCAGACCTGCGACGTCTTGGACATGCTTTCCATGCCCAGCATCATGTGATCCCCGTGGCGATACCACTCACCCATCACGCTCGTCACCTTGGGGTACTTGCCGGTGCGGCCCCACAGAGCTTCCCATTCGGCGGCATCGTCTTCGCGGCCTTCGGGCAGGTCGCTGGCAAAGCCGACGTGGTCGATGCCGCCGATGTTCACCAGGTGCAGGATGTGGTTCGCAAAGTCGTCGAGCGTCGGGCGCGCATCGAAGCGTACGACGGGGGACCAGGTCAGTGCGCCGATGAGGCCGCCGTTCGCCGCGATCGCGCGGATCAAGGCATCGGGCTTGTTGCGCGGACTGGGGCACAGCGCATAGGCATTCGCATGGCTGAAGACCAGGGGTTTGCGTGCTGCGGCGATGTAGTCGGCGCTGGTCCTGTGGCCGCAATGGGACAGGTCGACCAGCAGGCCGAGTTCTTCCATGGCGCAGAGCCACTCGCGGCCTCGCTCCGTCATGCCCCGGTCTTCGTCCCCTGTGAAGGGCGCGCCGTAGCCGAATGCGTTCTGTTCGTTGTAGGTGGGCTGCAGGATGCGCAGGCCGAGCGCGCGGAAGGTCTCCAGCAGACGAACGTCCGTTTCGACCATCACGGAATTCTGCGCGCCGAGGATGATGCCGAACCTGCCGTCCGCATGCGCCTGCTCGATCTCGGCAACGGTGGTCACCACGGTCGCGATGTCCGACATCGCGGCGATGGTGCGTTGTGCGGCGGCGATCTGCAGGAGCGCGGCCTCCAGGCCCGCCGGTGGGCGAAGCACGGTGTAGTTCATCGCCGAGACACCGCCGGCGAGCGTGCGAAGTATCTGGGCGCGGGTGAGTTCTGCGCAGTTCAGGCCGTCGATGACGAGCGGGCCGGTGGTGGGAGATGCGGACAGGGTCATGGTTGGTTTCTCAGGGGGTGGGAGAGTGCGATGCGGCGTCGCGGCGCGATGCATACAGGGCGAGGCGGCGCTGCGCCGCCGGGGACATGCGGTTGGGGGCCTGCGCAGCCGGTACTTGCGCGTCCAGTTCGTCGGCGCGGTGGCAGGCGACGAACCAGTCGGGCGCCGCACGCAGCAGTGCAGGTTCTTCGTTCCGGCAGCGCTCGAGCGCGAAAGCGCAGCGCGTGTGGAACCGGCAGCCGGTCGGCACATTCATGGCGCTGGGTATTTCACCGGCGACAGCTTGCGGCTCGCGTCGCTGGCCGGGATCGGGCCTCGGAATGGCGCCGAGCAGGACCTTGGAATAGGGGTGCCGGGGCCCAGAGAAGAACTGCGGCTTCGGCCCGATCTCGACGATCTTCCCGAGGTACATGACGGCCACCCGTGTGGCGATGTGCTTGACCACAGCAAGGTCGTGCGAGATGAACAGGTAGGACAGCGCCAGATCCCTCTGGAGATCCTGCAACAGATTGATGACTTGCGCCTGGATGGAGACATCCAGCGCGGAAACCGGTTCATCGCAGACGATCAATGAAGGCGACAGCATCAACGCCCTGGCAATGCCGACGCGCTGGCGCTGGCCGCCCGAGAACTCGTGCGGATATCGGCCGGCGTGATAGCCCGAGAGACCGACCTGCAGCAGCACCTTGTTCACGCGGGACTGGCGCTCGGGCGCGGAGCGCATGCCGTGCACGATCAAGGGCTCTTCGAGCGTCTGGCCGATGGTCATGCGCGGGTTGAGCGATGCGAACGGGTCCTGAAAGATGATCTGCATGCGCCGCCGCAACTGGCGCATGGCCTTGGCTGACAAGGTGCCGATATCGACGCCTTCGAATGCCACGTTGCCGCTGGTGGCTTCCAGCAGGCGCATGGCCAGTCGGGCGGTGGTCGACTTGCCGCAGCCGCTCTCTCCGACCAGTGCAAGCGTCTCGCCGCGTTCGACCGAGAACGACACGCCATCGACCGCGCGAAGGACCTTGTTCCGGCCCGCCGTTGCGCGCGACATCACGTAATGCTTGGACAGGTCGTTGACCTGCAGGACCGGTGTCACGGCTGAATCTCCTCGAGCGGGGCAAGTCGGCAGGCGACGTGATGGTGGAAGGCAATCTCCCGCAACGCGGGCCGCTGCTGCGTGCAGCCGGCTTCGGCGAATACGCAGCGCGGATGAAAGCGGCATCCCGCGGGCATCTCGAATGGAAGCGGCACCGAACCTTCGATGGCCAGCAGCCGTGTGGCGTCGCTCTCCAGGCGCGGAATGCTTCCCAGCAGCCCCAGGGTGTACGGGTGCTGGGGGTCATCGAAGAGCGATCGGCATGAGGCCTTCTCGACGATCCGGCCCGCATACATCACGGCGACGTCGTCGGCCATCTCCGCGACGACGCCGAGGTCGTGGGTGATCAGGACGATGGACATGCCCGTCTGGCGCTGGAGATCGCGCATCAGTTCCATGATCTCGGCCTGCACGGTGACGTCCAGCGCGGTCGTGGGTTCGTCGGCGATGAGCACGTCGGGACTGCAGGCCAGCGCCATCGCGATCATCGCGCGCTGTCGCATGCCGCCGGACAGCTGGTGCGGGTACTCGCCGAAGCGCTGTGCGGCGGCGGGCATGCGCACCTGCTCGAGTACCGCCACTGCGCGCTCCTGCAGGTCGGCAGCCGACAGACCGGCGTGATGCGCGCGCAAGGCCTCGACGATCTGGAAGCCGATCGTCAGCACTGGATTCAGGCTGGTCATCGGCTCCTGAAAGATCATCGCGATCCGGCGGCCCCGGATGCGGCGCATCGCAGGCGAGGGCATGCCGACCAGTTCGGTGCCGTCGAACAGGATGGAGCCCTCGGCCCTGCCCGACGGCGGCAGCAAGCCCATGATGGACAGCGACAGCATCGACTTGCCACAGCCGCTTTCGCCCACCACGCAAAGTGTCTTGCCGCGGCGCAACGCGAGGTCGACGCCGTCGACCACGACGGTCCTGGTGCCGCCAGCCTGGAAGGATGTGCGCAGGCCTCGGAGTTCCAGAATGATCTCGCCCGGATCGGCATGGATCGGGTGTCCAGCCTCCACGTCGACAGGCCGGTATTTCATCGCGACGACCCTCCGGCGAGCTGCGGATCGAGCGCATCGCGCAGGACGTCGCCGAGCGTGTTGATCGCCAGGATGGCGGCGGCGATCGCCAGGCCTGGGAAGACCGATGCGGCCCAGGATTGGTTGATGTACTTCTGGCCCTCGCTGATCATGCCGCCCCAGGTCGGTGTCGGCGGCTGGACGCCCAGGCCGAGGAAGCTCAGCGTGGCCTCGATGAGGATCATGCGGGAGAACTCGAAGGTAGCGAAGACGATGGTGGCCGACAGCACGTTGGGTCCGATGTGGCGAAGCACGATGCGCAGTGGCGACGCACCGATGGCACGCGCGGCCTCGACGTATTCCAGGTCGCGCACCGACACCACGGCGGAGCGCACGATGCGAGCGAACTGCGGCCAGCCCGACAGCCCCATCACCAGGATGAGCGACGTGATGGACGAGCCGACGACCGACACGACGGCGATCACCAGCAGGACCACCGGGAACGCCAGCTGCATGTCGATCAGTCGCAGCACGAGGGCGTCGATCCATCTGCCGTTGTAGCCAGCCACCATGCCGACCGCCGTGCCGATCACGCCGGCGAGCAGCACGGCGAGGCCGCTGACGATCACGGTCACGCGCGTGCCGTGGATCATCCGCGACAGGATGTCGCGCCCGAGCTGGTCGGTGCCGAGAAGGTAGCCCTGCGATTCGCGCAACCAAGCCGGTGCCCAAAGCCTGCGGCCGAGCGCCTGCTGAAAAGGATCGTGCGGCGACAACAGGCCAGGTGCGATGGCACACAGCAAGATCAGCAGCACGACGAACAGGCTCAGGATGGCCGCGGGGCCGCGCAGCGAGGCCAGGACTCGGGAGCGGTTCTTCCGCGGTGGCGACGCGGGCCGGACGGTTGGCACGGCGCTCATGAAGCGTGGCTCACGCGCGGGTCGAGTGCCGCCTGCAGCAGGTCGGCCAGCAGGTTCACAAGCACGAACACCACCGCGAAGAAGAAGACCACGGCCTGTACGACGGGGTAGTCGCGGGCATAGATCGCCTGGATGGCGAGACGCCCCACGCCCGGCCAGGAGAAGATGGTCTCGGTGACGATGACGCCGCCCATGAGTACGCCGAACTGGAGCGCGATCACGGTGACGACCGGGATCAACGCATTGCGCACGATGTGGCGCATCACCACCGGGAACTCGGCGAGACCCTTGGCGCGGGCCGTGCGCACGTAGTCCTTGCGGACCACGTCCAGCATCGACGACCGCATGACGCGGGCGATCAGCGCGATGAGCGTGGATGCCAGCGTGGTCGCGGGCAGGATCAGGTTGAGCAGGCCGCCACTGCCGCCGGTGGGAAGCCAGCGCAGCCAGACCGCGAAGATGAGGATGGACAGCACGCCCCAATAGAACGTCGGCACCGCTTGCCCCAATGCGGCGAACAGGCGAACCACCGCATCGACAGGGCTGTTGCGGTAATACGCCGCCGCGATGCCGGCCGGAATCCCGATGAGGACCGATATCGCCAGTGTGGCCAGCGCGAGCTCGATCGTGGCGCCGAGGCGTTCCACCAACAGGCTGACCGCAGGTTCGCTGAAGCGCAGGGACTTGCCGAAGTCACCCTGCACCGCCTTCTCGGCGAAAGCGAGGAACTGCGCCGGCAGCGGACGATCGAGGCCGTTGGCCTGCCGGAAGCTCTGCCGCGCTTCGGCCGATGCATCGATGGGCAGGAAGAGTTCGGTCGGGTCTCCGCTCAAGCGGGTCAGGAAGAAGCAGGCCACCAGAACGCCGGCCAGCGAGGGGATGGTGTACAGAAGCCGCCGCAGGAAATATCGGGTCATCGTGTGTCAGTCGCAGTCGCAGTCGGGACGGGCTGGCGCCTTGCATGGCGCCAGTCGTCCTTCAGTCCTTCGAAACCCCTTGCAGAACCCAGCGCTGGTCGCCGCGGGGCACGAAGCCCTTGACGCGCTTGTTGACGCCATACAGGTCGACCGCCTGGAACAGGAAGATCACCGACGCTTCGTCGTTCATCAGGCGGCCGGCCTGCTGGTAGATCTGCGCGCGCTTGGCCGGATCCATCTCGCGGGCGCCCGCATCGATGAGGCCGTCCAGGGTCTTGTTGGATACATACGAGTAACGCCAGTTGGAGCGGTACTGGGCCATCTGCGGGTCCGGGTCGTCCGCTGGCGCCAGGCCGACATAACCCATGGGCTGCAGCTCGCGTGCGCTCAGCTGGCGCAGGAATTCGCCGGCCTCCAGCGACACCATCTTGGCCCGCACGCCCACATCGGCGAGCATCCCCGCGATCGCTTCTGCGACCTCCTTGTCCTGCGCATAGCGGCCCACCGGAAACTTGAAGGCGATGTCCAGGCCATTCGGAAAGCCCGCCTCGGCAAGCAGCGCACGTGCCTTCTTGGGGTCATAGGGATAGTCCTTCACGGCCGGATCGAAACCCGGCTGTTCCTTGCGCAGCACCTGGCCACTGAGAAGCCGGCCTTGCCCCTCGAAGAGTCCGTCGATCAGGCCCTGCTTGTCGATCGCATAGTTCATGGCCTGGCGCACACGCTTGTCCTGCAACGGACCCGGATGCTCGGGCAGGTTCGACAGATCGACCGTGAAGATGCGGAAGCTCGGGGTGCTGACGAGGGCGACGTCCTTGCCCGATTTGATCGGCCCGGACGCGGAGATCGGGATGTTCACTGCGATGTCGAATTCGCCGGCCAGCAGCCCTGACGCGCGTGCCGTGTCGTCCGGGATCGGGCGCCAGACCAGGCGCTTGATCCCCTTCGGCGCTGCGCCCCAGTACTTCGGATTGGCGTCCATCACGATGCGGCTGTCGCGCACCCATTCCGTCAGCATGAAGGGACCGGTGCCGATGGGCTTGCGGCCGAATCCTTCGGCGCCACCGACGGATTGCCAATAGGCCGGTGGAACCATGTAGATCTGCCCGAGCAGCATCTCCATCGCCGGATAGGGGTGCTTGAGGTGCATGACGATGGTGTAGTCGTCCTCCTTCGTCACGCTCTCGATCGGCTCGGCATAGCGGCCATAGGCCGGCGTGATCTTCACGTCCGTGAATATCTTGAAGGTGAAGAGCGCTGCATCGGCGTTGAAGGGCTCGCCATTGGAGAAGCTCACACCCTTGCGCAGGTGGATCCGTATGGTCTTCGGGTCGACGATCTGGTAGCCCGTCGCGAGCACCGGCTCGCCCTTGCCAGTCCGGGGACTGCTCCAGTACAGGGACTCGACGATCGCATTGCCGACGTTGATCTGCTCCTGCGAGGTCGAGACGTTGGGCCAGAGCGACACGGGGTCGTAGCCCTGTGCGACCGTCAGCGTGCCCGCCTGTTGCGCCGCTGCATTGGCCGGCAGCAGCGCGCCGCTACCGGCGAGCACGAGCATGCAGGCGGCAGCCAGGGACTTGAACAGGCGCCCGGGCCAGGGGATGGGTTGAGAACGACGGAAGCTCATGGGGTCGGATTTCGGAGGTTGGTTGGAATGGGCTCACCCGCGTTGCGCCGGTGGGCATGGAAACTGACGAAGCTCGAGGTAGATCGCACCCAGTTCGTCGATGCGTACCCGGGCGCTGGGGCCGGCCACGGTGGTGCATTCGCGTTCCTCGATCACGGCGGGACCTGCAAAGGACGTGCCTGCCGCCAGCCGGGCGCGTTCGTAGACCGGCGTCTGCACATACGCCTTCAGCTCGGGGAAGTACACGGGCCGCGTGCCCTTGAGGGCGGACGCATCGCTCGCTGCGGTCTGCCGTGGCTGCAGCAGGGGCATGTCGATGTCGGGCCCGGTCACTGTCGTGCGGCAGGTGACCAGCTCCACCGGAAGGTTCCGGTGTGCATGGCCGTAGCGCTCGAAATGGGCTTCATAGAACAGTGCCGCAATGACCGACGGATCGGCTTGCGCGAATCGTTCCGGATCGACTTCCACCGTGACTTCGCGGCCTTGTCCGTAGTGGCGCAGGTCCATGAAGCGGCGCACGCCGGCCGCCTCGGCACCGGCGTCCTGCAGGATGCGGCGGCCTTCCCGTTCCATGTCATCGAACACCTCGCGGATGCGGCTCCAGTCGGCTTGCGCCAGGCGCGTCGACACGCTCTGCGCGAGGTCGAACGAGACAGGGCTTGCCACCAGCCCGGTGGCCGACGCCGCGCCTGCGCCGGGAGGAACGACGACCCCTTTCATGTGCAAGGCGCGCGCGAGTTCATAGGCGTGGGAGGGGCCCGCGCCGCCGAACGAGAAGAGGTAGAAGCTGCGCGGGTCTTCGCCTCGCTCGGCGATATGGACCTTGCTGGCCGCGATCATGTTCTGGTTGACGACTTCGTAGACACCGGCCGCACAGGCTTGTGCATCCAGGCCGAGCCGCCCACCGATCGATCGCTCGAGTGCCGTCTGCGCCGCGGCGGCATCCAGCGGCATTGCGCCGCCGAGAAAGTAGCCTGGGTTGAGATAACCGAGCACCACGTTGGCGTCGGTCACCGTCGGCAACGTCCCGCCCAGTCCGTAGCACGCCGGCCCGGGCGCGCTGCCGACGCTCTGCGGGCCGACGGCCAGCAGACCGAGCCGGTCGACGTGGGCGATGCTTCCGCCGCCCGCGCCGATCTCGATCAGCTCGATGTGCGGAATGCGGATCGGCAGGCCGCTGCCCTTCATGAAGCGCGCCACGCGCCCGACCTCGAACAGGTTCGACTTGCGGGCCTCGTGCTTGCGTACCACGCCGATCTTGGCGGTCGTACCGCCCATGTCGAAGGTGATCAGGTCCGGCAGGCCCATCAGGCGGCCGAAGTGGATCGCCGACAGCACGCCGGCGCTGGGGCCGGACTCGAGCATGCGCAGCGGCAGCTTCTTGACGGTTTCGCTGTCCGACACGCCGCCCGATGAAATCATCATGTGCAGCGGCCGGCGGTATCCCTGGCGAGCGAGCGTCTGGATCGCCTTGTCCAGATAGTCGCGCACGATCGGCTGCACATAAGCGTTCGCCACCGTGGTGCTGGTGCGCTCGTATTCGCGGATCTCGGGGGAGACGACGCTCGAGAGACTCACGGCCGCCTCGGGAAGCTCCTCGGCCAGGATCGCTGCCGTACGGCGCTCATGCTCCGGGTTGCGATAGGCATGCAGGAACGCCACCGCGACGGCCTTCACGCCCGCCTGGCGCAGCGCCCCTGCCACGGCGCGTACCTGGTCTTCATCCAGTGCCCGAACCACCGCGCCGGACGAGTCCATGCGCTCCGTGATGTCGAAGCGCATGTTCCGCTCGACCAGCGGGCGCGGCATCTGCATCGACAGGTCGTAGTTGTCGTACCGCAGCTCGGTGCCCATCTCGAGCGTGTCGCGAAAGCCCGCGGTCGTCAGCAATGCGGTGCGGTAGCCCTTTCGCTCGATCAGCGAGTTGGTGATGAGCGTGGTCGCATGCACGGCGATCTCGAGATCCGCACCGGTGATGCCGGTGCCGTGCAGCAGTTCCTGCAGGCCCTGGGCCACGCCCTCGGAGGGATCGTGCGGCGTCGTGAGGCACTTGGCGAGCTTGAGTGCGCCGGTCGAACGGTCGATCAGCACGAAGTCGGTGAAGGTACCGCCGATGTCGAAGCCGAGCCGGTATCGGCGGGGAGGGCGCAAGGACTGCACCGCATTGGCGTGGCCGCTCATGGCTGCAGGCCCTCGGCCACGTCCTCGCGCATGCCGTAGTCTTCGCGTGCCGCGCGTCTGCTCACCAGGCCATGGCGCACATCGCGTTCGAGCAGTTGCCTGTCTCGCCGCGAAGGGTCGCCGAAGCCGCCGCCGCCTGGCAGCTTGAGGGTCAGCGTCTGGCCGGGATGGAGGAAGAACGGCTCGATGGGGATGTCCTTGCCGTCGACCTGGAACTGCCCGCGCGCGCCGGGCTTGCCGCCGCACAGCCCGGGCGGTGGCACCCGCACCTTGTCGGGCCGCAGCGTCATGCGCACGCCCGCGGCATGTGCGCGGAAGCGCAGTACCTGGCCCAGGCCGCCGCGCGATTCGCCTGCGCCGGCCGAGTCTTCCCAGAAGGACCGTTCTTCGACGAGAACACCGGCCTTGGTCTCGATGATCTCGATCGGCGTGATGGTGCCGTTGCCCGGGAAGGACATCGTCGAATGGCCGTCGTGCCCCAGCACGGCCCCGGTGCCGCCGTTGGGCAGGACGTGCAACGCGAAGGGTTCGCCGCTCTCGTCGCGTCCCGAGCAGGACACCCACCAGAACGAACCGCTTCCGGCACGCACGCGGTTCGGAATCACGGAACTCAGCGCGCCGAAGATCGCCTGGTGCAGGTGGTAGCTGGTCATCGAGCGCCCTCGCACCGGAGCCGGGAACCGCGCGTTGAGGATGGAGCCTTCCGGCGCATGTGTGCTGATCGGCCTGAACAGCCCCTCGTTGTTCGGCAGGTCCGGCACGAGACTGCATTTGGCGGCGAAGATCGAATGTGCATGCGTGACGTTGAGCACGCAGTTCACCGAGGCGTCCGCGCGCTGCGGACTGGAGCCGGTGTAGTCGAGCGACATGGTGTCGCCCCGGACTGTCAGCTTGAGTGCAATGTGCGTCGGCTGGAGGTAGCCGTCGCATTCGAGGTCGAAGGCGTATTCGCCGTCGGGCAGCGCGGAGATCGCTTCGCGCATGCCGGCTTCCGAGCGGCGCAGGATCTCTTCGGCGGTCTCGTCGATGGCATCCGCGCCGTAGTCCGTGAGGAACTCGGCGCATCGCTCTTCCACGACGGCGGATGCGCCGATCATGGCGCCAAGGTCGCCGAGGACCAGCCGCGGATAGCGCGTATTCGCCTCCAGGATGGCCATCACGTCCGCGTTGGCCTGGCCCGCCTTGTAGATCTTGCAAGGTGGCAGGCGCAGGCCTTCTTCATAGACGTCGCGTGCCACGAGTTCGTCGAGCCTGCCGCCGATGTCCGAGATGTGCGCTGCCGCGGCGTAGTACGCCACGATGCGGCCGTCGTGGAAGATCGGCTTCACCACGTGGAAGTCGGGCAGGTGCCCATGGCAGAGCCATGGGTCATTGGTGAACAGCACGTCGCCAGGCTGCAGCGTTTCCGGTGGAAACTGCTTGAGCATCGTGCGGGCCGCACCGGGTAGCGAGCAGGTGAATGCGGGCACGCATATCTGGGCCTGTGCGATCGAACGCGCGTGCCTGTCCAGCAGGATGACGGCGTAGTCGCGCGAGTCGCTCACGATGGTGGAGAACGCGGAGTGCAGCAGGGAGATGTCCGCTTCATCCATCATCGAAACCAGTCGGTTCCAGCGGATCTGCATGGCCACCGGGTCCTGCCCGGACGAGTGCATCGGAGGCGCTTCAAGCATGGTGTCTACCGGTTTCTTCACGAGAGCTGAACATGAGGCTCATCGTAGAAACGAGGGTGGATGGCGTCCAATAATTAGTTCTGACCCTCGCCATAAGGGTTGGAGATGCTGCCTCTGCGCCGGCTATCCGTCCTGACCCTCCATCGCCGCCAGCAGGAAGTCCCTCAGCAGCCGTGCGCTCGGCCCGATGCGCCTGCCGTGGACCAGGTGGATCTCGAGTGCCGCGGTTTCCAGTTCGGGCAGCACCCGGATCAGTTCGCCCGAAGCGAGCGGTGCGGCAGCGTCGTAGGCCGGCAGCCGTGCGATGCCTTCGCCGGCCAGTACGAACGCCAGCCGCGACGCTGCGCTGTCGGTCACGATGTCGCCCTGCACCGGAATCTCGACGGGCTGGCCATCGTGGATGCCCATCAACGATCGCTGCGTGGGCGGATAGATCACCCAGCGATGCACTGCGAGGTCCGCGAGCGTCGTCGGCGCGCGGTGGCGCCGCAGGTAAGCGGGCGACGCGCACAGCATCGTCGGTTCGCTCACCAGACGACGCGCGACCAGATCCGAATCCGCCAGTGGTCCGGCGCGCACGGCCAGTTCGATGCCTTGCTGCACGAGGTCGATGTTGGTGTCGTTCATCGCGACGTGAAGCCGGATCGCGGGATAGCGCCGGCGGAAGGCCAGCAGCGCCGGCAGGATCCGCTTGTTGCCGAAGTGATGCGAACAGGTGATGCGCACCTCGCCGCGTGGTTCGGCGCGCAGCAGCTCCATGCCGCGGATGCCGTCGTGCGCCTCGTCGAGCAGGCGCTCGCAGTGCACGCGGAAGGCGTCGCCCGCGGGCGTCAGGCTGAAGCTGCGCGTGCTGCGCTGCGCGAGCGGCACGCCGAGCTTGGTCTCCAGGCTGCGGATGTGGTGGCTCACGACCGCGCGGGTCAGGCCCAGCGCACGCGCACCGGCAGCAAAGCTGCCGCAGCGCACGACGGTGGCAAAGATCGCCATGGCGCGCAGTTCATCCAGGATCGGTGGCGGGTTGGAGCTCATGCCGTCGATTGTCAATATGGATAAGCCAATGCGTCAACATCTTCAGACCTACTCGAAAGACGCCTGTCGCCCTAATCTTCGTTTCACCCCGGAATCGCCGGGTTTCCGAAATCAAGGAGTGAATCATGAACGTCAAGCATGTCCTGTTCGTTGTGACAAATGCAGCGGTGATCGGCCCCCATGACCGCGCCACCGGATTTTTCTTCCCGGAGATTGCCCACCCGTTCGAGGCGCTGGACAAGGCCGGCATCGCGGTGGAGTACGCCTCCCTGCAAGGCGGCAAGCCGCCGGAGGACGGGTTCGACGGCACCGATGCCGTGCAGGCCGGCTTCGTGGAAAGCGCTTCATACCGTCGCCTGGCACGCAGCCGCAAGTTGTCCGAGGTCGACGTGCTCGACTACGACGCTGTCTTCTTCCCCGGCGGCCTGGGCCCGATGGTCGACATCACGCGCAACCCGGAAGTGCAGGCCGCCGTCCGGCGCGCCTGGGACGGCGGCAAGGTCGTGGCCGCCGTGTGCCATGGCCCGGCTGCGTTGCTGGGCGTCACGCTCGGTGACGGCACGCCGCTGCTGCGCGGTCGCAAGGTCGCCGGTTTCTCGACGGCGGAAGAAGACGGCTATGCCCGCAGCGACGTACCGTTCGACCTCGAAGCCGCGTTGCGCGACGAGGGCGGTCTCTATGAAGCATCCGCTCCGTGGACGCCCAAGCTCCTGGTCGACGGACGCCTGATCACCGGCCAGAACCCGCAGTCGGGCAGCCTGGTCGGCGAGGCGATCGCCAAGGCCCTGGGAGCACAGGCATGACCGGCGCCGTCACCCCGGTCGTGGTGGTGGCCCGCTGGCAGGTGTCAGCCGATCGCCTGGGCGACGTGCTCGCGCATGTCGCCGAGCTCCGCGAGCGTTCGCTCGCCGAGCCGGGCTGCCTGGGCTACGAGGTGTTCCGAGCCGTCGATGCACCGGCTTCGGTGCTGCTGCTGGAGCGCTATCGCGACGACGCGGCGCTGGAGGCGCATCGGCAGTCGGCGCACTACCAGGCGCTGGTCGTTCAGCGCATCCTGCCGTTGCTGGCAGCGCGGCAGGTGGACATCCTTCGGCCACGCGATCCCGACTGACGAACCGGCTCGCACGCCATGAGTCATTGACGACTGCACCGGTGATCGGGCGCTCCAAGTCCCATCATTGAACAGACAATCTGCAGAGACTCTCTGGAAACGGCAGGTATGTCACTTGCTAACTGGCTTGCGAGAGATTCATCGGGAGGAACTCATGCACATGGCGTTGGTGATGGTGGGCGGGACCGTCCAGTTGGCGGTCTTCATCTTCTTCGGATGGCTGCGGGGCAACGACGCCGCAGCCATCACCGCCTGGAGGCTTTCGCGTGGCTGAGCTCGACAAGGCCGGCCAGCGGTCGATCCTGCGGCAGCGCGACGGCCACCATGCCCGCGTCACCTACGAAGAACTCTTCTTCGATCTCGTCTATGTCTTCGCCGTCACGCAGATCAGCCACGAGTTGCTGCACAACCTGACGCTCGTCGGCGTGGTCGAAACGCTGATCCTCTGGTTCGCCGTGTGGCTCGGCTGGCAGTACACGTGCTGGGTGACCAACTGGTTCGACCCGGAGACACCGCGTGTGCGCGGGCTGATCTTCGTCACGATGCTGCTGGCACTGATCATGGCCTCCAGCATTCCGCAGGCCTACGGCACGCGCGGGCTGGTCTTCGCGGTGGCGTTCGCCGCGATGCAGATCGGGCGCACGGCCTTCATCCTTTGGATGCTTCCGCGCGGCCACGCATTGGCGAACAACTATGCCCGCATGCTGGCTTGGCTCGTGATCTCCGGCGTGTTCTGGATCGCTGGCGGACTGGCCGAACACGAGCTGCGCATCGGCCTGTGGATCGTTGCCGTCCTGTGTGAATACCTCTCGCCGATGTTCGGCTTCGCGTTGCCCGGCCTGGGGCGCTCGCGCACACGCGACTGGACGATCGAGGGCGGCCACCTGGCCGAGCGGTGCCAGCTGTTCGTGATCGTCGCGCTGGGCGAAACCCTGCTGGCGAGCGGCGCCACCTTTGCCGAAGCCGAGTGGAGCACGCCGATCGTGTCGGCGCTTCTGGCGACATTCCTGGGAACGCTGGCGATGTGGTGGCTGTACTTCGGCACCACCAGCAAGGACGCCAGCGAGAAGATCGTGCAGTCGGACGATCCGGGCCGCATCGGGGCGTACTTCCACTACGTGCATGCCATCCTGGTGGCGGGAATCATCGGGAGTGCCGTGGCCAATGACCTGGTGCTCGCCCATCCGCACCAAGGCTTCTCGCCGGCCTCCGTCTCGGTGCTGATCGGCGGGCCGGCCGTGTATCTGCTGGGCAGCGCGATCTACAAGAAGATGGTCTACGGGCGCCTTGCCGCCTCGCACATCGTCGGCGCATTGGCCCTGGTCGCCCTCATTCCGATTTCGCTCGAGGTCGACCTGTTGACGATGGGTTGGCTCACGACCGTCGTGCTGCTGGCCGTGAGTTGGTGGGACCTTCGATCGACGCCTGCCCGGCAGGGACGCCCGCACTGAGAACCCGGATCGGCTGCACCGAGATCAGATCGATCAACGTGCGTCGATCTCTCTCTCGTGCTGCCTTCTCATGCGCTCGATTTCTTCGGCGCGCGCCTGGCGCGCCCGTTCTTCGGCGAGTTGTGCGTCCTGCCTGATCTTGTCTTCCAGTGCCGTTCTCAGTACTTCCTGCACTTCGGGGGCGGCATGTTCGATCCGTTGTTCCAGTGCCTTGCGCAACTGGTCGTACTTTTGCTCGGCGAGTTCTTCGGCCTGCCGTTGCGCCTCGTGGCTTGCCTTGACGATCTCCTGATGCTCGGCCTGGTGCCTGCCGGTCATCTCCATCATCTGGCTGCCCTGCGAGGGCGGGTCGTCCCTGTGCTGGTGGGCCAGTTCGGCCATGGCCCGGTCGCGGTTGAAGTCCAGCGCTTTCCCGGCTTCCCACAGCGCGGAGCCGGCCTTCGACAGATCCTCTCCGTGCTCCTTCGCGAATTCCACCACCTTGGGTATCAGCGCGGCAGCACCCATTCCTGAATAGAGCAGGGCGGTGCCCACGGGGTCGGTGGGATGCGAGAGCTCGGCGAGAGGAAGCGCATGCGGTGTGTGCGTCAGGCCGACCTGTTTCAAGGCGGCCTCGGCGAGCGCCTTCGATTCCGCCATCTGTTCGCCGAGATCGTGCTTCTCCACCTGGAGGCCACGCTTCTGTTCCTTGTCCTGCTCCTCGAGCTGCTGCCGGGTGGCCAGCGTCTGATCGGGCGGCAACAGCGAAGTCTTCTGGCTTTCCTGCGGCAAGCGGGCGAGTGCGTTCTCGAGCGCAAGCTCGGCCGTCCGGCGAAGGGCCTGCAGCTCCTGCAGTTCGACCTCGATGCGACCGAGTTCAGCCTGGTCCTTCTGGCGCAGTTCCGGGCCCGGCGGGTGGGCCGCGACCTGCGGTCCGCTCCCGGGTCCCGGCGCTTCCCTGGCTTCTTGCGCCTCCATCTCCTTGAGCCTGCCCATCAACGCCTGCCGCTGCTCTTCGAGTTCTTTGATCTGGCGGTCGATCTCGGGCATTGAAACGGTGATGGTCATGGCTCAGCGCCCTCCGCCTGAATGGCTGGCCAGCCGTTCCTTGTAGACCGGATGCTCGAAGGCGCGCGACTTGCCTGCGCGTGCGGGCTTGCTGTTGGTTGCCATCACGAGCTGGATGGACTGGTATTCCGGGCCGCCCAGCTCCGAGGCTTCGACCAGCTTCTGGCGGCTGCCGTCCATCACACTCTGGCGGTAGCCCAGTTCCTCGGACAACTTCTCGGTGGTTCCGTCGGCGGAGGCGGGGTTCATGTAGATGCGCACGGCGCACCCGCCGATCATCCCTGCAGCGTTGGGGTAGGCCTTCTCCATCTGCCCCAGGTTCTGCGTGAACATCCAGAGCCGGAGGCCGTAGCCTGCGCCGATCTCCAGCGCCTCCTCGATCGGCGGCATGTGCCGCAGGCGGGGCAACTCGTCGAGCATGAACAGGATCGGATCGGCGTCGCGCGGCGGCAGGTCGGCCGTCAGCATCCGGATGTGCTGGGCGATGAACACCCGCAGCAGCGAGATATAGCTCTCCACCATGTTGGGCTTCAGGCAGATGTAGATGGTGGCGTGGCTGCCATCGCGCAGGTCGAGCGGGCTCCAGTCGGACTTCTGCGTGGTCCGGTAGATCTGCTCGCCGCTCCAGGCACTGAGGCTGCCCTGTGCCGTCTGCAGGACGCTGTCGCGCGTCTTCTCGCTCATGGTGGACAAGGCCGTGCCTTGCTGCGTCATGCTGCGAACGTCGACCGCCATCTGCAGCCCGGTGACCATCTCGTCCCAGGCTCTGCCGCCGTGGATGATGTCCATGATGCGGGACATCGGCCGCTGGTCCGGGCCATTCGAATAGCTCACATAGGCAATGGCCGCCTGCAATACATCCCGCGCCTTGTTCTCCCAGAAGGGGTCGGCCGCGCCGGAGGGCACGATCATCATGTCCGCCAGAAAGCGGGCATCCGCCCAGATCCAGTCGCTGTCCTGCCGGATGAAACTCAGCGGGTTGTAGCAATGGCTGTTGGCCGGGTCCAGCGGACTGAACTTGTACACCGGGCCCACGTTCTCGGCGCGCCACTTGCTTGTTTCTGCGTAGATCTCGCCCTTGACGTCCAGCACCACCGCCGGCCCCCGCCAGGACAGCAACGCGGGATACACGTGGCACTGGGTCTTGCCCGAGCGCGAAGGTGCGATGGTGATCATCGCGCCTTCGCCGGTATAGCTCAGCGGCACATCGCTGCCTTCCAGCGGGCCGAGGTACAGCACCTGCTCCTTCTCCACACGCTCCTTATGGAGCCGGAAGACCGACGTGGGGGCAAGCGCTTCTTCGGCCGACAGCCAGGCATTGCCACCGCTCAGGCGCTTGCTGAAACCCGACAGCACGAGGCCCAGGTTGGAGTCGGGGGCGGACGCTTCCACCTGATGCTCCAGGTGCCCCAGCAATTCGTTGACCGTGCTGTCGACGCCGGCATTGTGGAGGTCCATGACATAGCGCACCGCACTTTGGCCGTCGCGCACGCTGACGTTGTCCCATCCCTCGCCGGCGAACTCGTAGCGCTCCACGCTTGCCTTGCCATTGCCCCAGATCAGGCCGAAGCGGCAATGGTTGTACCGTTCTTCGGACAACGCGCCCATGGTGTAGAGCGTCTCGGTCAGGCGCAGGAACTCCAGCTCCTTGCTGTCCATGGTGGCCAGCGAACGGCTGAGGTTGAAATACAGCCAGCTCTTCTGCCAGTCGAAGAAAGCCGCATGGGTTACCACCCGCTTCTTCTCGGAGATCATGTCGTCGATCGTTCGCAGGCGCGGCTCGCGATCGGCGCCCAGCTCGATCTGCCATGCCGATCTCTCGGCCGCAGTCAACGCGGTGTAGCGTTTGCGGCCCGCCTTGAGGCGATAGCTGCCCGGCCCTTTGCTGAAGAAGCAGTAGATGATGACGAAGAAGAAGAGTCCCCAGAATGCGAACAGGACCGAAAGCACTGCGCCCAGGGAAGCGAGCAGCCAGCGTTCCTTGAGATAGAGAAACGTTGCTTCCTTGATGGGAACGGCGGTATTGCCGCTGTGCGTTTCGATCCAGGCTTTGCGTGCCATGTAAGCCGCAGCCGCGAGAAACACCATCAATGCGGCGATCGATAACATGCTGTTCACAGTTGGCTCCTCGAGCGTCGAGAACCCGGGCAGTGCGGCCGCATTCAATGGGTGGCAGTCCGCCTCCGAGGGACGTGCATCCAGTCTAGAAAGTGCAATCCATTTGCACACCCCTCAATTGGGGGGTGAAGAGGCCGACTCATGTCAGACGCCCGATATCTCCGGTGCCCGGATCCGTTTCGTTCAAAGACTCGCGAACTCACCGATCAGGTGCGCGACCAATTGCGCCTGCCGATTCGTGCCTGTTTTCTGGAACAGCACTTTCAGATAGCCACGCAGGGTTTCATAGGAAAGACCGTCTGCCGCTGCGATCTCCCGCAGGCTCTCGCCTTTGACGAGCCGTTGAGCAAGACGCCATTCGGCCGCGGTCAATGCATAGCGAAGGCTCGGTGCATGTCCTTTCTGCATGCGTTTGGCTGCCGGGTCCGTCATCGTCATCAGGATGACCGGCCCGGATTCCAGCAGGAGATGCTGGCGTTGCGGCAGCAGCGCGGCATTGAGCAACAACGGCCCTGCGGCCGTTCGCCGAATCACGATGCCTGACGGCGCACCGATGGCCGCGACCATGTGGCCGCGCAGGAAGGGCCTGAGCAGCGAATCCAGTTGATGCTGGTCGTCGGCGTTGATCGCCTGAAGCCGGTTGTGGGACAACGCCAAACCATCCCGCTGTTCCAGGAGTCTGCGCGCGGCTGGATTGACGTGGAGAACCTTGCCGCGCATGTCCAGCATGACCAGGCCATGCGCCGATTGCTCGAAGATGGCCGCGAAGCGATCACGCTCGGCCGTTGCGGACTCGAGCTGAACGCCGACCCGCAGGGCGCGCTCCAGATGGCGGCTCAATTGCTCGAATGCCGCAACTTCCGAGGGCTGGAAGGTTCGCGCGTCGGCGTCCCGGAGCAGGGTGACGTTGACGATCGTGCCGCTCTCGGTCTTGAGCGTATTGCCGATCGTGTACTTCAAACCCTGGGGCCTCATCCACTCGTTGTAGTACTGCGACCGGTAGAGGATCTGAGGGTCCCGCGTGTACGTCGCAAGACGCTCGTTGGTGCGAATCACACCGGGCTGGTGCAACGCACCGGTATGGGTGATCCAGGGGTTGTCACTGGTGAAATATTTCGCGGCGAAGGATGCATACCAGCCGTCGGTGATGCCACCGAGATGCACGGGCCGCGAACGGCGGGTCTCGAAGTCGAGGAAGTAGAAGGTCTCGGCGCTGGACGCGAATCGCTCCTTCATCATCGCCATGACGCCGCCCCATCCGCCATTGCCGAAGGCGGCTTCATAAACTCCTTCGATCAATGCAGACATCGATTGCTCGTGTCTTGTCGTCGACCTGTTGCGAGACCCATCGCCTGACATGGTTGCTCCTTCGTCCAGGGGCATCTACGGAAGACCGAATATGCACGAATGGACCTGTCGATCCAAGCGACAGTTTCATGTCATCCAGCAGATCGATGGCGGGGTCGTCGGACTGCGATCGACGGGCGCATCGGCCGCAGACCGCCGGCGGTCATCCGCCGGCCGGCAGCGAGACGTCGTCGGCCACGCGCACCGTGTCGCGACCGGACTGCTTGGCCTTGAGCATCGCGAGGTCGGCCCGGTGCAGCGTCTGCGTGACGGACTCGCCGTCGCGCATGCCCGCGACGCCGGCCGACACCGTCAATTGGCCGTCCGGCCGCGGCACCGCCGCCAGCAGGGCGCGCAGGCGTTCTGCCAGCGCCCGGGCGTTGTCCTCGTCCTGTTCCGAAAGCAGCACGCAGAACTCTTCCCCGCCCAGGCGGCCGAATATGTCGCTGTTGCGCAATGCCTGTTGCAGCACGCCGGCCATGCCGCGCAGCACGGCGTCGCCGGCCGCATGGCCGTAGCCGTCGTTGATCTGCTTGAAATGGTCGATGTCCAGATACAGCAGCGTGAGCGGCGCACCCGTGGCGCGGGCCCTGTCCGCCACCTGTTCGGCCTGCTGTAGGAACGCGGCCCGGCTGCGGGCGCCGGTGAGCGTGTCGGTGATCGACAGTTCGGCCAGCCGGCATTCCTGTTCGAAAGCGTGGCGCTGGTAGTCCTGCAGCCGCATATGGCTGACGAAGCCCGCCATCAGTGCCATCGTCGCAAAGAGCATGCTGAACACGGCGTCGGCCCGGCTGGCCGTGTGGTCGATCACAAAGGGCAGGAAGAAGGCATAGCAGACCACCGCGCCGCCGATCCACTGGGCCAGCGTGACCCAGAAGAAACTGGTGGACAGCATGATGATGATCGCCGCCGGCAGGAAGTACATCAGCGGCCGGTCGGTGCCCAGCGCACCCAGGTAGCTGTTGAAGCTCACTGTCGCAATGGTCGCCATGCAGGCGGCGCCGTAGGTCCGCACCGAAGGCGCACGGACGATCACATAGGCGAATATCGCCGTCAATGGCAGCAGCAGCACGCGCAGCCAGACGTATTCCGGCGTGGGTATCAGCAGTCGCACCAGGAGCACGACCGCAGAACCCACCACGGCCATCACGCCCATCTCGGCGGCAGTGAGCTGCAGTCGCTTCAACGCCTGCTGGCGAAACGCATCTGAGCGGTCGGCCGCCGCCGCGTCCCGCGGAGACATCAGTTTGCGGGGCATCTGCACGGACGGTTCAGATGCGGGTTGCGGAGGGATGGGGCCGGGGTTCGAGGTTGGCGATGCAACGGATCGCCAGAGCCGACGCCCGTGGGCTGGCCGTTTCCAATAGCCTGCACGCTGAAGGGCATGCGTGGCGCCATGTGCTCAATGCTGCTTCGGAGCATTGATGGATGGTCTCAAGTGGTAACAATTGGAAACGGTGGATATGAACATCGGCATAGATGCCGCGATTCTAGGGATCGCGTTGCATCAAGCTCTCCACGTTATCCTGCACATGCCTTCTCGCTCGGAGGCGCCCCGTCACGCCGAAGCCACCCAGCCCCGGAAACCAAAGCCTGCGTAGAAGACTTCGATGTCGGTGAACCCGGCATCGCGCAGCAGGGCCTCGTCCTCCACAGGCGAAAGGATGGGCAACCGAGCGCCAATCGTTCGGCTTGCGCGCAGCGCGTCGGCAGGTGCAACGCCGCAAGACGCCGCGAAGGCGGCATACCGGGACAGCCATCGCTCGCGTTGCGGTGATTCTTGCGAGAAGCTGAAGTGCGCCGAAACGAAGGGTGCGCCGGGGCGGAGTCGCTCGTGCAATCGGGTCAGCGTGCGGCGCCGTTCGTCCCGCTCGATGAAGTGAAGTGTCAGCAGGCTGCACGCCGCGTCGAAAGGGCCGGCGGGCGCGTCGTCGATGTATCCCTCGTGGAATCGCACGCGCGACAGGTGCGGCTGCAGTCTCTGTCGGGCCAGTTGCAGCATCGCCCCCGACGGGTCGACGCCGTCGAATCGCCATCCCGGCTGCTCTTGCGCGAACAGCGCCAGTTCGAGACCGCCGCCGGCGCCGAGCACGAGGACGCGCGCGTCGGGCGGCGATCTCTCGGCCATGAGCAGCATGCTCATGCGCTGCATGTCCGCAAAACCGGGGACCTGCCGTGGCGGGCGCTGCGCATAGTCTGCGATGGCCTGGGGATCGTTGAAGACGTGGGTCGACATTCGGATCTCGCTGGCGACTAGCGGTGTTCGAACACCAGGGACTGATGGGCCGCGACGCCTGCGAGCGTTCCGTCCCCGACCGCCAGCGCCACCGAGCCGCCTGCGCGTGCCGCGTCGCCGCACGCGAAGACACCCGGCACCGTCGTGGCCTTCATGCCGTCGGTCTTGATGATCGGTCCGAAGGGGCCTTCCGCGAACTCGCAGCGCAGCGCGGCGGCGGCGCTGCCTGCCACGGCGGTCCGGGTGGTCGTGAACAAGCCGTCGAGTGCGATGCTTCGGCCGTCCCGCAGCACCAGGTCGAGCTGGCCGTCGATCCGTTCCACCGCCGCGGTTTCGATCGCGACGCCGCGCGCCTCCAATTGCGACCGCTGCGTGGCGTCGAGCGTGACCGTGTCATTGAGGAACAGCGTGGTCGGCCCCCAGTCCGGCAGGAGCAGCGCGGTATGGACGGACATCGCCGAGGTGCCGAGCACACCGATCCGCCCCTGCTTCAGCTCGTAGCCGTGGCAGTAGGGGCAATGGAAGACCTGGCGGCCCCAACGTTCGGCGAGCCCGGGTATGGCGGGCAGCGTGTCGACCACACCGGTGGCGAGCACCAGCCGCTTCGCCGTCTGCGCGCCCACTCCGTCGACCTCGACGCGGAATCCGGCATCTGTCCGGGTCACGCTGCCGGCCTGGGCATCCAGCCATTCGACGGTGTCGTAGGCCAGGACCTGCTCGCGTGCAATGGCCGCGATGTCCGACGCCTTCGCACCATCCCGTGTCAGGAAGCCATGCGAATGGTCGGCAAACCGATTGCGGCGTCGACCCTCGTCGATGACCAGGACGCTGCGGCGCGCGCGTGCGAGCGGCAAGGCGGCGGAGAGGCCGGCGTAGCTGCCTCCGATGATGATGGCGTCGTAGACCATGGGCGATTCCTGAAAGTGGAGTCCGGGCGCATGCATGTCCGGAGTTGAGAAACTATTGAAGTTGCATGATAGGTGGCGAGGCGATTTCATGCAACTTACAATGCTTCATGATGCTCAACGATGGAACCGGCGCGCGTGTGACCGGTGTGGAACATGAGAAGCGATAGCCGGCTTTCCAGGATGCTCCATGTGCTGCTGCACATGGCGCGCACTGAACAACCCTTCACCTCCGAGCAGATCGCCAAGATGCTCGACACCAATCCGGTGGTCGTCAGGCGAACCATGTCGGGACTGAAGAAGGCCGGTTTCGTCGGCTCCGAAAAGGGCCACGGCGGTGGGTGGAGGCTGTCCTGCGACCTCGCGGCCGTGACGCTTCTGGACGTCCACGAGGCGGTCGGCGGCCCTCACATCTTCGCCATCGGCAACACGACCGACAACCCACAGTGCGCGGTCGAGAAAGTGGTGAACGCCGCGCTGGACGAGGCGCTGGCCCAGGCCGAGGCGCTGCTCGTGAAGAGACTCGGCGCGGTGAGCCTGAGCGACCTCGTCAAAGACTTCGATGCCCTGTGCACGTCGAGATCGCTGGCGTCGCATCACGCGTCGGAAACCAGTTCCGTGCCCAAGGCCAAGGTCCGCAAGAAATAGGCGGGTGGCGGCAGGCGACCGGCAGCGCCTGGACTCGCAGATTTGCCGATGCCCGCGGATACGGCGGGCTCGCGTGCCTTGCCAACGACTTCTGTACCGACTAGTATCGAAGTCCTTGAAGCAGGAGATCCACTTGGCCCGAATGGGACGCCCCCGAACTTTCGACAGAGACGCCGCCGTCGCCCAGGCCATGCACCTTTTCTGGGAGCACGGCTTCGATGCGACGTCGCTGGCACAGCTGAAGGACGGGCTCGGAGGCGGCATCTCCGCGCCCAGCTTCTATGCCGCGTTCGGCTCCAAGGAGGCGCTCTTCCAGGAGTCGGTGGCCTTGTATCTGGCGACGCACGGGCAGGTCACTGCGTGTCTGCAGGACGAAGCGCTTGCGCCGCGCGAGGCGCTCGAGACCGCGCTGCGCCGATCGGCCGCGATGCAGTGCGATCCCGGCCATCCGCGCGGCTGCATGGTCGCACTGGGCGCGATGAGCGCGCCGTCGCCAGCCAATGCCGCCGTGGCACGGCCGTTGCGCGACGCGCGCGTCCAGACGCACGCCGGCATCCTGGCCTGCATTCAACGCGGCATCGATGCCGGAGAACTCGAACCAGAGACCGATGCCGCCGCACTGGCGGCCGTGTTCGACAGCTTCCTGACCGGTCTTGCCACGCTGGCACGGGACGGCATCGATGCGTCGAGCCTGGATGCCGCGGTCACGCAGGTGATGCGGCTATGGGATGCGGCACGGGCCGCTGCATAGGCATCGGCATCGGCATCGGCAAGCTTTCGTCAACAGGACAATTTCATGAAGATCGCATTCATCGGCGTCGGCAGCATGGGCTCCGCCATCATTCCCCATCTCGTCTCGCACGGCCACGCCGTTTCCGCCTGGGCGCGCCGCACCGAAGCCGTGTCGGAACTCGAAGGCGTGGCCCCGCTCGCATCGCCGGCCGCGGCCTTCGCCGGCCACGACGTGGTGATCACGATGCTGTCGGACGACCGGGCCGTGCGCAGCGTCCTGCTCGACAGCGGCGCGCTGGCGTCGGCCACGGGCGACGTGGTTCATCTCGTGATGTCGACCATCTCGCCTGCGCTGGTCGCCGAAATGCAGCCCCTGCATCGCAAGGTCTCGGTCGGCTATGTCGCGGCCCCCGTCTTCGGTGTGCCGGCCGTCGCTGCGCGGGGCGAACTCAACATCCTTGCCGCCGGCGCGGAAGGCGACGTGGCGCGGGTGCAGCCGATCCTCGATGCCATCGGCAAGAAGACCTGGCGGCTGGGCGAGGACCCGGTACGCGCCAACATCGCGAAGATCGCCGGCAACATGATGATCACGATGGCCATCGAGTCGATGGCCGAGGCGTGCACGCTCACCACGTCGTACGGTCTCCCGGCGGCGGACTTCCTCGACGTGGTCACGCAGACGCTGTTCGCCTGCCCCAGCTACCAGCGTTACGGCAAGAACCTGTCCGAGCGCCGCTACGAACCCGGCTTCCGGTTGGCGCTCGGGCTCAAGGACGCGGTCCTGGCCGCCGACGCCGCGGCCGACCGCGGCGTGAGCCTTCCGGGCGCCGCCGTGGTGCGGGAGCGCCTGGCCCGTGCCGCAAGCACCGGATGGGCCGACAAGGACTGGTCCGCGCTCGCGGAGGTCTGACGAAGCAGTCCGGACAGGCGCGTTGTTTGGGAGCGCGGTCGCCCACGGCATACGGGCGTCAACAGCCTCGCTCGCGATATCGCTAAGGTGCCGCGTCGAGTTGCCGTACCGCTTTCACGACCGCGTCGAACTCCTGCGCGTTCACGTCGGAGATGACCCAATGCGTCATGCCATTGAAACGCCAGTGAGCCGTTCGAAAGCCGCGCACCACGGAATAGCTCGGCGCACTGTCCGACCCCTTGCCCGGCCACACGAACGAATTGACGATGTGCTCGCCTTGTTTGTAGACGAGCGCGGCGACCGGCCTTTCTTCGAGATAGTCGATGCGTCCGCCCAGGAATGTCGAGCCCGGCAATGCCAGCGCATCGACCGGCGGCGAGAACCCCAGCTTCGACGACAGAAACGGCTTGACCGTGTGATGGTCGGACGACGAGACGTCGACCAGATGCGGCCCGATGGTGGAGCGCACATGGCTTGCGACCACGTCGTCCGACAACTGTTCCTCTTTCGAGGATTGCAGCCAGAGAAGATTGACTGCCACGGCGGCTATCGCCGCGAAGCTTAGCGAGGCCGCGAGCGGGCGCCACGAGAGCCAGGTCCGCAGCGTTGCAGCGAAGCCGGCTGGTGTACCGGCCTTCGGCGCGCGATCGATCGGTCGAGCAGCCGGTTGCTGCTGCGGTGAAGAACCGGACATCAGCGCCGCCATGCGCGCCCGAAGCGCTTCCGGCGCAGCGTGGTAGTCGGCATTCTCGCGAATGGCCTTGCGCAACTGGCGAGCTTCTTCGACCCGGCGCTGCAGGTCGATGTCGACGAGCAACCGCGCCTCCATGTCGAGCTGGTCGGACAGGTCCAGCTTGCCATCCACGAAGGCATGGATCTGGATGGCTTGATTCCGCGTATTCATGACTTGACTCCTCCTTGCGCGGTCCGCGGAACGGGACGCAGAACGGGCCGTGCCGCCGGTGACAGGGCTGCGCGCATGAGCCAGCGGGCCCGCGCCAGCCGCGACATGACGGTGCCCACGGGAATCTCCGCGATCCGCGAGATGTCGGTGTACGAAAGGTCTTCAAGCTCCCGCAGTATCAGCACCTCCCGATAGGCGATCGGCAGGGCGGCGATCGCCTCGTTGATCTTCCTGCGGTCTTCGTTGCGGATGGCGATCGATTGCGGCTCGTCCCCGACCGGCGCAGCGATGTCGTGCCAGGCCTCGTCGCTGTCGTCGAACAGCACGCGTTCGGCGGGACGGTTTTCCTTCAGCCACGAATAGCAGGTGTGGCGAACGATCTGCAGCAGCCATGCGCGCGCGCCTTCTCCGCGCAGGCCGCTGCTGTAGCGCAAGGCGCGAACGAGCGCCTCCTGCACCACGTCCTGCGCATCGTGATCGTTGTGCGTGAGCCATCGTGCCAGGTTGTATGCGGCATCCAGATGCGGCAATGCCAGCAATTCGAATCTCCGCAAGTTCTCGTCGTCGCTCATCGCGAATCCTTCCTGCAAACCTCTACCGGGTTCGCAGCCTTTTTATTCCCCATACCTGACCAATTCCGTCGGGTGGCACAGGTGGCCCGGGAATATTTCTGCGGGTCGACGGGTATGTCAATGCACAGGCCCTTGCGCCGAACACATGCGGCACCGCAAACGTGCCGCCAACCAGGAGAACAGCGATGAGTTCATTCGACAGAAGGCAGTTCATGCAGTTGGCAGGCGTCGGCGGTGCCGTCTTCATGTCAGGCCTTTCGGGCCTTGCTCGGGCGGCGGACGCCGCGGGCGTTGCGGCGCCGGAGGACTTCTACTTCGTGCAGCTTTCCGACAGCCACTGGGGCTTCGACGGGCCGCCCAACCCCTACGCGCAAGGCACGCTGCCGAAGGCCGTCGCCTCGGTCAATGCACTCGAGGTCCAGCCCGATTTCGTCGTCTTCACCGGCGACCTGACCCAGACCACGGACGACCCCAGGGAACGCCGAAAGCGCATGGCCGAATTCAAGGAGATCGTCGGGGCGCTCAAGGTGAAGGACGTGCGATTCATCCCCGGCGAGCACGACGCTTCGCTCGACAACGGCAAGGCCTTCAAGGAGTTCTTCGGGCCGACGCACTACACCTTCGACCACAAGGGCGTCCACTTCATCGTGCTCGACAACGTGAGCGACCCGGGCGCCCAGCTCGGCGACGCGCAACTCGCGTGGCTCGAAGAGGACCTGAAGACGCAGGCGGCGGACGCGCACATCGTCGTCTTCGCGCACCGGCCGCTGTTCGACCTCGCACCCCAATGGGACTGGGCCACGCGCGACGGCGCCAAGGCAGTCGCATTGCTGATGCCCCATGACAACGTGACCGTGTTCTACGGCCACATCCATCAGGAGCACCACCAGATGACCGGCCACATTCCGCATCACTCGGCGAAGTCGCTGATCTTCCCGCTGCCCGTCGTCGGCTCGCAACCCAAGCGCACGCCGCTGCCGTGGGACCCCGCGCAGCCGTACAAGGGCCTCGGCTTCCGCGAGATCCAGGCGCAGGCAAAGAAGGCCGACTACGCCATCACCGAATACCCCGTTCAGAAAGCCTGAAGCCATGCCGATCGATACACGCAGACGCACATGGATGGTGGCCGCCGGTGCCGCGGCACTCGGCTCGCTCGCCGCGGGCTCGGCCGTGCTCGCGGCAACTGCAAAGCCCACGCCGCGGGTGATCAAGGTGATTGCCAGGAAGTTCGTGTTCGTGCCGGACGAGATCCGCGTGAAGCAGGGCGAAACCGTCATCCTGCAATTCAGCGCACCGGAGGTCCCGATGGGCGTCAACCTGGCCGACTTCCATGTCCGGACCGACATCGTGCCCGGCAAGGACGCGATGCTCGAGTTCACGCCGGACAGGACCGGCAGCTTCATCTTCCTGTGCGATGTCTTTTGCGGCACCGGGCATGAGGAGATGAACGGCACCTTGGTCGTGACAGTTTGACCTGAATTTGTCCGAAGTTGGATCTTGTCTGGCTGAAGGTGCACCTCTAGTATCCGCAGGCGACCGGCCACACGCTGCCGGATCAAGCGACGGAGACACACGTTGGAACGCTGGAGCGGCCTCACTGCCGACGAGATGCTGCTGCTGGAAACGACCTTCTGGTCGGCCGGCGGCTCGCGCCATCGCATGGCCGAACGGCTGGCCTTTTCGAAGAGCAAGACCAACGCGCTGATCGCCGGGCTCGTCGACCAGGGCATCCTGGCCGAAGCCGGCCTGCAGCAATCCTCGGGCGGCCGCCGCGCCGAAAACCTCCAGCTCAGCAGCACGCTCGGCGTGCTGGTCGGCATCGACATCGGCGCCACCAGTCTCGACATCGCCGTGCTGCGGCCCGACCTGCAACCCGTGGCGCAACACACCGAAGCCGCCGATGTGCGGCAGGGTCCCGGCGTGGTGCTGGCCCGCGTGCGGGTCATCCTGCGTGAACTGCTCGCGCGCTGCGGAGCGACTCCCCGCCAGGTGCTCGGCATCGGCATCGGCGTGCCGGGTCCGGTCAACTTCCAGAGCGGCCAGCTGGTGAATCCGCCACTGATGCCGGCCTGGGACGGCTTCTCGATCCGCGACCTGCTGCGCGAGGACTATGCCGCGCCGGTCTTCGTCGACAACGACGTCAACCTGATGGCGCTCGGCGAGCTGTGGCGGCTGAAGCGCTCGCTGTCCAACTTTCTCGTCATCAAGGTCGGCACCGGCATCGGCTGCGGCATCGTCTGCCATGGCGAGGTGTACCGCGGCGCGGCCGGTTCGGCTGGCGACGTGGGCCACATCTGCGTCGACCAGGAAGGCCCGCGCTGCCATTGCGGCAACGTCGGCTGTGTCGAGGTGATGGCCGCCGGGCCGGCCATCACGCGCATGGCGGTGCAGGCGGCGAACGACGGGCAGAGCGAAGCGCTGGCCGACTGCCTGCGACGAACCGGGCGGATCGATGCGACCGACGTCGGGCATGCCGGCCGTGCCGGCGACGCGGCGGCCAACGGCATCATCCAGAAGGCGGGCAGCCTGCTGGGCCAGATGCTGGCGTCGGTCGTCAACTTCTTCAATCCGTCGCACATCTTCATCGGCGGCGGCATCACGCACATCGGTCCGCTGTTCCTGGCGGCCGTGCGGCAGAGCGTCTACCAGCGCTCGCTGGCGCTGTCGACCCGGCATCTCGAGATCCAGTACACACCGCTCGGCGCGCAGGCCGGCGTCACCGGTGCCGGCGTGCTGGCCATGCAGGAAACCCTCAAGGTCCGCGGAGTGGCGCCATGACAGACAAGCATTCATCCGCCGCCACGGCCAGCACAGCGACGGGCGTGTCGGTCGACTTCGACCGGATCGTCAAGGCCTTCGGGCCGGTGCAGGTGCTGCACGGCGTGAGCTTCTCGCTGGAACCCGGCCGGGTGTATGGCCTGCTCGGCGAGAACGGCGCGGGCAAGTCGACGCTGATGAAGATCCTGTCGGGCTACGAGCAGCCGAGCGCCGGCACGCTGCGCATCAACGGCGCGCCGCAGCAGTTCGCGAGTTCGCGCGACGCCGAGGCGCTGGGCATCGTCCTGATCCACCAGGAATTCAACCTGGCGGAGGACCTGAGCGTGGCCCAGAACATCTTCCTCGGCCATGAAAAGAAGAAACCGCCCCTGGGCTGGCTGCTCGACGACGCATCGATGGAGCGCGACGCCGCGGCCGCGCTGGCCCAGGTCGGCCTGCAGGTCGACCCCAAGACCAAGGTGCGCCGCCTGATCGTGGCCGAGAAGCAGCTGGTCGAGATCGCCAAGGCGATCGCCCGCCGTGCGCGCCTGCTGATCATGGATGAGCCTACCGCGACGCTGACGCCCGGCGAGACCGAGCGCCTCTTCAAGCTGATTGCGCAGCTGCGTGCCGATGGCGTGACCATCGTCTACATCTCGCACAAGCTCGACGAGGTCGAGCGCGTGACCGACGACGTGATCGTGATGCGCGACGGCCGCTTCGTCACGCGCGCGCTGACCGCCGACGTCACGCGCCAGCAGATGGCGAACCTGATGGTGGGCCGCGAGCTGGCCGACCTCTATCCGCCGCGCGACGCCGTGGTGCAGGGCGGTGCGCCCGCGCTGCGCGTGCGCAACTTCAGCGTGCCCGGCTGGGCGCAGGACACGAGCTTCGAGGTGCGCCCCGGCGAGATCCTCGGCTTTGCCGGCCTGGTCGGTGCCGGCCGTACCGAGCTGTTCGAAGGCCTGCTGGGCCTGCGCCCGGCGAGCGGCAGCGTCGAGATGCTCGGCCGCACGGTGCCGAACCAGAAGGGCTGGCGCAACCCGCGCGACGCCGCGAAGAACGGCTTCTCCTACCTCAGCGAAGACCGCAAGGGCAAGGGCCTGCACGTGCACTTCGGCCTGCGGCAGAACCTCACGCTGATGGCGCTGGAGCGCTATGCCACGCCGTGGCTCAAGCCCGACGCCGAGCGCGCCGCGCTGGCCGAGGCGGTGAAGGACTACGGTATCCGCACCGGCGATCTCGATGCGCGCGCGTCGTCGCTGTCGGGCGGCAACCAGCAGAAGCTGGCGCTGGCCAAGGTGCTGCAGCCGCAACCGAAGGTCGTGGTGCTGGACGAGCCCACGCGCGGCGTCGACGTCGGCGCCAAGCGCGACATCTATTTCCTGATCCAGCGACTGGCCCGCGAAGGGCTCGCCGTGATCGTCGTCTCGTCCGAGCTGATGGAGCTGATCGGCCTGTGCCACCGCGTCGCGGTGATGCGCGCCGGCCGGCTCGTAACGACGCTGGACGCGGACCATCTCACCGAAGAAGAACTCATCGCCCATGCCACAGGAACAGCCCATGACCATGCCAACGCCTGAGGCCGCCGCGCACCGCGCCGAGAACAAGCCCGGATGGGCCGAGCGCCTGCACGGCGTCGGCCCGGTCATCGGGCTGGTGCTGCTGTGCATCGCCGGCACGCTGCTCAACAGCGACTTCGCCACGCTCGACAACGCGATGAACGTGCTCACCCGCACCGCCTTCATCGGCATCATCGCGGTCGGCATGTGTTTCGTGATCATCTCGGGCGGCATCGACCTGTCGGTCGGCTCGATGGCCGCGCTGATCGCCGGCAGCGTGATCATGTTCATCAACTGGGCGGGGCCGGCGACCGGTTCGCCGCTGATGGCGGTGGTGCTCGGCGCTGGGCTCGCGGTGGTGCTGGGCGCGATGTTCGGGCTGGCGCACGGGCTGCTGATCACCAAGGGCCGGATCGAGCCCTTCATCGTGACGCTGGGCACGCTCGGCATCTTTCGCGCGTACCTCACGTACTTCGCCGATGGCGGCGCGCTGACGCTCGACAACGAGCTGTCGGACCTGTACGCGCCGGTGTACTACGCGAGCCTGCTGGGCATTCCGGTGCCGGTCTGGGTGTTCTTCATCGTCGCGGTGATCGGCGGCGTGATCCTGAACCGCACCGCCTACGGCCGCTACGTGCAGGCCATCGGATCGAACGAGCAGGTGGCGCGCTATGCCGCGGTCGACGTCGACCGCGTGAAGATCCTGACTTATGTGCTGCTGGGTGTCTGCGTGGGCATCGCCACGCTGCTGTACGTGCCGCGCCTCGGCTCGGCGTCGCCCACCACCGGCCTCCTGTGGGAGCTGGAGGCGATCGCCGCGGTGATCGTCGGCGGCACCGCGCTCAAGGGCGGCGCGGGCAGCATCACCGGCACGGTGATCGGCGCGATCCTGCTGTCGGTCATCAGCAACATCCTGAACCTCACCAGCATCATCAGCGTGTACCTCAACGCGGCGGTGCAGGGCTTCGTGATCATCATCGTCGCGTTCCTGCAGCGCAGCAGAAGATGACTCGCCCCCAGTCTTCGCGCACTTCGTGTCGCTCCGCCAACCCCCTGCCGGGGGCCACACCAGCGGCCCGGCCCAGCCGGTTCCGCGGTGTTCCACGAAAAGTCATTGTGTTCATTGTTCCGTTCCCGCTTCCCTCAACCACAAGGAGACATCCGTCATGACACGTTTCACACGTCGTATCGCGCTCACGGCCATCGCAGCCGCATCCCTGGCCAGCCTGCCGGCGCTGGCCGCCGAGAAGGTCAACCTCGGCGTCTCGATCCCGGCCGCCACGCACAGCTTCATGGGCGGCATCAACTACTGGGCCAACCAGGCGAAGAAGGACCTCGAGAAGGAACACAAGGACCTGAAAATCACGATCAAGACCGCCAGCGGCGCGCCCGAACAGGCCAACCAGCTGCAGGACTTCACGACCGTGACCAAGATCAACGCGCTGGTGATCTTCCCGTTCGAATCGGCCGCGCTGACCAAGCCGGTGGCCCAGGTGAAGGCCAAGGGCGCCTACGTGACCGTGGTCGACCGCGGCCTGACCGACACCAGCGCGCAGGACGCGTACGTGGCCGGCGACAACACCGCCTTCGGCCGCATCCCCGCCGAGTACATCGTGAAGACGCTGGGCGGCAAGGGCAACGTGGTGGCGCTGCGCGGCATCGCGACCACGCTGGACAACGAGCGCATGGACGCCTTCAACGCGGTGCTCAAGGCCAACCCCGACGTGAAGCTGCTCGACGCCAAGTACGCCAACTGGAACCGCGACGACGCCTTCAAGGTGACGCAGGACTACCTCACGCGCTTCAAGAACATCGACGCGATCTGGGCGGCCGACGACGACATGGCGGTCGGTGTGCTGAAGGCCATCGAACAGGCCAAGCGCGACGACATCAAGATCGTGTTCGGCGGCGCGGGCGCCAAGGGCATGGTCAAGACCATCATGGACGGCAAGGACAAGCGCATCGGTGCCGACGTGAGCTACTCGCCGAAGTTCATCTACGACGCGATCAAGCTCACGGCCGAAGCCCGCCTGAAGGGCGAGAAGCTGCCGGCCACGACGATCATCCCGTCGGTCCTCATCACGAAGGACAACGCAAAAGACTTCTACCACCCCGACTCGCCGTTCTGATCCTCACTCGCCCCCGCAGACACCATGGCAAGACCCGTCACTCTCTTCACCGGCCAATGGGCCGACCTTCCGCTGGCCGAGCTGGCGCCGCTCGCCCGGCGAATGGGCTATGACGGCCTCGAGCTGGCCTGCTGGGGCGATCACTTCAACGTGCAGGAGGCGCTCGCCTCCGAGCGCTACGTGCAGGACAAGCGGGCACTGCTGCAGTCGCATGGCCTGCAGTGCTTCGCGATCGGCAACCACCTGGTCGGCCAGGCCGTGTGCGACCTGATCGACGAACGCCACAAGTCGATCTTGCCCGACCATGTGTGGGGCGACGGCGAGCCCGAAGGCGTGCGCCAGCGCGCCGCCAGCGAGCTGGCCGACACCGCGCGCGCGGCCGCGGCCTTCGGCGTGAAGACCGTGACCGGCTTCACCGGTTCGTCGGTCTGGCACGCCACCTATGCGTTCCCGCCGACCACGCAGACCTTCTGGGACAAGGGCTTCGCCGACTTCGGCCGCCGCTTCAGCCCGATCCTGGACGTGTTCGAGCAACACGACATCAACTTCGCGCTCGAGGTGCATCCGACCGAGATCGCCTTCGACATCGCTTCCGCCGAACGCGCGATCGCGGCTGTGCACGGCCACCGCCGCTTCGGCTTCAACTTCGACCCGAGCCACCTGGGCTACCAGGGCGTCGACTACGTCAAGTTCATCCGCCTGTTCCACGACCGCATCTACAACGCCCACATGAAGGACGTGTGGTGGGGCAAGGGCGACGGCACGGTCGGCGTGTTCGGCGGCCACACCAGCTTCGGCGATGTGCGCCGTTTCTGGGACTTTCGCAGCGTCGGGCGCGGCATGATCGATTTCGAGTCGGTCATCGTCGCGCTCAACGACATCGGCTACGCCGGCCCGCTCAGCGTCGAGTGGGAAGACAGCCGGATGGACCGCGTGCACGGCGCCACCGAGAGCGCGGCGTTCTGCAAGCGGCTCGACTTCAAGCCCGCGGCCGGCGCGTTCGACGCCGTGTTCGCCAAAGAAAACCGATGAGCGCCACGCCTTCTTCCACCATCCACCGCAAGCTGCGCTACGCCATGGTCGGCGGTGGGCGCGACGCCTTCATCGGCGCGGTGCACCGCCACGCCATCGCGCTCGACGGCCAGGCCGAACTGGTGGCCGGCGCGCTCTCGTCGAGCCCGGACAAGGCGCGCGCCTCGGGCCGCGACCTGTTCCTGCCCGACGCGCGCAATCACGGCGACTGGGCCGCGCTGCTGGCCGACGAGCTGCGGCGGCCGGCCGACGAGCGCGTCGATTTCGTCGTCATCGTCACGCCCAACCATGTGCACTTTCCGGTGGCGCAGGCCTTCGTCGAGGCCGGCTTCCATGTGGTGTGCGACAAGCCGCTGGTGCACACGAGCGCGCAGGCCGATGCGCTGGTCGCGGCCGTCGCACGGCAAGGCACGGTGTTCGGCGTCACCTACAACTACAGCGGCTATCCGATGGTTCGGCAGGCGCGCGCGATGGTCGCCGCCGGCGAACTGGGCACGGTGCGCAAGGTGGTGTGCGAATACAGCCAGGGCTGGCTCGCGACCGCGCTCGAGGACGATGGCAACAAGCAGGCCGGCTGGCGGCTCGACCCGGCCCGCAGCGGTGCGGCCGGCGCCATCGGCGACATCGGATCGCATGCGGAAAACCTGATCGCCACGGTCACCGGCCTTCGGATCGAGAGCCTCTGCGCCGATCTGGGTTCGCTGGTGCCGGGCCGCGCGCTCGACGACGACGCGAACCTGCTGCTGCGCTTCACCAATGGCGCGCGCGGCGTGCTGGTCGCATCGCAGATCAATTCGGGCGTGGAGAACGACCTGCGCCTGCGCGTGTCCGGCACGCTCGGCACCGTCGAGTGGCAGCAGGAACAGCCGAACGAGCTCATCCATCGGACGCTCGATGGCCCGGCGCGCCGGCTGACCCGCGCATCGCCGTGGCTGCATCCGGCGGCGCTGCGCGCCAACCGCCTGCCCAGCGGCCATCCGGAAGGCTTCATCGAAGCGTTCGCCAATGTCTACGCCGGCATCTTCGCGAGCATCCGCGCGCGGCTTGGCGGCCAGCAGGACGATCCGCCGGACGCGGACTATCCGCGTGTGGAAGACGGCGCGCGCGGCGTGCGTTTCATCGAGCGCACGGTCGCGTCCGCGGCGAGCTACGCCAAGTGGACGCCCTGGTGAATGCGTCTGCGGCCACACTGGCGGCCATGCAAACCCCGACGAACATTCCGCCGTTGCGCGGCATCCACCACGTGGCGATCATCTGCTCGGACTACCAGCGTTCGAAGCACTTCTACACCGAGGTCCTGGGATGCCGGGTCGTTGCCGAGAACTACCGCGCGGCACGTGATTCCTTCAAGCTGGACCTGGAGTTGCCCGGCGGCGCGCAGATCGAGCTGTTCTCCTTCCCCAGTCCGCCCGCCCGACCGAGCCGACCGGAAGCCGCCGGCCTGCGGCACCTGGCATTGGCCGTCGAAGACCTCGACGCCTGGAAGGTGCACCTGGAAGCGGCGTCCGTGCCGGTCGAAGAGATCCGGGTGGACGAGTTCACGTCACGCCGATTTTTCTTCTTCCAGGATCCTGACGGTCTTCCTCTCGAGCTGTACGAGGTGCCGGCGCAGGTGCGTCACCCAGCGCCCTGACGCGATCGGGAGCGTTCTGTCGCAGACCGATCGCCAATGGACGGCTCACGCTGATGCGGCAACCTTCATGGCGAGCGGAACGCGCAGCTGCGCGACGAGCCCGTGCGGCCCGGGCTTGAGTTCGACATCGCCGCCGTGCGCCCGCGCAATCGACCGGCATACGGCCAGTCCCAGGCCGCTGCCGGCGGCACCCGATGCGCGTGCGTCCGGCGTTCGATAGAAGGGCTGGAACACGCGTGCCAGCTCACCGTCCGCGATGCCGGGGCCGCGGTCGCTGATCTCGGCGACGGCGCTGTCGCCCTCCCGGAACAGGCGGACGCGGGCCTGCGTGCCGTACTTCACCGCGTTCTCGATCAGGTTGTCGAGCACGCGGCGCATGCCGATCGCGTCGACGTCGACCGGCGCGCTCTCCGTGTGTTCCAGCCGCACGTTCTTGCCGACGAACACGGCCTGTTCCACCACGTCGTCGACCAGGCTCGCGAAGTCCATCTGCTCGCGCGTGCCGGGCGTGGAGGCGTCGCGGATGAAGGCCAGCACGGCGCCGATCATCTGTTCCATCTCTTCCACGTCCTCCAGCATGCCGGCGCGCACGTCGTCGGGCACGTCCTCGATGCGAAAGCGCATGCGGGTGAGCGGGGTGCGGAGGTCATGGCTGATGGCGCCGATCATCACCGTGCGGTCGTCGACGAAGCTGCGCAGGCGCGACTGCATGCGGTTGAAGGCCTGCGCGGCGCGGCCGATCTCGGCCGGCCCTTCCAGTGCCAGCACCGGCGCCGACGGGTCCCGCCCCAGGCGCTCGGCCGCCTGCGCGAAGCCGCTGATCGGGCGCACCAGCCGGCGCGAGAAGAGCCAGCCGGCCGGCAGCACCACCGCCGCCGCGATCGCGAACCAGAGCAGCACCCGGCGCTGCCACGCATTCGGAAAGGGTTCGGGAATCGGCTGCACCACGATCCAGCTGCCTTCGGTCGTGTGCACCGCCGCCACGAAGTCGCCCTCGACGAAGGGCGCCGGTGCGAGGCCGAAGAGCCCGCGCGCGGCAGGCCGCACCTCCACGGGCTGCGCGGGCGCCGCCTGAGGCTTGGGTGCCGGCGATACCGCGGCGACTGGCGGCCGCGACACCTCGGCGGCTCGGGGAACGATCGCGGCCGATGGCGCCGGTGCAGAAGGCCGGCTCGGCGCCGGCGCGATCCTGCGTTGGGTTTCGGGCACGGGCGCGGCGCGCGTGCCGGTCGCCGGTGCTGGCGACGCGGACGGTGTGCTCGTCGCGGCCATCGGCGGCGCTGCGGGGCGGCGTTCTATGGGCGGACGCGTGCTCGCGTTCGGGCCGGGCCGAGGCGCGTCGGCCGCACCACTGCGCGCCGGGGCCGCTGTACCCGCTGTACCCGCTGCGCCAGCGGGAGGCTGCGGGGCGCCATTGCCGGATTGCGCCGGGGCGGCGACAGGTGCCGCGTCGCGGCTGGCCGAGGGTGGTGTCGATGGGGTTGCCGCTGCGCTGTCCGTGCCTGCCGGCGCCTGCCGGGCTGCCGCGGCTGCGGGCTCGGCGGCCGGGCTGGTTGCATTGCCGCTGGTCGACGGAGTTCCTTCCGAGGGCTTGGGCTGTGTGGTCGGTGCGGCATCGGGCGTGGCCCGGCGGCCGGGAACACCGTCGGGAAAACCGAAGCCACCCGGGCGGCCGTTGCCCCATCCGCCGGACCCGCCGAATCCACCCATGCCACCGCCGCCGGGACCGCCGCCCGCCTGGACCCGCAGGAAGCCCGACCGGTCCAGACTGTCCGGGTCCGCGTCGGCCAGCCGCAGCGGTGCCTTGCGCACGGCCAGCGGCGCGGGGCGGACGGCGTTCGCCGCGGTTCCCGTGCCTGCGAAGGGCAACGGCGTGTAGAAATAAAGGCGGACTTCTTCTTCAGGCCGCTCGAGAAGGCGGGCGAGATCGCGGCGCGTGCTGTCGGACAGCAGCCAGCCCGGGCCCTTCGCCTCGGGCGGGCCTGCCTGCAGCGTGCGTTGCAGCCGGGTGCTGCGGTCCACCGCCTTTCGGCCTGCCAGGACCTGGGCGATCTCGCCGAGATCCCATTGCGACTGGGGCTCGGGCGGCAGCAGCAGCGTGAGCGCGAGCGTCGCCCCCTGGGCCACCACCAGCCCCGCCAGCAGCAGCCCCATGATCTGCAGGGCGAGCGGCGGGCCCAGCCATCGGCGTGAAGCACCTGTCGGGTTCATGGGTCGATGCTTGCAGGGGCGGCGCCGAATGTCACGTTGGGTCCCGCCATGGTGGCGCGTTCGGGTCGATGGAAAAGCGGCATTTTGCAGGTTCGCCCGGGTGGCCGGATGTCGCCGTATTGCGCCGGATTGCAGCTTTGTGTCGGCGGCCGGCGTTCCCGGCCTATGATCCCGGGCCGCAGAACGGTCCCCAACGTGAATCTTTCCACCCGCATCCTTGTCGTCGACGATGACGCCGGCATCCGAAGCCTGGTGTCGTCGTTCCTGGAGAAGCACGGCTTCCAGGTCGACGTGGCCGGCCATCCCGGCGAGATGCGCGAGCGGCTGGCGCAGTCGACCTACGCGTTGATCGTGCTCGACGTCATGATGCCCGGCGAGGACGGCCTGACGGCGCTGCGGCAACTGCAGAACAGCGGCGCACCGCCGGTCATCATGCTGTCGGCCGTGGGCACCGACATCGACCGCATCATCGGCCTGGAGATCGGGGCCGAAGACTATCTCGCCAAGCCCTGCAACCCGCGCGAGCTGCTGGCACGCATCCGCACCGTGCTGCGGCGGGTGTCGGGGCCGGCACCCGTGCCGGCATCCGCGCCGACGCCCGTGCCGGCCACGCCCCGCGACCTGCCAGCGCCTGCGCACAGCCGCGACGGCGTGGGCGTGGGCGAGGCGCAGGACGCGGAAGACGCATCGCTGCACTTCGCCGGCTGGCGGCTCGACGTGGCTGGCCGCCTGCTGTACGACCCCGAAGGCCAGATCGTGTCCGTGTCCGACGGCGAGTTCCGCCTGCTCCGGGCGCTGGCGCAGCACCCGCGCCGGGTGCTGACCCGCGATCAACTGATGGGCTATGCGATGGGCGCGGACGCCGACAGCTACGACCGCGCGATCGACGTGCAGATCAGCCGGCTGCGGCGCAAGCTGTCGCGCAGCGGCGCGCCGGTCGAGCTGATCCGCACGGTGCGCAACGAGGGCTACATCTTCGTTCCGGCCGTGAGCCGCACACCGCCAGCCTGACGTTCGCCGCGGCTGGCCGCAGACAGCGGCAGCTTGGCGAGGTCCGGCAACAAAGCCGCAACACGGCGAAATCCGCCAGCAAAGACAGCCTTCGAGACTCCGGGCTCCACTACGGAGCTCACATTGAACGTCTTCGACACGCATCCGGCGACTGGCCGCGAACACGGTCTCCCCGCATCTTTTCCGGCGCGAGCCGGAGACCGGCCATGACGGGTTGGGAGTGGGGCTCGATCGCCACCCTGGCGATCGGCGACGCGCTGCTGCTGCGGGCCTTCCTGCGCTGGGACCACAGGCACCTGGCAAGGCTGATCCCGCTCGCTTCTGCACAGGAGCGGCTGCCATGACCCAGGTCTCCGTCGCGCTGTGCATGCACAACGGCGCGGCCTTCATCCGCGAACAGGTCCGCAGCATCTGCCGCCAGACCCATCCGCCGTCGGAGATCGTCATCTCGGACGACGCATCGACCGACGGCGGCGTCGAGATCGCACAGGCGGCCTTCGACGAATGCGCCCGCGAGAACACCGACCAGCGCATCGAGGTCGTCATCCTCCAGAACACCAAGGCCCTGGGCGTGACCCGCAATTTCGAGCAGGCCGTGATGCATTGCCATGGCGAACTCGTGATGCTGTGCGACCAGGACGACGCCTGGCATCCGCACCGGCTCGAGCGCTTGCGGACCGAGTTCGAACGCCGCCCCGAACTGCTGCTGCTGCACAGCGACGCCCGGCTGGTCGATGCGCACAACCGCAGTCTGGGCGGGTCGTTGTTCCACGCGCTCGAGGTGCAGCCCGCCGAGCTGGCATGCATCCACGATGGCCGCGCCTTCGACGCGCTGCTCCACCGCAACCTGGTCACCGGCGCGACGGCCGTGTTCCGCCGCAGCCTGCTGGACCATGCGCTGCCCTTTCCCGAGGAATGGCTGCACGACGAATGGCTCGCGATCATTGCCGCCGCCGTCGGCCGCGTCGACGTGCTGGAAGAAGAGCTGATCGACTACCGGCAACACGACAACAACCAGCTCGGCGCGCGGCGCGAGTCCTTCCTGCAAAAGGTCCAGCGTGCCCTTGTGTCCAGCGGCGACAGCCAGTCGCGGATGGCCGTCAAGGCCGAGAAGCTGCTGGCCCAGATGCTGCGGCTGGTGGGCGAGGTCGAGGTCGAGAAGATCGGGCTGGTGTTCGACAAGCTGGAACACCAGCGCTTTCGCGCAACGCTGCCCAACAGCCGGCTCGCACGCATCCTGCCGATCGCCCACGAGGCGCTGAAGGGCCACTACGCCCGCGTCGGCCGCGGCGGCAAGGGCATCGTGCGCGACCTGCTGCAGCCCAAGTAGCGGTGCAGCCCCAACCCCCAGGGGCCCAAGCCCCCAAAGCCCAACTCTTCCACGTGCTTTTCCGTCCACTTCCCATGCCACTTCCACCATCCTCCTGCCGCCATCCCATGGCCGAACCGGGAGCACGCGTTTGAACCCGCACCTGGCGGCCGCCACGTCGATGAAGTCCCTCGCCTGCACGCTCTGGTCGCACCGCGAGCTGATCGCCCGCATGACGCGGCGCGAGATCAGCGGCCGCTACAAGGGTTCGTGGATGGGGCTGTTCTGGTCCTTCCTCAACCCGCTGTTCATGCTGGCGGTCTACACGCTGGTCTTCTCCGTCGTCTTCAAGGCGAAGTGGGGCGTCGACACCGGCGGGCCGGGCGGCCGCACGCAGTTCGCCATCGTCCTGTTCGCCGGAATGATCGTGCACGCCTTCTTCGCCGAGGTCATCAACCGGGCGCCGGGCCTGATCCTCGCGAACACCAACTTCGTGAAGAAGGTCGTCTTCCCGCTCGAGACGCTGGTGGCGACCACGGCCGGCGCCGCGCTGTTCCATGCGGCGACGAGCACGGCGGTCCTGCTGCTGGCCTTCGGGGTCTTCAACGGGCATCTGCAATGGACGACGGTGTTCCTGCCGCTGGTGTTCCTTCCGCTGATCGTGCTGGCGATGGGCTGCGGCTGGTTTCTCGCCTCGGTCGGCGTCTTCGCCCGGGACATCGCGCAGGTCGTGGGCATGGCCACGGCCGTCCTGATGTTCCTGTCGCCCGTCTTCTTCCCGGTGAGCGCGCTGCCGCCGCGCCTGCAGCCCTGGATCCAGCTCAATCCGCTGACCTTCATCATCGAGCAGATGCGCGAGGTCGTGATCTGGGGGCACCTGCCCGACTGGGCCGGGCTGGGCCTCTATCTCGCCATCGCGACCGCGGTGGCCTGGCTGGGCTACGCCTGGTTCCAGAAGACGCGCACGGGGTTCGCCGATGTCCTCTGAAGACCTGGCCATCGACGTGGCAAACCTGGGCAAGTGCTACCGCACCTATGCCCGCCCCATCGACCGCCTGCGCCAGTTCGTAGTCCCCCCGGCGCGCCAGCTGCTGGGCCTGCCGACGCAGCCCTATTTCAAGGAGTTCTGGGCGCTGGACGACGTGTCGTTCCAGGTGCGCCGAGGCGAGACCGTGGGCATCGTCGGGCGCAACGGGTCGGGCAAGTCCACGCTGCTGCAGACCATCTGCGGCACGCTGATGCCGACCCTCGGCACGGTGGAAACGCAGGGCCGCGTGGCGGCGCTGCTCGAACTGGGCGCGGGCTTCAACCCCGAGTTCTCGGGGCGTGACAACGTCTACATGAACGCATCGCTGCTGGGCCTGTCGCGTGCCCAGACCGATGCCCGCTTCGACGCCATCGCCGCGTTCGCCGACATCGGTGCGCACATCGACCAGCCGGTGAAGACCTATTCGAGCGGCATGTACGTGCGGCTGGCCTTCGCCGTCATCGCGCACGTCGATGCGGACATCCTGATCGTCGACGAGGCGCTGTCGGTGGGCGACGCCGTGTTCACCCAGAAGTGCATGCGCTTCATCCGCGAGTTCCAGCAGAAGGGCACGCTGCTGTTCGTGAGCCACGACATGGGGTCGGTGCAGAACCTCTGCCAGCGCTCGATCTGGATGGGCCAGGGCAAGATCGTGGCGTCGGGCCCGTCGAAGCAGGTGGTGGCGTCCTATCTGCGGCAGACGCTGCAGGAGGTGTATGGCGGCGCGGTGTCGCTCGCGCCGCTGGAAACGCCCAGGACGTCGGAGCTGCCGGAGCTGCGGGAGATGCACGAGATGGCATGCGTGGCCGACGGCGTCGATGATGCCGAACAGGCCGGTTCGCCCGACGCGGCGCCGGTCATCGACTACGCATCGCGCCTGCGCGTCGACCCTGCGAACCTGGCCGACGCGACCGGCTGGAAGACCGGTGCCGGCGAGATCGTGTCGATCGCGATCGAGCGGCCGGACGGCGCACCGTCGACAGTCTTCGAAGGCGGCGAACCGGTGCGGCTCGTCATCCGCGCGATGGCCCGGCAGGGCTTCGATCATCCGATCCTCGGTTTCATTCTCAAGGACCGCCTGGGGCAGGACCTGTTCGGCGAGAACACGCTGCCGCTGACGGCCTTTTCGCCCCGCGCCGTGCGGACCGGCGAGACCTTCCACGCGGCCTTCGAGTTCCGCATGCCGATGCTTCCGAACGGCAGCTACACGCTGATGGCCTCGCTGGCCGACGGCGATCTCTACGACAACGTGCAGCACCACTACATGCACGACGCGCTCGTGCTGCATGTGGCGTCCAGCCAGATCCGCTGGGGCCTGGTGGGCATTCCATTCCAGAAGATCGAGTTCGAGGTCGACCATGAATGAACGGACGATCCCGAACCAGGCAGGACGGCTCGCGAGCCCGCTGCGCTGGAGTGCGCGCAAGGTCCGCGGCGTCGGGCGGCTGGCGCGCCGCCTGGGGCAACGGGTGTCGCACCATCAGGGCCTCGTGGGCACCGCGCGACGCACGGCGGCCATCTGGCGGCAATCCGGCCTGCGGGGCCTCTGGCAGGCGTTCGGCAACCTGCGCGCGGCCGACCGCAACGTGGGCGCTGCACTGGACTATCGCGAATGGGTCGCGCGCTACGACACGCTCGACGCACCCGCGCGGGCGCTGCTGCGCGAGCGTGTCCAGGCGCTGCCGCGCCTGCCGCTGATATCGGTCGTCATGCCGACCTACAACGCCAACCCGGCGTGGCTGCACGCTGCGATCGAATCGGTGCGATCGCAGCTGTATCCGCACTGGGAGCTGTGCATCGCCGACGACGCGTCGACGGATGCGGGAACACGCGAGGTGCTGAACGCCTACCGCGGCGACGCCCGGATCCGCGCCGTGCGGCGGCCGCGCAACGGGCACATCGCCGCGGCGTCGAATACCGCGCTGACGCTGGCCCACGGCGAATGGATCGCGCTGCTGGACCACGACGACCTGCTGAAGGAAGACGCGCTGTTCTGGATCGCCGACTGCATCAACCGTCATCCGGCGGCGCGGCTCATCTACACCGACGAGGACAAGCTCGACGCGGCCGGCATGCGCTGCGACCCGTACTTCAAGCCCGACTGGAACCCGGATCTCATCCACTCGCAGAACATGTTCTGCCACCTCGGCGCCTACCGCACGTCGCTGGTACGCCAGGTCGGCGGCTTTCGCGTGGGGCTGGAGGGTGCGCAGGACTACGACCTCGTGCTGCGCTGCATCGAGCGGATCGAGCCATCGCAGATCCAGCATGTGCCCCGGGTGCTCTATCACTGGCGCGTGCATGCGCAGAGCACGGCGGCCGGTGTGGATGCCAAGCCCTATGCGCAGGTGGCCAGCGAGCGGGCGCTCAACGAGCACTTCGCGCGGTGCGGCGTGCAGGCCACCGCCGGATGGGCCGGCAGCGGCTACCGGACGCGCTACGCGCTGCCGGACACGCCGCCGCGCGTCACGCTGATCATCCCGACGCGCAATGCGCTGCCGCTGCTGCGCCAATGCGTGGAGAGCATCCGCATGCGCACGCGCTACCCGAACTACGAGATCCTGATCATCGACAACGGATCGGACGATCCGGCGGCCCGCCGCTACCTCGATGCGCTGAACGACCAGCCCGACACCGAGGTCCTGCGGATCGACAGCCCCTTCAACTACGCGGCGCTCAACAACACCGCGGTGTCGCACTGCGGCGGTGAACTGGTGGCGCTGATCAACAACGACATCGAGGTCATCTCGCCGGACTGGCTGGGGGAGATGGTGTCCATCGCGCTGCAGCCCGGCGTCGGCGCGGTCGGCGCGCGGCTCTGGTATCCGGACGACACGCTGCAGCACGGTGGCATCGTCCTGGGCATCGGCGGCGTTGCCGGCCACAGCCACAAGGGCCTGGCGCGCGGTCGGGCGGGGTACTTCGGGCGCGCCGACCTGATCCAGTCCCTGTCGGCGGTCACGGCCGCCTGCCTGGTGGTGCGGCGCGACACCTATCTCGCGGTCGGTGGCCTGGAAGACGTGCACCTGAAGGTGGCCTTCAACGACGTCGACTTCTGCCTGCGGCTGCTGGAGGCCGGCTGGCGCAACGTCTGGACGCCCTATGCGGAGCTCTACCACCACGAGTCGGCCACGCGCGGCACCGATGCCTCACCGGAAAAACAGCAACGCTTCGCCTCCGAAGTGGCGTACATGAAGCGCCGCTGGGGCGTGGGGCTGCTGCGCGACCGCGCCTACAACCCGAACCTCACGCTGACCCGGGAAGACTTCTCGCTGGGGAATCCGCCTGCGGATCGGTCGCACCGATGACGCAGGCCCTGGCGCCGGACTAGCCGCGTCGGCGAGCCACGGAAGGGATGGCACGGGGGCCGCTCCCCGGATCAGCGCAGATGGTGGACTTCTTCCATTCCCCAGACCGGCGTCGACAGGCCTTCCATCCGCGCCTTCAACTGCAGCGCCAGGTAGAGCGAGTAGTGCCGCGACTGGCTGAGGTTGCCGCCGTGGAACCACAGTGCAGTCTGCTGCGTCGGCTTCCACATGTTGCGCAGCTCGCCTTCCCACGGGCCGGGGTCGCGCGTGGTGTCGGAGCCGACGCCCCAGCACTTGCCCACGCGGTCGGCCACCTCGGGCGACACGATGTCGGCCACCCAGGCGTTCATCGAGCCATAGCCGGTCGCATAGACCAGCAGGTCGGCCGGCAGCTTCTCGCCGCTGGTCAGCACCACGCCGTCGGGCTCGATCTTCGCGATGCCGACACCGCTGCGCAGGCCGATCTGCCCGTCCGCCACGAGTTCCGACGCACCGACGTCGATGTAGTAGCCGGAGCCGCGGCGCAGGTACTTGGTGTGCAGGCCCGAGCCGTCCTCGCCGAAGTCCAGCATGAAGCCGACCTGCCGCAGGCGTTCGTAGAAAGCCGCGTCGGCCTCCGCGATGCCCTGCCAGATCGGGATGTTGACCAGCGCCGCGATCTTCAGCGGGGTCGAGGCCTGGATCAGGTCGGCCCGGTCGGCGTCGATGCCGCGTTCGACCGCGTCCTCGGAATAGAGCTTGCCGATCACGCGTTCCATCAGCGTGTCGGACTTGGCGATCAGCGTGGACGAGCGCTGCAGCATGGTCACCTCGGCGCCGTGCTCCCACAGGTCGGCGCAGATGTCGTGCGCCGAGTTGTTGGCGCCGAGCACCACGCAGCGCTTGCCGCGCCAGTCCTCGCCGCCGCGGTAGGCGCTCGAATGGCATTGCTCGCCCGCGAAGCGCTCGTGCCCTTCGATGACCGGCGTGCTCGGATAGCCCGACACGCCGAGCGCGAACACCAGCTGCTTCGGCCGCAGCACGACGGTCCTGCCCGCGCGCCGCACGGTCACGGTCCATTCGCCGGCGGCCTCGTCGTAGCGCGCGCTGTCGCACTCGGTGGACGACCAGTAGTTGATCTCCATGATGCGCGTGTAGGCCTCGAGCCAGTCGCCCAGCTTGTCCTTGGGCGTGAACACCGGCCAGTCCTCCGGGAAGGGCAGGTAGGGCAGGTGGTCGTACCAGACCGGGTCGTGCAGGCAGAGCGACTTGTAGCGCTGGCGCCAGGAGTCGCCGGCGCGCGCATTGCGCTCGATCACGATGGTCGGCACGTCCAGGCGCCGCAGCCGCGCCGCCAGGCCGATGCCGCCCTGGCCGCCACCGATGATCACGCAGTAGGGCTGCTCGGTGTCGCCGAGCGTCGCCTCTTCGTGCTGCCGTTCCTCGAGCCAGGTGCGGCGGCCGGCGCCGTAGTGATGTGCGGTGCCGAGCTGGCGGCGGCGGCCGGACTTCTCTTCGAAGCCGTCGAGCTCGCGCAAGGCGGTGAAGAAGGTCCAGCACTTGCCGTCACGCAGCCGCAGATGGCCCTGGCCGCGGCCGACGGAGGTCTCGAAGCGGAACCACGCACCGAGCGTGTCGCCGTCGACCTGCACGCTGGCCGCGTCGAGCGTCCAGGTCGGTGCGCTGTCGAACTGCGGCAGCGCCTGCGCGAGCATCTCCCGAACCGTCGCGATGCCTTCGACGGTCTTGATGTTCCAGGTGAAGGCGAGGAAGTCGCGCCAGAAGCAGTCTTCGGCGAACAGCGCGGGCAGGGCGTCCAGCTGCCGATCGGCGAGCGTGGCGGCGAGCGCGTCGAGCCATTCGCGGGCCTGGCCGACGGCGGAATCCTGTGGGGTAGCGTTCATGGGTGGGTCTCTGGTTTGTCTCTTCGTGATGCGTTCCTGCCAGGCGTCCGGCGCCTGGGGTCAGGTGGGCAGCGCCTGCAGATGGCAGGCGGCCCATTGCCCGTCGCCCTTGTCCTCGAGCGGCGGCGCCTCGCTGCGGCAGCGGTCGAAGGCATGCGGACAGCGCGTGTGGAAGTGGCAGCCGGCGGGCGGGTTCACCGGGCTGGGTACGTCGCCCTTGAGCACGATGCGCCGGCCCGCCTTCGCGTTGCCCGGCGCGGCCGACAGCAGGGCCTGCGTGTAGGGGTGGCGCGGCGATCCGAACAGCTTGCGCGCCGTGCCCTGCTCGACGATACGGCCCAGGTACATCACGGCCACGCGGTGCGTCATGTGCTCGACGATGCCGAGGTCGTGGCTGATGAACAGCAGGGCCAGGCCCAGCTCCGCCTGCAGGTCCTGCAGCAGGTTGACGATCTGTGCCTTGACCGAGACGTCGAGCGCCGACACGGCTTCGTCGCAGATCACCAGCTTCGGCCGCGAGGCGAGCGCGCGCGCGATGCAGATGCGCTGGCGCTGGCCACCCGAGAACTCGTGCGGATAGCGCCGTGCGGCGTCGCGCGGCAAGCGCACCAGGTCGAGCAGTTCGTCGACCCGCGCCTGCACGCCGGCCGGCGACAGCGCCGGCTCGAAATTGCCGACCGGCTCGGCCAGCGCGTCGCGCACCGTCATGCGTGGGTTGAGGCTCGCGAACGGATCCTGGAACACCACCTGGAGGTCGCGCCGCAACGGCCTCAGCTGCCGCGCCGACAGGTTGTCGATGCGCTGGCCGTCCAGCCGCACCTCGCCCGCCGTCAGGTCGAACAACCGCAGCACGGAGCGGCCGACCGTCGACTTGCCGCAGCCCGATTCGCCGACCAGCGAGAGCGTCTCGCCGCGGTCGATGTGGAATGACACGCCGTCCACGGCGTGCACCTGCCCGGTCGACGCACCCAGCCAGCTGCGCTTGAGCGGGAAGTGCTTCCTCAGGTTCGTGACTTCGAGCAGGGGGTTCACAGTCACGGCGGCATTCATGCGGCAAGCTCCATGGCGAACGCGTCGGCCGGCGCATGGTGGCAGGCCGCGAAATGCGCCGGTGCCTTGGCCGCGAGTGCGGGCGCGACGCGATGGCACAGCTCGGTCGCCCGGCTGCAGCGCGGTGCGAACAGGCAGCCGTCGATGCGTGTCTTCAGGCTCGGCACCATGCCCGGGATTTCGGTGAGCCGTGCCTTTTCCGCCTGCTGCGAAGCGCCCGGCTTCGGGATGGCGGCCAGCAGGCCCTGGGTGTAGGGGTGGCGCGGGCGCGCCATCAGTTCGTCGACCGCGGCTTCTTCGACCTTGCGGCCGGCATACATCACCATCACGCGTTCGGCCACGTCGGCGACCACGCCGAGGTCGTGCGTGATCAGCACGATCGCCGCGCCGGTGCGGTCCTTCAGCTCGGCCATGAGGTCGAGGATCTGGGCCTGGATGGTCACGTCGAGCGCGGTGGTCGGTTCGTCGGCGATCAGCAGCTTCGGGTTGCAGGCCAGCGCCATCGCGATCATCACGCGCTGCCGCATGCCGCCCGACAACTGGTGCGGGTACTCGTGCAGCCGCCGTTCCGGTGCGGGGATGCCGACCAGCTGCAGCATCTCGATCGCGCGCCGCGCCGCTGCGCGCTTGTCCAGCTTCTGGTGAAGGCGCAGCGTCTCGGCGATCTGGAAGCCGACCGTCAGCACCGGGTTCAGGCTGGTCATCGGCTCCTGGAAGATCATCGAGATCTCGTTGCCGCGCACCGCACGCATCGCGGCGTCGTCGAGCGCAAGCAGCTCACGCCCCATGAAGCGGATGCTGCCGGCGATCTTCGCGGGCGGCTCGGGCAGCAGGCGCAGCAGCGACATCGAGGTCACCGACTTGCCGCAGCCCGATTCGCCGACGATCGCCAGCGTCTCGCCCTCGTTCACCTCGAACGACAGGCCGTCCACCGCGCGGTTCACGCCGTCGGGCGTGCGGAAGTGCACGCGCAGGTTCTCGACTTCGAGCAAGGCCATCGTCAGATCCCCTTGGCCGCGCGCGGGTCGAGCGCGTCGCGCAAGCCGTCGCCCAGCAGATTGATGGCCAGCACCGTGGCCGACAGGAACACCGCCGGTATGAACACGATGTAGGGCTTGACCTGCCAGAGCGCACGGCCCTCGGCCATGATGTTGCCCCACGAGGGCGTGCTCGGCGGGATGCCCGCGCCGATGAAGGACAGCATGGCCTCGATGATCATCGCGCTGGCGCAGATGTAGGTGGCCTGCACCATCATCGGCGCGATGGTGTTGGGCATGATGTGGCGCGCGATGATGCGCAGCGTCGGCGTGCCGGTGGTGATGGCGGCGTCGACATAGGCCTGCTCGCGCAGCGACAGCACCACGCCGCGCACCAGCCGCGACACCCGCGGGATCTCCGCGATCGTGATCGCGATGATCACGTTGCCGATGCTGCCGCGCGTGAGCGCCATCAGCGCGATTGCCAGCAGGATCGGCGGGATGGACATCAGCGCGTCCATGGCCCGCATGATCGGTCCGTCGGCCCAGCGCACGAAGCCCGAGACCAGTCCGATCGCCAGGCCGACCGCCGTCGCGATGAAGGCGACCGAGAAGCCCACGATCAGCGACACCCGGGTGCCCAGCAGCACGCGCGAATAGACGTCGCGGCCCAGCATGTCGGTGCCGAACCAGTATTCGGCCGATGGCACGCGGGTGCGCCGGGCCGGCGAGATCGCGCTCGGGTCGACGGTGCCCAGCCAGGGCGCGAGCAGGCCGACGAGGATCAACAGCAGCAGCAGGCCGCCGCCGATCGCGATGGTCGGATGGCGGCGCACATGGCCGATCCAGCCGGTGCGGCGCACCACGGGCGGCAACAGGTCGGGCAGCGCCGGCGCTTCCGGCGGCGGCGTGGCCGGCATGGCATCGGCCGCCGGCGACAGGCGCCGCACCTCGGCAGGAACGTGAAGGGAGTTCAATACCGGATCCTCGGATCGAGCAGGGTGTAGGAGACGTCGATCAACAGGTTGATCAGCATGTAGACGAAGCTGAACATCAGCACCACGCCCTGGATCACCGGGTAGTCGCGGCGCAGGATGGCGTCGACCGTCAGCCGGCCGATGCCGGGGATCGCGAACACGCTTTCGGTGACCACGGCACCGCCGATCAGCATCGCGATGCCCAGCCCGATCACGGTGACGATCGGCACCGAGGCGTTCTTCAGCGCATGCACGAACAGCACGCCCTTGCTGGCCAGCCCCTTGGCGCGCGCGGTGCGCACGTAGTCCTGCTGCAGCACTTCGAGCATGGTGGTGCGCGTGATGCGTGCGATCAGCGCGACATAGCCGAAGCTCATGGTCAGCGCGGGCAGCAGCAGCCGTTGCAGCCAGGGCCAGACGCCTTCCGACAACGGCACATAGCCCTGCACCGGCAGCCATTGCAGCTGCAGCGCGAATACCCAGGCGATGAGATAGCCGATGGCGAACACCGGCACCGAGAAGCCGAAGACCGCGAAGGCCATGATCGCGCGGTCGAACAGGCTGCCCGACTTCCAGGCCGCGACGACGCCCAGCGGCACGGCCACGACCACGGCGGCGACCAGCGTCAGCACCAGCAGCGAACCGGTGGCCTCGAGCCGCTGGCCGATCAGCGCCGTCACCGGCGTGCCGGTGAAGATCGACTTGCCCAGGTCGAAGTGCAGCACGCGCCAGGCCCAGTCGCCGAACTGCACGAGAAACGGCCGCGACAGGCCCAGGCTCTCGCGGATGCGGGCCAGGTCTTCCGGCGTGGCCTGGTCGCCCGCGATCATCGCGGCAGGGTCGCCGGGTGCGAGGTAGAGCAGGCTGAAGATGAAGAAGGCGACCAGCGCCATCACCGGCAAGGTGGCGCCGGCGCGGCGCAGCACGTAGTTGAACATCGCTCAGGCCCGGCCGGCGGCGGCCATCGCCTCGTCGATCGCCGAGGGCGACTCGGGCAACGACTGCCCGCCGTCGACGATCAGCGTCTGCCCCGTGATGGCGCCGGCCTCTCGGCTGGCCAGGAAGAGCGCGCCATTGGCGATGTCGTCGACCGTCGCCAGGCGGCGCAGCGCGCTCATCGTCAGCTTCTTCTGCTGGTAGGCGGTCTTGTTGGCGGGTTGGTCGTCGGTCTGCACGTTGCCCGGCAGCACCGCGTTGACCGTGATGTCCCACGGCCCCAGCTCGATGGCCGCGGAGCGCATGAAGCCGAGCTGGCCGGCCTTGCTCGCCGCGTAATGCGCATAGCCCGGGTAGCCGCCGGTGGTGCCGGTGATCGAGCCGATGATCACGATGCGGCCCTGGCGCTGCGCCTTCATCGCCGGCAGGCAGGCCTGCACCGACAGGAAGGTGCCCTTCAGGTTCACGTCGGTCATCGTGTCGAAGTCCTGCGCCGTCATCTCGTCGATGCGGGCGCGCGGGAAGATGCCCGCGTTGGCGCACAGCACGTCGATGCTGCCGTAGCGCGCGCGTGCCGCCGCCGCCATCGCCTGCATGGCGGCCGGGTCGGTGACGTCGGCAGCGAAGCCCGAGGCCGTGCCGCCGATGTCGCGCGCCACCGCGTCGGCGTCGTCCTGGCGGCGCGCGACCACCAGCACGTGCATGCCCGCGGCCGCGAAGCGCGCCGCAATGCCGCGCCCGATGCCGCGGCTCGCGCCGGTGACGATGGCCGTGCGGCCCTGCATCGAGGCGAACATCAGCGCGGCTCCTCTTCGGTGCCGAAGCCGTCGAACGGCGCCGGGTCCAGGAAGCGGCGCAGCACGTTGCCGGTGATGCGGCTCACGTTGTTGTCGTAGCCGCGGTGCGCGAAGGCCATGCCCCAGGCGATCGATCCGGTGGTGAACACCGCACCGCCGCGCGCGGTCGGGAAGAAGGTCATGTCGGCGCGGATCTGCGAGTTCTGGTCGCCGCCGAGGCCGCGGTGGCTCACGCCGAACTCTTCCGGCGTCGCCAGTCCGCCGGAGCCGAAGGCATCGGCCGTGGCCACGTGCAGCAGGTTCGGCGGCGATCCGAGGCGCATGTCGACGCGGTCGATCTCGTGGCCGCCGGCACCGCCGCGCAGGCCGAAGTCGCCGATCACCTCCTCGGCACCGACGCCTTCGAAGATGAAGGCGGCGCGCGGGTCGTGGCTGGCCGGCAGGCGCCGGTAGGCGCAGCCGCGGTCGAACACCTGCGCGTCGAAGCCGACGCCGACCAGGCGCTGTGGCGGCCGGCCGTTGCTGCGCCACAGGCCGCTGGGTTCGCCGGTGGTCGACAGGCCGTTCTCGCCGGGTTCGCCCTCCCAGGTGCGCGTGCCGGTGAGGCCGCGCCGGATCTCGATGCGGCCGGGCTTGGACGGATGGAAGGCGGTGCGCCAGTAGAAGCCGTTGCCGCCGAGGTAGATGTGGCGACCGCCGTCCGCTTGGTAGGTCTCGAAGGCGTCGAGCATCTGCTGGGTGTAGTACTCGGGATGGCAGCCGGTCACGACGCAGCCGTAGCCCGCGAGCAACTGTGCGCCGTGGCGGTGGATCGCCTCGTCGGTGATGACGTCGTACGGAATGCCGGTGCTGTCGAGCCAGTCGATGACCCGCGTGTCCATCTGGTAGTAGCCGCCGCCGAGGGGACGCATGTTGAGGATGGGGCGCGCCGCGCTCGCATAGCACCAGCCGCTGCCGTCGCCATGGGTGTCGTAGGTCGAGAGACCGAGCTCGCGGTGCTCCTGCAGGTAGACGTCGTCGGGGCCCAGCACCAGCAGTTGTTCGAGCATGGCCTCGGTCGGCTGCAGGTCGAGCCGGATCGCACTGTTCGAGTAGGCCAGGAAGGTCGCGGTCGACGCGACGAAGGCCAGCCGGGCGCGTGCCTTGCCGGGCTGCGCGCCGATGAAGAAGGGCACGTGGCTTTCGGCCGGGCCGCCGTCCGCATCGGTGGCGGTCAGGCGCAGCGAATAGAAGCCGCTGGGCCAGTCGGCCGGGATCGTGAGCGACAGGTTGGTGTCCCAGCCGCAGTCGTCGATGTCGTCGTCGTGGAAATGGATCGCGCCGTACTCGTCGGGCGCCTCCGTCCAGTGCGGCGTGCGTGCGGCCCAGTTGGCGCCTGTGACGGCACGCGTCGGCGCATTGCGCAGCGTGCCGTGCAGCCCGTGCGGACCGCGGTCGGTGCAGGTGTCGCTGCCGATCGCATCGGCGAAGTCCCAGGCGCCCACGAGGTCGGCGTCGCCGCGTTCGGGCCGCAGCATCGCGGCACTGGCGCGCAAGGCGTCGATGCCGGGCACGCCGGCATGCAGGCGCGGCCGATCGATCTTGCCGTTGAAGTGGCCGGCCACGTGGCGCGCAGCACCGTCGTCGCGCAGGTGCGCCGCGAAGGTGAGTGCCAGCGATGAGGGCCAGTCGACCTGCGTCGGTCCGGCCGCCACGCTGTCGTCGCTGCGGTCGCGTCCGGCGAGCCGGTCGAGGCTCAGCTGGAACACGCGCAGCTCGCCGCGTGCCAGGTCGAGCGAGGCGCCGACGAAGGCCCATTCGCGTTCCATCAGCGGCCGCGTCGTCGCCACGCTGAACACGCGGCCCTGCACGCCGACGCTGAAGCTCATCCGCCCCTGCGCATCGAGGCCGAGCCGCCAGCCTTGCTGCGTGTCGTCGCGCCAGCGTGCGAGCACGGTCTGCGCGCCGGCTTCCAGTCGGGTCGGCCAGATCCAGCAGCCGATGCTGAAGCTGCCCATCCCCTGAAGTACCGGCGCGTCGTCGACGACCGCGCAGGAACCCGCGTGGATCGGCTGGTGCGACAGCGCGACCGCGCCGTCGACCGGCGACGGCATCGGCTGCAGGCGGACGCCCGGGCCGGAAGGATCCGGGTCGCCGCAGCGGATCTTCACGATCTCGGCCTGCGCACTGGCGAGGCGGTCGCTGCTGAGCTTGAACTGCACGGTCGAACCGCACGCGGCCTCCAGCGGCAAGGCATAGCCGATCACGGCAACGGTATTGAGCATGGTGGCGTCAGTCCAGATTCAGGGTCGAAAGCGAGTGGCCGGTGAGCAGCTCCCAGCGCAGGCAGAACACAGCCCATTCCGCGTCGGCGATGCTGGTGAAGACCTGGTCCGGAAAGGTCTTGACCGGCTCGCCGCGGCGTGCGGGCAGCTGCGCGAGCATCCAGCGCTTGCCGGGCTCGATCGCGAGCAGCACGTGCCGCAGGCCGGCGCCGGACCAGCGCATGCGGTAGAGCACGAGCTGCAGTTCCAGGCTGTAGTGCCCGCGCGGCGTGCGGCGGAACTCGCGCGCCAGGTCGAGGCGCGTCGGGTCGATCGGGTAGTGCGCCTGAAGGGGGTCTGTGGTGAGCATGGGCGAGCCGCTTTCCGGACGAAGCCTTCGGTCAGGCCTTCTTGACGTTGTAGAACAGCGGCGAGCCGTCGAGCACGCCGCTCAGGCTCTTGCGGTAGGCCGCGGGCTGGAGCATCAGGCCGGTCGGGATGTAGGGCACGTCCTCGAAGGCCTGCACCTGCATCTCGCGCGCGATGCGCTGCTGTTCGGGCAGCGTCGTCGCGTTGAAGAAGGTGTCGAGCAGGGCTTCGTGCTTGGCGCTCTCGGGCCAGCCGAAAGTGCCCTTGGCGCCGATGCCGCGCATGTAGGTGTGCAGCGGCGGGGCGGTCGTGATGATGCCGGGCACGAAGTTGCAGAACAGGCTCCAGCCGCCCTTGTCGATCGGCTGCTTGGACGCCAGGCGCTGCAGCACCGTGCCCCAGTCGAGCGACTGGTAGTCGAGGTTGATGCCGACGCGCTTGAAGTAGTCGCCCGCGACCTCGCTCATCGCGTTGAGCACGGCGAAGTCGGTCGGCACCAGCATGACGACCTTCTCGCCCTTGTAGCCGGCGGCGGCCAGGTCCTTCTTGACCTTGTCGAGGCTGCGCGGGCTGGTGAGCGCGGCCATGCCGCCGTCGTTGGCGAAGGGCGTGCCCGGCAGGAAGAAACCCACGTTGTCGCGCCAGCGCAGCTTGTCCTCCCCCATGGCGGCCATCATGTAGTCGGCCTGGGTGATGCCCGCGAGCAGCGCCCGGCGCACGGCCGGGTTGTCGAACGGCGCGTTGAGCTGGTTGAAGCGGAGCATGGCCATCGAGCCGGCCTTGTCGTGCACCTGCACGTTGATGTCCTTGTGGCCGCGCAGGATCGGGATCAGGTCGGGAATCGGCTGTTCCCACCAGTCGACCTCGCCGGATTGCAGCGCTGCCGCGGCGGTGGCCGCGTCGGGGATGGTGTGCCACTCGACGCGGTCGACGTAGGCCATCTTGCCGCCCGAGGTGAAGGCCGCGGCGCCTTCGCGCGGCACGTAGCCCGCGAACTTCTGGTAGACCGCACGCGAGCCCGGCACGCGCTCGCCGGCCACGAAGCGGAAAGGGCCGCTGCCCACCATCTCGGTCACCTGCACCGACGGCTCGGTCGCGGCGAGCCGCGCCGGCATGATCGGACACATGCCGCTGGTCTTGCTGAGCGCGAGCGGCAGCATCGGAAAAGGCTTCTTGAAGCGGAAGCGCAGCGTCTTGTCGGTCGGGGCGCTGAGCTCGTCGAGCTGCGCACGCATCAGCTGCCCCAGCACGTCGACCTTGGACCAGCGCTCGATGCTCGCGACCGCGTCGCGCGCCAGCACCGGCGTGCCGTCGTGGAAGCTGAGCTTGTCGCGCAGCGTGAGCGTCCAGGTCTTGCCGTCGTCGGTGATCTGGTGGCCCGCCACCATCTGCGGCTGCGGCTGGAACTGGTTGTCCACCCCGTAGAGCGTGTCGAACACCATCATGGCGTGGTTGCGCGTGACGAGCCCGGTCGTCTGCACCGGGTCCAGCAGCGCCAGGTCCGCCTGGGGCACGAACTTGAGCACCTTGGCGGATTGCCCGATCGCGAAGCCTGGCAACAGTGCGCCGGCGGCGCCGGCCTTGAGTACATCTCTGCGTTTCATGCGGTTCTCCTGGAGCTGGGAAGAGGTGAAGTGAGGGTGGAACAGGGCGTGCGCGTCAGGCCGGCGCGGTCGCCAGCGCGGCGCGGCGGATGCGCTCGATCACGCGGGCGTCGGCCTGCGGCGGGAGCGAGGCGTGGGTTCGGCGCAGCTCGGCGAAGGCGTCGTCGGTGCGCTCCAGCGTGAGCGCCACGTCGGCCGGCGTCAGTGCCGCGTTGATGAACATGTTGTGGTACGGATGCAGGTACACGCCGCGCCGGATCGCGGCGGCGGTCCAGGCATAGCCGAGACGCATGTCGGGGTCGTCCGCAAAGAAGATCTGCGGCATCTGCGCCGGGCCGGTCTGGCGCATGGCGAAGCCGTGGCTGCGGGCCTGCGCATCGAGGCCGTCGCGCAGCAACTGGCCGGTGTGCGCGATGCGCTCCAGGTAGTCCGAGTCGCGGATCTCGTGCAGCGTGGCAATGGCCGCTTCCATCGGCACGGCGGAGAACCAGAACGAGCCCGTCACGTAGATCCGCATGGCTGCGTCGCGCGCCTTGTCGGAGCCGAGCAGCGCCGAGATCGGGTGGCCGTTGGCGATGCACTTGCCCCAGGTGCTCAGGTCGGGCTGCACGCCGAGCGCCGACCAGCTGCAGTCGCGCGCCATGCGGAAACCCGCACGCACGTCGTCGACCACCAGCAGCGCATCGCGCTCGTCGCAGATGCGGCGCACCTCGCGCGCATAGGCCGCGTCGGGCAGGTACTGGTCGCCAAAGGCCTCGTGGCGGAACGGCGTGGCGAAGATGCCGGCCAGGTCGTCGCCGGCAAGCTCGACGGCTTCGGCCAGGCTCGCCAGGTCGTTGTAGCGGAACGGGATGATGTGCGCGCGGTCTTCGGGCGTGCTGCCGGCCGCCTGCGGCATGCACCACGGCGCCGCGCCGTGATAGGCACCTTGCGCGAGCAGCACCTTGCGGCGCTGGCGGTGCGCGCGCACGCAGACCAGCGCCATGGCCGTCGCGTCGCTGCCGTTCTTGCAGAACATCGCCCAGTCGGCGTGCGTGATGGTGTCCACGAACAGCTCGGCCAGCCGCACCATCGCGTCGCTCGGGCCGGTCATGGTGTCGCCGCGCTGAGCCTGCGCGCGGGCCGCCTGCTCGACCTTCTCATGGCCGTAGCCCAGCAGGTTCGGGCCGAAGGCGCACATGTAGTCGATGTACTCGTTGCCGTCGACGTCCCACAGGCGCGAGCCCTGCGCGCGCTGGAAGAACTGGGGGAAATCCGCCGGCAGCAGCCGCGTCGATTCATGGCCGTACATGCCGCCCGGCATCACGCGTTCGGCACGCGCCTGAAGCGCCTTGTTCTGGATATTTGTCCACATGAGAGAACCGTCCTTGCTTGTGTTGGTCGACGAACTGGAGGCGCTGTCGGCCTGAAGGACCGATGCGTCTTGATCGATATTAATTGATAGAAAATTCGACTTCAACAACAATTTGACGTTTCGTGTGCCGCAGATTCATCGTGGTGCGGAGTGCCCCTCAAGTGGGCATTCCCAAGAGAAAAATCGACTGAAGGAATGCACGCGCAAGGATCGTCGCAAGGACGATGCCAAGTCGAAGCTTACTTGTAGATTATTCGAGAAATAGGGTGGTGACCCTAGGTTGCGCCAACGCCGCCCGGTGCTCAGGCCTTCGGCTGAAGCACTTCCGGCATGAAGCAGCGGAGATAGGCGTTGGCCGCGCGGACCGACTCCAGGATGTAGTCGTCGGTAATGCGCCCGTGGGCGCTGTACGACAGGGCCCAGACCCCGTCGGACACCGCGAGCGCGACGCCGAGGCGCTTCTCGAGATCGGGGATGCGCGGCATCTCGAAGTAGCGGGAGAACTGGTCCATGCGCAGGCGCGTCAGCACCGTGTTGCCATGCATGTCCAGGTTGCGCACCTGCACGCTGACGCCGGCGCCCATGAAGAGCCGCAGCGCCGCGGGATGGTCGTTCAGGTAGCCGGACGAACGCCGCTGGTTGCGCTCCACCATCTCCTGCCAGCTCTGCGGCGCGGGCTCGTGCGGCTGCGCGGCCAGCCGCCAGAGCTCGGAGTGGAAGCGCTGCGCCAGGGCGACGAAAGCCGCGTTCCGGTTCGGGAAGAAGTGGTAGACCGACGCCAGCGGCACGGCCGCGAGCTCGGCGATCTGCGCCAGGCTGATCTCTTCGTTCAGGCTTGCGGCCAGCAGCTTTTCCGTGGCGTCGAGCAGGGCGTCGAAGCGTTCCTGCGCATGCTTGCGCACCGGATTGCGGGGGCCGCTTCGCGGGCGGGCGACGGGTTCGGAATTCATGAAGCCTTGCAGGTCTGGGGTGCGGTGGCGTCGAAACGCGGCGATCGCGAATCGTACCGGCAGCAATGGCCGCATGTACCGCAACTTGCGCGCCAGGCTAAGCCGCGGCCCCGCCGTCCTTCATCAGGCGCTCGAAGTTGTTCCTGAAGATGATGCCCGCGTAGTACACGTGCTCGCGCATCAGTTGCTCCGCGCGGGTGCAGTCGCCGGCCAGCACGGCTTCGACGATCCGGTGGTGGTCGCCGTGGGATCGCAGGATCACGGCGTGCTCCACGTCCCACAGCACGATGCGGTCCGAGGCATAGGGAATGTTGTGCGCCTGCTCGGCGAACCGGCTCAGCCACGGATTGGACGACGCCGACAGCAGCGTGTTGTGCAGCGCGACGTTGATCTGCTGGTAGGGCTCGTGGTCCTCCGGCAGCAGCACGCCCTTGCCGAGGATGCGGTCGCCATCGGCCAGGCAATCGCGCAGCGTCTGCGCCTGTGCGGCGCTCAGGCCGCGCTGCGCCGCGCTCCGGCATGCGAGCCCTTCGAGCACCGCGCGCACCTCGTAGGCCGCGACGATCGTCTCCAGTTCGAACGCCCTGACGAGGTAGCCGCGCTTGGGCTGGTGGTCGATCAGCCCCTCGTTGGCGAGCGCCTGCAGCGCGGCACGCACCGGCGTGCGCGACACGCCCATGGCCTGCGCCGTCGGAATCTCCTCGATGCGCTCGCCGGCCTTGAACCGCCCGTGGAGAACCCAGTCGCGCAGCGTGTCCGTGACCTGTTGGGACAGTGTTTCCAAGGCGGTCTCCCCATTCATCGAGCAATTTTGTTGATGGCATCAAGTATACGTGGATGCCTTATTTAAGCGTTTAACAGGGTAAACCCCGTGATTTATTCGCTTGCATGTATACATACTCCCGCCCTGACCTGAGACATAGAGATTTTGAAAGGGACATGCATGCCAGACAGTTCAACGCAAGGCCGGTTGGCGGTGGTCACGGGAGGCGGGCGCGGTATCGGCGAGGCCGTCGCGCGCAAGCTGGCCGCCGAAGGCCTTCGGGTGGTGATCGCCGACATCGACGGCGCCAACGCGGCGCGCGTCGCCGAGAGCCTGGGTGCGCCGCATGCCGCGCGCACGGTCGACGTATCGGACGAAGCCGCCGTGCAGGGCCTGTTCGAGGACGTGGAGTCGTCGTTCGGCGCGGTGTCGGTGCTGGTCTGCGTGGCCGGCCTGCTGATCCTGCCGAATGGCGAGCGCCCGCTGATCAAGGACATGACCGTGGATACATGGGAGCGCAGTTTCGCGGTGAACACCCGCGGCGCCTTCCTCTGCAGCCGCGAATACCTGCGCCGCCGTGAAGCGGCACCCGCGGCGGACGGCCGCGTGGTGTTCTTCGGCTCGGTCGCGGCGCAGCTCGGCGGCTACCGCTCGAGTTCGGCCTACATCGCCGCCAAGGCGGCCGTCCACGGCTATGCCAAGGCTTTCGCACGCGAGGCCGCGCACCTGGGCATCACGTCCAACGTCATCGCCCCCGGGCTGATCGACACCGAGATGCTGCGCAGCACCGTGTCCAGCAGCGGCGCGCTCGCCGCCGTGGCGCAGAACATTCCGCTCGGCCGGGTCGGCACGGTGGACGACGTGGCCGCCGCCGTGAGCTACCTGGTGTCGCCGGCTGCGGCGTACATCACCGGCGACGTGATCGACGTCAATGGCGGCTACCGCATGCAGTGACGCAACGCTTTTCCCCGCGCCTCTCGACAAACCAGAAGGAGACAACATGAAACGACTGAAGAACCTGATCGCACTGGCCGTCTGCGGCCTGACCCTTGGCGCTGCGCATGCGCAGCAGGACCCGGGACTCACCGACAAGACCATCAAGATCGGCCTGTTCGGCCCCTTGTCCGGCAACTCGATGGCCTATGGCTTCGACGTGATGAACGCGGCCAAGATGTACTACGACAAGGTCAACAAGGAAGGCGGCATCAACGGCCGCAAGATCGAACTGGTGATCGAGGACGATCGCTGCAACGCCAACGACCTGCTGGCCGCCGTCAAGAAGCTGACCGAGCAGGACAAGGTGTTCGCGCTGAACGGCGGCTCCTGCTCCGCGGCGGTGGTCGGCGCGCGCGAGTACGTCGAGCGCTCGCAGATCCCGTTCGTGATGCTGAACGCCTCCGGCGACGGCGCGCTGTATCCGCCGTCGAAGTACATCTACGGCGCCTTCTCCATCTCGCAGCGTGCGGTGGGCGGCTCGATGGTGCAGTTCGCCGTCGAGCACCTGAAGGGCAAGAAGATCGGCTACATCAACCATGACGACGCCTATGGCGGCTGGAACCTCGAAGCCGCGGAATTCCAGGCCAAGAAGCTCGGCGTCGACCTGCAGGTGCAGTCGGTGGCGCCCAACCTGACGGACGTCACCGCGCCGATGCTGAAGATCCGCGCGGCCAACCCGGACGTGCTGCTCATCACCACCTACGCGCGCCCCGTGAGCCTGCTGGTGAAGAAGGCGCAGGAGCTGGGCTGGACCAAGCCGATCGTCATCGCGGTCAACGGCACGGCCGACCTGAAGCAACTGGTGGAGAACGTCGGCAACAAGGAAGCGTTCAAGAACGTCTACCTGCAGGAAGTCATGACCGACGTGGCCGGCGGCCCCAAGCTCAAGTGGGTCTACGACATGTACAAGAGCTACTACCCCGAGCTCGCCGCCAAGCCCGGCTATCCGCAGACCTACATGCCCTACGGCATTCCGTCGGCGATGACGGTGGTCAACGCGCTGAAGGCCGCGGGCCCGGACCTGACCCGCGAGAAGTTCCTGACGGCGCTGTCGCAGACCAAGTTCGAGTCGAACGTGATGGCCGGCCCGATCGAGCTGACGCCGACCGACCACGCGGGCCAGAAGTCGGCCATCTACCTGAAGTTCGACGGCACCAACATGGCCGCGGTTCCGGGCGCATACCGCAGCCTGTGGACCTACCAGCCCAAGTAATCCACCAAGGAGGGAAGGCCGCCCGCAGCGTGCGGGCGCCTTCCGCAACGCTATGAGTTTCAGTGAGATCTGGCTGTTTCTGCAGCAGGGCGTGTTGTCCGGCCTGGTGACCGGCAGCGTGTATGCGCTGCTGGCCATCGCCATCGTCGCCATCTTCAAGACGACCGACGTGCCCAACTTCGCGCAGGGCGAAATCTTCATGATCGGCGGCTATGTGGCGCTGTCGCTGCTGCTGATCGCCGGGCTGCCCTATGCGCTGGTCATTCCGCTGACGGTGGTCGCGGTGGCCGTCGGCGCCGCGCTGTTCCAGGGCGTCGTGATGGAACGCGTCACGCATTCGAAGGGCGTGGGCCCGCAACTGGTGATCGCCACGCTGGGCCTGGCCTACACGCTCAAGGGCCTGGTGCGCCAGACCGGCCTTGGCGACACGCCGCGCTCGCTGCCTTCGCTGGTCGCGAACGACCCGGTGATCATCGGCGACGCGTTCCTGACGCGGCTCGACATCACCATCTTCTTCAGCTCCGTCGTGCTGATGCTGCTGATCTACCTGATGTTCAGCCGCACCCGTATCGGCAAGGCGATGCGCGCGGTCGGCATGAACCCGCGCGCAGCGCAGATCGTGGGCATCCGCCTGTCGCACATCCGCATGATGGTCTGGGCGATGTCCGGCGTCATCGCGGCGCTGGCGGCGCTGCTGATCACGCCCAAGGTGCTGATCACGCCCGACATCGCGCACATCGCGATCCTGGCGTATGCCGCGGCGATCGTCGGCGGCTTCACCAGCCTGCCGGGCGCGGTGCTGGGCGGCCTGATCATCGGCATCGTCGAGAACCTGGTGGGCCTGTTCATCTCCACCAACGCCATCGTGGTCGCGCCGTTCCTGGCCATCCTCGTCACGCTGGTCGTGCGCCCGCAGGGCATCCTGGGCGGCAAGCCCCAAGTGAAGAAAGTATGAAATCCATGACCCGTGACCACTGGGCGCTGCTGGTCGGCGCCCTGATCCTGATGGTCCTGCCCTTCACCGTGTCGGGCTATGTGCTGTATGTCGTCAACCTGCTGGCCGTCTTCGTCGTGCTGTCGCTCGGCATGCACGTGGTGATCGGCGAGGCCGGGCAGTTCGCCCTGGCGCATGCCGCCTTCTACGGCATCGGCATCTACACGGCCGGCATCATCAATGCGGCCTGGCATCCGCCCTTCGTCGTGTCGATCCTGGCCGGCGGCCTGCTGTCGGCGGTGCTCGGCTTCCTGATCGGCTACCTGGCGCTGCGCATGCGCGACATCTACCTGGCACTCGCCACCTTCGCCTTCGGCGAGGCGATGCAATGGGTGTTCCTGAGCTGGGAGCGCGTCACCGGCGGCTCCAACGGCATGCAGATGCAGCCGGCGGAACTGTTCGGCTACAAGCTGACCAACGACCTGCAGGCCTATCCCTTCGTCATCGTGCTGGCCGGCCTGATGCTGTGGCTGACCGTGGCACTGGCCCGCTCGCAATACGGCTCGGCGCTGCGCGCGGTGCGCGAAAGCGACGTGGCCGCCATGGCGATGGGCATCAACGTCAAGGCCATGAAGCAGAGCGCATTCGCCATTTCCGCGGCCTTCGCCGGTGTGGCGGGCGGCATGTACACGCTGTTCACGTCCTTCATCCATCCGGAAAGCCTGGGCTTCCAGACCACGATCCTGGTGCTGACGATGGTCGTGGTGGGCGGCATGGGCTCGGTGCGTGGTGCGGTGGCCGGCGCCATCGCGTTCGGCCTGATCTCCGAACTGCTGCGCCAGCTGATGTCGGTGCAGGAAATCATCTACGGCCTGATCCTGATGGGCTTCATGATGTTCCGCCCCAAGGGGCTCTTCGCCGACCGCAACAAGCGGGCCGCGCGGCAACACGTGGCGAAGGAGACGACTCAATGAGCGCACAGCCCTTCCTCGATGTCGCGGGCATCACCGTGCGCTTCGGTGGCCTGGTGGCGGTGAACGCGCTGTCGTTCCAGGTCGAGCGCGGCACCATCCATGCGCTGATCGGCCCGAACGGCGCGGGCAAGTCGACCACCTTCAACTGCATCTCGCGCTACTACCAGCCCAGCGAGGGCCGCATCCGGCTCGAAGGCGAGGACGTGACCCATTTCCCGCCGACCCGCATGGCCGGCCTGGGCGTGGCGCGCACCTTCCAGAACCTGGAGCTGTTCGGCGATCTCAGCGTCTACGAGAACGTGCTGCTCGGCTGCCATTCGCACAGCGCGAACACGCTGGGGCGGCTGCTGCGGCGGCCGAGCGGCGAAGTCCGCGACCTGGTCGACAGCCTGATCGAACGCGTGGGCCTGACCCACGACCGCAACACCCGCGCCAAGGAACTCGACTTCGGCCACCAGAAGCTGCTGGAGATCGCCCGCGCACTGGCGCTGAAGCCCAAGCTGTTGCTGCTGGACGAGCCGGCCGCCGGCCTGCGCAACCGCGACATCGAGAAGCTCGACCACCTGCTCACCGAACTCGCCCGGCGCGACGGCATCACCGTGCTGCTGGTGGAGCACGTGATGCAGCTCGTGATGTCGATCTCCAACCGCATCACCGTGATGTCCTTCGGCCAGAAGATCGCCGAAGGCACGCCCAAGGAAATCAGCGAGGACCCGACCGTGATCGAAGCCTATCTCGGCAAGGGAGCCGCCCGTGCCTGAGACCCCACGCAACCCGACCCCGCCGATGCTCGAACTGCGCGGCATCAGCGCCTCCTACGGTGCCATCCAGGCGCTGTCGCATGTGTCGCTGCAGGTGCCGCAAGGCGGCATCGTGGCGCTGCTCGGCAGCAACGGCGCGGGCAAGAGCAGCACGCTCAACGCCATCTCGCGCCTGATCAACCCGACCGCCGGCGAGGTGGTCTTCGACGGCGCGCCGATCCAGCGCCTGCCGTCCGACGAGATCGTGCGGCGCGGGCTGGTGCAGGTGCCCGAAGGCCGCGAGGTCTTCAAGGAAATGAGCGTGCGCGAGAACCTCGAACTCGGCGCTTTCCTGCGGCGCAACCGCAGCGAGATGGCCGAGGATTTCGAGAAGGTCTTCGCCATGTTCCCGCGTCTGAAGGAGCGCGCCGACCAGCGCGCCGCGACCTTGTCCGGCGGCGAGCAGCAGATGCTGGCGATCGGCCGCGCGCTGATGTCGCGGCCTCGCATGATCATGTTCGACGAGCCGTCGATGGGCCTGTCGCCGCTGCTGGTCGAGCAGATCTTCGAGTCGATCCAGCGCCTCAACCGCGAGCAGGGACTCACGATCCTGCTGGTCGAGCAGGACGTGCGCCTCGCGCTCACGGTGGCGAGCCATGCCTACATCCTGGAGAACGGCGAGATCACGCTCGAAGGCCCGTCCGACCAGCTCATCAACGACCCGGCCGTGCGCCGGGCGTACCTCGGCGTCTGACGCGACGCCGTTCCAGCACACACAGGAGACACCATGGATCTATTGAAGGACAAGCTGGCACTCGTCACCGGCGCGGGCGGCGGGCTGGGCTCGGCCATCGCGCACGGCTTCGCCAGGGAAGGCGCGCGCGTGATCGCGGCCGACATCGACCTGGCGCGCGCCGAGGCCGTCGCCGCATCGATCGTCGCGTCGGGCGGCCAGGCCTGGAGCGTCGCCATCGACGTGACCGATCGCGCCGCGGTGCAGGCCTGCGCGGCCGACCTGGAGGCGCGCTTCGGGCCGATCGACGCGCTCATCAACAACGCCGGCATCTCGGGCAAGTCGCGTGTCGACGACCCGCAGGCGACCGAGGTGTGGGACCGGTTGATCGAGGTCAACCTGCAGGGGCTGTTCAACGTCACGCATGCGTTCGTTCCGGCGCTGAAGAAGACGCGCGGCAGCATCGTCAACCTGTCGTCGATCGTCGCCTTCGTGAGCGGCATCTCGTCGGCCGGCTACGTCGCGTCGAAGGGCGCGGTGCGCTCGCTCACGCAGGTGCTGGCGCGCGAGCTCGCACCCTTCGGCGTGCGTGCCAATGCGATCGCACCGGGGCTGATGCTCACCGAGATGATCGCGCCGCAGCTCGCCGTGCCGGGCGGTACCGACTGGTACATGAAGCGCGTGCCGATGGCGCGCGGCGGCGAGGTCGACGAGATCGTCGGTCCGGTCGTCTTCCTCTGCTCGCCGATGGCCAGCTACGTCAATGGCGTGGTGCTGCCGGTCGACGGCGGCTTTCTCTCCGCATGACACAGGACCCGTTCGACATGAACAGCAGCAAACCGATTGCATTGGTCACCGGCGGCGCCGGCGGCATGGGACTCGCCACTGTCGAGCGCCTCGCGCGCGACGGCTTCGCGGTGACGATGGTGGACCGCGACGAGGCGCTCGCGCAGCGAGAGACCGAACGGCTCGTCGGACTCGGGCTGGCCGTGCAGTGCCGCGTGCTCGACCTGACCGACGAGGACGCCGTGCGCGGCCTGGTGCGCTCGCTGCCGCCGGTGCAGGCGCTCGTCAACAACGCCGGCATCTTCGACGAACGCAAGTTCCTCGAGGTCAGCAACGCCGACTTCCGCCGCGCCTACGAGGTCAACCTGATCGCCGTGGCCACGCTGACGCAGGAAGTCGCGAAGACCATGCCGGAGGGCGGCCGCATCGTGAACATCGCATCGCGCGCGTACCTGGGCGCGAAGAACCATCCGCACTACGTGGCGTCGAAGGCGGCGGTCGTCGGCTACACCCGCGCGAGCGCGATGGAACTCGCGCCGCGCGGCATCCTGGTCAACGCGATCGCGCCGGGCCTGATCGACACGCCGATCCTGCGCGCGCTCACGCCCGAGCGGCTGGCCGCGCAACTGGCGTTGCAACCGACCGGCAAGGCCGGCCGGCCTGAAGACATCGCCCAGGCGGTGTCCTTCCTGGTCTCGTCGCAGACCGGCTTCATCACCGGGCAGGTGCTGTTCGTCGACGGCGGCAAGTCGCTGGGCGGGTCCGGCGCATGACTTCCAGCGAGCTTTGGGACGACACCTACGACGTCGTCGTGATCGGCGCCGGTACCGGCGGCATGGCGGCGGCGCTGTCGGCCACCATCGAGGGCCGCAAGGTGCTGCTGGTCGAGAAGACCGACCGGGTCGGTGGATCGACCGCCGTTTCGGGCGGTGCGGTCTGGGCACCGCTGAACGCGCAGGCCGCGAAGATCGGGCATCCCGACAGCTTCGACGCGGCCTGGACGTACATGCGCAACACGGTGGGCGATGCCGCGCCGGCCGAGATGCAGCAGGCCTTCCTGCGCAACTGCGCGGGCATGGTCGATTTCTTCGACCGCCATACCGACGTCAAGCTGGTGGCGCGCAGCTATTCGCCGGACTACCACCCGGACCGCGACGGTGCCGCCATGGGCGGGCGCTCGCTCGATCCGGCGATGTTCGACGGCCGGCTGCTCGGCAGGCACTTTCGCGAGCTGCGCGATCCGCTGCCCGAGTTCATGGTGCTCGGCGGCATGATGATCACGATGACGGATGCCAAGCATCTGCTGGCGGTCACCAAGTCGTTCACCTCGTGGCGCGAGGGCATGAAGCTGGTGCTGCGCTTCTTCGCCGACCGGCTGCGCGGCTACCACCGCGGCACCCGGCTCGTGCTGGGCAATGCGCTGGCCGCGCGGCTCTTCAAGAGCGTGCTGGACCGCCGCATCGCGTACTGGCTCGACACGCCGTTGCAGAAGCTGCAGGTGGACGGCGGCCGCGTCACCGGCGTGTGGCTGCTGCGCGGCGGCAAGACGGTCCGGGTCCGCGCGACGCAGGGCGTCGTGGTGGCGACCGGCGGCTTTCCCTGGGACCCGTCCTTGCGCGGCGAGCTGTATCCGCAGCCGACCGGCGCCTGGTCGATGTCGCCACAGGGCAATCGCGGAGAAGGGATCGCACTCGCGCGCGAGGCCGGTGCGGCGATGGGCAGCGGCCACGCGAGCCCCGCCTTCTGGGCGCCGGTGTCGATCCTGGAGCGCGCGGACGGCAGCGTCGTGCGCTATCCGCACCTGGTGTGGGACCGCGCCAAGCCCGGCCTGATGGCGGTCAACCAGGCCGGCGAGCGCTTCGTCAACGAGTCGACCTCGTACCACGAGTTCGTGCGCGGCATGTACCGGTCGAACGAGACCGTGCCGACGCTGCCCGCCTACCTGGTCTGCGACCACGATTTCATGGAGAAGTGGGGCATGGGCCTGGCGCTGCCTGGTGGCCGTCCCCGCGAGCACCTGGTGCGCGACGGGTACCTGGTCAAGGCGCAGACGCTGCGAGCGCTGGGCGACGCGCTGGGCATCGACGGCGCCCGGCTCGAAGCCTCGGCGCAGCGCTTCAATGCGCTGGCGGCCAGCGGCAAGGACGAGGACTTCGGCAAGGGCGACACCGTCTACAACCGCTACCTGGGCGATGCCGACCAGAAGCCCAACGCCTGCCTCGGCCCGCTGCAGCGCGCACCGTTCTATGCGGTGAAGGTGGTCGCTGGCGACATCGGCACCGCCGCCGGCATCGCGTGCAACGAGAACGCGCAGGCGCTCGACGCTGCCGGCCAGCCGATCCCGGGCCTGTACATGGCCGGCAACGACATGCATTCGGTGATGGGCGGCGAATACCCCGCGCCCGGCATCACGCTCGGCCCGGCGCTGACCTTTGGCTGGATCGCCGGCCGGCATGCCGCACAGTCGCAAGCTCTCTGAACGGCCTGAACTCCTGAACTGAAACCATGAAGCTCTATTTCTCTCCCTTCTCCCCCTATGTGCGCAAGTGCCTGGTGACCGCACACGAGCTCGGGCTGGACGGCCGCATCGAACTGCTGCCGTCGAACGCCGGGCCGGTCCAGCGCGACCAGGACATCATCCCGAAGAACCCGCTGGGCAAGGTGCCGACCTTCATCACCGACGACGGCGCTGTGCTGTTCGACAGCCGCGTGATCTGCGAGTACCTCGACCGGCTCGGTGGCGGCGCGCTGTTCCCGCGCGAAGGCGCAGCGCGCTGGGACGCGCTCACGCTGCAGGCGCTGGGCGACGGCATCCTCGACGGCGCGCTGCTCGCACGCTACGAGGACGTGCAGCGCCCCGAGGCGCTGCAGTGGCCCGAATGGCGCGCCGGCCAGCTCGACAAGGCCGAGACCTCGCTCGCGCATCTGGGCGCGAACCCGGCGCTGCTCGCACCGGGGCGCGTGGACATCGGCACGCTGACCGTGGCCTGCGCCCTGTGGTATCTCGACCTGCGCTTTGCCGGCTTCGACTGGCGCAGCCGGCATCCGGCCGTCGCGCAGTGGTTCGCGGCGTTCTCGGCGCGCCCGTCGCTGCAGGCGACCTGGGCGCTCTGAGCGACCGGCCGGCAGCGGCGAGCTGATCGGGTCAGGGCGTCGGGGCCAGGCCGGCGGCGATCCGCGCCGCCTCGTCGCGCACCCACTGCGCAATGGCGACGTTGTTCTCGAACAGCGAGTACTTCGCGTTCTCGCCGTAATCAGGCATGTCGATCATCTCGGTCGTGATGTAGCGCAGCGGGCTGGCCTCATGGCTGAAGTGGTAGGCCAGGGCCTTGCGCACCACCTGCTTGCTGGGCTCGAGCCGGTAGGCCTGCCAGTCCGAGTGCCATTCGCCCGGCTTCGGCTTGATGAACGGGTACTGGCAGGCGCGCCCCCAGCCACCGCCGCCGTAGCGCTGCGCCCAGACGTTCTTCGGTCCGTTGGGCGCGACGGAACGCACCTGCAGCCACGCGACCATGTCCATCCGCAGCCACTCGTCGAAGACGTTGCCCGCCTCGAACGGGTCGATGACCAGCTCGCCGGACGCCACGTCGGCGCGGATGCCGCTCGCGTCCTGTTCTTCCAGGTTGCCGAGCTTCAGCAGCACGTGGCTGTGGTCGAGGATGAAGTTGAACGGCAGTCCGCGCGCACGCACGCCGCGCGCCACGCGCGCGATGCGGCGGAAGTCTTCCGACCACATGTCGATGTGCACTTCGAAGCCGATCGAGATGCCGATCTTCCGGCCCAGCTCGTGCGCCTGCGCGTAGCAGTCGACCACCTCGTCGTCGGACAGCACGCGGCCGGCCACGTCGGTCGTGTTCAGCAGGATGTTGTGGAACTCGCCGCCCGCGACCTGCGCGGTCCGCAGGTTCTTCTCCAGGTCGGCCCAGGTGCCGCCCAGGCGGTAGACGATCGACCCGGTGCGGATCGGAATGCCGTACTTTTCGGAGGCCAGCATGTACTGCCGTTCCTCGCCCGGCTGGGGAAGGCGGTCGAAGTGGTCGTGCACGCCGGCTTCCTTGACCATCGCGAACATGCTGTTCACTTCTTCGGCCACGGTATGGCGAACGCCGCGGCCGCTGCAGCCGATGGATATCTTGTCGATCATGTCTGTCCCGGGTCCTGGAGATAGCGTGCGGCCCAGTCTAGGTCGGCAAGCGCGACATGGCACTTGATACCTTGTGCGTCGTCGTTAACGCTTTGTTATGGGCGGCGGCGCGCCTTCTTCCTGCCGAACGATGCCTCCCAATGCGCGGCCAGCAGCTGCACGACCTCGCGGCCCGCGCTCGACAGCGGCCGTTCGGCGCTGCTCATGGCACAGGCGCTGTAGCGGATCGGCCGCGCCAGCGGACGCAGCACCAGCCGGTCGCTTTCGCAATGCCGTGCCGTCATGTCGTCGACCACGGCAACGCCCCATCCACTGGCGGCGATGCTGCAGGCCACATAGGCATAGCGCACGTCGACCGTCGGGTCGAGCGGCGGCTCCTGGGTGCCGACCAGGGTGTTCACGATCTTGCCGTGCGGCGTCTCGTGGCCGAAGGAGATCACGTCGGGCCGGCGCAGCATGTCCAGCGTGATGCGCTTCTGCGCCGCCAGCGGATGGGCGGGCGACATCGCGCAGAGCACCTCGCCTTCGCCGATCGGGTGCGCGTTGATGGACGGGTGGAAGTGCTGCACGAACGACACCACGCCGATGTCGCATTCGCCGCTGAGCAACTGGTCGGTGATCTGCGCGTGCGTCGCGATTTCCACCGTGATGTGCAGCCGGGGCATGCGCGTCTTGATGTCGGCGATGGCGCGCGGCACCAGTTCCAGGCCGGTGCTCAGGTTGGACGCGATGCGCAGCGTGTCGGCCACGCCATGGCGCAGCTGTTCGGCAAAGGTGCGGACGCGGTCGATGCTGCGGTAGGCACTGTCGACCTCGCGCTTCAGCGCATGCGCCTCGGGCGTCGGATGCAGGCGGCTGCCGGTGCGCTCGAACAGCGGCACGCCCAGCTTCACTTCCAGGTAGCGCACCAGCCGGCTCACCGCGGGTTGCGACACATGCAGCGCGGTGGCGGCGCCGGAGATCGATCCGGCCTGCATCACGGCGCGGAAGACCTCGATCTGGCGCAGGTTCATGGGCTTAACGTCAAGTTATGGAATTGGCATATTTTGGCATTTGCTAGCCGATGGACCGGCGCTGCACACTGCGCGCCATGTCCTTGCAGCCGGCCTCATCCTCCCTCGGTACCTTGCGCGTCGCCGTCTGCGGCGTCGGCCTGATCGGCGGCTCGATCGTGCGCGCGCTGCGCGTGACCGGCCGGCCCTTGCACATCACCGGCCTCGACCAGGACGCCGCGCTGCTGCAGCGGCTGCGCACCGACGGCTGGATCGACGAGGTCGCCGAGGACGGCGGTGCGCTGTTCGACACGCACGACCTCGTCGTGCTGTGCCAGCCGGTGGGCGTGCTGCTCGACTTCATCCGGCTGCATGCCGCGCGCATCGGTGCCGGCCGCGCGGTCGGCTTCGACGTGGCGAGCGTGAAGGCGCCGGTCGTGGCCGCGCTGGAAGAGGGCGGTGCGGCGGCGCTCCGGCGCTTCGTGCCCAGCCATCCGATCGCCGGCAAGGCGCAGCACGGCTGGGCCGCGGCCGAGGCCGACCTGTTCGCCGGCAAGCGCTGCATCCTCACGCCCGATGCCCGCACCGACGCCAATGCCGTGGCGCGCGTGCGCAGCTTCTGGTCGATGCTGGGCGCGCAGGTCGCGAGCCTGCCGGCGGCAGAGCACGACAGCATCTACGCCGGCATCAGCCATCTGCCGCAACTGCTCACCTACGCCTACCTGCACAGCCTGGCCGTGCGGCCCGAAGCCGCCCACTGGCCGGCGCACCAGGGCTCGGGCTACCGCGGCTTCACGCGGCTCGGTTCGTCCGACCCGGCACTGTGGGCCGACATCGCACTGCACAACCGCCGGCCGCTGGTCGAAGAGATCGATCGCCTGAGCGACGCGCTGGCGTTGATGCGCCACCAGCTTTCCGAGGGCGATACTGCCGCGCTGGCGGAAGCCTTCGCGCTGGCGCGCCGCTTCCATGCGGCAGGCGCCGTGCCCGACCCGTCGGAGGGCCAGCGTCCGCCCGCGCACGCCGCCTGACCGGCCACCCGTTTCCCGTGTTCCCTTCCATCCATATCCAGGAGCTTTCGATGAAACTGTCCGCCACGACCGCCCGCCTTGCGCTGGCCGCCCTCACGGTCCTCGCCTCCTTCGGCGCGGCCGCCGACCAGCTCGCCGACATGAAGGCCCGCGGCACGCTGGTCTGCGGCACGCTGACCACCACCGAGCCGCTCGGCTTCCAGGACCCGCAGACCCGCCAGATCGTCGGCTTCGACGTCGACATGTGCGCCGCCATCGCCAAGCGCATGGGCCTGAAGCTGGAACACAAGGGCCTGTCGATCGAGCAGCGCATTCCCGAGCTGGCCACCGGCCGCGTCGACCTGGTGTCGGCCGCGCTGGGCTACACGAAGGAGCGCGCGCAGCAGGTCGACTTCACGGCGGCGCACTACCAGGTGCCGATCCGCGTGATGGTCATGAAGAGCGCCGGCATCGACAGCTTCGCCAAGCTCGCCGGCAAGCGCGTGAGCGCAGTGAAGAGCGCCACCACCGAGATCTTCGCGCGCCGTGCCTTGCCCAACACCGAGATCGTGACCTATCAGGACGGCCCCTCGGCCTACCTGGCGCTCGCACAGGACAAGGTCGACGGCTTCTCGACCTCGCACACCGCCGGCCTGCGCTACCTGGCGGAGTCGAAGGGCGAGGCGATGTTCATCAACGACAGCCTGGCCTGGGAGCCGACCGCGCTGGGCGTGAAGAAGGGCGAGCCGGCCTTGCTGGCGGCCGTCAATAAGACGCTGGAAGACATGGAGAAAGCCGGCGAGATCGACACGCTGTGGACCAAGTGGTACGGCCCGACGACCCGCTTCGCCTTCGCCCGCGAGAAGAAGCTGACGCCGATCTCGACCTTCGCGCAGTAAATCCGCCTGAGCCCCTTCGAAACCCGTCATGAGAGACCTGCTGCTCGCCAATCCGGATTACGTGACCCTGCTGCTGCACGGCCTGGGCGTCACCGCCCGGCTGTTCGCGCTCAGCTGGGTGCTGGCGATGCTGCTGGCCTCGCTGCTGATGGCGGTGCGCAGCGCCGCCGGCCCCTGGGCGCAGCGTGCGGTGTGGCTCTTCGTCGAATACCACCGCAACGTGCCGGGGCTGGTGCAGATCTTCGTCTGGTACTTCGGCGTGCCGCAGTTGCTGCCCAAGCTGGCGCAGCGCTGGATCAACCGGCACGACGGCGAGTTCTTCCTCTCGTGCATCGCGCTGACGCTCTACGCGGCCGCCTACATGAGCGAAGACCTGCGCAGCGGCCTGCGTTCGCTGCCCAAGGGGCAGGCCGAGGCGGCCCGCTCGCTCGGCATGAACTACCGGCAGTCCCTCATGTACATCCTGCTGCCGCAGGCACTGCGCGCCGCGCTGCCGCCGCTGGTCAACCAGACGCTGGCGCTGTTCAAGGCGTCGAGCCTGGCGATGACCGTGGGCGTGGCCGAGCTGATGCACGCCACGCGCCAGATCGAGAACGAGACTTACCGCACCTTCGAGGCCTTCCTCATCGCGTCGGCCGGCTACCTCGCGATCTCCTGGCTGATCATGGGCGCCGGCGCCTGGGCCAGCCGCCGCTTCACCACCGCGCGGAGCTGAACCGATGCTCGACATCCTTCGCGACTACGGCCTGATCCTGCTGATCGGCCAGTACCCGCAGGGCCCGCTCGGCGGCCTGGCGATGACGCTGATCCTGGCGGCCGCGGCGCTGCTGCTGTCCTTTCCGCTCGCGGTGCTGGTCGGCATCGCGCGCACCTCGCCGATCCGCGCCGTCCAATGGGCCGCGGCGGCCTACGCCAACTCGGTTCGCGGACTGCCGCTGCTGCTGGTGGTGTTCTGGGCCTACTTCGCGGTGCCGCTGCTCACCGGCGGCCAGGTGAGCGCCACGCTGATGATGCTGGTGGCACTGGTGGTCTACGAAAGCGCCTACCTCGGCGAAATCGTGCGCGCCGGCATCGCCGCGCTGCCGCGCGGCCAGCAGGAAGCCGCGCGCACGCTGGGCCTGGGCTACTGGCGAACGCTGCGCAAGGTGATCCTGCCGCAGGCGCTCTACAACATGATCCCGAGCATGCTCAACCAGTTCGTCGTGGTCGTGAAGAACACCTCGCTGGCCTACGTGATCGGCGTCGACGAGCTCACCAACGCCGCCTACCAGATCAACGGCCAGTTGCTGACGCGGCCTTTCGAGGTCTATGCGCTGCTGGCCATCACCTACTTCATCGTCTGCTTCTCGCTCGGCCGTGCCGTGGCGGCGGTGGAGCGCCGCATCGGTGCCTCGCGCCGCAGCCGACCGGCCTGAATCGCCTGACCGCCCTGAGAAAACATCCGCCATGCTCGAGTTCGACAACGTCAGCAAATCCTATGGCGCCACGCGCGTGCTCACCGAGGTGAGCGGGCGCGTCGAGGCCGGCGAGGTCATCGTCGTCTGCGGGCCGTCCGGCTCCGGCAAGTCGACGCTGATCCGCACCGTGAACCGGCTGGAGCCGATCGACAGCGGACGCATCCGCGTCAATGGCCAGGACGTGCATGCGCCCGGCACCGACCTCAACCGGCTGCGCGCCGGCATCGGCTTCGTGTTCCAGAGCTTCAACCTGTTCCCGCACCTGAGCGCGCTGGACAACGTGATGCTCGCGCCGACCGAGGTCGGCGGCGTCTCGCGGGCGGACGCGCGGCAGATGGCGCAGAAGCTGCTCGACCGCGTCGGCCTGGCCGACAAGGCGATGCGCTTTCCCGGCGAGCTGTCGGGCGGCCAGCAGCAGCGCGTGGCGATCGCGCGCACGCTGGCAATGAAGCCGCCGCTGATCCTGTTCGACGAGCCGACCAGCGCGCTCGACCCCGAGATGGTGGGCGAGGTGCTGGCCGTGATGCGGGATCTCGCCTGGCAGGGCATGACCATGGTCTGCGTGACCCACGAGATGGGTTTCGCGCGCGAGGTGGCCGACCAGGTCTGGTTTCTCGAAGCCGGACGGGTGCTCGAACGCGCCACGCCGTCCGAGTTCTTCAATCGGCCGCAGCATCCGCGCGCGCAGAAGTTCGTCGCCGACATCCGGATGGGCTGATCGCCGCCGCCGGCGGAATCATGGCAATCCGGCCGCCGCTGCAGGCCGCCGCGCGCTTGACCCCAGCCAGGGCCGGTCTTCCTCTCGCGCGGGCATTCGCAGCGCGGGCTTTGTCCTAAGCTGCGGGCTCTTTTTCCCGGGGCCCGGTCGTCCCGCACATGGAGTCCAACGCATGGTCGATTCTTCGGATTACGTTCCGCCCAAGGTCTGGGTCTGGAACAAGGAAAACGGCGGCAGGTTCGCCAGCATCAACCGCCCGATCGCGGGGCCGACGCACGACAAGGAACTGCCGGTCGGCAAGCATCCGCTGCAGCTCTATTCGCTGGCGACGCCCAATGGCGTCAAGGTCACGGTGATGCTGGAAGAACTCCTGGCGCTGGGCCATGAAGGCGCGGAGTACGACGCCTGGCTCATCAGGATCAATGAAGGCGACCAGTTCGGCAGCGGCTTCGTCGGGGTGAACCCGAATTCCAAGATCCCGGCGCTGCTGGACCGCAGCGAGCCGACGCCGGTGCGGGTGTTCGAGTCGGGCGCGATCCTGACCTACCTGGCGGAGAAGTTCGGCGCGCTGCTGCCGACCGACCGCGCCCGGCGCGCCGAATGCCTGTCGTGGCTGTTCTGGCAGATGGGCAGCGCGCCCTACCTGGGTGGCGGCTTCGGGCATTTCTATGCCTATGCGCCGACCAAGATCGAATACGCGATCAACCGGTTCGCCATGGAGGTCAAGCGCCAGCTGGACGTGCTGGACCGGCGCCTGGCGCTGACGCCCTATCTGGCGGGCGACGACTACACGATCGCCGACATCGCCGTCTGGCCCTGGTACGGCGCATTGGTCAGGGGCCAGGTCTATGGCGCGGCGGAATTCCTGCAGGTCGAGACATACGTCCACGTGCGGCGCTGGGCCGAGCGGATCGCCGAACGGCCGGCGGTGCAGCGCGGCCGCCTCGTCAACCGGGTCTCGGGCGAAGCGGGCCAGCTGGCCGAACGGCATTCCGCCGCGGATTTCGACGCGGCGTCGAACTGAGGGCGGGCAGGGCGGGCAGGGCGAGGCGGCTGACCGGGCCGGATCACGATCACGGCGCCCGGCGGCTGTCTTCGTACTGCGTGTCGATCCGGGCCAGGCCGAACTGGGAGCCCAGCACCTTCAGCTGGCACCACATCGCGTCGTAGCGGCCGCGCAGCGAATAGTTGGCCTGCACCATCCAGGTGTCGGGCGTGCGTTCGGTCGCGGGCCACTGGCTGGTGGCTTCCAGGTTGCCGGATGGGCCGAGGCGATGCGCCACATACTGGCCGCAGGCGACCCGCGCGTCCGCGATCTGCTTTTCGTTCGCCAGGGAAATGCACGAGGTGACCGCCACGGCGACGATCGGGACGACCAATAAAAACGTTTTCTTCATATCCCTCTCCTCCGAGGCGACACGGGGTTCTTCAGGTTTCTTTCAGATGAACGTCCAACGATCGGCAGGCATAACGGATGTCAGGTCAAACCAGCAAGCGGGGCGCGTCACTGGTCCGGCGTGCGGGGGCGGCATGTGCGCTGCTCTTCATTGACCTGCACCAAAGGCGAAGCGGCTGCGCCGGCGGCGACCGGCGGCGGCACGGAGCCGCCAGCGCGGCCGGGTGGGCCGCCCAGGGCCTGCTCGCACGCCATCTTGACTTCGGTCTCGCGCTTGTCGCTGGCCATCGACAACCACGACGCCGCCACCGCGATGGCGATGGCTGCGTACAAGAGAAGCTGCTTCATCGGTTCTTTTCCCCGCAGGCGGTGCCTGTTCCCGGTTCGTTTCGTTGGATTCCTGTGCCACACAACGAACGAAACCGGATCTGGATGACCTGCCCCGCGTATTCCCGATGGTTCCCGGTGATTCCCGGTGACTCCCGGCGGTTGCCGATGCGGAGCGCCGCCGGCCGCTGGCGGCGCCCGCAGGGGGCAAAAAAGCCCCGGCGGCTCAGAGCCCCAGGAACATCCGCCGGATTTCCGGATGCGCGAGCACGTCGCCCGCGCGGTCGAACAGCTTGTTGCGGCCCAGTTCCATGACCACGCCGTAGTCGCAGCATTCCAGCGCCTGCCGGGCGTTCTGTTCGACCATCAGCACCGACAGGCCCGAGGCCGTCAGCTCGCGGATGGTGTCGAAGACCATGCCCATCGCCTGGGGCGACAGGCCGAGCGACGGCTCGTCGAGCAGCAGCAGCCGCGGCTTGGCCAGCAGCACCATCGCCATTTCCATGACCTGCTGCTCGCCGCCGCTCAGGTTGCCGGCCAGGGTGGTCCAGCGCTGCTTGAGGCGCGGGAAGCGGTCGGTCATCTGCTGCAGTTCGACGTCCAGCTCTGCCGCCGGAAGCTTGCGGGTGAAGGCGCCGAGCTTGAGGTTCTCGGCGACCGACAGCAGCGGGAAGTTGCAGCGGCCCTGCGGCACCAGCCCGATGCCGCCCTTGAGCCGGGCGAGCGAGTCGAGCGCGGTAACGTCGCGGCCCTCGAACTGGACCGAACCACCGCGGCTGCGCACGATGCCGGCGATCGCCTTCAGCAAGGTCGACTTGCCCGCGCCGTTGGCGCCGATGATCGTGGTCCACGATCCGGCCGGCACGGTCATGTCGACGCCATGGAGGATGGTCAGGTCGCCGTAGCCGCCGACGAGCTGGTCGATGCGGATCACCGGTTCAGTCAAGTTGTGCTCCCTGGGCGCCCGTCACCGGGTCGCGACGGCCGAGATAGGCCTCGATCACGCGGTCGTCCCGCGCCACTTCCTCGGGCGTTCCATGCACCAGCATGCGCCCCTGTTCCAGCACGTAGATGCGCTGCGAGATCTCGAACACCAGCTTGAGGTTGTGCTCGACGATCAGCAGCGCGATGCCACGCCGGTTCACCCGCAGCAGTGCCTCCTTGAGGCCTTCGACCAGCGTCGGGTTGACGCCTGCCATCGGCTCGTCGAGCAGCAGCAGCTTCGGCTCGTTCATCAGCGCCATGCCGAGTTCGAGCAGCTTCTTCTGCCCGTACGAGAGGCCGCCGGCCAGCGCGCCGGCGAGCCGGGTGAGCTGGATTTCTTCGAGCATGGCGTCGGCCCGCTCCATCATCTGCCGCTCGTGCGCCCGCACGGCCGGCGTGCGCAGCAGCTCGCTCAGGTACGAGAAGCCGGGCGCCGCCTGCGCGGCCGTCAGCAGGTTCTGGCGCAGCGTGAGTTCGGGGAACACGCGCAGTTGCTGGAAGGTGCGGCGCAGGCCCAGGCGGGCGATGCGCTGCGGCGGCAGGCCGGCCAGGTCCTTGCCGTCGAGCGTGACCGAGCCCGCATCGCGCGCCTGGAAGCCGCAGATGCAGTCGAACAGCGTCGACTTGCCCGAGCCGTTGGGGCCGATCAGGCCGGTGATGCTGCCCGCGGGCAGCTCGATCGAGACACCGTCGAGCGCCACCACGCCGCGGTAGGCCTTGCGGATGTCGCTGGCTTTCAGCACCGTGCTCATTTGCCGGCTCCCGCACCGCTGGCCACGGGCCGGCCGAACCAGCGCGCCATGCCTTGCGGCATGAACAGCACGATCAGCAGCAGCAGGGTGCCGTAGAGCAGCGATTTCATTTCAGGCGCCATGCGCAGAACCTCGGGCAATGCAGTGAAGATGACCGCACCGACCACCGGCCCCCACAGCGTGCCGGAGCCGCCGAGGATCACCATGACCAGCAGCGACTCGGAAATCGAGAAGCCGAAGATGCCCGGATCGATGAAGGTCAGGTAGTGCGCGTAGCAGGCGCCTGCCAGCCCGGCGAAGGCGCCGGAGCATGCGAAGGCGAACAGCCGCATCTTGAGCACGTCGATGCCGGCCGCGATGGCCAGCGGCTCGTTGTCGCGCACGGCGATCATGGCGCGGCCCAGGCGGGACGACACGATCGACCAGGTCGCGGCGATCGCCAGCAGCGACAGCACCGCCATGAAGGCCAGCCAGGCCGTCTTGCTGCCCAGTGTGAAGCCGAGCAGCCGCGCCGCCGGGATGTCGGCGATGCCGAGCGAACCGCGCGTCAGGTCGATCCAGTTGCTGGCGACGAGTTGCAGCAGCAGCGTGACCGACAGCGTGACGATCACGAAGGAATGGCGCGACAGCCGCAGCGACGGCACGCCGAGCGCCACGCCCGTGACCGCGCCGATGGCCGTGGCGCAGGCGAAGGTCAGCGTCGCGTCCCAGCCGAACTTCATGCTCAGCAGCGCGGACGCATACGCGCCCATGCCGAACAGCGCCGGCGTGGCCAGCGACAGCAATCCGGAATAGCCCAACATGATGTTGAGCGACTGGACCAGCAGCACGTAGATGCCGGTCATGATGCCGATGTGCAGCAGGTAAGGGGAGAACATGTCCATGTCGGCTCCTTCAGACCCGCACCGATTTGCCGAACAGGCCTTGCGGGCGCAGCAGCAGCATGCCGATCATCAGCACGAAGCCGATGCCGTCGCGGTAGGCCGCGCCGAGCACGCCACCCGCCATGCTCTCGGCCACGCCGAGCAGCAGGCCGGCCAGCATCGCGCCCGAGATGTTGCCCATGCCGCCGATGATCACGACAGCGAAACTCTTGAACACCACGTCGGAGCCCATGTTCGGGTACAGGTCGAACATCGGCGCCATCGCACCGGCGGCGAGCGCGCACAGGGCGGCGCCGGCCGCCGCGGTGATGCGGGTGATGCGGCGCACGTCGATGCCGACCATCAGGCAGGCGTCCTTGCTCTGCGCCATGGCGCGCATCGCGCGGCCGGTCTCGGTGCGACGCAGGAAGGTGGTGAGCAGCGCCAGGGCCAGCACCGCGACGATCGCGACGAACATGCGCTGGCCGAACAGCAGCACGCCGCCGAGGTCGAGCGTCAGGCCTTCGAGCGGCGAATCGATGTGCAGCGGGGTGGCGCTGAACACCAGCCGCACCAGGTTCTGCAGGATGATCGAGACCGCGAAGGTCGCGAGGATGACCGACTCGAAGGGCCGGTTCAGCGTCGGCAGGAAGACCACCTCCGCCATCAGCAGGCCGAAGCCCGCCATCAGCACGACCATCAGCGGATAGGCCACGCCATAGGGCAGGCCAGCGCGCTGGCCGAAGAACCACAGCGCGAACGCGCCCACCATGTAGACCTCGCCGTGCGCGAAGTTCACCTGTTCGAGGATGCCGAAGACCAGTGCCAGCCCGACGGCGGCCAGGCCATAGCCCAGCCCCACGCTGACACCGTTCGCCAGCAACTGCAGCAGCAGCGACGCGTCCATGTTCTCAAGACTCCCTGGATGCGCTCAGCGGCCCGAGACCAGGTCCTTGACGGCCAGCTTGCCCTGCTCGACCTTCATGAACATCAGGTTGTTGTGCGACTGGTTGTGGTCGTCGAAGCTGATCGTGCCGAGGATGCCCTTGTATTGCGTCTTGACCAGTGCCTCGCGCACCGCGGCGGACTCGGTCGTGCCGGCGCGCTGGATGGCGTCGGCCGCGACCATGATGCTTTCATAGATGCCGTAGGCGACGTAGTGCGGGCCCTGCTTGTTCTTCTCGGCGAAGGGCTTGGTGAAGGCGTCGTTCGCCGGCGAGCTGAACTGGTCGTAGTACGGGTAAACCGTCCACGAGCCGTCGAACTTGCCGGTGGCGAGCATGTCCTTCACGAGCGGCGCGACGAGCGGCGGGCGCGCGACCAGCGGCATCGTCAGGCCGAACTGGGTGTACTGCTTCATGAAGTTGAAGCCCTGCTGGTCGAGCACGTAGACCGCCAGCGCCTCTGGCTTGCTCGAGCGGAACTTGGTGAGCATCGGCAGGAAGTCGGTCTCGGTGTTCTTCACGTAGTCCTCCGAGATGACCTTGGTGTCGGCGCCGAGGCGTTCCTTCACCAGCTTGATCGCGCTGCGGCCGTAGTCGGTGTCTTCGGCGAGGAAGGCGATGGTCTTGGTCTTGGCCAGCTGCGTGCCGATCACGCCGGCCAGCATGCGGTCGTCGGGCACGGTGCGGAACACCCACTTGTTGCCGCCGACGCCGGCTTTCTCGGTGATCTCGGGCAACGTGGAGATCGACACGATCATCGGCTTGCCCGCCTTCTCGGCCAGCGGCATCACGGCCATCGTCGCGCCCGAACACAGGTCGCCGAGGAGGAAGTCGACCTTGTCCTGCGATACCAGCTTTTCAGCGGCCGACACCGCATCGGCAGGCCGGCACTGGCTGTCCTGCATGATGAAAGAGACCTTGCGGCCCAGCACGCCGCCGCGCTTGTTGATGTCCTCGACCGCCTGTTCGGCGCCCCATTTCATCTGTTGTCCGAGAAAGGAAGCCGGGCCGGTGATCGGGCCCGGGAAGCCGATCTTGATGTCCTGAGCCAGGGCGGGTGCACCGATCGCGGCGAGCAGGGTCGCCGTGACTGCACAGAGCAGGTCGAACTTTCGCATGTCAGTGTCTTTCAGAGGGTTGCAGAAATCAGTTGGCGAGATAGCCGCCATCCACCGGCAAGGTGGCACCGGTGATGTAGCTGGCGAGATCGGAGGCAAGGAACTGGATGGCGTTGACCACGTCGGCTGGCTGGCCGGCGCGCCGCAGCGGCACGCGTTCCAGGAACTTCGACGGCGCGGCGCCGTTGGCGCGCGTGACGGCCGTCATGGCGGTCTCGATGCTGCCGGGCGCGACCGCGTTGACCCGGATGCCCATCGGTGCGAGTTCCAGCGAGAGCGCCTGCGTGAGCTGCTTGAGGCCGCCCTTCGACGCCGTGTAGGCGGCCGAGTTCTCGACCGCCACGCAGGCATGGATCGACGCGACGTTCACGATGCAGCCCGGAGCGGCCTGCAGCAGCGGCAGGAAGGCCCGGCTCGCATAGAAGGCGCCGGACAGGTTGACGTCGAGCGTGCGCCGCCACTGCGTTGACGCCTCGGGTCCGGTGAAGCTGCCGCGCAGCAGCACGCCCGCGTTGTTGACCAGCACGTCGCAGCGGCCGAAGGCACGCGCCACCTCGTCGGCTGCGGCCTGCATCGCCTGCTCGTCGGCCACGCTGCTGCACAGCGACAGCGCGATGCCGCCTCGGGCTTGGATTTCCGCCGAGGTCGCGGCGAGCCCGTCGGCCTCGATGTCGATCAGCACCACGCGGGCGCCGCGCGACGCGAAGGCCAGCGCGGTGGCGCGGCCGATGCCTGCGGCGGCACCGGTGACGACCGCGACGGCACCGTCGAAGGCCGGGACTTGTGATTGGATGCCCATCGTGGCTCCGGATCGCTGCGGCGCGATGCCTCAGGCGACGTGCTTCGCCATGAAGGCGAGCGAGCGCTGTTCGGCCAGGGCGGCAGCCGCGGCGACGAAGGCATCGCCGTCGCGCCGGGCGAAGGCGTGGTCGCAGCCTTCATAGACATGCGCCTCGAGCTGCGGCAGCGCGTCGACGCGCGCGAGGATCTGCGCGCGCACCGGCGCCGGCACGAAATGGTCGAGCTCCGCGATGTGCAGCAGCGACGGCGGCGTGGCGGTCGTGGCCGACGGCAGCACTTCTTCCAGGCCGACGCCGTAGTAGCTCACCGCGCAACGGAACGGGTGCGCGATGGCGGCCTGCACCGACAGCCGGCCGCCCAGGCAGTAGCCGAGCACGGCGATGCGTTCATGGCCGAGCGTCGACTTCAGCCAGTCGCGCGTGGCGCCGATGTCGTCGAGCGCCAGTGCCGGGTCCATGCCCTGCATCAGCGCGATCGCCTTGTCGAAGTCGCCGGGCGTCTGGGGTTCCAGCACCACGTTCGGCTGCTGGCGCCAGAACAGGTCCGGGCAGATCACGTGGTAGCCGAGCGCCGACCATTCGCGCACGGCTTCCTTCATCGCGTGGTTGATGCCGAAGATCTCCTGCACCAGCACGATGGCCGGCGCACTGCTTTCGGGCGCCGCGGCATAGAGGGCGTCGAACTGGCGGCCGTCGCGGGAAGAGATCTGAAGTGTGTTGCTCATGGGAAATCGAAAAGAGATGGGAAAGAAGAGGAAGGAGGAGGGCGCTCAGTTGCTGCTTTGCGCCGTGAACTCCATGGAATAGAGCGCAGGGTTGTGGATCGAGCGGACGAACTCCACGAGCTGGCCGTCCTGCGCATAGAGCCAGGCCTGGACTTCCAGGACCGGCGTGCCTTCGGGCAGCTTCAGCACCGGCGCGGCGATGGCCGGCAGCGCGATCGCCGTGACCTTCTGCCGCAGCCGCGAGACGCGCAGCCCGTAGGCCTGCTCGATGAGTTCGTAGATCGAATCCTTCTCGGAATTCAGCAGCGGCCGGATGCCGGACAGCGGGCCGCTCACGAAGACGCGGGTCCAGGTCGACACCTCGGGGTTCTCGGGCAGATGGCGGGCGCCGGTGATCTGCAGCCAGAAGCCGGTGGCGCTGTTCTCGCCGGCCAGGCCGGGCTCGTCCGGCTCGGACACGTCGATCACCTCGTCGATGCGCATCACCGTGTCGCCGGCGAAGCCGAGGGTGTCGCCGAGCCCGTTCATGCGCTGGACGTAGCCCTTGACCGGCTGGCTGCGCAGCACGCGGGTACCGATCTTGCGTGCGCGTTCCACCATGCCCCATTCCGAAAGGAGCTGAAGCGCGTCGCGCACCGACCCGCGGCTGACCTGGCGCAGTTCGGCCAGTTCGACCTCGGTCGGCATCACGGTGCCGACGGCATAGGTGCCGGTCTGGATGTCCTGGGCGAGCTCGTCGGCCAGCCGGCGGTACAGCGGCGCCTTGGCTGCCGTCGCCTCGGGTGTCTCGGCGACCAGCTGGAGATTTGGAGTGGACTTGTTTTTCAAGTTCGAACCTAATATTTAGGTCCGAATCATATCTCCGTTTCCAGGCGGAGCCAATTTTTTTGCCGGACGCGTGCCGGGCGGTGCCGCGGCGCGTCTTTTGCCACCTGCTCGATGGCGGCGCGCGAGACCGTTCAGAAGATCAGCTTGGGCGCCGTTTCCTCGTCCAGCGGCCACAACGGCCGGCCGATCTTCACGTAGGGAATCTTGCGGAAGTCGCTGACCATCGGCCCGTCGGCATCGATGAACATCACGCGCTTCGCGATCGGCCCGTAGGCCGCCATGAAGTGGTTGTTCGACTTCAGGACCACGATCCGGCGCTGCCGCGGATCGATGCCCAGGTTGGTGAACAACGCCAGGCCGAAAGCCTGGTCGCGTACCGTGGTCAGCACCACTTCGACGTCGCCCACGCGCACGGCGGCGCAATCGCCCAGCCGGTGCTCGGTGCGGCCCAGCGACTGGAAGCAGTTGCGTGCCAGGCCCGTGACCGTGACCAGCGCATCCACCGGAACACCCGACGCCGCGCTCGCCTTGCCGCCGAAGCGCAGGTTCAGCCGGCCACCGACTTCCGCCGCAAAGCACAGCTGCACTGCGATCGGGTCCCACAGCGGCCCGAGCACGGCACCCTGCGCGTTGCGGTCGATCAGGGCGCGCAGGATCGTCGTGTTGTCGCTGCCCGCGCCGCCGCCCGCGTTGTCGGCCGGATCGGCGATCACTACCGGCCATTCGGTTGCGGCCATCGCCTGCGCGACGCCGTCGTCGACCTCCAGGTATTCGGGCATCGTCCGGCCGCGCATGCCGACCAGCCGCTGCCCGATCTCGGTCGCGACACGGTCCGCGGTGGCCTTGTCGTTGTCGGTGATCACCAGCACGCGCGTGCCGATCTCGGGCACGTCGCCGTAGGGGAATGAGTGGCCGATGGAGATCGACAGGATGCCGTCCTTGCCTTCCATCGCCTGGATGTCGTCGACCAGCGCGCGCATCAGCGGCAACGTGGTGCGGTAGCTGCCGAGCTGCTGGCAATCGAAGATCGAGGACACCGGCCGGATCTCTCCGCGGATCTGGCGCAGTACCAGGTCGAGCACTTCCTCAGCGCGCTCCACCACATCGGTATGCGGGAATTCCTTGAACAGGATCGTGATGTCGGCGTCGCGCACGCGGGCCAACGTGAGATGGCAATGCGGATCGAGCTCCACGCCGATCGAGCAGGCCGGACCGACCAGCGCGCGCACGCGGCCCACGATGTCGCCTTCGACATCGTCGTAGCCGTCGGCCACCATCGCGCCGTGCAGGCCGAGCAGCACGCCATCGAGCGGCAATGCGGCCTCGACCTGGCCGATGATTTCGTCACGCATGGTCTCGTAGGCGCGCCGGCCGGTCGTGCCTGCGGGTGCGGCGGCAAAGCAGCTGCCCTCGATCAGCGTGAAGCCCTCGGCTTCGGCGCGGCGCCGGGCGACCCACAAGGGCGCAGTCCCGAACAGGGGCGCCTCGGTCGGATGTTCGCCGGGGCGCAGGAAGACGGCGGCCTTGTAGTCGTCGAGCGACGTCAGCAGCGGCGAGAAGGTGTTGGTTTCAGTGGCCAGCGTGGCCGAGAAGAGGCGCATGTCGATCTCCGGATCGTGGACTGTCAGGAAGGGTTGGGGCGTCGGGTCAGTCGGGCCAGCGCAGCAGGCTGGCGGCATGGCGGTTGCGCCGTTCGAAGATCGGCGAGGGCGGCGGTGCGTCGCGCAGTGCGGCGTCGAACGCGTCGGCCAGCCGCTGCGCCACGATGGCTTCCTCGCCCGGATGCAGGTTGCATGGGTCGAGCTCGAAGTAGCCCTGGTCGATCTCGTCGTCGCGCACGATCACCGGCCGTTCGCCCTGTGCCAGGCTGTCGGCCAGGTCCCAGGCCGTGGTGCGTGCGCCTTCGGGCGCCACCCAGACGCGGAGCCGGCTCAACGGATTGCGCGTGGGGTCGGGCAGGATCTCGGCACGCACGCCGGGCCGGTCGGCGAGCGTCCGGGCCCACAGGTGGAGATGGCCGTCCTGGCGCTGGCGGTCCGCGGCATGGTCGCGCACGGTCCACGCCTGCAGCGCGGCCATCGCGCCGGCGATGCTTTCCTTGCCGACCTTCATGCCGCGGCCGATGCCGATGTTCTGGATATAGGCGCGGCGCACCCAATCCTTGCGGCCCGCCACGATGCCCGCCGTCAGCCCGCCCAGGAACTTGTGCGCCGAATAGAGGCACACGTCGGCGCCCGTCGCGAGGAAGCCGCGCAGGTCGTATTCGGACGCGGCGTCGACGATCACCGGCACGTTGTGCACGTGGCACACCGCGACGAATTCGGCGAGGTCGATGAGCCCGTACTGCACCGTGTGGTGCGACACCACGTAGACCGCCGCGGCGGTGCGTTCGGTGATGGCCGACTCGAGCTGGTAGCGGCGCGCCGTCGTGGCCTGGCCCACCGGCACGACCTTGGCGCCTGCGATGCGGATCGCCTGGTCGATCGGCGCGCCGTAGTTGACGAGGTGGCCGGCCTGCACGAGCACCTCGTCGCGCAGGCCACGGGTGTCGGGCAGGCGCTCGACCGCGCCCAGGTCGTCGCGCGTCATGGCGCCGGCCACCGCCATGGTGATGCCGGCCGAGCACGAAGCGGTGACGAAGCCGGCCTCGCTGCCGCAGGCCTCGGCGATCGTGCGGCCGGCATGGCGCTGCAGGTCGGACATTTCGACGAACTGACGCAGCATCGCGGACGCCGCCTCGATCGCCTCCGGCACGGCGATCGACGCACCGAGCGAGGTCATCGTGCCCGACGCATTGATGACGCGGCGCAAGCCGTAGGATTCGCGGATATCTTTCACATCTGACTCCTTGGAGAAGAAGCCGGCCGCATCGCGCCCGGCGGTCCGAATGCCAGAATAACGGCATTCATTCCATAAATACGAAACACGCCATGACTGCCTCGAAAGCCGCTGCGGCCTCCGATACCGGCACCGACGCCGACGACAAGCCGGGCACCGAGCGGCGCTCGCGCGTCAGCGGCATCGACCGTGCGCTGCAGATCCTCGACCACCTGCAGCAGACCGGCACGCCGGCCGCGCCCTATGCCATGGCCAAGTCGCTCGGGCTGCCGCTGTCGACCGCCTACCTGCTGATCGAGAGCCTGGTCGAGCGTGGCCTGCTGTCGCGCCGGCTCGACGGCACGGTCTGGTTCGGCGCACGGCTCTACCACTACGGGCTGAGCTACGCGCACTCGCTCGACTTCCTCGAAGTGGCGAATCACGAGATGCAGGTGCTGCGCGACGAGGTGGGCGAGACCGTCCAGGTCTGCATGCGCGACGGCGACGACATGGTCGTCGTCGGCATGGCCGAAGGGCCGGGGCACTTCCAGGTCAACTCGCGCGTAGGCTCGCGCGTGCCGCTCAACTGGACGGCGTCCGGCCGTCTGCTGGTGGGGCACCTGCGCGAGTCCGAGCGCATCGCGCTGTTCCGTCGCGGCGCCAAGGCCTCGCGCACCGGCCGCGCCGACACCGACGCGACGCAACTGGCGCGCGCCGCCGAAGTGGCGCTGCACGAACGGCTGTCGATCCAGGTGGGCGAATCGGACTACGCGATCGCCTGCATCGCATCGCCGATCTGCGACGCGAGCGGCGCCTGCGTGGCCACGATCTCGATCGTGCTGCCGGAACAGCGGGTGGACGACGACCATGCGCACTACACCAACGCGGTCAAGAAGGCGTCGCTGCAGGTGCAGAAGACACTGGGCTGGCCCGGCTGACATGCGGTGCGTGTGGCACATGTGGCACATGCGGCACGCGTGGCGAAACAACGGCGCACGGTTCAGTCCTCGATCGCGACGATCGCCTCGATCTCGACCGTGATGTTGCCGGGCAGCGAGCCCAGCCCCACGGCCGAGCGCGCATGGCTGCCGGCAACGCTGCCGAAGAGTTCGACGAACAGGTCGGAGCAGCCGTTGATGACCTGCGGATGTTCCGCGAAGTCGGGCACGGCGTTGACCATCCCGAAGAGCTTGAGGATGCGGCCGACGCGGCCCAGGTCCTGCAGGGCCTCCTGCATCACGGCCAGCAGGTTGATGCCCGTCAGGCGCGCATGCGCATACGCCTCGGCCACGCTGACGTCGGCGCCGACCTTGCCCGTGTACATGTGGCCGTCGGCCGTGCGCGGACCCTGGCCGGACAGGTAGAGCACGCCGCCCGCACTCACGTGCGTGACGAAGTTGGCCACCGGCGGCGGCGGCGGCGGAAGGGCGATTCCCATCGCGCGCAGCCGTTCGTAGCGGGACAGCGAGGTCGCACGCAACGACGGGGACGATGAAGCGGTTTCGTTCAAAAGGACTCCTTGAAAACTTGCAGACCCGAAGAGGCTCAGGCCAGTTCGGCCAGCCGGATGCAGGCCGCGCTGTGCGCGTTGCCGACGGTTTCGAGCACGGGACGCACTTCGGCGCAGGACGCGATCGCGTGCGGGCAGCGCGTGCGGAAGACGCAGCCCGAAGGCGGCGCGAGCGGGCTCGGGATGTCGCCGCGCAGCGCGATGCGCTGCGAACGGCGGCCAGGGTCGGGCACCGGCGACGCCGACAGCAGCGCGCGCGTGTACGGATGGCGCGGCGCGGCGTACACCTGTGCGCTCGGTCCGCGTTCCATCACGCGGCCCAGGTACATCACGACCACGTCGTCGCAGAGGTACTCGACCACCGACAGGTCGTGCGAGATGAACAGCACGCTCAAGCCGCGCTGTGCCTGCAGGTCCTGGATCAGGTTGATGATCTGCGCCTGCACCGACACGTCGAGCGCCGACACCGGCTCGTCCGCCACGATGCATTCGGGCTCGACCGCCAGGGCGCGCGCGATGCCGATGCGCTGACGCTGGCCGCCCGAAAACTCGTGCGGAAAGCGCCGCACATGGTCGGGGCTCAGTCCGACCTGGGTGAGCAGATCGGCGATGCGCTCGCGCCGCGCGGCGCCGGTCGCGAGCCGGTGCGTGTCGATCGCCTCGCCGATGATGTCGCCCACGCGCAGGCGCGGGTTGAGGCTCGAGAACGGGTCCTGGAACACCATCTGCAAGCGTCGCCGGTAGGCGCGCATCCGTTGCGCCGGCAGCGAGAACAGGTCGACGCCGTCGAACATCGCCTGTCCGCCGGAGGGCTCGACCAGCCGCAGAAGACTGCGCCCGACGGTCGTCTTGCCCGAGCCCGATTCGCCGACCAGGCCGACGATGCGGCCGCGGCCGATCGAAAAACTCACGCCGTCGACCGCGCGCACGGAACCGGAGCGCACCGGGAATTCCTTGACCAGGTCGACGATGTCGAGCAGTGGCGCTTCGGTGGCAACGGGAATCGATGTCTGCGTCATAGCTGGGCCTGCTTCCAGCAGCTCGAGAGATGGCCGGCCGCGCCAGCGGCCACCAGCGGCGGCACGGCGCTCGTGCAGCCGGCGTCGCCGAACTCGCAGCGCGGCGCGAAGGTGCAGCCCGGCGGCCAGCGGCCGGCCGGCGGCACGTTGCCGAAGATCGGCTTCAGCCGCAGCTTGCGGCCGTCGGGTGCGCGGTCGCGCGCCGCATTCGGAATGCAGGCCAGCAGGCCGCGGGTGTAGGGATGCTTCTGGCGTGCGAAGAGGTCGGGCACCGAGGCGCGTTCCGCCACGCGGCCTGCGTACATCACCACGACGTCGTGCGCGACCTCGGCGACCACGCCCAGGTTGTGCGTGATGAAGACGATGCTCATGCCCAGCTCTCCCTGCAGGCGCTGGAGCAGCGCCACGATCTGGGCCTGGATGGTCACGTCCAGCGCGGTGGTCGGCTCGTCGGCGATCAGCAGCGTCGGGTTGCACACCAGTGCCATCGCGATCATCACGCGCTGCCGCATGCCACCCGACATCTGGTGCGGATAGTCGTTCACCCGGCGTGCGGCGGACGGGATCTCGACCAGTTCGAGCATGCGGGTCGCACGCGCCAGCGCCGCTGCGCGCGTGACGGGCTCATGCAGCTGCACCATTTCCGCGATCTGGTCGCCGACGGTGAACAGCGGGTTCAGGCTGGTCATCGGCTCCTGGAAGATCATCGCGATGCCGCTGCCGCGGATGGCACGCATGCGGCGTTCGGGCAGGCTGGCGAGGTCGTGCACGCTGCCCGCGCGGTCGCGGTACAGCACGCTGCCGCCCACCACGCGGCCGTTGGGTGGCAGCAGGCGCAGCATCGACAGGCTGGTGACCGACTTGCCGGAGCCGGACTCGCCGACGATCGCCAGCGTGCGGCCGCGCGGCACGTCGAAGCTCACGCCGTCGATCGACTTCACCCAGTGGCGGCCTTGCCGGAAGCTGGTCTGCAAGCCTTCGACGCGGCAGGCCACGTCCTCGGGCAGGGCGGTGCGAGGGGCGGACACGGTCATGGGTGTGTTCATCACAGGGTCTTCTGCACGGTGGGGTCGAGCAGGTCGCGCAGGCTGTCGCCGACGATCTGCAGGCACAGGGCGGCCAGCACGATCGCCACGCCGGGACAGAACATGAGCCAGTTCGCGCGGCCGACGTACTGCCGGCCGGCGGCGATCATGGTTCCCCAGGTCGGCACGTCCGGGTCGACGCCCACGCCGAGAAAGGACAGTCCGGCCTCCGCCAGGATCGCGTAGGCGAAGATGAAGCTGCCCTGCACCAGCAGCGGCGACACCAGGTTGCGCAGCACGTGCCGCACCGCGATGCGCAGGCTCGACACGCCCAGGGCGCGCGCGGCTTCCACATAAGGCAGTTCGCGGATGACCAGCGTCGATGCCCGCACCACGCGCGCCAGCCGTGGCGCGTAGACGATGCTCAGCGCAACGATGACCGTGGCGAGCGACGGGCCGAGCGCCGCGACCAGTGCGATGGCCAGCAGCACGTCGGGGAAGGCCATCATCGCGTCCATCAGGCGCGACAGCACGAGGTCGAGCCGCCGCGACGAGCCCGCGAGGATGCCCAATACGATGCCGACCACGCCGGAGGCGGCCACCACCGACAGGCCCACCAGCAGCGAGACGCGCGCCGAATAGACGGTGCGGCTGAACACGTCGCGGCCGTACTCGTCGGTGCCGAACCAGTGGATGGCGGACGGTGCGAGCAGGCGATTGGCGATCGAGAGCTTGCCCGGCGGAAAGGGCGAGACCCAGGGCGCCAGCACCGCCAGCAGGCCCATGGCCAACAACAGCAGCAGCGCCGTGGCTGCGAGCTTGTGCCCCGCCAGCAGGGTCAGCAAGGCCTGCCAGCGCGTGGGCGGCGGCGGCAGCGTGTCGATGGAGACGATGGTGTTCATTGGTAGCGCACCCGCGGGTCGACGGCGAGGTACAGCATGTCGACCGCGAAATTGAACAGGACGTAGATCGCGGCCACGACGAGCAGCGCGCCCTGGATGACCGGATAGTCGCGGCGCGTGACCGCCGAGACCACGAGGTTGCCCACGCCCGGCAGGCTGAAGACGGTCTCGGTGACCACCGCGCCGGAGATCAGCGAAGCCGCCGTCAGCCCGAGCACCGTGATGATCGGGATCAGCGCATTGCGCAGCGCGTGGCGTGCGACCACCCGGAACTCGCCCATGCCCTTGGAGCGCGCGGTGCGCACATAAGGGTCGTTCAGCACATCGAGCATGCTGGCCCGGGTCGAGCGCAGGATGATCGCGCTGGCACCGGCGCTGAGCGCGAGCGCCGGCAGCACCAGGTGCGAGAGCCGGGTGGCCAGCGAAGCGCCGGGCTCGCCATAGCCCGACACCGGCAGCCAGCCGAGCCAGGCGGCGATGAGCTGGATCAGCAGCAGTCCGAGCCAGAAGCTGGGCACGCTGGCGGCCAGCATCGCGAAGGCCGTCACGCAGCGGTCGAGCAGGCCGTGTCGGCGGTAGGCGGCGAGCACGCCCAGCGGCACCGCACAGAGCGTGGCGATCACCATCGTGAAGAGCGTCAGGAACAGCGTGGGCTCGGCCCGGTCGCGCAGCGCGGTCGCGACAGGCCGGTTCAGGAAGATCGACTGTCCCAGGTCGCCGCTCGCCAGTTGCGCGAGGAACATGCCGTACTGCTTCCAGCGCGGTGCATCGAGCCCCAGGTTCTGGCGCAGCGATGCGATGTCCGCCGCGTTGGCGTCGGGGCCGAGCATGATCGCCGCCGGGTCGCCGGGCGCGATCCGCACGATGACGAACACGATCGTCGCGACGAGGAACAGCACGGCGGCCAGGCCCGCGATGCGTTGGAGGATGTAGCGGATCACGGGGCGTGGCGGGGCGGATCAGTTCTTGTAGGCGTTCCAGAAGAACGGCCACGGCATCGGCGTCAGGCCCTGCAGGCCGTTCGACTTGGCGGCCAGCGAGTTGTAGTCGCCCAGCTTCATCCAGGGCGCCTCGTCGTAGACCGCCTTCTGCACCTCGGCCCAGAGCTTCACGCGCCTGGCCGGGTCGGCCTCGGAGTTCATGGCGTCCACGGCCTTCTTGCGCGCCGGCGTGGACCACCAGCCCGGATAGCTCTCCGACAGCGTCGCGATCAAGGCGGGCTCGGGCAGGAAGGGCGACGCCGTCACGAACATGTCCCACAGCTCCGGATTCACGCGGCGCTGGAACAGCGTGGCGCCATCGACCACCTGCAGGTCGACCTTGAAGCCCGCGGCCTTCAGGTATTCGCTGGCGACGAGCGTCTGCTGATAGAAGCTTTCGTAGGCACGGGTGGTCAGGATGCGCACCGGCTTGCCGTCATAGCCGCCTTCCTTCATGAGCGCCGCGGCCTTCTGCGGATCGGCCAGGTTGTAGTGCCCCTTGACGCCTTCCATCGTGTGCCAGGCATAGCCTTCGGGGTACAGCGCACCGCTCGCGTTGTAGAACTCCTTGCGTCCCATCGAGGCGACCATGATGTCGTCCATGCTCAGCGCGGCCTGCACCGCCAGCCGCAGCTTCTGGTTGGCGAACAGGCCCTTCTGCGTGTTCAGCACGAACAGCGACCAGCCCGCGGGCTTCAGCATGAAGGGCGTGACCTTGCCCTTGATGCGGTCGATCGACTCGGAGCCGATCGCATCCGCGAAGTCGTACTGGCCCGACAGCGCGCCCTCGATGCGCGTGTTGACGTCGGACACCGGCACGAAGCGGATCTCGTCCAGGTATTGCTTGCGCGCGCCGGCATAGGCGTTGGCCGCTTCGGTGCGCGGCGCGTACTTGTCGAATCGCACCAGCTGCAGGTACTGGTCGGGCTTGTACTCGCGCACCTGGTAGGGGCCGGTGCCCACGGGCATCTTCGGCGCGGCGTCGGGCGTGCCGGCCGGCATGACGACGGCCGCTGAGTTGTTGAACGCCAGCAGCGACATCAGCGGCACATAGGGCTCCTTCAGCCGGATGCGCACCTTGTAGGGGTCGACGGCTTCGATCGCCTCGATGTTGGCCGCGATCTGCTTGCCGCGCGGCGCGACACGCGTCCAGCGCTTGAGCGAGTCGACCACGTCCGCGGACGTCATCGCGGCGCCGCTGTGGAAGCTGATGCCGTGGCGCAGCGCGATGGTGTAGACCCGGTTGTCGGCGCTGATCTCGGGCAGGGATTCGGCCACCAGCGGCGCGACCATCCACTTGGCGTCGAAGGTGTAGAGCGTTTCGTAGAAATGCTGGGTGACGACACCGACCAGGTCGGCCGTCGACGCCATCGGGTCGAGTGTGGGCACCTCGCTGGCGGTGGCGACGTTGATCACGCCGCCGCGGTTCTGCGCCGCGGCTGGCAGCATGGCGCCGAATGCCAGCATGGCCGACATGGCGAGCACGGCTCGCCTTTTGCTACTGAACATGTTCATGGATGACCCCGCAGGATGAACGTTGAAGAAGCCGTCGAAAATTCCATTGTTATGGAATAAATATCATTGATATGGAATCATAGACCAAGCGTTTACAGCGGGCAACCTTTCGTTGCGGACGGCGTTCGCCTGTCTCGGGCCGGGTGTCGCCTTGGCTACCGCCAGCCCCCGCAGAGCGTGTGTCGGTGGCAGGATGCGATCTGCAGATCCACTTCTCCATCCACCTCCGAAAGCCCCGCATGCTCCATCCCGAAGCCCGCGCCTTGCTCGACCTGATGACCGAACGCGGCGTGCCGCCGACGCACACGCTGAGTCCGGCCGAAGCCCGCAGCCTGTACCGCGACCGGCGTACCTTCACGCAGCCCGATCCGGTCGAGATGGCCGAGGTCGTCGACCTCGCGGCCGACGGGCCGCACGGGCCGGTTCCGCTGCGCCTCTACAAGCCCTTGCCGGCGAGCGATGCGCCCGTCGGCGGCGCCTTGCCCGTCCTCGTGTACTTCCACGGCGGTGGCTGGGTGATCGGCGACCTCGAGACCCACGACACGCTGTGCCGCGACCTGGCAAAGGGCGCCGGCTGCGCGGTCGTCGCAGTCGATTACCGGATGGGGCCCGAGCACCGCTTTCCCGCTGCGGTGGACGACGCCTTTGCCGCCCTGCGCTGGGTGCATGCGCAGGCCGGCCGCCTCGGCCTCGATGCGCGCCGGATCGCGGTCGGCGGCGACAGCGCGGGCGGCAACCTGGCGGCGGTGATGGCGTTGATGGCGCGCGACCATGCGCGCGATCAGGCCGGCGATGCGTTGCGGGTGATGTTCCAGTTGCTGATCTATCCCGCCACCGACATGCGGCGCGGCCAGCCGTCCCACACCGCCAACGGCCAGGGCTACCTGCTGACGCGCGACACCATGGCGTACTTCCACGACCACTACATCGCGGACCCGCGGCAGGACACGGACTGGCGCGCGTCGCCCTTGCTCGCGCCCGACCTGTCCGGCCTGCCGCGCACGCTGGTGATCACGGCCGGCTACGACCCGCTGCGCGATGAAGGCCTGGACTATGCGGATGCGCTCTCAGGCGCGGGCAACGTGGTGAGCCACGTCTGCTTCGAGCGGCAGATCCACGGCTTCGTGCCGATGGGCCGGGTGCTGACCGAAGCGCGCACCGCGGTCGCGCTGTGCTGCGCGGAACTGCAGCGGGCGTTCGTGGCCGGCGCCTGAGGCCGGCCCGGCACCACCGGCCTCAGTCCGCAGGCGCCGCCGCGCCGGCCTGGGCGGCGCACAGCGTCACTTCGAGCAGGATGTCCGGCGCGCCGAGATCGCTCACGCCGATGGTGGCGCGCGTCGGCAGCGCGTCGTCCGGCAGCCACTCGAGCCAGGCACGGTTCATTTCGTCCTTGCGCGACAGGTCGGTCGCGTAGATCACCGCCGACAGGATGTGGCGCCGGTCGCTGCCGTTGTCGGCCAGCAGCCGGTCGATCTTGCCGGCGATCTGGGCCATCTGGCCGGCCATGCCGGCACTGCGGTCGTCGGCAATGACGCCACCCAGGTGCAGCACGCCCTGGTGGGCCACGACGCGGTTCATGTAGGGCAGGCGCCCGCTGCGGACGATCGACATCGCTGTTCTTTCGGATGAGTGAGATGAGGGTGGGAGAGGGCTCATGCGGCCTCGGCTTCGTGCACCACGACGCCGTCCATCACGGTGGCGCGCAGCGGGAGGTCGGCCAGCGCATGCGGATCGGTCGCGAGCAGGTCGCCGTCGAAGATCGCGAGGTCGGCCTTCAGGCCGGCACGCAGCATGCCGAGCTGGTCTTCCGCGAAGGCCGTCCAGGCGGCGGTGCGCGTGTAGCCGGCCAGCATGTCCTGCACGGGCAGGCGCTGTGCCGGCAACGAGACTTCGGGCTGGCCGCCCGCGCCGATGAAGCTGCGGGTGATGCCGGCGCGCCATCCGAGCCGCGGGTCGGGCGACGCGACCGGAAAGTCCGAGCCCATCGCCAGCGGAATGCCCGCATCCCGGAGCCGGCGGAATGCATAGGCATGGGCCGCGCGTTCGGGGCCGAGCCGGGCACCGATCCAGCGCGCCACGTTCACCGCATGCAGCGGCTGCACCGACGCCACCACGCCGAGCCGCGCGAGCCGTGCCAGCGCCGTGTCGGTCGGTACCACGCAGTGTTCCACCATGAAGCGATGGGTCGATGCGGGCACGCCTTGCAGCAGGGGCTCCCAGATGTCCAGCAACTGGTCGATGGCCTCGTCGCCGATGGCATGCACGCACATCGACCAGCCGCGCGCCAGCGCGGCGCGCGTGGCGGCGGCCACGCGCCCGGGCGCCAGCATCAGGAAGCCGCGCGTGCCTTCGTCGTCGAGATAGGGCGCATGCATGCGCGCGCCGCGTGCGCCCATGCCGCCGTCCATGATCATGCGCAGCCGCCGCAGCGAGAGATGGCCATCGTGCGCGTCGTCGAACAACCCGGCCGCCAGGGCGACGGGGTCCGGGTGCTCCTGCGCCCGCATGAGCCCGAACACGCGCGGCATCGGCGTGGCGGCATCCATCAGCGCGTGCAGGTCGTCGAGCCATTCCGGCGCGTCGATGGCGTCGAACACGCCGGTGATGCCGAGTTCCAGGCAACGCCGGCCGGCCAGCGCGATCAGTTCCTGCCGTTCGGCGGCCTGCGGCCGTGCGATGTGGGCGGACACGAGGCGGGCGGCGTTCTCGATCAGCAAGCCGGTGAGGCGGCCGTCGCGCCGCGCGAGCGCACCGCCGACCGGGTCGGCCGTGGCGGCGTCGATGCCGGCGCGGTCGAGCGCCGCCTGGTTGACGATCGCGGCATGGCCGTCGTGCCGATTCAGGAACACGGGATGGTGCGGAACGGCGCGCGACAGCAGGTCGAGGTCGACCGCGCCGTCGCCGCCCCAGACGCTCGAATCCCAGCCGCGGCCGCTGATCCAGCTGCCCGCGGGGAGCGTCGCGGCCTGCGCGGCCGCGCGTTCCACCAGCGTCGCGAAGTCGGGCGTGTGATGGAGGTCGAGCCGGCGCAGGCTCTCGCCGTAGCTCAGCAGGTGGCCGTGGCAATCGATCAGGCCGGGCAGTACCGTGCCACCGTGCGCCTCGATGACCCGTGCGGCGGGGCCGGCGGCGGCGCGTGCGGCGTCGGTGCCGCCCACGTGGGCGATGCGCCCGTTGCGCACGGCAATCGCCTGCGCCTCGGGCTGCTGCGGGTCCATGGTGACGACGCGTGCGCCGAGCACCAGCAGGCCGTCGTCGACCGGGGTGGCGTGCGAGGGGCTTGTCATGCGTGGTGGCAGGCCACGACATGCGTGGCCGTGCGCTTCTCGAGTGCCGGCATGTCCGAGCGGCAGATGTCGGTCGCGCGTGCGCAGCGTGGGTTGAACGGGCAGCCCGGCGGTGGATCGAGCGGGCTCGGCAGGTCGCCCTGCAGCACCACGCGCGGGCCCGCGGTCACGCTGCCCGGCGCCGCGGCGATCAGCGCCTGCGTGTAGGGATGCAGCGGCGCGCCCGTGACGTCCGCATAGCTGCCTTGCTCGACGATGCGGCCGAGGTACATCACGACGACCTGATCGCACAGGTGTTCGATCACCGCCAGGTTGTGCGAAATGATCACCAGCGACAGCCCGAGCGACTGCTGCAGGTCGAGCAGCAGGTTGAGGATCTGCGCCTGCACCGACACGTCGAGTGCGCTCACCGGTTCGTCTCCCACCAGGATCGCCGGCTTCAGCGCCAGCGCGCGCGCGATGCCGATCCGTTGCCGCTGGCCACCCGAGAACTCGTTCGGGTAGCGGTCGGCGTGCTCGGGTCGCAGCCCGACCTGTGCCAGCAGCTCGTGCACCCGCGCATCGACCGTCTCGCGCGTGCACAGGCCATGCAGCAGCAAAGGGTCGCGCAGCGTCGCACCCACCGTCATGCGCGGGTTGAGCGAGCTGTACGGGTCCTGGAACACCAGTTGCACCTGCTGCGCGAGTGCGAGCCGCTGCTTCCGGTCGGACGCCACGGGCTTGCCGTCGATGCGGATCTCGCCATGGGTCGGCGTCGTCAGGCCGACCAGCGCCAGGGCGGCCGACGTCTTGCCGCAGCCCGATTCGCCCACGATGCCCAGCGACTCGCCGCGCCGCAGGCTGAAGCTGATGCCGTCGACGGCGCGCAGCGTCGCGGGCTTGCCGAACATGCGGTCGGGCTTGACCTTGAAATGCACGGACAGGTCGCGCACGTCCAGCAGTGCCTCGGCCGTGTCGATCGGGTGGTCCGGGGGGGCAGTGACGATCGGCGAATTCATCACGAAGCCTCCTGCGCGGGCGCCAACACGCAGCGTGCGCGCTGCGTCAGGTTGCCGGCGAACAGCGGAAGCGGCTCGGCGCAGGCCGCCACGGCCAGCCCGCAGCGCGGCCGGAAGCGGCATCCGACCAGCCGCTCGGATGGGCGCGGCACCGTGCCGGGAATCTCGGGCAGCCGGGTGCGCCCGTGCAACAGGCGCTGCCCCAGCCGCGGCATGGAGCGCAGCAGGCCCTGCGTGTACGGATGCGCCGGCTCACGGAACACCGAGCGGGCCGGACCTTCCTCGATGATCTGCCCCGCATACATCACCGCGATGCGATCGGCAAAGTCCGCCACCAGCGACAGGTCGTGGCTGATGAAGAGGATCGTGGTGCCGAGCTCGTCGCGCAGCTTGTGCATGAGGTCGATGATCTGCGCCTGCACGGTGACGTCGAGCGCCGTCGTCGGTTCATCGGCGATCAGCACGTCGGGGCTGCAGGCCAGGGCCATGGCGATCATCACGCGCTGGCGCATGCCGCCCGACAGCTGGTGCGGATAGTCGTGCGCGCGGCGCGCCGGCGCCGGGATCTGCACCATCTCGAGCGTGTGCACCGCCCGCTCCCAGCTCTCGCCGCGCGACAGGCCCAGATGGGTTTCGAACACCTCGGCGATCTGCCGGCCGACCGGGAACACCGGGTTGAGCGAGGTCATCGGCTCCTGGAAGATCATCGCGATGCGCCGGCCGCGGATCAGCCGGTGCGCAGCCGGCGGCAGGCTCAGCAGGTCGGTGCCTTCGAGCAGGATCGAGCCGCTCTCGAAGCGGCCGGGCGGCCGCTTGACGAGCCCGGCCACCGACAGCGCCGTGACGCTCTTGCCGCAGCCCGATTCGCCGACCAGGCCGAGCACTTCGCCGCGGCGCAGTTCGAGCGACACGTGGTCGATGACGTTGTGCCGGCCGGCGGGGCCGGGAAAGCTCAGCGACAGGTCGCGCACCTGCAGCAGTGGTGCAGTGGACGGCGCGGCGCCGGCGGCCGCGGGTTCGGGCGTGGACAGGCTCGTCATGCTCAGCCTTTCATGGCCTGTTGGGTGTGCGGGTCGAGCAGGTCGCGCATGCCGTCGCCCAGCAGGTTGAAGCCGAGCACCGCGAGGAAGATCGCCAGCCCCGGGAACACCGACATCCAGGGCGACGTGAAGATCACCTCGCGGGCGGTCGCCAGCATCAGCCCCCAGCTCACGCTCGGCGGCTGGGCGCCGAGCCCGACGAAGGACAGCGATGCTTCGAGCAGGATCGCCGCGCCGATGCCCAGCGTGGTGATGACCAGGATCGGGCCCGCGATGTTGGGCAGGATCTGGCGGAACATGATGTGCCAGGGCCCGAAGCCCATCAGGTGCGCCGCGTTCACGTAGCCCATCGAGCGCACCAGCAGCACCTGGGAGCGCGTGATGCGGCAGGTGTAGGCCCAGTGCGTGAGGCCCAGCGCGACGAACACGTTGGTGAGCCCCGGCCCGAGCACGGCCATGATGGCCAGCGCGAAGATCAGCGTCGGCACCGTCAGGAAGATGCCGGTGAGCGAGCTCACCACGTCGTCCCACCAGCCGCCGAAGTAGCCGGCCGTCAGGCCCAGCACGATGCCGATCACGGCGTTGACGAGCTGCGTGCCGACGCCGATGGCCAGCGACACCCGCGCGCCGTAGATGACCTGCGACAGCACGTCGCGGCCCTGGGCATCGGTGCCGAACCAGAAGGCGCCGGACGGTGCCTCGTCGGCCACCATCAGGTTGCCGCCGTCGAACGGGTTGTAGGGCGCGAGCCAGCCCGCCAGCAGCGCGAACAGCAGCATGCCCACGATGATCACGGCGCCCGCCACCAGGCTGGCATGGCTGCGCGAGAAGGCGATGAACTTGAAAGACTTGAAGGTGGTCATGGCTCAGCGGTGCTCGATGCGTGGATCGACGACGGTGTAGAGCAGGTCCACCGCCAGGCTGACCAGCAGGAAGAAGATGATCATCACGATCACGCAGGCCTGCGCGACCGCGATGTCGCGCACGAAGATCGAGTCGATCAGCAGCGAACCCACGCCCGGCCAGCTGAACAGCTTCTCGATGATCACGGCCTTGCCCATGATGGCGCCGAACTGCAGCCCGGCGGTCGTGAGGATCAGCGTGCCGGCGTTGCGCATCACGTGCTTGCCGTAGATCAGCGAGGTCTTGAGCCCCTTGGCATGCGCGGTACGGATGTAGTCCGTGTGCAGGATCTCGATGACCGATGCGCGCGTGGTGCGTGCCAGCAGCGCCATGAAGGACACGCCCAGGCTCAGCGCCGGCAGGATCAGGTTGACGATGCCGCCTTCACCGTAGCCCATGGTCGGCAGCCAGCCGAGCTTGACCGAGAACAGGTACATCAGCAGCAGGCCGAACCAGAACTGCGGCATCGACAGGCCCGAGACCGCGATCACGCTGGCGGCCGAATCGACCGCCGTGCCTTGCCGCAGCCCCGACAGGAAGCCGAGCGGAACGCCCAGCACGATCGCCACGCCCATCGCGGCCAGCGCGAGCTGCAAGGACGGCCAGATCCGCGGCGCGAGCAGGTCCCAGACCGGCTGCTGCGTGTTGATCGAGACACCGAAATCGCCAAGCGCCAGATGGCCCATGAAGCTCAGGTAGCGCGCGTACAGCGGCCGGTCCAGGCCGAACTGCTCGCGCATCTGCGCGATGGCCTGCGGGTCGAGGTGGTCGGTGGCGTTGGCCGACACGGCCGAGCCCGGCACCACGTTGAAGAGCACGAAGATGATCAGCGTGACCACGGCCACGGTGGGCACCAGCTGCCAGAGCCGGCGCAGTGCGTAATGGAGCATGGGGTGCCCCGCTTACCTGGCGTTGGCGCGGGGCGACTTGGCGTCGACCCAGATCAGGTCCGGATACTGGTAGGTGATGTGCACCGAGTTGGGCTGCAGGCCGTGCACCCAGGGCTTGTACGCCATCACCGCCTTGTCGTAGTTGAAGAACCACATCGGCGCGTCCTCGACCATGATCTTGTTGGCGATACGCAGGCGCTCGATGCGCTCGGCTTCCGTCTTGGCCTGCCCGGCAGCGGCCACGACGCTGTCGTACTGCGGATTCCTGTAGGCGATCGAGTTGCCCGAGCTGCGCGAGGTGTCGGACGTGAAGCGCTTGGCGGCCACGTACGGGTCGGGGCCGGAGCTGTAGGCCCACATGTAGGCCTCGTACTTGCCCGTCTGGAACATCGTCTCGACCGCGATCGCGTTCTCGACCACCTTCGGCTTCAGCGTGATGCCGATCGCCTTCAGGTAGGGCGTGATCGCCTCGACCACCGCAATGCCGTAGGCGCTGTTGTTGTTGGTCGTGACCTCGAGGTCGAAGCCCTTTTCGTAGCCGGCCTCCTTCATCAGCGCCTTGGCCTTGGCCGGGTCGTAGCCATAGGGTGGCAGCGCCGGGTCGTAGGCCTGGCTGGTCGACGGCAGCCAGCCGGTGGCGAGCATCGCCTGGCCGCGCAGCAGCTTCTCGATCACGAGCTTGCGATCGACCGCGTAGTTGATGGCCTGGCGCACCCGCTTGTCCTGGAAGGGCTTGAAGTCGGGGTTGAAGCCCATGTGGCGTGTGTAGTCGGTCACGACCTCGAGCAGGTTGGCACGCAGCGCGGGATCGTTCCGGTAGGCGGTGATCTGCGCCGCGACGACCGTGGTCGCGTCGAGCTGGCCGGAGCGGAAGGCGAGGTCGCGCGGTGCGGCCTCGCCCATGATGTTGTAGACCACCTTGTCGAGGTACGGCCGGCCCGGGATGTAGTAACCGTCGAAGCGCTTCAAGGTCACGTGGCTGCCGCGCACCAGCTCCTGCAGCTCGAACGGGCCGCAGCCGACCGGCTGCGCACCGAAGCGGTCGCCGCGCTTCTCCAGTTCTTCCCTGGGCAGGATCGCGGTGGCCGGCCAGAACAGCAGGTAGCCGGGATCGATGCTGTCGGCCATGGTGAGTTCGAGCGTCGTGTCGTTGATCTTGCGCAGACCCGACATGCTCTTGCTGCGGCCGGCCGCCACGTCTTCCGCGCCGGCGATGGAGCTGACGTAGCGCACGCCGCTGTAGCCCTTGCCGGGCTCCATCGTGCGGTTGTAGCTGTAGATCACATCGTCCGCGGTCACGCTGCGGCCGTTGTGGAACTTGGCGTTCGGCCGCAGCTTGACCAGGTACTTCGGCGCCGCGCCGGGCATCTTCTCGATGCTCTCCGCCAGGTCGGGCACGGGCTTCTTCTGTGCGGCGTCCCAGCGGTACAGCATGCAGTGCAGGCCGAAGGAAATCATGAAGTCCTGGGTGCGCGTCGAACGCGACGGGTCCAGGGTCGACACGCTGTCGCCATGCGGCGCGATGTAGCTGAAGGTGCCGCCGCGCCGAGGCTCTTCGGCACTCGTGGCGGCTGTGGCTGCAGTCAGGGCCAGCACCAGGAGGGTGGCAGTGCGCTTGTTCATGTCGATCGTGTCCGTTCGTTCAAAGGCGTGGGGCTCGGAAAACTGCGGCGACGTGGATCTGATCCACCAGACGGTTGAATCAAATAATAGACGAAAGTTAAATTATGTCAATTATTTTAATCAGGTCAAAGTTCGCGCCCGTCAGAACCACGCCTCGATCAACCCCGGCCCGCTCTGCCCGTAGCGGCGCGTGAGCGCTGCGGCCAGCCCCTGCGCGTCGGTGACGCGCTCGCCCGACATGCCATGTCCGCGTGCGATGGCGACCCAATCCGGGTCGGGGCGATCGAGACTGAGCATGTCTCGTGCCCGCGCGCCCGCGTCGCCTGCGCCGATCTTCTGCCACTCGTTGCGCAGGATGGCGTAGGAGCGGTTGGCGAAGATCAGAACCGTCACGTCCAGGCCTTCGCGTGCCATCGACCACAGCGCCTGCTCGGTGTAGAACGCGCTGCCGTCACCGACCATGACGAGCACCTTCCGGCCCGGCGCCGCGATGGCGGCGCCCAGCGCCACGGGCAAGCCGTAGCCGATCGATCCGCCCATGTTGTTGAGCCAGTCGTGGGTCGGCGACGCGGCCGTGACCGGGTAGATCTGCCGACCGGTGGTGATGGCTTCGTCCACCACGATGGCGTTCTCTGGCAAGGTCGACGCCACTGCCGCGGCAATGCTGTCGTGGTTGAGCGGCCCGTGCGGCACGGCGATCGCCGGGAGCAGCGGGACGACCGCCTTGTGGGGACCGGTGTCCAGCGCCTGGCTGAGCGCCTGCAGCGTGAGCAGCGGGTCGTGGCCTTCCGGCGCGGCATCGAACACGTCGCAGGTGTCGGGAATCAGCAGGCTGGGCTTGTCCGGATAGGCGAAGAAGGCGACCGGCACCGGCGCGCCGATGCGCACCAGCACCTCGGTCTGTGCAAAATATTGAACAGCCTGATCGACCTGGAACGGGACCCGCGTCAACAGTGGCGTGCCGCCGCCGCGCTGGATGCGTGCGTTGGCGCCCTGGGCGCTCAGGCGGCAGCCCGTCGCCTGGGCGATGGCGAGTGCGTGCCGCGCACCATCACCGAGCATCGCCGTGCCACCCAGCAGCAGCATGGCCTTGCTGCCCAGGCGTCGAAGCAGGGCGGCGGCTGCTTCGACGGCACCGGTGTCCAGGGTCGGTGCGGCAGGCGGTGCGATCGGCGCGACGTCGGCACTGGCCGCGCCCCAGGCCGCATCGGCCGGCAGCAGCAGGGTCGCGATCTGTCCGGGGCGGGTCCGCGCGGCGCCGATGGCGCGGGCCGTGACGCCCGTCACCTCGGCGGCGGAACCGGCGCGGCCGACCCAGTGCGACACCGTGCGCGCAATGCCGTCGAGGTCCGAAGTCAGTGGCGCGTCGTACGCCAGGTGATGGGTGGCATGGTCCCCGACGATGTTCAGCACGGGCGTGCGGGCCTTGCGCGCGTTGTGCAGGTTGGCCAGGCCGTTCGCCAGGCCCGGCCCGAGGTGCAGCAGCGTGGCCGCGGGCTTTTCCGCGATGCGCGCATAGCCGTCCGCCGCACCGGTGGCGACGCCCTCGAACAGCGCAAGCACCGGTCGCACGCCCGGATTGCGGTCCAGCGCCGACACCATGTGCATCTCGGACGTGCCCGGATTGGCGAAGACGGTGTCGATGCCCGCGGCAAGCAGCGTCCGCACCAGCGCATCTGCTCCTATCATTTTGTGATCCTTTCAAAGTGGGTGATGAAGTGGCAGCGGCGGGGGTTCGAGGTGTACGCCGGGTGTTCCGAATTTTGCTCGAAATCTATAAAATGGCAAATATGTTAAACAGTGATCAGGAGGAGACGGGATGGAAGAGCTGAACGTTCACGAAGACTTCGACGTGGGTGCGCGCCTGCGCGCATTGCGCACCCGCTGCGGTCTGTCGCAGCGCGAATTGGCGCGGCGTTCGGGCGTGACCAACGGCATCGTGTCCCTGATCGAACAGAACCGCGTGAGCCCTTCGGTTGCGTCGCTGCGCAAGATCCTGCAAGGCATACCGATGCCGCTGGCCGAGTTCTTCGCACTGGATTCGCCACCACAGGAGCAGGTGTTCTATCGCGCGTCGCAACTGATCCCGCTGACGAAGGGAAAGATCTCCTTCCGCCAGGTCGGTGACGTCCGGGGCCGCACCTTGCAGGTCTTGCACGAGTTCTATGAGCCGGGTGCCGACACCGGGCGGGCCATGCTGCAGCATGAGGCGGAAGAGGGCGGTATCGTGGTGCGCGGCGAACTCGAACTCACGGTGGGTCTGCAGAAGCAGATTCTCAAGGCGGGCGATGCCTACCTGTTCGACAGCCGGCAGCCGCATCGCTTCCGCAACGTGGGCGATGAGACCTGCGAAGTGGTGAGCGGCTGCACGCCGCCGTTTCTCTGAAGCAAGCCGGACCGCGCGCCTTCGTCGGCTTGGCGCGCAGCCGCTATCGGATCCGTCCGGCGCCGAGACAAGCCAGCGCAAGCGCACCGACGGCGCAGGTCGCGATCCCCGCGAGCATCGGAAGCGGCGTGCCATCTGCAAAGCGCGAGACCAGCGCCACCACCACCGCGCCGCCGACGAAATTGAAGGTGCCCATCAGGGCCGAGGCGGTGCCGGCCAGGGCAGGGTGCTTCTCCATGCCCAGGACGAACGCCGCGGGCACGATCACGCCGTTGCATCCATAGCCGATGACGAGCATGCCGACCAGCACATCGAGCCGGTCGATGCCGGCCACCGTCAGCACGAAGAGCGCGACCATGACGATCGCCTGGACGGACACGGCCATGCGCAGCAGCCGCCGCAGGCCGAACCTTGCGACGAGCCTCCCGTTGAATTGCGACACCACTACCAGCGCCACCGCGTTGACCGCGAAAAGCAGCGCATAGCTTCGGGGTGCGACGCCGAAATGCGTGCTCATCACGAACGACGAGTTGGCGACGTAGACGAAGAATGTCGACAGGGCCAGAGACGCCATGCACGCGACGCTCAGGAACTGGCGGTCGCGCAGCAGCACGCCGTATCCCGCCAGTGCACTGCGCAGGCCGCTCTGCCGCCGGGCGGCCGCGGGGCGCGTTTCGGGCAGCAGCCAGACGACCGTCGCGACGCCGGCCACTGCCAGTACGGCAATCACGGCGAACACGCTGCGCCAGCCCGCGACGTCCGCCACGATACTCCCGAAGAGCGGGGCGACGATCGGCGAGACGCTGTAGACCGTGAGCCCGAGAGACATCAGGTGTGCCGCGTCGGGGCCGACGTAGAGGTCGCGCACGATGGCGCGCGGCGTGACCATGCAGGCGCACGCGCCCAGCCCCTGCACGAAGCGCAGGGCGATCAGCAGTTCGATGTTCGGGGCCAGTGCGCAACCGATGCTGGCCGCGATGAACAGGCTCAGGCCGACCAGCATCGGCCGCCGCCGCCCCAGCATGTCCGACAGCGGACCGGCCAGCAACTGGCCTGCACCGAGCGCAAGAAAGAAGGCCATCAGGCTGGCCTGCACGGCGTCCGTTGCGGCTCCGAGGCTGCGGCCGATCGCAGGAAGCGCAGGCAGGTACATGTCGATGGCGAAGGGGCCGATGGCGGTGAGCAGGCCCAGGACGATCGCGTGGCGGCGAATCCGGGCGGCGTGGGTGAGCGGGGCGGTGGAGGAGGACATGCACCCCATCTTTCCGTTTCCAGGCGTTGTTGTGAATAATCAGAACGCGCCTTTTCCTATTCGAACGTACACCATGCCCAAGCCGATGGATCCGCTTTCCGACGTGCTCTCGATGCTGCAGGTCGGCAGCACCTTGTCTTCCCGGTTGGAGGCGCATGGGCGCTGGGCCTTCCGCTATCCGCCTTATGCATCGCACATCAAGCTGGGCAGCGTGCTCGCGGGGCGCATGCAGTTGCAGTTGGCCGACGCGCCGCCTGTGTTGATGGAAGAGGGCGACTTCTACCTGCTCACCAACGGCCAGCCGTTTTCGGCGGCCAGCGTGCCGCCTGGCGGGCCTGAACAGGACGCCGGTCCGGCCTATCGCGATCACCGGGGAGCCGACGGCGTGGTGCGTTTCGGTGATCCGGCGGACGGTGCGCGTGTGGTGCTTTCCAATGGGCGCTTCACGTTCGAAGGCGAGATCGGCGAATTGCTTCTGCGCCATCTGCCGCCGCTGATTCACTTGCGGGCCGCCGCCAGCGGCACGGAGCCGCTGGCCGGACTGCTCGACCTGCTGCGGTGGGAGGCTGGCGATGTGCGCCCGGGCGCCGTGATCGCCAAGGCGAACCTCGCGGCGCTGGTCTTGGTGCAGGCGCTGCGGGTGTACCTCGCGACCACGCCGCAGCCGCAGGGCTGGCTTGGCGCCATGGGCGACGCCCGCATCGGCTCGGCGCTGGCGGCGCTGCACGGCGACCTGGCATGGCGCTGGACGGTCGACAGCCTTGCCGACGTGGCGGGCATGTCACGCACAGCCTTTGCGGTGCGCTTCAAACGGCTCACCGGCAGCACGCCGCTCGACTATCTGGTGCACTGGCGGATGACGGTCGCGCGGCATGCGTTGAAGCACGGCGACTCGGGCATCGCGAACATCGCCGAGCGTGTGGGCTACCAGTCGGACACCGCGTTCAGCGCGGCCTTCAAGCGCGCCACCGGCCAGAGCCCGGGACGCTTCAGGTCGGCCCTGCGCGAACCTCAACCCGGCGGCGGATGAGCAAAGGGCTGTCGTGGCAACTGCCAATGTCGCTCACCGACAGTCGTATTTAGCTGACGGGCCACTCCGCCATCACCGCTATGGTCGATCTGAGCCCGATCTGGGCTTGTCATCCTTGGATATCTCCATGAAAAAGCTTGTTGTCCTCCTTGCCACGGCGGTGGTTTGCGCCACGTCTTTCGCCCAACCCATGCCACGCCACGACGGGCCTGCGCGCCACGACGTGCGGCCTCATCACAAGAAGAAGGTGTGGGTTCCGGCGCACCGCGAACATGGGCACCTGGTCAGGGGACATTACGTGTGGCGCTGATCAGCGCCGCGCCGACGCCATCTCGTCCGTCACCTTGAGGTCGGCGACGCCGCCGCTCGCCACGGGGTCGTCCTTGTAGAGCTGCTTGAAGTTGAGCGTCGCGGTCTGGCCCTCTCGCCGCGGAACGCCGTTGGCTTCGTGAAAGATGAACTCCGGCGGCACATTGCGGAAGCCCGGCTGATCCAGCCACAGCCGGACGAGGTGGCGCTTTCGCTCCGGCTCCGGAAAGTTGGTGAAGGAGGTGCGCGCATGCATGACCGTGTAGTTGTTGATCATGATCATGTCGCCACGCTCCAGGAAGAAGGCCAGCCTGTTCTCCGGCGCCGTTGAGACCTCGTCGAACGCGTTCAGCGCGTTGATCTCTTCCGGGCTGAGCGGCAGATCCAGCGCCCGATGCCCCGCGACCAGGTTGGAGCGGAGGTAGCGAGAACTCAGCTGTTCGTCGCGCACGGCAAACACCGGCACGCGGTTGCGCGTCACGGGCGGCGCGCCCGGCGCTTCTTCGCCCACCTGGTGGTAGTGGAACCCGCGATAGAGGTAGGGCAGCGCTTCGGGATGCCGACGCGCCAGTTCGTCGTGCACCGTCACCGCACTGGCGATGACCGACGCGCCTCCCGACTGGGACTTGTGCCAGCAGGCGAGCGAGATCATCGCCGTGATGTCGCTGTGCGGACGAAGCTCCAGGTTGCTGCGGTACATCCGTGGCGTCGCGTCCTCTGCCGATGCATCCACCACGTGGCCGATGAGATCTCCCCGCGTGTTCTGGGACAGCGGCTTGCCGAATTGGTTGCCGGCGATCCAGACGGCCGCAATGAACTCGTCCAGGCTCACGTCGTCGTCGACCGGAAGTCCTCGCAGGACGACGAAACCACGGCCGTTGCGGACCTCCTCGTAGGCGGCACGAAGCCGGGGCGACAGCGTGGGCATCGCATCGGCATCGACCGGTCCGGCCTCGGGATGCTTCGGATCGGCAAGCCCTGCAACGGCACGCCGCAGCTCCTGGCGCTCCACGTCGGACAGCGTCAGGCAGTAGTCGGCAGAGGACTCGAACGAGTTGGCATTCCAGGCAAAGGAGCTGGAGCCGTGGGGTAGGGGATGGGTCATTTCAACGCGTCCTTTCAATCGACGGTGGCGCCAGAGAATTTCACGACGGGTGCCCACTTGGCGATGTCGGCTCGGATCCGACGACCGAAGTCTTCTGGCGTGGATGCGACCGGGTCGACACCCATGTCGCGGAACTGCTGCGCGAACGCCTTGTTGGCCAGGAGCGTTGCGATGTCGGCGCTGGTCTTGTGGACGATGGCATCGGGCGTGCCTGCCGGCGCGACGATCCCGATCGAACTCAGCGCACTGACGCCGGGCACGGTCTCATCGACCGTCGGTATGTCCGCAATGGACGGCGGGCGCTGCGGGCTCAGCAATGCGATGGCCTTGAGGCGACCCGACTTGATCAACGGGGCGGCGCTGTGATAGATGTCCAGCAGCAGCGGTACCTGGCCGCCCATCACGTCTTGCTGCGCTGGCGCGCCACCCTTGTAGGGAACATGCAGGATATCCAGTCCGGCCTTGACCTTCAGGAGCTCCATGCCCAGATGCAGGGCGGTGCCGGTGCCCGGGCTGGCATAGCTGAGCTTGCCGGGCTGCTGCTTCGCGAGGGCAATGAGTTCGGCGATGTTGTTCGCCGGCAAGGCCGGGTTGGCCGCGATCACCATGTGCTGCACGCCGACCTCGCTGACCGGCGCGAAGTCCTTGAGGGTGTCGTAGGGCAGCTTGCTGCGCAGACTGGGGTTGATGGCATGCGACGACACCACGACGCCGAAGGTGTAGCCATCGGCCGGTGCCTTGGCGACGATGTCCGTGCCCAGGATGGTTCCGGATCCGGGCCTGTTGTCGACGACCACGGGCTGGTCCCATGCGGTGTTGAGCCGGTTCGCCAGCAATCGTGCCACCGAGTCGGTGGCGCCGCCCGCCGAGAAGGGCACCACCAGGCGAACGGGCCGGGCCGGCCAGACGCCGTTCGCGCGCGACACGAGGGGAAGGCATGCAAGCCAAGGCAGCATGAGCCGGTCGCGGTACTTCATCGAGGTCTCCTTGTTATGAATCGGTCATCGAGTCTCGCGTGCGAAGTGGTTAATCACAATTGAAATATCGTCGGACAAAATTAACCTTAAGTTAATCTGTCGCCCATGAATCTTCGGCACATGGAAGTATTTCGGGCGGTCATGCTGACGGGTACCGTGCGGGGCGCCGCGCAGTTGCTGCACGTCTCCGAACCCGCGGCCAGCAAGCTGCTGGCGGTCGCACAGGCGCGTGCCGGTTGCGGACTCTTCGAGCGCATCAAGGGCCGGCTGGTGCCTACACCCGAGGCTCATGTGCTCTATGAGGAAATCGAGCGCGTATGGCGAGGTGTCGAGCGGGTTCGCGCGCTGGGCAAGGACCTCGGCGACAGCAAGACGGGGTCATTGCGGATCGCCGCCACGGCCAGCCTCGCCACGATGCTGGTCCCGCATGCGGTCGCACAGGTGCTCAAGGAGCGGCCGATGATCGACCTGAACGTGAGCCTGCTGGTTCCGGCCCTGGTGCTGCGGGCACTGGAGGACGGCGATGCGGAGGTCGGAATCCTTCTGCAGGCGCCCCCGTTGCCGAATCTGGAGGTTCTGGCGTCACTCGAGTGCGGGGTGGTCTGCGCGATGGCGCCGGACCATCGGCTGGCCCAGCGCAGGCACATCACCGCCAGCGATCTGCGTGGCGAGCGCGTCATTTCCTACCCGGAGGTCCGGCCGGTGGCGCAGCAGTTGCTGAACGGGCGAGACATCGACCTTGAATTGCGATCCGGGCCTTCGTCCTGCTGGTTCGCCAGGGCCGGCGTCGGCGTGGCGCTGGTGGACCGCGCCACGGTGGCCGGCCCGGGTATCCAGGTCCACTGGCGACCATTCAAGGCGCCCGCGCAACTGCACATTTCCGTCATCGGCAATCCGGCGCGTCCTCTGTCGGCCCTGGCGCGCGGCTTCATCGAGGAATTCAAGAAGTCGGCTCGGGCGCTGCTGCGCTAGGGCGCCGGGACGCGGGCCGGTATGGGCCTGAGCACCTTCACCGGATCTCTACCACGGTCCAGGCATTAACCGCCATTGGCAATGCACCAATATCCTTCTCAGCGACCATAAAAAACCTCGTTTCGCATTGTCTCTGGCCCGACCAGAATCCGCCATCGCAGCCGAAATCATGCTGCGCGATCAGTTTCTCGAAGCGTCGAGTCATCAATTCCAGGCGGATTGCCAGAGCTATGTATGAAATTTGAAATCGAGTCCATTGACACCCTGGTGATAGGCGCAGGGCAGGCCGGTGTCGCAGCAAGCGAGCATCTGGCCCGCCTGGGCATTCCCCATCTCGTGCTGGAACGCAGTCGCATCGCCGAACGCTGGCGCACCGGCCGTTGGGATTCGCTCGTGGCCAACGGTCCGGCCTGGCACGACCGCTTTCCCGGACTCGAATTTGACGAGCTGGATCCCGACGCATTTCCGCACAAGGAGCGCGTGGCCGCCTATTTCGAAGCCTATGCCCGAAAGTTCGCAGCGCCGGTCCGCACCGGCGTGGACGTGACGCGCGTGGTGCGCAACCGGGGCCGGGCCGGCTTCACTGTGGAAACCAGCCAGGGCACCATCGATGCGACTCGCGTGGTGGTGGCGACAGGTGCGTTTCAGACGCCCGTGATCCCGCCGATCGCACCGAAAGAAGGCACCGTGCTGCAGATGCACAGCGCCGGCTACCGCAATCCCTCGCAACTGCCCGCGGGCGCCGTGCTGGTGGTGGGTGCGGGTTCTTCCGGTGTCCAGATCGCGGATGAATTGATGCGCGCCGGCCGCAAGGTCTATCTGTCGGTCGGCGCACATGACCGCCCGCCGCGGGCGTATCGCGGCCGCGACTACTGTTGGTGGCTGGGGGTGCTCGGCCTTTGGGATGTGGAAGCCCCCCGGCCCGGCTACGAGCACGTGACCATCGCCGTGAGCGGCGCGCGCGGTGGCCAGACCATCGACTTCCGCAGGCTCGCACATCAGGGCATGACCCTGCTCGGCTTGACTCGATCGTTCGAGAACGGCATTGCGCATTTCCAGTCCGACCTGGCGGCCAACATTTCTCGTGGCGACGAGAACTACCTGGCCCTGCTGGACGCGGCGGATGCGTATGTCGAACGCAATGGCCTGGATCTGCCCGAAGAGCCCGAAGCGCGCCACATGCCTGCCGACCCCGACTGCCTGGCCAACCCGGTGCTGGAACTGGACCTCGCTGCGGCCGGGGTCGCTTCGGTCATCTGGGCCACGGGCTACACCCGCGACTACGGCTGGCTGGAGGTCGATGCCTTCGATGCCCACGGTGCGCCGCGCCATCAACGCGGTGTGTCCAGCGAGCCTGGCGTCTATTTCCTGGGCCTGCCCTGGCAGTCGCGCCGTGGCTCGACGTTCATATGGGGCGTATGGCATGACGCCAAGCTGGTGGCCGACCACATCGCCATCCAGCGCAGCTACTTGGCCTATGCGGCCGGCGCGAAAGTGCCTGCGCCCGAGGCCGCTGTGGCGGGCGCTCTCTGATCGCCTTCATTCTTCATTCAAGTTTTTCCAGGAGGACCCGATGAGCCCAGTGACGCATGAGCGGATCCGGATGTTCAACACCAAGGACACCTATCCGAATCAGTCGTTGAACAACGACCTGTGCCAGGCGGTCCGCGCCGGCAACACGGTCTACGTACGCGGCCAGGTCGGTACCGATTTCGACGGCCGGCTGGTCGGCCTCGGCGACCCGCGCGCACAGGCCGAGCAGGCGATGAAGAACCTGAAGCAACTGCTCGAAGAAGCCGGCAGCGACCTGTCGCACGTCGTCAAGACCACGACTTATCTGACGGACGCGCGCTACCGCGAGCCCGTCTACCAGGAGGTCGGCAAATGGCTCAAGGGCGTATTTCCCATCTCCACGGGCCTGGTGGTGGTGGCCCTGGGCCAGCCGCAATGGCTGATGGAGATCGATGTGATCGCCGTCATCCCCGAAGGCTGGCAGCCGCCGCAGGCCTGACCCGGCACGAGGAACATCCGATGACCTTTTCCATCGTCGGCCGATGCGCCAGAACCGGCCAACTCGGCGTCGCCATCAGTTCGTCCAGCATCGCCGTGGGCGCGCGCTGCCCGTGGGTGCGTTCAGGCGTCGGTGCCGTGTCCAGCCAGAACGTCACCTTGCCTGCGTTGGGACTGCGCGTTCTGGACGGGCTCGAACAGCAGTTGAATCCCGCTGCGGCGCTCGACCGGGCGCTGGCTGGCGACGCATGGAATGCCTATCGGCAAGTCACCGTCGTGGACGCACAGGGTCGCACGGCCTTCTTCTCCGGCGGCCAGTCGCTCGGGTTGAACACCGCCGTGTCGGGCATCCAATGCGTTGCGGCGGGCAACATGCTGGCGAGCCTGGAGGTCATCCAATGCATGCCCCGCGCTTTCGAAACGGCATCCGGCAGCCTGCCGCAGCGCCTGCTCGCCGCGATGCATGCCGGGATGGGCGAAGGCGGCGAGGCGGGGCCCGTGCATTCGGCCGCGCTCAAGATCTACGGTGATCTCGAATGGCCGCTGGTCGACTTGCGGGTGGACTGGGCCGATGAAGATCCTATCGGCCAGCTCGACCGCCTGTGGCAGGCATACAGCCCGCAGATGCAAGCCTATGTGGACCGTGCGCTCGACCCGTCCGCCGCGCCCAGCTACGGCGTGCCCGGCGATGAATGAGTGCGACAGCCGGGCGTTGCTCGAGCGGCTGATCTCTTTCGCGACCGTCAGCAGGGAGTCCAACCTCGCCCTCATCGCCTTCATCCGCGACCACCTCGCGAGCCTGGGCGTCGCTTGCGAGCTTTTTCACAACGCCGAAGGAACCAAGGCCAGCCTCTACGCCACCATCGGCCCGCAGGAAGTGGGGGGCATCGCGTTGTCCGGCCATACGGATGTGGTGCCCACCGACGGACAGTCCTGGACTGTCGAGCCGTTCTGCCTGACCGAAAAAGACGGACGCCTGCATGGGCGCGGCACGGCCGACATGAAGGGCTTCATCGCCTGCGTGCTGGCGGCGGTGCCGCTCTTTCTCGCCCGTCCGTTGAAGCTGCCGGTGCATCTGGCGTTTTCCTACGACGAAGAAGTGGGTTGCCTGGGGGTGCGGCCGATGCTCGCGCAACTGGCAGCGCGTCCCGTGAAGCCGCGCCTGTGCCTGATCGGCGAACCGACCGAGATGAAGCCCGTGCTGGGTCACAAGGGCAAGCTCGCGATGCGTTGCCAGGTCAAGGGAGCCGCTTGCCACTCGGCCTATGCGCCCTATGGTGTCAACGCCATCCAGACCGCGGCCCGGCTGATCGCCAGGCTCGAGGATATCGGCGAGGGGCTGACGCGGCCCGAGCTGCAGGACGGCCGCTTCGACCCTCCGTTCAGCACCGTACAGACCGGGTTGATTCGGGGCGGCCAGGCGCTCAACATCGTGCCGGCCGAATGCGTCTTCGATTTCGAGGTTCGCGCGCTGCCAGGCTTCGATCCGCAACAGGTGCCCGATGGACTTCGGACATACGCCGAGACCGAACTGCTGCCACGCATGCAGTCGGTGAACCAGGGCACGGCGATCGAGTTCGAGCACCTAAGCGCGTATCCCGGGCTGGCAACGCCACCGAACTCGCCAGGCGCACGTCTGCTTGCCCAACTGTGCGGATCGGACGACTTCGGCACGGTGGCCTTCGGGACCGAAGGCGGACTGTTCGAGCAGGCGGGGATTCCTACCGTGGTCTGCGGCCCGGGCAGCATGGACCAAGGCCACAAGCCCGACGAGTTCGTCAGCGTGGATCAGTTGACGCGGTGCGACGCCATGCTGGCCCGCCTCGCGGACATCCTGTGCCGGCCGGACGACCCACTCGCTGGCGAGAGTTGACGGTGTCAGTGCGCCGTACCGGCGCTCAGCCGCCCGAGCCGTTCGCGGCAGAAGTCTTCGAACAGCTTGGCTGGCTTGGTCAGCTGCCCGCGGCGCAGCCGGGCGCTGACCAGGCCGGAAGTGGATATCGACTCGGCAATGTCGATGGCCACGACCTTCTTCCCGTCGTAAGTGAAGGGCGAATGCGGACGAGTCACCAGCAGCGAGAACCCGAAGCCCTGTCCAACCATGCCGCGGACCATCTCGATGGAGGGCGAGCCGAAGACGATGTTCGGCTTGAGGCCCAGTTCGTGAAAGACGCTGACGAAATAGGTTCGGCTGGGCTGCACGTCCAGCAGGATCATCGGCTCCTGCGCCATGTCGCGCAGCGATACCTGCGCCCGACCTGCAAAGCGGTGGTCCTCCGGCAGCAGCACATAAGGCTTCTGCGGCGGCATGAGCGCTGCTCTCACGATGGTGTCGTCCAGATCGTGGTCGTAGAGAAAGGCCAGATCGAAGGTTCCGGCAGTCAGCCCCTGCACCAGTTCCTCCTGGTCTCCGTCGCGTATCCGGATGCCTACCGTGGGATGCAATGCCTTGAATTCCGCCATCAGTTGCGGCAGATAGAGCGGTGCCACCGTTTCGTAGCAACCGATGTCGACCTGACCCGCCACGATGTCGTTGTCGGCCAGCGCGTTCTGCTCGAATTCACGCGCAATGCGCAGCAGCTCTTCGGCCTCGCGATAGAAGCGCGTGCCGCTCGGCGTCAACGACACTCCCTGGGCATGGTGGCGGATGAACAGCTTCACGCCGAAGTTGTCCTCCAGCGTCTTGATCGCATGCGCGATGGATGGCTGCGCGATATACAGTTGGCGCGAGGCTTCGGCCACGCTGCCGGCCTTGACCGTCGTCAGAAAATACTTGAGCTGTCTGAGGGTATAGGAAGCCATACACTGCCTTCACGCACGCTGGCGTCCGCGTTGCCTGAACTGAAATCCGGGAGAAGAAATACGCGTCATGGATGAAACGAAAGTCCGTTTTTCGCTGAAGCAGTTGCGCTATTTCGTGGTGACTGCGGAGGTGCTGTCATTCACCGCAGCCGCAAAGAAACTGCATATCTCGCAGCCCTCGATCTCGACCGCCATGTCCGAGCTGGAGTCGTCCTTCGGCATTCAGCTTTTCATGCGCCATCACGCGAGCGGACTGTCGTTGACCCAGGCCGGACGCGACATGCTGGGCCAGGCGCAGAACCTGCTGAAGAATGCCGAGGACCTGCAGCTGGCGGCCCGGACCATGGACGGCGGAATGACGGGTGAGATTTCGCTGGGCTGCATGGTGTCGCTGGCGCCGTTGGTCATGCCGGCGCTCATCAGCCGGTTCATTCGCGATTTCTCCGGTATCCGTTTTCGGACTCTCGAAGAACATCAGCATGACCTGCTGCACGGCTTGCGCGTGGGGACGCTCGACCTCGCACTGACCTATGACCTGAACCTGACCGAGGATATTTCGTTCACCCCCATCGCAGCGCTGCCGCCCTACCTGATATTGCCCGCGCAGCACCCGCTCGCCAAAGAGTCCGCCGTGTCGTTGACGCAGTTGCTGCACGAGCCCTACGTGCTGCTCGACCTGCCCTACAGCCGCGAATACTTCGCGCATCTTTTCGATGCGGTGGGACCTTGCCCGGTGCCGGCTTTCCGGTCGTCCCAACCGGAGGTCGTGCGCGGCATGGTGGCCAACGGACTCGGATTCAGCATCCTGAACTTTCCGCTCAAGTCCGCGCGCACGGTCGATGGCGCCGACTTCGTGGTCAAGCCGTTCAAGGAAGAACTCGCACCGACCACGGTGGGAATAGCCCGCTCTGCCGCGCTCAAGCCGCGGATGGTGGTTCAACGATTCGCATCGTTCTGCGAGGCGGAGATCAAGCTTCTGCACAGCAGTCACCGCGTGTAGGTGGCGCAGGTTTTCGGTACGCGTGGATCTGTGCATCGCGTGGCGGCTCAGGCACCGAGTCCTTGCCAGCGATGGATGCCGGTGTCGATCCCGAAATGGTCCAGGGCCCGGCTCGCCGTGTAATGGACGATGTCGTCCACCGTTCTCGGCTTTGCATAGAAAGCCGGCATTGGCGGAATGATGACCGCGCCCATTTCCACCGCCTGTGTCATCGAGCGCAGGTGACCCAGGTGCAACGGTGTCTCGCGCACCATCAGCAACAGCTTGCGGCGCTCCTTCAGCGCGACGTCTGCCGCACGAGTGAGCAGCGTCGAAGTGACGCCGGTGACGATCTCCGCCAGTGTCTTGACGGAGCAAGGCGCGATGATCATGCCTTCGTTGCGAAACGAACCGCTGGCGATGGAGGCGCCGATGTTGTTGATCGCATGCAGTACGTCGCAACGCGACAGCAGGTCGTCGCGCGACAGGCCGACCTCGTCCTTCAACGTCATCTCGCCCGCGCGGCTGACGACCAGGTGGGTTTCGCAGCCCGCCGCTCGCAGCAGCTCGAGACACCGGACGCCGTAGATGGCCCCCGATGCGCCGGCGATCCCGACGATGATGCGGCGTCGCGTCGACTCCGCCATCACACCGTCCGCTTGCCGGCCAGGATGGCGGCGACGATGTTCTTGGTCCGTTCGATCGATGCCGGCGTCAGCGTGTGGCGCACCGCGTACTCGGCGCTGGGCCGGGTGGCATCGACGATCATCTTCGAGGTCAGGCCGGCGTCGTTCGATGGGTCCAGGATCGCGCCCATCGCGCGGTGCAGGATGTCGATGTCCTGATGTGCCTGCATGCGCGTGCAGATGGCCCACATCACATCGAAGTCGCTGTGGACGTCGATGTCGTCGTCCACCACAACCGCGAGTTTCAGGCTCAGGTCATCCCCCAGTGCGGCCGCGGCGACATTGCGCGCCTGCCCGGGAGCGCAATCGCGCAGCGCGATCACCGCATGAAAGCGGCAGGTGCCGGACTTGGGGTACGCCACCTTGGTGACGTTGGGATATTGCTGGCGCAGCGTGCGCAGCAGGCGCGCTTCCTGGGGGACCGCAAGCAACTGCGTGTGCTCTTCGGAGATGCCCGGAATGATGTCGTGATAAAGCGCATCGGCCCGGCGACGAATTGCCGTGATCTCCACCACGTGCTGGGTGGAACGCGCGGTCGCATAGCCGGTGAATTCGGCGAATGGGCCTTCGGGTTCGCGGACGCCGCACAGGATCTTGCCTTCCAGCACGATCTCGGCTGCCGCTGGCGATTCGACCGGCACGGTCAGTCCGGCCACGATTTCCATCGGGGCGCCCACGATGCCGCCGATCACCGCGTATTCGTCGATTTCGATCGAGCCCTTCCAGAGGCCGCCCAAGGTGAATTCCGGTGCGGCGCCGATCACGATGGAAATAGGAAGATCCTGGCCGAGTTCTTCTGCGCGCTTGGCGTAATTCCACAGATGCCGACGACTGTGCAGGCTGGTGCCGATCCGGCTCTTCCCCTTGATCTGCATGCGGTGGAAGCTGGCATTGCGCACGCCGGTCTCCGGATGCTTGGCCACGATGATGCCGTTGGTGATGTACTTGCCGGCGTCCTCGTTGAAGTGCGAGGTGATCGGCAGGCTGCCCAGGTCGACATCCAGGCCAGTCAATTCGATATCGCGGACGGGTCCGGTCTCGCACAGGACCGGGTCGATCAGGGCGTCGGAACGGCTGGACCACGATTCGATCAAGTCCTTTTCCGCCACGCCGAGTGCCAGCGCCAGACGGCGCCGCGTGGCCAGCAGGTTGGTGACGACCGGCATCGAGTGTCCCGCAACGTTCTCGAAAATCACCACCGGATACTGATTGGCGCGGTCCAGGTTCATGATCACGGTCGTCATGTCATGGTCCGTGGTGACCTGGTCCTTCACCCGGACGATGGCGCCGGGGTCGTCTTCCTCAATGCGTTGCAGGAAATGGCGGAGACTGAATTCTTTACTCATGGAAGTGCAATCAAACAAACGGTACGGGCTCGGCTGAAACTCAGCCAAGGCGGTTGAGGAAACGCTTCACACGCGGGTCGTCCTGCTCATGGAAGAACGCTCGCGGTGAGCAATCGACGGCAATGACGCCGTCGTGCATGAAGAGAATGCGGTCGGCGACTTCCTCGGCGAACCTCATCTCGTGAGTGACGATCAGCATCGTCATCCCGCTCGACGCCAGCTCGCGCATGACCTGCAAGACCTCTTGAACCATCTCCGGGTCGAGTGCCGAGGTCGGCTCGTCGAACAGCATGACCTGCGGGTCCATCGCCAGTGCCCGCGCAATGGCAACACGCTGCTGTTGGCCGCCGGAGAGTTGCGATGGGTATTTGTCGATCTGATTGGCAATGCCGACCCGCTCCAGCAATTCTTCCGCGCGTTTCTCTGCCTTGGCCCTGGCCACATGCCTTGCACGCATGGGCGAGATGGTGAGATTGCGGCGCACCGTGAGGTGCGGGAACAGGTTGAAGTTCTGGAACAACATGCCCACCTCCGCCCGGATGCGGCGGATGGTCCGCGCATCGCCGGGCAACTGGGAACCCATCACGTTGATCGAGCCGCCCGAGATGTCCTCGAGGCCGTTGAGCGAGCGCAGCAGAGTCGACTTGCCGCCGCCGGACGGTCCCACCAGGCAAATGACTTCGCCGCGCTTCACCCGCAGGTCGATGCCCTTGAGCACCTGCACCGCCTGATAGGTCTTCGTGACCTGCCTGCAATCGATGATGACCTCGGCAGGCGCATTGGGAGCAATCGTCATTTGGCAGTGCCTCTCAGGCGAAGCTCATAGGCTCGCGCCATCGCGCTGAGCGCGAAGATGATCATGAAATAGATGAGCCCGGCTGTCGTGTAGAGCTCGAAGTAACGGAAGTTCTGGCCGGCCAGGATGGTGGTCCGGTACACCAGTTCGCCAACGCCGATCGCCGACGCCATACCGGAGATCTTGATCTGCAGCGACAGGATTCCCAGCAATGCCGGAATCATGGTCCGTACGGCTTGCGGCCCGATGACCTCCAGCCATAACCAGAGGCTTGGCAAACCGAGCGCCTTGGCTGCCTGGTGCTGCCCGCTCGGCACGGCCTGGATGCCCGCGCGGAATATCTCGGCAAGCATCGCGCCCGAATACAGCGCCATGGCGATGGCCGCGCTTGCAAAGCCGGAAGGGCGCGCATTGAAGACCAGCGGGCAACAGTAGTAGACCCAGAACATGACGATGATCTCGGGAATCCCGCGCACCACGATCACGTACACGCGGCAGGCCATGTTGAGCGGCCCAGTCGCGTACAGCTTGCCGAAGCACACCAACAGACCGATCAGGACGCCCAGCACTGTCGACGCCAGCACCAACCACAGGGTGAACTGCAGCCCCTTCAACAATTCGGGGATGGCCGACAGGACATACAGCGGATCAAATTGCATGAGGAGCCCGCGAGAACCGGCGTTCCAGCCAGTGGAACAAGCCCGCCACCACGAGATTGCAGGCCAGGTAGAGAACGGCGGTCGCCGTCATGATCTCGATGGGTCTCATCGCGTAGTCGCTGATCTTGGTGGACACATTGGTCAATTCGCTCACGCCCAACAGGCTGAGCAATGCGCTGGCATTGAGAAAACTGGTGGCCAGGTTGCCGATGGCCGGCAGCATGGTTCGCATCGCCTGGGGCAATATCACCTCGCCCCATATCCAGCGGCTGGGCAGGCCCAGGGCGTGCGCCGCCTGCCATTGGCCAGGCGCGACCGACTGAATCCCGCCGCGTGTGATGTCGGCCAGGTAGGCGCTGGATTGAAGAGCCAGCGCCACGAATCCGCTGACGAATGCATTGGTGGACACGCCGGTCAGCAATGGCAGCGAGAAGTGGATCCAGAACAACTGAACGATCAACGGCACGTTTCTGCCGAACTCGATGTACAGGCTCAGGAACGCCTTGAGCACCCGCCCGATAGGCAGCCACATGGCAACCGCAATCAGGATGCCCATGCCCAAGCCCAGAACCACGGCGCAGGCCGTGATCGACAGCGTGAGCAAGCCGGCGATCGACAGCGGCCGCCACCATTTCAAGACTTCGGTCAAGCTCAACGTCGAGACGAATTGCCAATTGACCGAGCTCAACGCCAACGCCAGCAGAGCCAGGCTGATAGCGAGCGAAACATGCTTCGCTCGGCGAGAAGAAACCACCGTCGATACCTCCGGGCGACTTTGTCCAGCTGTCCCGGGATTCAGTTGCCTGCCTGCTTGGGCATGTATCGGTTGACGATGGCCGTCAGTTCACCATTCTTTTGCATGCGTTCGATCACGCCATCGATCGCCTGCTTCAGCCGCACCTCTCCGAGGGGCATCATCAAGGCAAAGGGCGTGGGCTCCATCTTGATGTTGTCCAGCAGCTTGATGTTCATGTTGGCATTGCGGCTGGCGAACATGTAGGCGCCGGTATATCCCGCGATGGCCGCATCTGCGCGCCCGGTCGCCACCTCCATCAGATGGGGCTGTGCCGCATCGGATGTGGTGGGGCGCACGGTGGCGTTCTTGAAGACGCTGCGGGCCAGCGTTTCTTCGCCGGATCCGGCCCGCACCGAGATGACCGTGCCTGGCTTGTCCAACTCCGCCAACGTCTTGGCGGTGGAGTTCTTCGGCACGACGGCAGTCTTGGTGTCTTCCGCATTGGGAATGGAGAAGAGCGCCTGTTTCGACCGCTCGGGAGTGATGTACGTCGCCCCGGCGGACACATCGCATTTGTTGGACTGCAGCGAAGGAATGATTGTCGGGAATGTGGAATCCACGTCCTCGATCTTCACCTTCAGATCCGCCGCGATGGCCTTCACGATATCCACATTGATGCCCGACCATTCGTTGGTCATCGGGTCCTTGACGTTGTAGGGCGTATATGGACTCTGGCAAACACGCAGAACGCCGCGCGCCTTGATTTGCTGCAAAAGCTCGTCCGCGGCATGTGCGGTGCCGATAAATGCAAGCGCTGCCGTTGCGGCACCGATGATTTTCATCTGAATTGACATGACTTTTCCTTCAATTATTGATTTGAAAAATGATCGACCTAGAACGCGATCATTCGAGAAAGCCGGGATCCTTCTTGAGGATGACCTGGTAAAGAGCCTCAAATGACTTTTGCGCACTGCCGACGCGGCCGATGACTTCGTGCGTCTTGACGGCGGTTTCGTGATCGATCGAAATCACTTTCCCGGCAGCTTCGGCCAATAACTGAACCTGGCAGACGTTTTCCATCAGGATGTACCACCAGCAAGCGGATTCGACCGTCGGGCCGGTCGTCAGCAAGCCATGGTTTGCAAGAATCACCGCGCGCTTGTCGCCCAATACCTTGGCAATACGCTGGCCTTCGCTCAGGTCGATCACGACTCCCGTGTATTCGTCGAATAATGCATGCTGTCCATAAAATACGCAGGCATCCTGGGAAATCGGATCCAGCGGACGTTTCAATGTCGACCAAGCCTTGCCGTAAAGCGAATGGGTGTGAGCGGCTGCCGTGACGTCCGGGCGCGCCTCGTGCAATGCAGAATGGATCGCAAAGGCTGCACCATTCAACGGCCCCTTGCCGATCATGATTTCGCCTTTTGAATTGACAAGCAACAGATCCGATACGCATATCTGCGAAAAGTGCTTGCCCCATGGATTCACCCAGAAATAATCCTGGTATTCCGGATCCCGCACGGTGATGTGACCAGCCAGCCCCTGGCCGAAGCCCACGTCCGCGAAAATTCTGTACGCACCGGCGAGCATTTGGCGCCGATGCAGGCGTTCGTCGTCCAGCGAGCGCTCAGGTTCCGGGTCGAACCAGCCGTGGCGCTTCGGATTTGGATTGAATTGCAATTTTGAATTGATATTCATTTTGAGGGGAGGGTGGCACAATGCCGGATATCAGGCTGCCGGACGCCGAATTATCAAACGCCCGGACAAAAAAAGAAAAAACAATATTTTTATGCAACCGCCAGTTTCAGCCTATGCAGTCGAAAAAGAATGCGCGGCTCTTCCTGCGAGCAAAAATCGCAAGAAATCCGATGCGGAGAGTGAGGCGCCGGGGTTTTCGGCGAGACGGCGGACTCGGGGCAGGCTCGAAGCCTAACGAGTCGTCACGAGCCTTTGCAGGCAATCAATTGAAATATTCAACTCCGGACGGGCAGCCGCCTTCGAATAAAACCGGACTATCCGTGAAATCAGATTTTCGGACGATCCAGTTTCATTTGTTCTCGAGCGGTCAAATGCTTCCATCAGCAACCTGAGCGAACATCGTTCGGCCTGAAGCTCTGCTTCAAGCAGGGCTTTTCTGAGCGATTTCAGTTCGTTTTTGCCCGTGCAATCTGTTCTCAGCGCGCGCAACGACAGAATCATCCGCGAGCGCCACGAGGCCACGGCGTTGTCGGCCTCGGCAATTGCCGGATCCGAAAGCGCAATGTTTTGCTCGGTTGCCAAATCGATCGCGAACAGCAAAACCATCACATCGACCGATGCTTCATTTTGAAGCAAGAGACATGCCTGTGAGACGCCAGGATGGTCGTACAGATGGAGAACGCGTTGCCAGGCGAGCGATAACGGGTCCGTTGGCTCGTCCTGGCGTGGATGCGGTGAATGGCCGGCAGCGTGCATGTTCGACTCAGTTTGGTGCGGCATTGGCAAGGTGCTGTTCAAAATGATGCGCAATCCTGCTTGGGCGGATATTCAGAATAGATCATCTATCCATATGAGGCTGAGATCGTTCAGAAGTCTTGAATTTATACAATGTGTCTTATGTTAAATATCGGCAGCGATACGCGCCGTTTCCGATGGGACGCATCAGCCTGCCCGATGAGGTAGCCGCTATGGTCGCCTGGGTCGCCAGCCCGGCGTACAGCTTCACCACGGGGGCCGTGTTCGATGTCCGGCGGGAGACTGATCGCTGGAGCATCGGGTGCGCCAAGCAACACCTGATTGGCCGCCTACGGCGCTGCATGGGCTTTCCGTCAGCGCGGCGTCCGGCGCCTCAGCAACGCGCTCATGAAAACGGCGCCTCTGCAGGTTCGCCAAAGACCGAACGGCACGAGCAGCGCACCCGCGAGTCTCTGGGGAAGCGCATCGGAGTGCCAGATAAACCAGCCGCCCAACGCGCTGATCGCGAGCCCGCCAACGATGTTCAGCGCGCTGCCGGCCAGCCACTGGAATTTCAGCAATCCAGCCAGCGCATCGAGCATCCGGCCTGCCATCTTCAATCCGAAGTAGTCGGCCAGTACATAGAGCCCGAGCAGCATCAGCGGCCCGACAGCGACGGTGATCAACAGGAACAGGAAGAAGCTTTCCATCGGTCCAGCATACTGCCCGAGCCCGGATGGCGAGGCCGACGCGTCACTCGGCCAGATAGCGCGCAACAGCCCGCAAGGCCGACGAGGTGTTGTTGAGCAGGTCAGCCGTCTGCAACAGGTCGTCCTTCATAGCCTTCCGGGACTCGGCGCCGAAATATTCGCTCGGCCCCGACATGACGATGGCGCCGATGTTGCGCCGACTCGGCGACACCAGGCGTGCGCCCACCGCCGAAATTCCCACCACGTTCTCATGCATGTTCGTGGCATAGCCCTCAGCATGCACGACTTCCAGCTCGCGCTCGAGTGCGTCCCGGTCCACCAGCGTGTTGGGTGTCGGCGCGCGCAGCGGCTTGTCGCCCAGCAGCGCGGCACGCTCGGCCGGTGCGAGGCCGCTCAGCAGCAACTTGCCTGAAACCGTCGCGTGATACGGATTGCTCAGGTGCGTGTCGTAGTACGGCGTCACGCTGTAGCGGCCCAGGGCCAACTCAATCAACGCACGCTCGTAACCGAAGAACAGGATCAGGCTGGTCGAAGGCCCATAACGCGTGCACAGCGTGCGCAGCAGTTCGCTGCTGTCGCGCCGCAACGCACTGACCGGATGGTCCAGCAGCAACGGCAGCAGGCTGCGCGCCGATGGTCGGTAGCGGCTCGCCGGCGTGCGCGTGACTTGCCCATGCTCCACGAGGGTCTGCAGAAGCCTGTGCACGGTGCTGGAAGCCAGCCCCGTTTCTTCCGCGATCTCGGAGACGCCCAGCGGACGCATCGCCGCGTGCAACACGCCCATCACCTGAAGGCCGCGAGCCAATGAGCCTGATTCGCTCGACTTTTCCGACGCTCTCCTAGCGACCGACGACACCCCGTCCATGCATTGCCTCCTGTGCTTCTCGATCACCGCATGTGCCTTGCTCAGGTTTCGCATTTCCTTATGCGAAAACACTTTCATGCCAGTTTCAACGCAAGTCTAAACTGATTTCGGAACAAGTATTCCGATATTCACATTACATCTTCCGTTATTCGGAAATCATTGCAGCGACTCCCGCTGTTCCTACGCCATGACCCATGCCACCGCCGATCTGACATCCCTCGAGTTCCTGGACGTGGACGCGTTGCTGCGCGCGCTCCAGGACGGCCACGAACTCGCCATCGTCGATGCACGTGAAGAAGGCGTGCAAGTGCGCGACGGCCATCTCCTGTGGTCGGTGCCACTGCCGTTGAGCCAGCTGGAATTGCGCGCAGGCCGCCTGCTGCGCCGGCGCGACGTGCGCATCGTGGTGACGGATGCCGACGGCGGCCTGCTGTCGCAACGCGCCGCTGGGGGTTTGCAGGCACTTGGATTCAGCGACGTGCGTGTGCTGCGCGGCGGCCTCGCAGCCTGGCACGCTGCCGGCCAGGAGGTCTACACCGGTGCCAGCACCTACACCAAGGCCTTCGGCGAATTCGTCGAACATCGCGACCACACGCCTTCGGTTTCCGTGGGCGAGCTGAAAGCCGGGCTGGCCGCCGGCGACGACCTGGTGGTGCTGGATGGCCGAACCGCGCAGGAGTTCGAGGATTTCAGCCTGCCTGGTGCCCATTCGGTGCCGAACGCCGAACTGCCCTACCGCGTGCACGGCCTGTTGCGGTCGCCGGAGACACTCGTGGTCGTCAACTGCGCGGGCCGCACGCGCTCGATCATCGGCGCGCAGGCGCTGATCAACGCCGGGCTCCCCAACCGCGTGGTCGCGCTGCGCAACGGCACCATGGACTGGCTGCTGGAGGGCTACACACTGCAGCACGGCCAGCCCGCGCAATTGCCCGCGGCTCCCGCAGTCGACGCACCGGAACCGCGCCAGACCGTAGCGCACCTGACGCAACGCTACGGCCTGCACTGGCTGGACGCCGCCGGCCTGGCCGACCTGCAAGCGCAACAAGACAGCCGCAGCCTGTACATCTACGACGTGCGCACGCGCGCCGAATATGCCGCCGGACATCTGCCCGGCAGTGCCTGGATCGAGGGCGGCCAATTGGTGCAGGAGCTCGACAAGCATGTCGGCGCGCGCCATGCGCGCATCGTGCTGGTGGACGACGCGCTGGGCGCACGCGCGGCGATCACGGCCTCGTGGCTGCAACAGCTGGCCTGGGGCGAGGTCTTCGCCTACCGCCTGCCGGCGGGCGGCGCCACGGCTACGGGTGCCGAGCCTGAATTGCTGCTGGCCCCGTTGCCCGAAGTGCCGCTGGTGACGCCGGCCGCGTTGGCGCGGTCGCTGGCCGAGGGCTCGGCACAGGTCATCGATTTCGCACCGGCGCCGGTGTACGAAGACGGTCACATTCCGGCTGCGTTCTATGCGGTCCGCGCACGCCTGCCCGACGGGCTGGCCGGCCTGTCCGGCCAGCCGCTGGTCACCACATCGCCCGATGGCCGGTTGGCACGCCTGGCAGCCGCCGACCTGGCTCGGCTGCTCGGCCGCACGGTGAGCGCGCTGGAGGGCGGCACGGCGGCGTGGCAAGCGCTCGGCCAGCCGCTGGAGACCGGCCCCACCGCCCTGCTGCACGAACCCGACGACAGCTGGCGCTCGCCCTACCGCGTGGCCGACCCGCACGCCGCCTTCCGCGAGTACTTGCGCTGGGAAATCGACCTGCTCGCGCAGATCGAGCGTGATCCGCTGGTCGCCTTCCGCGACTTTCCCGCCACCCCGGCGCGCGCCTGAGCGCAGCAACGGCACGAGAGCACCCATGGCCACCCTACAACTGGGCAATGTCGTCAAGACCTATGGCGTGCAGCGCGTCGTCGACGACGTCTCGCTTTCCATCGCCGACGGCGAGTTCGTCACCCTGCTGGGCGCCAGCGGCTGCGGCAAGACCACCTGCCTGCGCATGGTGGCCGGCTTCGTGGCACCCGATGCCGGTCGTGTCGTGATCGGTGAGAAGGATGTCACCGCACTCGCGCCCCACCTGCGCGACACCGGCATGGTGTTCCAGCAGTACGCGCTTTTTCCGCACCTGGACGTGGCGGCCAATGTGGCATTCGGCCTGCGCGTGCGCAAGGTGCCACGCGCCGAAGCGGAGCGCCGCGTGCGCGACGCCTTGAAACTCGTGCGCCTGGAAGGCTTCGCGGCACGACTGCCGGCGCAGCTGTCGGGCGGACAGAAGCAGCGCGTGGCACTGGCGCGCGCCATCGTGGTCAATCCGCGCGTGCTGCTGCTCGACGAGCCGCTCGGCGCGCTCGACCAGAAGCTGCGCGAAGAACTGCAGGCCGAGATCAAGGCGATCCAGGCGCGGTTGGGCATCACGACGCTGTTCGTCACGCACGACCAGGGCGAAGCGCTGTTGCTGTCCGACCGCATCGCGGTGATGGACCGTGGCCGCATCAGCCAGATCGACACGCCGCGCGCGCTGTACGAGCGACCGGCCAACAAGTACGTGGCCGGCTTCGTCGGCAAGACCAACTTCATCGACGTAGAGCTCGACGGCCCGCCCGATGCGCATGGTGTGCAGGCGCTGCGCCACGGTGCCGATGCGACGGCGATACGGCTAAGCAGCACCGCTTCGACGTCCCGCTCGACATTGCCAGGTGGCAAACGCATCCTGTCCGTGAGGCCCGAGAGCATCGAATTCGGCAACCAACATCCCAACCAGCTGCGTGTCGCGGTGGAGCAGGTGCTCTACCAGGGCGACGGCTGGCAGATCACGGTACGTGCCAGCGATGCACTGCAGTTGCAGATCCGCAGCCACGGCGCGGCGCCACCGCGCGTGGGCGAGCTGCTCGACGTGGGCTGGCAGCCCGAGCGATCGGTGCTGCTGGACGACGCACCGGCTGTCCCGCACTGAAGGCAGACGCATGTCCAGCATTCCATTGCCCCTGCGCCCTGTGCTTGCCAACCCCGCTGCCGTCGCACCGCCGTGGCAGGCCAGCCCGCTGCGCCTTCTGCTGGCCAGCCCGGCGCTGGTGTTCCTGGCGCTGCTGTTCGCAGCGCCCATCGGCTACCTGTTCACGGTCTCGCTGCATCCGGGCGGCGGCATGGGCCGCGTGGACCCAGGCTGGACGCTTGCCAATTACCAGCGTTTCGCGACCGACGCCTACTACGTCGGCATCCTCTGGGACACCTTCCTGTATGGCTTGACCACGGCTGTGGTCTGCGCCGTGCTTGGCTTTCCGTTCGCCTATTTCCTGGCACGCACGTCCTCGCGCTGGCGGCCCGCCCTGCTCTTCGTCACCGTGGTGCCGCTGCTGGTCAGCGTGGTCATCCGCAATCTGGGCTGGCTGCCCATCCTGGGCGAGAACGGCCTGCTCAACTGGCTGCTGCTGCGGACCGGCCTGGTTGAACAGCCGCACCAATGGATCTTCAACTACCTGGGCGCGGTGATCGGCATGGTCCACGTGCAGTTCCCCATCATGATCCTGATGCTCAGCGCGACGATCCGCAAGATCGATCCGGCCATCGAAGAGGCCGCGATCAACCTGGGCGCCACGCCCTGGCAGACCTTCTGGCGCGTGGTGTTGCCACTGGCGCGGCCGGGCCTGATCGCGGGCGCGCTGCTGGTGTTCATGGCCTCCATCAGCGCACTGGTCACCCCCGGCATCCTGGGCGGCAAGCGCGTGATGCTGATGGCGCTCTACATCAACCAGCAGATCCGCGCCGTCCTGAACTACCCGGTCGGCGCAACGGCTGCCATGCTGACCATGGTGGCCGCCATCGTCGCGATGCTGGTCGCCATGCGCCTGATGGCCGAGAAGGTGCCGAAATGAACACGCTGTTGCGCCTGGTCTATCGGATGCTGGTGGTGGCCGTACCGGTGTTCCTGCTGCTGCCCTTCGTGGGTGTGGTGCTGGCATCGCTGTCGCCGCAAGGCGCCCTGAGCTTCCCGCCGCAGGGCTTCAGCCTGCGGTGGTACCAGAGCATCGACCCGAGCTACTTCGAGGCCCTGTGGTACAGCGTGCAACTGGCCACGTCCTCCACGCTGCTGGTGCTGCTGCTGGGCGTACCGGCAGCGGTTGTCATCGCACGGTCGCGGTCGCGCTTCGTCGTGCCACTCAACGCCATGCTGCTGGCGCCGCTGGCGGTGCCGTCCATCGTCGTGGCGGTCGCGGGCTTCAAGTTCGCGTTGCTGGCGCAGGACGAGATCGGTCTGGCGCTCAACGGCAGCACCGTCGCCATCGTGCTGTTGCAGGGCGTCATGACGCTGCCGATCGTCGTGCGCACCGTGGTCGCCAGCTTTGCCCATTACGACGTGGCCATCGACGAGGCCGCACAGAGCCTGGGCGCCGCGCCGTTCTACGCCTTCGTGCGCATCACGCTGCCCGCGCTGGTGCCGGGCATCGCGGCCGGCGCCATCTTCGCGTTCGTGCTGTCGTTCGACGACATGGTCATCGCCTGGTTCATCGGCAACCCCGCCGTGCTGACGCTGCCCGTCAAGTTGTTCACGTCCATCGAGGTCGAGTTCGACAACGCCATCACCGCGCTCAGCACGTTGATCGTCGCAGCCTGGGCCGTGTTGCTGCTGGTGCTGTCGCGCTTCCTGCGGCTGGACCGCGCCGGCCCGTTCGGCCGCTGAATTCTTCTTTCACCCCCACATCCACGCCCATGAAATTCAAAGCCCTGCTCGCACCGCTGGCCGCCGCCGCACTGCTGCTCGCCGCCCCGCTCAGCCAGGCGGCCGACCCGGAACCGATCACGCTGCGCGTGTCCGGCTGGGGCGGCAAGTCGACCCAGATGTTCGCTAAATACGCTGCGGCCATCTTCACCAACAAGACCGGCATCAAGGTCCAGTTCATCGACGGCAGCTCCGCCGACCATGTGGCCAAGCTGGTCGCCGCGCGCGGCCGCAACGTGCCCTACGACGTGGTGCTGCTCGACGGCGACACGCGCGCCAGCGCCATCCAGGCCGGCGTGCTGCAGAAGCTCGACTACGACAAGGCGCCCAACGCCAAGCTGGTCTATGACGAGCTCAAGCCCAAGGACGGCTACGGGCCGGACATCGCCTTCGTGTCGGCCGCCATCGTCATCAATGCCGAGAAGCTGCGCCAGGCCGGCATCCCCGAGCCGACTTCGTGGCAGGACCTGTGGGACCCGCGCCTGGCCGACCGCGTCGCCATTCCGGACCTCGGCAACGGCGCCGGCCGCGAGTTCGCGATCCAGACCGCACGCCGGCTCGGCGGCGACGAGTCCGACCTGACCAAGGCCGTGCAGGAAATCGCCAAGATCAAGGCGCGCAATTACTACACCACGTCGCAGGAACTGGAGGCGCTGCTCAAGTCGGGCGAGGTCTGGGCCGCGCCCATGGCCGACGGCCGTGTCTATTCGATCGTGGACCAGGTGCGCACGCTCAAGGGCGTGCGGCCCAAGGAAGGCACGGTGTCGTACAACGCCAAGGTCGACGTGGTCGCCGGCACGCCGCACGTGCTGGCCGCGCACCAGTTCATCAACGAGGTCTACGGCCCGCTGCTGCAGCTGGGCAATGCCATCGACTTCTATTACGGCCCGACCAACCGGCTGCTGACCCCCGTCATCGCGGCCGATCCGGAGCTGGCCTCCAAGCTGATCTACACGCTGGAGCAGCTGCGCACGCTCTACCACCCCGATTGGAACAAGTACTGGTCCGCGCACGAACGCGCGCTCGACCAGTGGAACCGCCTCATCACCAAACGCTGACCTCTCACAAGCCAACCGAGCCACACACCATGCAACGTCGCACCCTCTTCACGGCCGCTCTGAGCGTCGCCTTCCTCGCCGCCAGCGTGCCCAGCCACGCCGCCGATCCCGAACCGATCACGCTGCGCGTGTCCAACTGGGGCGGCAAGGCCACCCAGACCTTCATCAAGTACGCGGCCACGATCTACACGAACAAGACCGGCAACAAGGTCCAGTTCATCGACGGCAACTCGTCCGATCACGTGGCCAAGCTGATTGCGGCGCGCGGTCGCAACGTGCCCTACGACGTGGTGCTGCTCGACAGCGACGTGCGTGCCAACGCCATCAAGGCCGGCGTGCTGCAGAAGCCCGACTTCTCGAAGATCCCGAACGCGAAGTACGTCTACGACGAACTGAAGAACAAGGACGGCTACGGCCCCGACTTCGACTTCGTCTCGCTGGCGCTCGTCTACAACGCCGAGAAGTTCAAGCAGGCCGGCATCCCGGCGCCGACCTCGTGGAAGGACCTCTGGGATCCGCGCCTGGCCAACCGCGTCGCCATCCCGGTGCTGGACAACGGTGCCGGCCGCGCGTTCGCGATCCAGACCGCGCGCCAGCTAGGCGGTGACGAGTCCGACCTGACCAAGTCCGTGAACGAGATCGCCAAGATCAAGGCACGCAGCTACTACAACACCTCGCAGGATCTTGAGAACCAGCTCAAGGCCGGCGAAGTCTGGGCCGCGCCGTGGGCCGACGGCCGTGCGTACGCCATCGGCGACCAGGTGCGCACCATCAAGGTCGTGCGGCCCAAGGAGGGATCGGTCTCGTACAACTCGACCATCGACATCGTGGCCGGCACGCCGCACGCCGAGGCCGCTCACCAGTTCATCAACGAGACGCTGGGGCCGCTGCTGCAACTGGGCCTGGCGATCGACTTCTACTACGGCCCGACCAATCGCCTGCTGGCGCCGGTGATCGCGGCCGACACCGAGCTGTCGGGCAAGATCATCTACACCATCGATCAGGTCAAGCAGCTCTACCTGCCGGACTGGAACAAGTACTGGCCCGCGCATGAACGTGCCGTGGACCAGTGGAACCGTGTGATCACGGCGCGTTGAGGGCCCGACCGATGGCCAAGCAACTCCGGCTCAACGTGTTCCAGATGAACACACCGTCGCACTCCTGGGCAGGGTTGTGGCGCCATCCGCGCGACCAGTCGCGCCGGCACGTCGCGCTCGACTACTGGACCGATCTGGCGAAGACCGCCGAGCGCGGCCTGTTCGACGGCGTCTTCATCGCCGACGGCCTGGGCTTTTACGACGTCTATGAAGGCAGCACCGACGCCGCGCTGGCCACCGGTGCCCAGGCGCCTTCCTGTGATCCGCTGCTGGTGGTGCCGGCGATGGCCGCGGTCACGCGGAACCTGGGCTTCGGGCTCACGGCCAACCTGACCTACGAGAACCCGTATCAGTTCGCGCGCCGCTTCAGCACGCTGGACCACCTGACGCAAGGGCGGGTCGGCTGGAACATCGTGACCGGCTATCTCAAGAGCACAGCGCTCGGCATGGGCCAGCAGACAGTGCGCGAACACGACCAGCGCTACGAGGCCGGGGACGACTTTCTCGATGCCGTCTACAAGCTCTGGGAAGGCAGCTGGGAGGATGGCGCGCTCAACGCACAGGCCGGCCCGGGCGAGCCCTATGTCGACGTGCGCAAGGTGCACCGCGTGCAGCACGACGGCCCCTACTACAAGGTCGATGGCGTGCACCTGAGCCAGCCTTCGCCGCAGCGCGTGCCGGTGCTCTACCAGGCCGGCACCTCACGGCGCGGCAAGGAGTTCGCCGGCCGGCATGCCGAGTGCGTATTCCTGAATGGCCAGACGCAAGCCATCGTGGCCCAGGCCGTGCGCGACATCCGCGAGCACGCGGTTGCGCAGGGTCGTCACGCCAACGACGTGCAGGTTTTCCTCGGCGCCACCGTCATCGTGGCGCCCACGCGCGCGGAGGCCGAGGCGTTGCGCGACGAATACGCAAGCTACATCGATCCGGTCGGCCAGCTCGCGCTGCTGTCAGGTTGGACCGGCATCGACCTGTCGCGCCAGGGCCTCGACGAGCCCGTCGGTTTCGTCAAGACCAACTCGCTGCAGTCCATGGTGGAGAACATCACGGTGCGCAGCGAAAAGCCGCTGACGCCGCGCGACCTGATCGGCTTCGACGGCATCGGCGGGCGTGGCCCCTTCATCGTCGGCTCACCGGCCGACGTGGCGGATGGGCTGCTCGACTGGCTGGACCGCACCGATGTCGATGGCTTCAACCTCATGCGCGTGGTGCAGCCCGAAAGTCTGGACGCGTTCGTCGACCTGGCGGTGCCCGAACTGCAACGGCGTGGCCGCTACAAGACGGCTTGCGACAGCGGCACCCTGCGCGAAAAGCTCTTCCCCGGCCGCGGTCCCTGGCTGCCCGTGCAGCACCCGGCCGCTACCCATCGCCGCCCACCCGAGGCTTTCCAATGAGCACCCACTCGACCCCGACCGCGCACGCCCTGCGCACCGCCATCGACCAGGCCTGGCCCGCACTGCAGGCGCGCGCCGCGCAGGTCGACGAACAGGCCACCTACCCGACCGAAAGCATCGCCCTGCTGGCCGAGGCCGGCCTGTTGCGCGTGGGCCTGTCGCGCCGGCGCGGCGGCCTGGGCCTGGGCGTGGACCTGCCCTACCGCGCGTACTTCGACGGGCTGGTGCGCCTGGCCGCGGCGTGCAGCAACACGGCCCAGTTGTTCGCCGTGCAGAACGCCGCGCTGTTCGCGGTCGAACTGCTGGGCAGCGACACGCTGGCCGACCGCATCGCCACCGACGTGCGGGAGCGCGCTGCCACCTTCTGCTTCGTCGGCGCCGAGCCGAACGAGCGCTTCACGCACGACAACAAGCGTGTCAACCTGCAGTCCACGGCCGAGCCGGTGGACGGTGGCTGGCGCATCCGCGCCGAGAAGGCCTTTGCCACCGGCTCGCTGGGATGCAGCTACGCGCTGTTCCAGTGCGCGAGCGGCGCCGCCGGCACGCCCGGCGAACTGGCGCCACCGGCCACCACCTGGGTGGTGCTGCCGCGCGAGCACGCGGCTTTGAGCGTGCTCGACACCTGGGACGGCATGGGCCAGCGCGCCACCACCAGCGGCAAGCTGATCGTGCAGGACACGGTGGTCGAACCGCTCTGGGTGCTCGGCGACGCCGCCACGCGACCGCGCGCGCAGATCTTCGCGCCGCTGTTCCAGCTGGGCTTTGCCAGCATCTTCGTGGGCATCGGCGAGGCCGCGCTGGCTTTCGCGATCGACCACGTGAACACGCGGCTCAAGCCCACGGCGGGCTATGCACGCGCAGCGGACGAGCCCTCTCTGCAAGGCCACATCGGCAGCCTGCGCATCCAGCTCTCGGCCGCGGCCGCGCTGGTGCGCAATGCCGCCGACCTGATGGACGGCATCGAGCGCGGCGAAGGCACGATCCAGGAGGTGCTCAGCGCCGTCTACCAGGCCAAGGTGTTCGCCAGTCAGGTGGCGCTGGAGGCGTCCTCGCGGCTGTTCCAGATCGGCGGTGCACGGCTGGCGTCGCGCGCCTACGCGGCCGACCGCTTCTGGCGCAATGCGCGCACGCTGACGCTGCACGACTCGGTCGACAAGCAGACCGGCATCGTCGGCCGCCACGTGCTGGGCATCGAGCAACCTTCGGTGTCGAACCGATGATCCTCACCTTCTTCCTGTCGCACTCGGCATCGCCGCACACCGTGGGCCAGTGGCGGCTGCCGCAGTCCTTCCAGGGTTTTCGCTACGACCGCCCTGCCTACTGGGAACATATCGCGCGCACCGCCGAGCGCGGTGGCATCGACGCGGTGTTCCTGTCCGACTCGTACTCGATCTACGAAACCTACCGCGGCAACGGCGACGACACCGTGCGCTTCGCCGTGCAGTGCCCGCGGCACGACCCGCTGCCGTTGATTCCCATCATGGCGCGCGTCACCACGAACCTGGGCGTCATCACCACGCTGAGCACGGCCTTCCTGCCGCCCTACTGGACGGCGCGCCAGTTCGCCACGCTCGACCATCTGACCGAAGGCCGCGTGGGCTGGAACATCGTGACCTCGGCCGGCGAAGCCGAAGCGCGGCTGTTCGGTCAGCCTTTCGTCGCGCACGACGCGCGCTACGACCGGGCCGAGGAATACCTCGCGCTGTGCCACGAGCTCTGGAGCAGCTGGGACGCCGACGCCGTCGTGGCCGACCGCGCGAGCGGCGTGTACGCCGACCCGGCCAAGGTACGGCGCACGAATTTCGAGGGCAAGCATTTCCGCAGCGAAGGTCGCTTCACGGTGCCGCGCTCGCCGCAGGGCCGGCCGGCGCTGGCTCAGGCCGGCGCCTCGTCGGCCGGACTGGCTTTCGCGGTGCGGCATGCCGACGTGCTGTTCGGCCTGCGCCATACGGCGCGCGGCATGCGCGACTACGTGGGCAAGGTGGCGCAGGCTTCGGCGCTGGCGGGCCGTACCGACGGCGGGCCGAAGGTGCTGTGGGGCATCGTGCCGATCGTCGCCGAGACCGAAGCCGAAGCGCGCCGCAAGCAGCAGCAGATCCGCGACAACGTAACGGTGGACGCCGGGCTCACGATGCTCTCTGCCTTCCTGAACACCGACCTGGCCCGTTTCGACCCGACGCAACCGCTGCCCGACATCGGCGAGACCAGCGGCATCCGCAGCCACCTGTCGATGATGTCCGAGGACTTCGGCGCCGACGTGCCGCTTGGCGAGATCGCCAAGGTCTATGCCGCCGGCCAGGGGCCGCACATCGTCGGCACACCGGCGCAGGTGGCTACGCAGCTCGAGGCGCTGCTGGCCGACGGCGGCGGCCACGGCTTCATGTGCATCACGCATGCACTGCCGACCTGCATGGACGACTTCGTCAACCTGCTCGTGCCCGAACTGCGCCGGCGCGGACTGCGGCCGCCGGACTATGCCCAGAGCCGGCTCATCGACCGCCTGGCCGCCGCCGCCTGATTTCCGAGGAACACCACGTGTCCATATCCACCATCGCCCCCTCCCCGGCCGCGAGGCGCTCGCCGCAGCGCACGGCGGAACCCATCCGCTCCGACGACCATGCACTGGAGGTCGCCGCACGCCTCGCACCCGGCTTTGCCGAAGGTGCCCTGGACCGCGACCGCGCGCGCCGTTTTCCCGAGGCGCAGCTCGACGCGTTCACGCGCCATGGCCTGAGCGCCGCCACCGTGCCCAAGGCCCATGGCGGTGCCGGCGTGTCGTACGCGACCGTGGCGCGCGTGGCCGCTGCGGTGGCCGGCGCCGACGCGTCGCTCGGCCATGTGGTCAACAACTTCAACATCACGGTGCGGCTGATCGACGCGGTGGGCACCGATGCGCAGAAGCGCTTCTTCTTCGGCAAGCTGCTGCAGGGCCATCGCTTCGCCAATGCCTGGTCGGAGATTGGCGGGCGCACGCCGGAGACCTTCGAAACCCGCATCGCCGGTCGCGGCGACGTGCGCCGCCTCGACGGGCGCAAGTACTACACCACGGGTTCGCTGCATGCGGACTTCATCAACGTCGCGGCGCTGGACGACGACGGTCGGCTCGCCGTGGCCATCATCGACCGCCATGCGCCGGGCGTGACCATCCTGGACGATTGGGATGCGATGGGCCAACGCACCACGGCCAGCGGCACGGCCATCTTCGAGGGCGTCGACGTGCCGGCCGATCGCGTGTTCGACGCCGCACTGGCCCAGGAGCGCACGCCGCTGGGCACCGTGGCGCAGCTTGGCCATGCAGCCATCGACGCCGGCATCGCCCAGGCGGCCGTCGCCACCACCATCGACTACGTGCGCACGCGCGCCCGCCCGCTGCACGGCAGCGGCATCGAGCGCGCCAGCGACGACCCCTACGTCATCTCCGGCATCGGCGACCTCAGCGTGCGCCTGCGCGCGGGCGAGGCGCTGCTGGAGCGTGCCGGTCGCCTGATCGACGTGGCCGTGGCCGAACCCACGGCGCAGCGCGTGACCGCTGCCGCAGTCGCCACGGCCGAGGCCAAGGTGCTGACCACCGAAGTCGCGCTGGCCGCGACCAACGCCCTGTTTCAGTATGGTGGTGCGAGCACCACGCGCACGGCCAACGGCTTCGACCTGTACTGGCGCAATGCGCGCACGCACACCGTGCACGACCCGGTGCACTGGAAGTTCCACACCATCGGCAGCTACTACCTGAACGGAAGCGCGCCACCCCGGGCGGGAACACTGTGAGCGCAGACGACGACCTGGCGGGCAGGCTGCTGGCACGCGTGCACGCGACGGCTTACGCGGACATCCCGGCCAAATTGCGCAGCGCCGTGAAGCGCCATCTACTGGACACCGTGGCCGTGGCCTGGGCCGCCGCGGATGCCGACGCCATGCAGGCCGTGCGCGACACACTGCCGCGGGGCGCCCAGGGCGCAGCCACGTTGTGGGCGAACGGTGGCCTGCGTATCGACGCGCAGAGTGCGGCGCTGGCCAACGGCAGCCTGGCCGCGGCGCTGGATTTCGATACCGTGCACCAGGACGGCGGCGTGCATGCCGACGCCGTCGTGGTGCCCGCCGCGCTCGCGCTGGCGCAGCAGCACGGCCGCAGCGGGCGTGCGCTGATTCGCGCGCTGGCGCTGGGAAGTGAACTTGTGTGCCGGCTGGCCGGTGCCGCGCAGGAAGACCGCGGCTGGTTCCTGAGCTCGGTGTATGGCGTGTTCGGCGCCAGCCTGGCCGGCGCGCTGCTGCTGGATCTGGACGCGCAGCGCACGCGCCACGCACTCGGCATCGCGCAGTGCAACGCGCGCGGCAGCCATCAGAGTCACATCGAGCGCCGCCTGACCAAGCGGCTGCTGACGGCCTTTGCCGCGCGCGATGGCGTGCTGTCGGCGCAACTCGCGGCTGGCGGCGTCACCGGCCCTTGGGACTTTCTCGATGGCCGCTTCGGCTTGCAAGCGCTCTACGGTCCACTTGATCGCACACGCCTGTTGCACGGTTTCGGCGAGGACTATCGGCTGCTGGACACCACCGTCAAGGTGTTTCCGGTCTGCCTGTTCAGCGCCGCGCCGCTGGCCGCCGCACTGGCACGCGTGGTCGACGGGCCGCTCGCTGCCGCTGACATCGAAGCGGTGGAGGTCGAACTCACACCGCACGTCAGTTGGTTGATCGGCGGCGACTTCGAACCGGGCGATGCGCCGCAGGTGGCCGCGCAGTTCAGCGTGCGCTACGGCATCGCCTGCGTGCTGCTTCGTGGCAGCCTGGGGCTGGCCGACACCGAGGCACCGCGCGTGCACGACGTCGAGGTCGGCGCCCTGGCGCGCCGCATCGTGGTGCGCACGCGCGACGACTGGACCGGCCAGTTCGCACCGGCCACCGTGCACGTCACGACCAGCGACGGTCGCCGCTGGTCGCGCCAGGTCGACCAGGTGCCCGGTGGTCCAGAGGCGCCGGTGACCGACGCCGTTCTGCACGCCAAGGCTCGTCAGGCGCTGGGCCATGGCCGAGCAGCATTGGGCGGCACGTCCATCGACCTTCTGATCGAACGCATCGACAACATCGAGCGCATGCATGACGTGTCGCAACTGTTCGACGACCTGCTGCCGGTGGCAGGCTGAGGCTCAGAAATACGAGAGGTTCGGCAGCGGCGTGCCGTGCACGACCTTGCGGCCGATCGCCAGCGCCTTGTAGACGATCGGGTTGTGGGCCGTGACGGTGCGCAGGTTGCGCCAGTGGCGGTCCAGCCGTTGACCGCGGCGGGTGGCGGACGCGCCAGCCACTTCGAACAATTCGCCAGCGGCGCGCAAAGCAAGTTCGTCCACGACTACCTTGGTGCGCGCCGTGCTGTCGGCTGCGCGCTCGAACAGCGCTGCATCCACCTGGCCGGCGGTGGCACTGTCGTAGGCGGCGCCAAGCAGTGTGGCCGCGTCCAGCACGCCGACGCGTGCGATGTGGGCCACGCTGGCCAGGCGGCCGATCACGGTCTGCAGCAGCGGATCGTCGGCCGCCACGGGCTCGACCGCATGGTAGAAGTTGCGCTCGCGCGCCTTGAGCAGCGTCGTTGCGTCGTCGACGACACGCTGCACGATGCCGGCCACCACCGCCGACAGGTACAGCTGCGGGAAGGTCGCGAAGTACGGCAATGCGGTCGCGCGCACATCGCGTATGACGTCCTGCGGCTCGACGACGACGTCGGTGTAGGTGGTGCTGCCACTGGCGGTGAATTCCTGGCCGAAGCCGTCCCAGTCGTCTGCGATGTGCACACCGGCGCGCGTGGCCGGCACGATGACCTTGACCGACTCACCCTGGCCGTCCACCGCGTAGACCCAGAGGTGGTCGGCGTATATGTTGCCCGTGCTGTAGAACTTGCGGCCGTTGAGGCGCAGCCCCTGCGGCCCTTGCGTGACAGCGGTCTCGTAGCGCAGGTTGCCGACGTTCTGCCGGCCCAGCTCGGTGGCCGATGCGCCAAAGGTTTCACCGCGTGCGATGCGGTTCAGCCAGGGCGCGTACGCATCGATGCGGCTGCGGTCGATCAGGAAGCCTTCGGTGGCATTCAGGTGGTTGCGCCAGGCGTGGGCCACGCTCGCATCGGCCGTGGCCAGACGGATCACGTGATCGAACAGCGCTGTCAGCGTGATGCCGGCGCCACCCAGTTCGCGCGGCAGGCGCAGCGCGCCGAGGCGGGCCTGCTTGAGGCGCTGCATGGTCTGCTTGACGGCGGCCGTGTCGCGCTGCGGCGTGGCTTCCTGTTCGCTGACCCAGGGCAGCAGCTTTTCGAGGTCGGCGAGGGAGACGGGTGGGAGGTCTTTGTGGGGCACGTGGATCGATTCAGATGCGGGGTAAAGAGTCATGCGGTGTGTTCGGCCACACCCAGGCTGTTCAGGAGGCGCTCGCGCAGTTCCACGAACGCGGGATGCGCGTTGTGCCGCGGGCGTGGCAGGTCGACCTCGAAGTCTTCGGCGATGCGGCCGTGCTCCAGTACCAGCACCCGGTCGGCCAGCAGCAGTGCTTCGTCCACGTCGTGCGTGACCAGCAGTACCGTGGACTTGTGCTTCTGCCACAGCTGCGCAACCAGCCGCTGCATCTGCAGGCGCGTCAGTGCGTCGAGCGCTGCGAAGGGTTCGTCGAGCAGCAGCAGTTCGGGGTCGCGCACCAGTGAGCGCGCGAGTGCCGCGCGCTGTGCCTCACCGCCCGACAGCGTGAGCGGCCAGGCGTCGGTGCGATGCGAGATGCCGACCTCCTGCAGCGCAGCCTCGATGAGGGCGCCGGGCTTCGGCACGCGCAGGCCCAGCGCGATGTTCTCGCGCACCGTTTTCCACGGCACCAACCGTGGCTCCTGGAACACCACCGAGCGGCGCGCCGGGACGCTCAGGCTGCCGGCCGGCGCGGTGTCCAGTCCGGCCAGCGTGCGCAGCAGCGTGGACTTGCCCGAGCCCGAGCGGCCCAGCAGCGCCACGAAGGCACCGGGCGCGATGTCCAGGTCGAGCTGCTTCAGCACGGTGTTCTCGCCGAAGCGCCGCGTCAGCTGGCGCACGCGCACGACAGGGGAAGCTTGCGCGGCCATCGTCAGTCTCTCAGCACGCTGGGACGCCAGGCCAGCAGGCGCCGCTCGGCGTGGCGCACGAGGCCGTCGGTGGCCAGGCCCAGCGCCGCATAGACCAGCAGGCAGGCCATGATGATGTCGGTGCGCATGTAGTCGCGCGCGGTCATCGCCAGGTAGCCGATGCCGCTGGTGGCGTTGATCTGCTCCCCGACAACGAGCGACAGCCAGGCAATGCTCAGCGAATAGCGCAGCCCGACCAGGAACGAAGGCAGCGCGCCGGGCAGCACGATGTGGCGGATCTTCTCGGCACGCGTCAGGCCCAGCGTGTCGGCGGCTTCGAGGATCTTGCGGTCCACGCCGCGCACGCCGGCGAACAGGTTCAGGTAGATGGGAAACAGGCAGCCGAGCGCCACGAGCGCGACCTTGGGCGCCTCGCCGATGCCGAGCCACAGGATGAACAGCGGCACCAGCGCCAGGTGCGGCAGCGTGCGGCCCATTTGCAACAGGGCGTCCACCGCGTTCTCCCCGCGGCGCGACAGCCCCGCGAGCAAAGCCAGCGCCACGCCCAGGCTCAGCCCAACAGCCAGGCCGGTGCCGGCGCGCGCCAGCGAACTGAGCAGGTGCTCGCCCAGCTCGCCCGAAGCGGTCAGTTCCCACAGCGTGATGGCGACCTGCCGGGGCGACGAGAACAGGCGCTCGTCCACCCATCCCGCACTGGACGCCAGCTGCCACAGCGCCAGCACCAGCACGGGCGAGACGTAGCGTGCGAGGGGGGCGACCGACCGGCGGCGCGGCGTTGTGCGTGGCTCGGCCACGGCGATGCTGTTGGTGATCGGCATGCGATGCGGTCCTGGTGGTGAAGTCGACGGAATCAGGCGGTCGCCTGCGCGAAGCTGGCATCGAATGCGCCGTCGATGTTCGCGATGGGCTGCTTGATCATTCCGTAGCGATAGAAGCCTTCGGCCGCGTTGCGCAGGGACTGGCGCACACCCGGTGTCAGACCAACAAGGGTTGGCCGGTAATCGGCGAGGATCGCGCGGGCGACCTTCTTGTCCAGCTTGGTGTCGCGCGACAAGGCATTGACGCCCTCCTCCACGTTGGCCAGTGCCCAGCGGTGCGCACGAGCGGTGCGACCGAGAAAGTCTTCGACCAGTGCGCGCTTGCTGGCCGCCGTGTCCTTGTGCACCAGCAACACGTCGTTGCCGGAGTACAGCCGGTTGTTGCTCAGGTTGGCGATCGGGATGCCGCCGTTCTGTTCCTTGGCCAGCGTCGAGTACGGTGCCCAGCTCAGCCAGGCATCGACGGCGCCCGAAGCAAATGCGGGCTTGGCATCGGTCGGCGTGAGGAACACGAGCTGCACGTCCTCACGCGCAACACCGGCCTGCTCCAGCAGGTCGAAGGCCATCAGGTGCGGGCCGCCGCCGGAATTGACAGCCAGCTTCTTGCCCTTGAGGTCTGCCACCGTCTTGATGCCGGACTTGGGGCTCACTACGAGTTCCATGAAGGTCGGCTGCAGCACATACGCGTTCACGGCCCTGGCCGGACTGCCGGTTCCGTAGGCGAACAGGAACACGGAATCCCCCGTGCGACTCACGTCGATGGCACCCGCGTTGAAGGCCTCGTGTACCGGCTGGCCGGCCGGAAAGCGGCTCCACGACACCTCGTAGTCGATGCCCTTGCCCTCGCCCGAGGCTTCGAAGAATGCCTTCAATCCCGAGCCGGTGATGTCGGCCGCGCGAATCTGCTGGGCAGCGCGCGCCGCATGGAAAGGCAGCGCCAATGCGGCGGCCATGCCGACGGCACCGGTCACGATATTGCGGCGGCGCAAGCCGGTGGGTGGGAAGAACGGGTGTTGAACTTCAGTCATGGGAGTCCTATGGATCGATTGGATGCGGCGGTCAGAGGGCATAACCCGGGTTGTGCAGGTCCAGCAAACGCTTGAGCGCCGCGAAATGCAAGGCGTGGTAGGGCTGACCGCCCCAGGCTGCGCCGTCGCGGGCGGTCTCGGAGAACTGGCGGCGAACCTTGTCCTGCTGTGCCTGGCTCAGGATGCGCAATGGTTGGCCGGTGGAATACGCGAGCACCTGGAATCGCGCGGCGCGTTCGAGCAGGTAGAGCCGGTCGTAGGCCTCGGCCACGCTGCGGCCCGTCACGACCACGCCATGGTTGGCGAGAAACAGGATGCTCTTGTCGCCCAGCAGCCGCGCGAGGCGCCTGCCCTCCGACAGGTCATAGGCCAGGCCGTCGTAGTCCTCGTCGTAGACGATGTGCGGCAGCAGCAGCAACTCGGCCTGGCCGATGGGTTGCAGGTGCTGGTTCTGCAGGCGCGTGAGCGCCGTGGCGTACGGCATGTGCGTGTGAAGCACCGCAGCGTGACGCTGTGGATCAGCCGCATGGATCGGCAGGTGGATGCACAGTGCGGACTGCTCGACCACGCCATCGCCCGAAAGCTGTTGCGCGTCGTAGTCGAGCACGATGAAGTCGCTGGCCTTGATCTCGGCCCAGTGGCGTCCGTACGGCGCGACCAGGAACCGGCCGGGCTGCCCAGGCAGCGCAAAGGTGAAGTGATTCGCAATGCCCTCGTGGAAATCGTGCATCACCGCAGCGCGGTGGGCTGCAGCGAGGTCGATGCGTGCGGCGTGCTCGGTGTCGGTGAATGTGTCGGCAGGCATGCGTCGCGTGTTGTCGTCGAAACTTTGCATGCTAGGTACGGCAGCGACCGTTGCGAACGACGCATATCGAATGAGCTCATGTGGTCGCCCCGTTTATGCAAGTACGGGAAACGAGTTTGGGCCTGCGGCACCGCCATCTAGCATCGTCGTCCTCTCTTGAATCTTGAAACTTGCGGCCGCCAGACGCGGCTGCGCGAAAGAAAACGACATGAGCATCCATGCGGGAAAAGTCTTCTGGGTCACTGGTGCATCCGGTGCGCTCGGCGGCGCGGTGGCGTGGCATCTGGCGGGCGAAGGCGCGCGCGTGGTCGCTAGTGGACGCTCCGTCCGCGCGGAGGATTTCGCGGACTTTCCGGGCATCGACGTGGTGCCGCTCGATGTGACCGACGATGCGGCGGTGAAGCGCGCCACGACGCAGCTGCTGGAACGGCATGGGCGGCTCGACGGTTTGGTCGCCAGCACCAACGTGGGCGCCTTCGGCGACTTCCTGGAACTCGACGATGCGCAATGGCACAGCGTGATCGAAGCCAAACTGCTGGGCACGGTGCGTGTGGTGCGCGCGGCGCTGCCAGCCCTGGTGCAACAAGGCAAAGGCAGTGTCGTCGTGATCACCGGGCGTGGCGGCATCGATCCGCCACCGCATCACTTTCCCGGCGCGAGCGTGAACGCAGCGCTCGACCTGCTGGTCCAGGGCCTGGGGCGACGCTACGGCGCTCACGGCGTCCGCACCAATGCCATCGCGCCGGGCCCTATCCTGTCGCCGCGCTATGCAGCGATGGAACAGGCCGGACCCGACGCCGGAAAGCGCCCCGATGTCGCCATCGGCGCACCGGGTCAGCCGATCGACATCGCACAGGCGGCCTCCTACTTGCTGTCGGATGCTTCGGCCTTCGTGAATGGCTCGGTACTGAAGGTCGATGGTGGCGGACCGTCCTATCGGACTTGAACAATGACAGCGGCCGGACGGCCGTGTGATCAACCGCGCCGAGACTTATCGCTTGACTGCAGAGACTAGAGTTGCAGAGGCGCTGTTGTACATCGAGACAAGATAGATTTGATTATTCTTCTTGTCGAAGATGACGATACCCGAGCCTGGAATAAAGCCGGCCGGACATGTGCCTCTTGCCAAGAGCGTGACCCGGTAAGCGGGATCGCCAGCGGCCAGGCTGAGAGTCCCCGCAACTGAACAGGTGCTTGTGATACGAGCTGTTATGGAGCCGTCGGCGGAGACGGTCGCCGGTGCGGCGCTGGTCTTGTCTGCGGGATCTCCATAGCTGCCAACAAGGCTGGGCAAGGAAGGCAGTGGCAATTGGTTGGGCTGATACGCCGCTGTAATCGATGTTGTACCGGTGGACGTTTGCGTCCAAGAGCCGTTGAAACTGCTCGACTGGACAAAAGAAACCGTCATCGACGTGCTCTCAATGCTCGATACAGCGTTCTGTTCCACCCGTATCGTTGAGGCGCCTGCAACGCGGAAACTTGTCCCAGTCGCAGAACCGGTTCCATGCATAAGCCAGGCAGGAACTGTTGCCCCACCGGCCGTGCGAGTTCGGAGAAGCCAAGTGTCGCCTGACGAGAAGATCACGCCACGAACGCCGTCGCCGTTACCCAGTTCGCCGAGGCTCAACGCGGCCACAGGCGAAGTTGTGATGTCGGACAGCTTCGAGCACAAGTTGGTCTCGGCAGATCCGAGCACGATGCCCCGCGTGATCGACGGCAAGAGCATGGCCGCACAGATGATGGACTCGCTATCGGATCAAATCGGCAGCGCCATCATCTCCGAGATATTCCCGGTGTCCATCGTCGCCTTGAACGGAGATCAGGCGGTGTTGAGTCAGGGCGGCGATACGCTGCACGCCGGCCAGCGTTGGAGGGTAGTGTACTTGGGTGAGGAGCTGAAAGACCCGCAAACCGGTCGCTCCCTGGGCCGTAGCGAGGCGCCAACCGGCATCCTTCGCGTTGACCGTGTCGCCTCGCAGACCTCCTATGGCACGTTGGAGGAGGGCTCCGTCGGTCTCGGCGCACGCGCCTTCGTGCCCGGTGCGCTGGAACTTCGTGAGCAGTTGAGCAAGATGATTTCGGCGGAAGCCCGGGGTGCCCCGGCCGGTTGCACTCACAGCGCCTCTGCCAGTCAGCCTGCGCAGACCAAGTCCGTCACGACTACCAAATCCGCAGGTCATACAAAGGGGTCTGACACGACCGATGAATACAGTCCCGTCGCCGCGCCTACCAAAGACGAGAAGTGGTAACAGCGGACGACCTCTTTAGCGCTGGAGCCAAAATCAAATGGCATGCCTAAACCGCTTCACATTTGTAAGCACCCGGTGAAGTCATCTTGATTGCCTGAGAGTCGGACATCATGTCCGCGATGAACGATGTGGACGCAATAGATGGGGGTGGTTAAGCGGCCCCTCCGTCGCATGCACAGCGAGCGGTTCAAGGCCGAGGTCCTTGAGGCGTGTCGGCAGTCGGATGCTTCTGCTGCGGCGATCGCAAGGCTGCGTTGACGCAGTCGACCGGCGTTCCAACCTTGCCGATGGCGATCTGACGCCTCCGCGCGAAGCCCCGCCATGCGGCATCCACAAAATTTGTTGCAGGCCTAATTTTGTGACCCCCTCCCTACACTCGTCCGACCGAATGCATCAAAACACTGGAGACGAGCGATGGAGAGACGTAATTTTCTTTCGGGGGCTGCCGCATTGGTGGCTGGAGTCGGCCTGTCGGCCTGCGGTGGTGGCGGTTCGGACGCCGAACAGGTCGCGCAATTGCCGTCGGGGTCCGAGCCTCCTCCTGCAGATGCCGTCTCCACGGACCCCGCACCTCCGGCGCCTCCCGTCGAGCCAACGCCCGGAGAGCCTCAGCAGTTGGTCACGCAACTCTGGTCGCGCCACCTGCAATGGGTCAGCACACAGGCTGAATCGCAGAATGGAACGGACCCCTACGGCATCGGCGTGAAGATCGGCGAGGCGCTCCTGGCATGCGGCTATGCGGCCGTCGACCTCACCGTGCGCGCCGACGGCCATGTACTGCCCCAGAACGTGAAAACACATCTGCCGGACATGCTGAAAGGCGTACGCAGCACGGGTGCGATCTGCGACCACATCGGCGTCAACTTCACGCCGCTGACAGATCCGCTCAATTCCACCTGGATCGCGGCGGAGAACGTGGAGGAGATCCTGGCCGTGGCGGCTGCCAACGGCATCAAGAGATACCGGTTCAACAATGCCGGCGGCACTGCTGTCCCAGGCACCTCAGGCACCCTCACATTGGCCGCCTTTGCGAACAACACCTTCGGCGACGCCATGACGACGCTGCTCGATGGCGTCAGGGTGAATCACGAGCGCCTGGCGGCGCTCAATGCCAAGTACGGCAACCTGTGCGGCGTCGCCCATACGCACGGTAGCAACATCGGCACCAGCGTTTACGACTACGAGTACGCCATGCGCGACATCGATCCCGGCCTGATCGCCATCAATCTCGCGATCAGCCACACGGCGGGCGCAGCGTTGGGTGGTACGAGCAACCCGGCGTGGGAGTTGGAGATGCGTCGCCATATGCCGCGCATCAAGTGCACGGCCGTCGAGGACATGCGTGCGGCAGTCAATACCACCACAGGCGCCTTGAGTGGTACGACGATCGAACCGCTTCCGGGGACCGCCGGTGGCGGCGTGATCAACTGGACCAACTTCTATGGACACTTGCTGAGAGGCGGCTTCAGCGGCGCGGCAGAGTCGCAGATCGAATACAGCATTCCGAACGGCAACACCGGTGCGAGCATCAGTCTGAACACTGCCTTCTGGTCGGATAACGCCAACTTCGTCAATGGCAATCTGACGCCCGCGATGATGATCGCGACCATGAAGAACGCCTCCACCTTTATTCGAGAGCGTGCGGCAGTTGCCGGCTGGGGCCAGGCCGGCAGCAACAGCAAGATACTCTGAGGACTCACGGGCGCGCCGTTCCTGGTCGTGCCCCCTGAACCGAAAAACGGGCGCGCCGCCATGAGCGCGCCCGTTTCTCTTTGGTTCAGCCGAATTCGACCCTGTAACCCCACGAGTTCAGTCCGTTCGGGATGGCGTTGAACGACATCGTCATGCGGCGCTCTCCCTGGTTGTGGGGAACGGCGTGAAGCAGATAGCTTGGAAACAGCAGCAAGTCGCCTGGCGCAGGGGCGGGACTGATCCAGCGCTCGGCATTGAATGGCGTGGACGCCACATCGGGTCCGTCGTTCTTGAAAACGAAGTCGGTGCCGGTCGACGACTTCATGAACACGGTTTGCGAACCCGCGTGCGTTGGCGTCAGATAGACGATTCCCGACACGAAGCTGTTGGCGTGGATGTGCTGCGCCTGCATGCCGCCAGACTCGAGCACATTGACCCACATTTCCTTGATTGCCCACTCGAGCCGTTGACCGAACATGAGTGCACCCATGTCGACGACCTTGGGAGTGATGGCCAATGCTGCTTCTACCAGCAGCGGACTGTCGTTGGGGTTGAGCATCGCGGTATGCGACAGCTTGCCGGACTCCTGGTTGTCCTGCGTCGCTCGCGCGCTGAAGTGCTTCACCAGGCCTTCGACCAAACGCCTATCAAGCGTGCCCGGGGCCCGAAGGACGGGGGTGGGAAACAAGCCAAATACTTCATCTTTCATGGCATTTCTTCTCGTATGAGTCGCCGGCAACCAGCCGACCGAGGCACGGAGCGTGTGACTGACCGGAGGGCGTGCCCCATCGATCGGCAACTTCGCAAATGGAAACGGGCGCGCACAAGGCGCACCCGTCATTCCCCTGGAGCGGCCGTCCCAAGAAGCGGCCTCCCCTGAAAGAGCTCAGAGTATCTGAGTCCCGTTCTGCCCCCAACCGGCAGCTGTCGCCCGCGCCCGGATGAAATCGGAAGCGTTCTTCATGGTCGCGATCATCATGGCGGGCGTCAACCTCGCCGACGTGAATGCGGCGTTGTCCGCGAAGAACGCGCTGTTCAGGCTGATGGTCCCACCCATGGCGTCGGGAATGGTGTATTCGATCTGCGACTCGGCCGCGCCGCTGTAACCGCCATTGAGAAGCAACTCATAGAACGAAGTCCAGTTGATCAAGCCGCCACCCGTGGTTGCCGGGTTTGGCTCGATCGTGCTGGTGCTGACTGCGCCGGTGGCGCCGTCGACCGCTGCACGCATGTCCTCGACGGCCGTGCACTTGATGCGTGGCATATGGCGACGCATCTCCAATTGCCACAACGCGGTTCCCGAAGATGGAGGCGGCGCCGCGCCCGCCGTATGGCTGATCGCGAGATTGATGGCGATCAGGCTGGGATCAATGTCGCGCATCGAATATTCGTAGTCGTACACGGTGGTGCCGATGTTGCTCCCGTGCGTATGGGCAACACCGCACAGCCCGCCGTATTGGGCGTTGATCGCCGCCAGCCGCTGATGATTCACGCGGACGCCATCGAGCAATGCCGTCATGGTGTCGCCATACGTATTGGGCGTGAAGCTGGCAGCTGCCGCATTGTTGAAGCGGTACTTCTTGATCCCATTGGCGGCGGCCACCGACAGGATCTCGTGCACGAACTGATCGGTGATCCATTGGGTGTTGTTCGGATCGGCCGGCGGCGCAAAATTGACACCGATGTGATCACAGATCGCTCCCGTGCTGCGGATTCCCTTGAGCATCAACGGAAGGACCGTGGCCACGTTCTGGGGAAGCACATGACCATCGGCCCGCACTGTGAGGTCAACGGCAGCGTACCCTGCCTGCCTGAGCGCATCGCCGATCATGATGCCAGTGCTCTCGGGCTTTGATTGCGCATAGGCCTGGGTACTGACCCATTGCAGATGACGCGACCAAAGTTGGGTGACCAGCTTCTGCGGTCCCGGGATCGTGACGGTCTGTGCGGCAGACTCCTTGACCAGTGCCAGTCCGGCCGCCATGACGGCAGCGCCCGAAAGAAAATTGCGTCTCTCCATCGTTGTCTCCAGTGTTTTGGTGCATTCGGTCAGACGAGTGTAGGGAGGGGTCCACAAAATTAGGCCTGCAACAAATTTTGTGAGCGCCACGACGCAGGAGCCGCCAGAAGCGCCGGACAGGCATGTCCGGATTTCAATTGACCCGCAAGACGGCGCTTGTGCGCTATCTCAATCGCTGCGACATGGCGCCGCAATGTTGTGCAATTGCATGGCGGTGCCGGGTATGCGCTCGTGCGAACGGAATACGTCGAAAAGTGCCCGATCCATGGCACTCGCCCCGTCGGGAGCCGCGACCAGGGTCGACCATCTGGGCCACTTGCGGGTGCCGAAGCGCCTGACCTCCGCAGCCAGTGCCTCGGAGCGTTGCCATGCGGACGACGTCGGGTCGGTTGCGAGCCAGGCGATGCACAGCAGGTCATCGCGCCGTGCGCGCCTCAGTGCGCGCTCGTTGGTCGGGAGGCGCAAGCACCGCTCCAGTGGAACGCGGCCGCTGCTGGCCAGGAACGCAGAGAACCCGTTGCACAACCAATCGATGTCTTCACGCTTGAGGGCCTTGCTGGCAACCCTGTATGCGCGCATCAGTTGATCATCAGCATCCGCTTTCAAGGTGACTCTTGCATGCAGGTCGACAGCACATGGCCCTGCCGCGGTCGGTGGTTTCATCACCGAACGTCGGTCGGGACCGCGGAGTGCGAGATCGAATAGATACCTCTTCTGACTGAATCTGCGCTGGCGCCCATCTCTTGAAGCGCCTTGTCGGCCAGAAGACCCGCCTCGAGAGCGCCAAGCGGCCCTCTTTCATAGGCGGTCGCGAGCAGGACGAAATCCGCCACGTCATCCGGCGTTCCGCGGATCTTCTGTTCGGTGGTCTGCGAGATGGCCGGGGTTTCATGTCGCAGCAGGTGAACGCCCGTCAGCCCCGGATGTCGGGCGAGCTTGCCGGCCAACTCGATCAGCGCCGAAGATAACCGCACTGCCCCGTCGGAAACGGGAGCGAGTCGGACGGTCATTGCAAATCGCGCCGTCAGGCTTCCGTGCGAAGCCAGCACATGGGACTGGCAGCGAACCATCTGCTTGTGATACGGCATCAGCTTGCGGGACCAGGGCGTCGGGTCATTGAGTCGCGCAAGATAGCCGGGCGACGAAAGGACCTGATGATCCAGCAGCTCGTAGATGACGAAGACGCCCTCGCCGCCTTCGACGCTCGTCCAGCGCGAGCTCCGAAGAAAGCCGGGGACCCCGAGGCGCTCGGGGAAATGTTCGTGCGAATGCCAATCCTCGAACTCGGATTTCATTTCGCTCGCCATGTTCCACCACATGGCGAGTGCAGCTTTGCCCAGAAGAGCCATATCAACGCTTCGCTTACTTGATAAAGACGGTGGAAATTGCAGGTACTGCAGCAATGACGACGAGTCCAGCCACAAGGACGGCGAGATACCGCCACATGTGCTTGATCACTGCGTCGGGCGTCACCTTGCCGATGGCGCAAGCGGCGTAGAAACCGATGCCGAAAGGCGGCGCGAACAGCCCGATGCTCATCGCGATGACGACGACCATCGAATAGTGCACATCGTTGATGCCAAAGGCATGCGATACCGGCAGCAGCAGCGGAGCGAACAGAAGAATCGCCGGGATTCCCTCCAGGATGTTCCCAAGGAGGAGGAACACGACGATCGTGATCGCGAGGAAGCCGGCCGCGCCGCCGGGCACTGCGGTCATCGCTCTCGCAAGGTCGCCGGAAAAGCCCGACTGGGTCAGCGACCACGCCATGCCGGTCGCCGTGCCGATCACGAACAGGATGGCCCCCGACAATGCGGCGGTCTCGATCAGGATCGGATAGAAGCGCGACCACTGGACAGGCCTGTAGATCAGGATACTGATCACGAGGGCATAGACGATGCCGATCGTCGAGACCTCGGTCGCTGTCGCCACACCCTCCACGACCGCCCAGCGAATCACGAAAGGCAGGGCCATGGCCGGCAGTGCCGAGATGAACGTCTTGCGCACCAGTGTCCAGTTCGGCCGGGTTTCCGCCGGCGGCGGCTCGGAGCGCGAGCGGACGAAGGTGACCGCAGCCAGGAACAACGTCAGGAGAAGCGCGGGAAGCAGGCCTGCAGCAAAGAGACTTGCAATCGAGATGCCCGTGACCGAGCCCAGCGTGATCAGAACGATGCTGGGAGGAATGGTGTCGGCCATGGCGGCGGAACTCGCCAGCAGCGCGACCAGATCGCCATCGTTGGCGCCCCTGCGCCGCATTTCTGGAAACAGCCCGGGCGCGACGGCAGCCATGTCGGCGACCTTGGAGCCCGAAATGCCAGACACCAGCAGCATGGCGACCAGCAGGACGTAATACAGTCCGCCGCGAATGAACCCCAGCAAGGAAGCCAGGAACGCGATGATCGTCTTCGCGAAGCCGGTCACTTCGATGAGCAGGCCGAGAAAAATGAACAGAGGAATCGCAAGCAACAAGGGTTGCGACATGCCCTGGTCGAGGCGATTGATGATCACGCTCATCGGGGTGGTGGTCGTCAGCGCGAGGTAGCTGAGCGTCGCGATCCCGAAAGAGAAGCCGATCGGCACGCCAATGAAGATCGCTGCCCCGACGATCAGCACGAAGAAGACGAGCAGGTTGAGATTGCCCATCTTCATCAGCCAGGGGGCAACCAGCCAAAGGACCACACCCGCGACGGCGAGACCCAACGCGGCGAGAACGGTCGGGCCCAGCAGTCTGGACTTCATGGCGAGAAGCCCGACGGTCACGATCATGAGCGCGATACCGAGCTCGATGCCGAACACCCGCCAACTCGACGGCACGCCGAGATTGGGCAATTGTGCGAAAGCCTCGTCTTCAACGTAATCCATGACCGGGCGGACCATCAGGGCCAGCGTGACCAGCAGGACCGCCATCACCGAGGCGCGCAAGACAATTTGCATTTTTGGCGACGCATTGCGAGAAAGCGCGCTGAAGGCCAGATGCTCTCCCCTTCTCAACGCAATGACGGAGCCAAGCATGCCGAGCCAGAGAAATAGGCTTCCGGCGAGCTCGTCGGACCACACGATCGGATGGTGCAGCGCATAGCGGGCAATGACTCCTGCGAACAGGAGGCACACCTCCGCCACGATCAATGCGGCGGCAACGAACTCGACGATCCGCGCCAGCCAGGAATCCACGGAATCGAGCCATCGCCCTGCCGGGCTCGGCGGGGCATGGGCCAGCGAAGGCGAACTCATGCAAGTTCCCCGCCCGCCGCTTGCTCGAGCACCTTCCAGGCGGCATCGCCGAATTTCTTGCGCGCGTCGCTGTAGTAGTTTGCGGCGGTCAGCTTCTTGCGGAACGAGTCGGCGTCGATGGCATTGAACTGAACGCCACCCTTCGTCATCGCGTCCTTGTAAGACTGTTCCTGGCCTGCCAGGTCTTGGCGCTGCGCAAGTCCAGCTTCGTTCAGACGCTTCTCGATGATCTCCTGCAGGTTTGCAGGCAGGCCGCGCCAGATGCGGCCGTTGATCAGGATCCAGTTGCCCTGCCAGATATGGTTGCTGAGTGCGCAGTTCTTCTGGACTTCGAAGAACTTGGACGTCACGATCACGCCAAGCGGGTTCTCCTGGCCGTCAACGATCTTCGTCTGCAGTGCCGGGTACACCTCGTTGAACTGAATGCTCGTCGGTGCTGCACCCAGTGCCTTGAACAGGTCGACATACGCCGCGGCGCCCGGCACGCGGATCTTCATTCCATTGATGTCTTCCACCGATTTGATCGTTCGGGTCGAGGTCGTGATCTGGCGGAAGCCGTAGTCCCAGACCGTGGCGGGCGCATAGAGATTGGCCTGCTTGAGCGCGTTGCGGATGTGCGTGCCCAATGCGCCGTCCATGCCTTTCATGACCGATGTCGAGTCCTTGAAGGCGAACCCGACGCCGTCCAGGGCGGCCATCGGGATCACGCTGGACGCGATCAGTCCACCCACGACGAACATCTCCACGGCGCCGGAGCGAACCTGATTGAGCAGATCGACCTCACCGCCCAGTTGATTGTTGGGAAAGAGGCGAAGCTCGACGCGTCCGTCCGTGTCTTTGGCAATCTGGTCGGCAGCTTGCTGAAGCCTGAGATTGGTAGGGTGATTGGCGGCCAGCGGATGCGCGACCTTGAACGTGTATTCGGCGGCGCGTGCGCGCGTGACGAAGGGCCCGCTCACGAACGGTGCGGCGGCGAGGGTTCCCAGAAGAGCGCGGCGAGTGAATGGAGTGGTCATGGTTCGTCTCTGATATGAATTGGTATTGACGTGGAAACAGTGAGAAAAAATCGATCAGGCCTTGCGGGAAGGAATGGGCTGATTCGGACGCCGCTGGAAGATTGCGGATATGGAACTGGCCGCGCCCAATTCGCTCGCCGTATCCAGCAATGCGTCGCTGAGCGAGTCCATGCGTTCTTGCGAAAGGCGGCTCATGGGGCCCGCGATGATCAGCACCGCAATGACTTCCTTCCTTGGACTGAAGACGGGCGCGGCCATCGAATTCATTCCGGGCAGGAAGACGTTCACCGTGGTGGCGTACCCGCGCTTCTGGGTCGCTTGCACCTGGGCCATGAACTGCTTGAGCGTCCTGGGCGCATCGGGCCCGTAGTTGCCCGGATCACCCAGTCCCTGCTTGGCCACGAGGCGCAGCGCCTCATCCTCGCTTTTGGTGGCCAGCCATGCGAGTCCCGCGGCACTGCATGAGATGGTGACGACCTGGCCCATCTCGGGGTCGTAGCGCAGCCCGTGGGTCGCGCCCTGCGCTTTTGCAACGTAGACGAGCTGGTCATCGTCCACGACGGCCAGCCGCACCAGTTCCTTGCTTTTGGTGGCGAGCCGTTCGAGCGTTGGCTGCGCTGCGTCGACGATGCCGCCGGAACTGAGATGTCGCAGCGCCAACGACACGATCTGCATCGTCAAGGCGAACTCGCCGTGCCGTTCGTCTTTGCGGACATAGCCGGCGGCGATGAGGTCGTTGAGAAGGCGGTGCGCCGCACTCAGCGGCATCTCGGCCTTTTCGGCCAGTTCGGACAGGGTGCGACCTTCCGAGTGATGGGACAGCTCCTCCAGGATCTTGAAGCTGCGATCGACGATGTTGCTCATGAGCTCCCCGCTCTAAACCGGTATGGGCTCATTCTAGGGAATCAGATTTCATTTTGGAAGTCGATTCCAAAATGAAATCTTCATCCAATGCGTGGTGTTTACCCTATGCGAACTTGCAAGCTCTCCAGGCGAGAAGCGTCGCCGGGCCGCGCTGCACATGGGCGGCCTCTCTTGCCCTGCCGAGTCGGCGCGCCACCCACGCAAACCGCCATCTGCCGAACGAACGCTCAAGCGCCGAGGCTGTCCTCCGCCAACCCCAATGCAACGAAGTCTGCAAAGGCCCTGGCTTTCGCGCTGGCCAGTCGCCCGGTAGGAAACACCGCCCACAGATCGATGTCGGGCAAGGACCAGTCCGGCAGCACACGTTCGACCCGGCCATCGCCGAGTTCGGGCGCGAACATCCAGTCGGATGCGATAGCCAGGCCCATGCCTGCCAAGACCGCCGCGCGGATGCCTTCCGCAGCGCTCAGCCGTACCCGCCCTGTCACGATGACCGAGGCTTCGGTGCCGTCTTTCGTGAAGCTCCACGCCTGGCTGGGCTGGCTCACCAGCAGCGTTTCGTGCCCTGCCAGATCACCGGGCACCAGGGGCCTGCCGGCCCGCGCCAGATAGCCCGGCGTGGCGACGACCGAGCGGGCCGAACGCCCCAGGCGACGCGCGACGGCGCCGGACTCGGCCAAGGCGCCCATGCGCAGCGACACATCGATGCCTTCGGCGATCAAGTCGATCTGCCGGTCATCGAGCACGAAGTCCACCACGAGCTCAGGATGCGCGGCCAGGAAGAGCGGCAATCGCGGAATGACGTGCAGCCGTGCGAACGTGGGCGCGGCAGAGACTCGCAACTGCCCGGTCAGCGCCCTGCCAGCGCCCCGTGCGGCGAGCTCGGCTTCATCGGCTTCCTGCAGCGCGATCTTCGCCCGCTCGTAGAAGCGCTGGCCCGCCTCGGTCGGCGCCAGACGTTGGGTGGAGCGCATCAGGAGCCGCACGCCGATCTGGTCCTCCAGCTGGGCCACGGTCTTCGACACCGCGGGCTGCCCCACATGCAGCAGCCGCGACGCGGCAGAAAAAGAGCCGGCCTCGACCACCCGCACGAAGGTCTTCATGGCCTGAAAACGGTCCATATTTATTCCTATCAGGAATCATGAATATGCTTTCAGTCTAACTTCCATTCCCTGGGCCATAGAGGAACACTGCATCCATCGCAACACACATGGAAGCAGCCCAATGATTCAGGTCTACGCATTCGCAACCCCCAACAGCCTGAAGGTGCCCATCGCCCTGGAAGAGCTGGGGCTCGATTACCAGCTTCACCCGGTCAACGTGAAACAAGGCGCGCAACGTGCGCCGTCCTTCCTCGAACTCAACCCGAACGGCAAGGTGCCGGTGCTGGTGCAGGCCGATCCGCACACAGGCCGGCACCAGGTGTTGACCGAGTCCGCCGCCATCCTGGTGCACCTGGCCGAAACCCACGGAGCCCTTCTGCCGGCCAGCGGCTTCGGTCGCGCCAAGGTGTTCGAGCAGCTCTTCTTTCATGCGTCGGCCGTCAGCCCTGCATTCGGGCAGGCCGGCTTCTTCAAGCGCCTGTCTGGTCAGGCGCAGCCCATTGCCGAACAACGCTTTTCCAACGAAGCGCACCGGGTGACCGCGCTGCTTGACGAGAACCTGGCGACAAGCGAATTCGTCGCCGGCAGCGACTACAGCATCGCCGACATCGCGCACTTCGGATGGTTCTGGCGCAGCGAGTTTCCCGGCGTGGAGCGGCACGACTTCCCCCACGTCCAGCGCTGGTACGCGCAGCTCCTGGCCCGGCCAGCCGTTCAACGAGCCATCGCTCGTGTCACAGCGCTCGCGGCGGACTGACTCGCCCTGCACTTCTCGCTTCCCGCTTCCCGCTTCTCGTTCCTGTCCACCACGCAATTCTTCTGCGTCTCCGCTTTCAGCCAAAGGAAATCACCATGTCCCGTTTCGAAACCTACAGCGACTCTTTCAGCAACGCGCGCCTGACCCGCACCGCCAGCGGCGTGCTCGAGGTCACCCTTCACACCGATGGCGACAAGCTGATCTTCAACGGCCACACCCACGAGCAATTCGTGGAGCTGTTCCACCAGATCGGCTCCGACCCCGACAACCGCGTCGTCATCCTGACCGGTGCCGGCGACGCCTTCATGGACGCCATCAATCCCGAAGGTTTCGACTTCTTCACGCCCCGGGGCTACGACAAGATCTTCCGCGAAGGCAGGAAGGTCCTGATGAATCTGCTGGACATCGAAGTGCCGGTCATCGCCGCGCTCAACGGCCCGGTGCTGCTGCATTCGGAATATGTGCTGCTCGCCGACATCGTGCTTGCGGCGCCCACCACGGTGTTCCAGGACAAGCCGCATTTCGACTTCGGCATCGTGCCGGGCGACGGCGTCAACCTGCTCTGGCCGGAGGTCGTCGGCAGTGTGCGTGGCCGCTACTTCATCCTGACCCGGCAGAAGCTGGACGCGCAAACCGCGAAAGACTGGGGCGTGGTCAACGAAATCGTGCCGGCCGATGCGCTGCTGGCCCGGGCTCACGAGATCGCCGAGACGCTCGCCGCCTTGCCGCCGCTGACCGGCCGCTACACCCGCATCGCACTCACGCAGAAGCTGCGCCGCCTCGTCGACGAAGGCGCCGGCTACGGACTTGCACTGGAAGGCATCAGCGCTGCCGACGTGGCCCGTTCGATGTCGACGACCGCTTGACCTTCCGCCTCATCCCAACCAAGGAACGACCATGACACTCCAGGTCCGACTCGACGCCTTCAAGGCCGACTTCGAAGCAGGCAAGCCGCCGTACAGCGTGCCGCGCTCGGTCATCGACACCATGCACCAGGCCACGACCGAACTCATTGCCTCGGGCGCGGCGCGACGTGCACGCAAGGCGGGCGACATCGCACCGCCCTTCACCTTGCCCGATGCAGAAGGAAACCTCGTCTCCTCGGCCTCGCTCCTTCAGAAAGGTCCTCTGGTGTTGAGCTTCTATCGCGGTGTGTGGTGTCCCTACTGCAACATGGAACTGCAGGCCTTGCAGGCGAATTTGCCCGCCTTCCAGGAGGCAGGTGCCAGCCTCGCCGCAGTGTCGCCCCAGACCGCGCCGAACAGCCGCAAGTCGATGCGGCAAAACGCACTGGCTTTCCCCATCCTGTCGGATGTGCGCAATGACGTGGCCGCCAGCTTCGGCCTGCGCTTTGCGCTCCCGCCTTATCTGGTCGAACTCTACAAGAGCCTGAAGAACGACCTGCCTGCCTTCAATGGCGACCCGAGCTGGACATTGCCCATGCCTGCTCGCTTCGTCATCGGCCAGGACGGCGTGATCGCCTATGCGGAGGTGAATCCCGATTACACCCTTCGCCCCGACCCGTCGGAACTACTGCCGACATTGAAAGCACTTGCCATCGATCATGGGCAGGGCGCTCCGCGATGACAACTCGGCCAACCGCAAGTACGACATTGAAGTCGAATCGTGACGGCGCTTGAATCCGACTCTTCGATTCATGACGGAAAGTGGCTCACGCACACGGGCACGGCGACAAGCAAATGCGACCGTCCCTGCGCGTGAGACATCTGCTGCGTCGAGCACGAATGTGCCATTCAAAGAGCATGAAAGAGCGAGACATCATGTGTATCCTATGAAGACAATCGCCGAATTGGATTTGGATTCACACAGCCTGTCACGCGTCGAGTGCAAAGAAAATAAATATAGAACATAACGAATCGCGCTGAGACCGCACTCCTCTTCCGAGAATGAAAAGCCCACCTCTGCCTGTCCAGCGGTGGGCGTCGTCGCTTGCCAATTCATTCCTTTTTATGCGGATGAGGCGGTATCCAATTCGTGATGCCCTGTGTCTTCTCACTTCAAAGTCTCGACATTTTGTTACGAGTGGGCCGTCGATCATCGCAGGACACTATTCGTATGAATTATTTCACGAATGTGTCGTGAAACTCGAGACTAGACCGAGTCAAGTGCCATGGGCTGTGGGTACTGACGCTATCCTCGCGCCTCCGACGTTCAGATGCACGTCGTCTCATTCCTCTCTTCTCTTCAAAGAAGCCTCCACCACGCAGTCATATGAGCCTCTCCAAAGAATTCAGGGAATTCGCAATCAAAGGAAATGTCGTCGATCTCGCAGTCGGCGTGATCATTGGTGGAGCGTTTGGCAAGATCGTGGACTCCTTGGTGAGCGACGTGGTCATGCCGGTGGTCGGTCTCCTGTTCGGGAAATTGGACTTTTCGAATCTCTATATCGTGCTGGGCAGCGTTCCTGCGGGTGTTCCCAACACATTGACAGACCTCAAGAAGGCAGGCGTCGCCGTTCTCGCATACGGCAACTTCATCACCATTGCCGTCAATTTCTTCATTCTTTCCATCGTCATCTTCATGATGGTGAAGCAACTTGGCCGACTGAGACGAAGTGAGATTGCAAAAGTGCCAGCCCCGGTCAGCACGCCAGAAGACATCGTGCTTTTGAGAGAAATCCGGGATAGCTTGAAAAGCAGGTAGCCGACACGCACCCTGATCGTGTCAAGTAGTTCAGAGAAAAAATAAATGAGTTGGAAGAACAACGGCTATCTGGCGGCAGCACTCCTTGCGATGCTTGCCTTACTCATCCTCCTTCCCATTGAGGGCGACCTCATGGTTCTGCTGGGAAGCATTTTTCTTGTCATGCTGATCGTGCTTCTCGGCAGCCTCTGTGTCACCGTGTTCGGAGTGATCAAGAAATACATCCGTGCACGGCGCAAGTCCCTCAAGAGGACGAGACGCTAGCAGGCCCGAACCGGTCTCGCCGCGCTTCACCCCTCCCGCGCTGAGCAGAAGAAATCAGACAATCCCATCGATGGTGGGATTGCAAAGCTCAGCGGAGCACAAATGTTCCATCGATCGAGCAGATTCAAGCGAGACGCCTGCCATGAGATTTGACAGAATCCGCACGTCTTTTCCTGATGGGATTGCACCTGACCAATGCGCGCCGGGTGCAGGTTGTTCGAAGTAGAAGAAGCCCATGGCGAATAGGCATTACCTCGTATTGATCTGTGCAATCGTCTTTCTCGCGATTGGCTCCTGGCTGTCCCTGACCAAAGAAAAGCAGGTTGCCGATGCTCGTGTCGCATGTGGAGAATACGTGAGCAAGCGCATCGGCCCATCCATCAATCTGGAGGCATCGAGCCAGTGGCCAGCAACGCCGCGCAGCGAGGACACCTGGATCGTCCAGGCCAATTACTCACTGCGTGGCCGTTACGATGCAATGTGGTGTCATCTGCGGGTGCTGGGATCGCAGTTCGGACTCGCGCGCCTGGACAGCGATGTCGAGGACAGCCGCCGTGCCCCCTGAACGACTCGCCGAGGCTGAACAGCAGACTATCGATCAAGAGAGTGTTCTCCAGTGAATCCTGGTCACAGTAAGTGATGCCATTCATCGGCCGCATGCGGGTTTTCCAGAGCACCACGGCGATATATCTTGCAATGCACCACACGCAAGTTGCCGACATTCAAACAATGAGCAATGTCTTAAATCGGTAGCACATGAAACCGCGGAGACTCGTGCGCGAGTGTTGGGCATTCGGGTGACTCTCTCGAATTGAGGTCCTGGAAATAAATCCTGAGTATCTCGGCTAACTCGTGATTTATTTCCGAATCTTTTGATCATGTTTTGTTACATGAGGGATGCCCGGATCGACGCTTACTAAGATCTAGACCTGACTCAATTGATGTGCTTCACCGTGCTCCACGGGCTTGCCCGAACTGAACAAGCGAGAGTGTGACTCACATGGCGACATCCCTCACGCCCAAGCAAGTGGATCTCATCGAAAGCCGATGGGGCATGCAGTCCGCGAGCGCGTTGGTCGCGCTCCCCACTTCCGGCGCATCCGTATTCAGATGGTCCAATCCTACGGCTCGTCTCTTCGAGGTCTCTTCGAATGTTCCGCCGCATTCGGTCATTGTCTCGATCGTCCTTCAGCCGATGCGCGCGAAATCGTACATTGGCGATCGCGAAATCTGGTCCGGACCAGTCCAAGCCGGCAGCCTGCGACTGATGCGCTTCTCCCCTCGCGCCCCGCTGGGGTTTCAGTGCTCCAATTCATTCGACCTGCTTCACATCCACATTCCATTCGATGGAATCAGGACGGTGGCCAGGCGTTTCGGCATCGACTTCAGCGGATCCATTGCGGAGAGCATGCCGCTCTATCTGTCGGATGAACTTGGCGACGTCCTCGGCGGGCATTTTGTGAAGGCAATGGCCATGCCGCTGCGAGAAGGCCGAATGTATGCAGATGGCATCACGCAGTCGCTCATATCCCACCTTCTTCTGAACTATCAGCACGCCCGTCGAGCCCAGCCGCTGCTCGGCAGCACCCGGGATGCGCTGCAACTGGCATTCGATCGCGTCACACGCTCTCCTGAACAACGAATTGAGGTCGCGCAGCTCGCGGAGCTGGCCGGGATGAGCAAGCACCACTTCTCTCGCCAATTCAGCCTTCGATTCGGACTCTCTCCGCATTCACATTTGATTGCCACCCGGCTGCAGCAGGCCAAGATTCGACTCGAGTTCACGGATCAGAGCATCCTTCAGATAGCCATGGACTGTGGATTTTCGGATGCGAGCCATTTCGGGCGGGCCTTTCGGAATTCCGAGGGCATGACGCCAACGGACTACCGGCTTCTGCGGCGTGTGAGATAGCCCAATCGAGCACGGACATACCATGCGCCGAGCACATTTGTCAGAGACGACTCGCAGTCGCCTTGTCGACAATGATCGGATTTAAATTGACTACGTCGTCGCATCCAGGCTCAGTCGAGCGAGCAATCATGAGGAAGCGAGACTTTGGCATTCAAGATCTGCAGTACTTCCTTTCTTTGGCGAAGGATCTGCAGTCCATTCACACGCTACGAGGCGCCTCTCCGCCCCCCGATCACTGACAACTGCGATCGCAGCCATGAGGCGGGAACTGAACCGTGATACAGCTGGTGAAGCAGACCCGGAACTGGAGACGGCAAGCATCTCAGCCGTCAACAAAAGAGTGGCTGACACCTTTCTTGGGCAGCGCCGTGGCACCAACTCCACGCCGAGCTACTCAACAGTCCACGACGGACCTCGCGCACTTCGCATTGGCTCGACCGGCAGCATTTCCAGAAGCGCCCTGGATGACTTGCGGAGGGCGAGCCTCGAAGACGATCCCGGCATTCGTCTGTGCATGTACGAGCTGCCGCTGCGCCAACAGATCCGTGGCCTGCACGGCGATCTGCTGGACATCGGCCTTTCATTGACCCCTTACACAGACGGCGCCATTCGCTGCGTCCCTTTGTGGCGGGCCGAGATGATCGCGACGGTACCGGCACACCATCTTCTTGCGCGCGAGAAGCAACTTCCGCTGACCGAGATTGCACGCCATCCACTCGTGCTCTGCGAGCCGGATGGTGTCGGCATCGGTGTCGACGTGCTCGTTCGGATGATGCGATCGATCGGTCTTTTGCCGGCGATCGCCGAGCGCGTCGCATGCCGCAACCTGATGACAACGCTCGTCGCCGCAGGCTATGGCCTGGGTCTTTCCACAGAGACACACTTCCAAGGCTGCGACAACCGGGATGTGGTCAGCCGACCGGTGAGCGGTTGGCCCGGCTGCCCGACGGCCCACTTGCTCTATCGGCCTGCCCGGTCGACTGCCACGATTCGTCGTTACATCGATCGCGCGATCCGGTTGTCCACCAGCGCCTCGCGCACGGCATGAGGCTTCTGCCACGCTCATGAAAGAGATTCGCATCGGCCACAGCGGGCAGCTCTCGCCGCAACATCGCTTGCAGGATTACGCCGATTGGAGCGAATGCACGCCGGCTGCACGAGAAGACTGCGAGATCGTCGTGCGCACCGCCAATGAGTTGTTCGGATCGGGCACGCACTGGATCGAGGAGAGGGACACGCACCGCACTGCGCGCGCGTGGGTGTCCAAGTTCGGTCACCCTGCGATGCCAGCCGCAGACTTCCAGACGCTCTCGCCGCAGCCGCTTTCCACCGACTCGCGCCGGATCCGGCTCGACGGTGCGCTCGAGCAGGAATACACCCGCTACCTGCGCAAGACGCATCAGCGCAACGGCACGCTCCTGATGTGGCTGGTCGTGATTGGATGTTGTGTCCTGACGATCACGGACCTGCTTCGGCCGCTCGCTCCTGCGGCGCCCATGGCGCCCCCTCCCTGGCTGCTCAGCACCTTGCTGGTTCGAGGCTCCGAGCTGATGTTCAGTCTCGCCTGCATTGCGCTGATCAGGTGGGGCTGCACCATGCGGAGCGACATCCTGTGCACCGCGGTGCTCCTGTGCGCTGCATTTGCCGGAGGGACGATATCGGCGCTCGGTCGCGTGAGCGATTTGCCATCGGCCGACCTTCTCCTGCTGATCCTCGCCGCATTCTTCCCGATCGGTCTGGCGTTTCGCCAAAGCATGGCTTTGGCTTTCGCGATGGCGTTCGCAAGCAGCTTGCCCGGCCTCGTGCTGCTGCCCGGCAAAGCGCTGTCGATGCACTCGAATTTTCTCATCGTGCTTCTGCTCACGGCAGGATTCGCGGGGATCGCGGGATACGCGCGCGAGCTCGCGAGTCGGCGCGAGTTCCTCCGGGATCGCCTGCTGCGGCAGCAGGCCGCACTCGACCCTTTGACGGGCCTGCACAACCGGCGCTGGATGGACGACCATCTTCCTAAAGTGCAAAAGCACGCCCGCACACATCGATGCAGCATGTCTTTCATGCTCATCGATGTCGACCACTTCAAGCAGTACAACGATCGGCATGGACACCTGGCCAGCGACGCGGCCTTGGTCGCCATTGGCCGGCATATCACGGCGCATCGCCGCAACCCTCTTGACGTGGCCACCCGTCTTGGTGGCGATGAATTCGGCCTGCTGCTCTTCGATTGCTCTCTTCCGCAGGCGCTTGCGCACGGAGAAAAATTGCGCGCCGCCATTCATGCCCTCGGTCCGGCGGAGATCGCGGCGGACGCACTCGGGCAATTGAGCATCAGTATCGGCATTGTTCAGATCCGTCCGGATGAACAGGCTCAATCGTTCTACCGTCGCGCGGATCGGCTTCTCTTTCAGTCGAAGACATCCGGGCGTAACCGTGTGGCGGGCGCAGGTGCCACTTCTTTGTAGAACGATTGCTTCCATGTCATGTGCCGGAACATCTCCGATCATCCAATGAACGACTTACGAAGCCTGAGCGACGAAGAGCTCGCACGACATGCAAGTGACTGGCGCCAGCGTGCGCTGCATGGGGAGAGGTCTGCGGGAGGCATCGCGCATGCGTTCGAGGCGGAACTCCGCCGACGCGGCGGTGCGGGCTTCGTTCATGCGGCACCCAGCAGCCTGGATACCCGCCCCGAATGGCTCCGCAACAGAAAGCGGGCCTGGTGGAAGATATGGGGCGGTCGAAGCACCTGACCGCAGTTGCCGACGGCGCCGATCTGCCGCCAGCCCGGTGCCTGGCTGCAAGACACGATCGCGCCTTCAATGCGCTGATTTGGCTTGCGTCGAACCAGGCCATAGCCGCACGGCCAGTGCAGCGGCTGCGGAAAGCGTGACCATGGCGACTACCGCAGTCCAGCCCCATTGCGCCAATACGAGCGCGCCCAATGCGGATCCAATGGCCATGCCCAGAAAAGTGCCGGTGAACAGGATGGCGTTGAGCCTGCTTCGCGCACTCGGCTCGATGCCGTAGACGATCGTCTGATGCGCCACCCCTGTCGCTTGAACGCCGAGATCGAAGCCGATCGCCGCAACGACAAGAAGTGCGAGTTGCGCCCGAGGCGGCAACAGCGGGGCCAACGCCATCGAGGCGAACGACACGACGACCAGCCCGGATCCCAGGCGCGAGACGAATTCCGGCCCTCGACTGTCGGAGATCCGGCCGGCGATCGGCGCGGCCAGCGCCCCCGCTGCGCCGGCCAGCCCAAATGCACCCGCCGCCGCCGAGCCTAGATGGAAGGGCTGGCCATGAAGCATCACGGCCAGTGTCGACCAGAAGGCGCTGAAGCCGATCGACAGCAGCGCCTGTGCCGATGTCGCGCGACGCAATGCACCGTGCTGCTTCCATAGTTTTCCCAGCGACGCGAGCAGCGCGCCATATCGCAGGTGCGTGGTTGCCTTGAAGCGCGGCAGCCCGCGCCATGCAATTGCACCAATGATGGCGACGCTCGCCGCGGCCCCGATGAACATGATCCGCCAGCCGAACTGCTCGGCCACGAGACCACTGACGACACGAGACAGCAAGATGCCGAGCAGTACGCCGGTCATCACTGTGCCGATGATTTTCCCGCGGCTTGCTTCGGGCGCGAGGGTGGCTGCGGCAGGAACGATGTCCTGGGCCATCGTGGCCGAAAGGCCGATCACGAGACTTGCGATCAGCAAGGTCCCGATGCCTGGCGATGCGCCCGCAAGCAGCAGTGCCGCAGAAAGTACCGCCGCCTTGATCAGGATGATGCGGCGCCTGTCGTAACGATCGCCAAGCGGAGCCAGAAACAGAATCCCGAACGCGTAGCCGAGCTGCGTAAGGGTCGGCACAAAGCCGATCACGCGTCCGGAGGTGCCAAGGTCGGTGCTGAGCACCGCCAGCATGGGCTGGTTGTAATAGATGGACGCGACCGCCAGGCCTGCTCCCATTGCGAGAAGGAGTACGAGCGAGCGCGATGGCGCCACGGGCGCGGCGACTTGCCCCAATGGCGGGTGCGTATGCGCTGGATGAATGGATGACACGGGAAAGAACCTCGAATGAAGATGCAACGGGCCGCGAGTCTGTTGGGAAATAGATGCAAGCGGTAGTGGCACGCGGCGCAAAAGACTTATACGCTTGGCGTATGCCTTCTCGATCCGCCCCGATCTCTATTCCTCCGCTGAGTCCGGCGACAGCCACGGCCGACCGGATCGACCTGATGCAGAACTTCGTACGCGTCGTGGAGGCCGGCAGCCTGTCGGCGGCCGCAACGCAGATGGGCACGACGCAGCCCACCGTCAGTCGACGGCTGCAGGCACTCGAACGCCTGCTTGGCGTGACGCTCTTGAGTCGATCCACGCGCGGCATCAAGTTCACCGAGGACGGCGCCCAGTGCTTTGAACAGGCCAAGGAAGTGATTGCCAGTTGGAATGCGTTCCAGGCCAACTCGCGCGGCGCCCGCGACAAGCCTGAGGGAACACTGCGTGTTCTCGTGCCCCGGGCTTTCGGTCAGGAGTTGCTGGTCGGTCCGCTGACAAGGTACCTGCGGCTGTACCCCGACGTCTCGGTCGCGTGGTTGCTGGACGACCGGCGGCCGGACTACATCGCCGAAGGAATCGATTGCGCCATTCAGGTGGGCGACATGATCGAGCCCGACGTCGTCGCCATCAAGTTGTCGGAAGTCGCCCAGATCGTGGTGGCTGCGCCATCGTTGCTGGATGGAGTGCGGCCACCCATGCATGCGTCGGAACTCGCGTCTCTCCCATGGCTCGCGCTGCGCACCGTCTACCAAACCGAAGTCTTGCTGACGCATGGACCTAGCGGCGAAACATGCAATGTGCAGATGCGCCCGCGCATGAGTACCGACAATCTCTATGCCCTACGCAGTGCGGCGGTCATGGGTGCGGGCGTGACGGTCGCTTCTGCATGGGTCTTCAAGGAGGATCTCGAACAGGGCCGGCTGGTTCAAGTTCTTCCGGACTGGCATGCATCCGCGATACCCGTGCATCTGGTCTATCCCTACGCTCGCTTCTATCCGGCGAAGTTGCGCACGTTCATCGAGATGATCAAGCCGATCTGGGCCGCCTGATGCTTCTTCCTGTCGCGTCAACCGTAGTTGCGGTGTATCTCAGCGACGTCCACGCCAAGGTGCCATTGTCTGGAACACGTCGTCACGGCGCACCCAGGCATGAAAGAGTGCCGCAGCCAGGTGAAGCAGGATCAACGCGAACAGGCAGTACGCGAATGCACGGTGTGCGGCGCTCAGCAAGCCATGCAGTTCCGCATTGGCGGGAAGAATGTGCGGCAACCTCATTCCCGCCACGATCACCGGATAGTCCGCAGCCGACAGCATGGACCAGCCAATAAGAGGCATCGCGATCATCAGTGCATAGAGAGCCACATGCGACAGCCTGGCTGCGAGCTTCATCGGCTCGGGCATGTCGACCGGCAGGGCCGGTGCGCCGGCGCGCAGGCGCACGGTGAGCCGGACCACGGCCAGCACGAGGATCGCGATGCCCAGCGGTTTGTGGATGCCGACAAGAGTCAGATAGATCCGGTCGACGGTGGACACCATGCCGACACCGATGAACAGCATCGCGAGAATGCCGATGGCCATCATCCAATGAAGGGTGCGTTGCAGGAGATTGAACCTGGCGATGGGGCGACTCATGGCTTGCTCTCCATAGGGGTGTGCGGGTAGCTGTGTGCTTCAGCCGTACGGCGGTCGTAAGACACGGCATACGCAGCCGAGCGTGCGGCGGGGAATGGGTCGTCCGAAGTGCGCATGCCTGCCGGCAGGACCGTCGGATCGAAGTTGATGTCGCGGCAGGCGCCATCCGCCTCGGCCTCGACCCTGTTGACCACCAGCGTTCCCACCTCCACCTTGCGGCGGTCTTCCGGCCAGGCCTTGCTGGGATCGGCGGTAGGGTCTTCGGGGTTGGCAATCGTCAGCTCCAGCCGCCATTTCTGCGGAGCACCCGCGACCCGCCCGGCGATCTCCTTGAAGAGAAAGTCGGGATCACGGCTCTTGAGTTCCGTCACGGGCACCGCGACCGCCTCAGCCTCGGGAATGAAAGACCAGCGAACCGTCTGGTCCTGGCCCCGCATGTTGGTCAGCACGAAGCTGTTGAGACTGTTGAAGCGGTCTTCGGCATAGGACTCCGTGAATGGCGCAATGCTCGCCCATGCGCCGAATGCGCCCAGCGAAGGGTGGGCAGCTGCGAACCGCTTCACTGCGGTGGGATCGGCTTTGTTGGCGCTTGCCAGCTGCAGTGCATAGAAATCCTGCGGCGTGGCAATCGGGAAGAATGGCGCGTTGATCATGGCCGAGCGCCACTCCTGCCCGTCGGGTTCCTGGATCCGCAAGCTCATGCCGCGCACGCGCGCACTTCCGTCAGCCATTGTGGGCAACGGGCCGGCCAGATTGAATCGGCCGACAACCGGATAAGTGCCCGCAGCAAACATGGGCGCACGCGACAGCACGACGCCGGCGCCATTCGCTTCGAAGCTCCCGGCGAAGCACATTCCCTTGGCATGGTTGCGCCTGAAGCCCTTGGCCGGACCGCCCGGTGGCGCGAGCGAATCCACGATCTTTGCCGGGCCGAGGCGCGCCGGTGTCAGCCATCCTGCTGCATAGGCGAAGGCACAGCCGGCACCGACGACGATCAGTCCGATCGCGAGGAATCGCAAGGCGACCGACGTGCCGGACATGGCGCCATTTTTACGAAGAGAGTCGATCGGCATGTCGACCGCCATGGCGTTGTCTTGTTCGGTCGCCGTTGCCGCCTTCCGGCGCCTCACATCGGATACGGTCAACCAGAGCGCCGAGACAAGGAAGTAGAAGGCACCGAAAGCGGCGTAGGGTGCGATGTCGGAAATGGCCGGCACCTTGGCGCCGGTGGCCTGGTGGATGAAGAAAAGGCCGGCCAGTGCAGACTGTGCGCCGCTCAGGATCATCGCCCACTGCGCCCCTTGCGTTTTCCATCGACGCCGGCCTACGGCGAGTTGAAGGAGTCCTGCCAGAAACGCCCATGCACCAAACACGGCGAGTACCGCATGCATGTTTTGCCCGAGCGTGATCGCAACGGCCACCGTGGTCAGGCTGCTCACGGCGACATTGAGTGCGTGGGCGCGGTTGTTCTTCAAGCCCCCGGTTCGGCGGGCATCCACCAGATTGGCGAGCGCGTCCCAGGCCGGATAAAGGACGAGCAGCAGTGCGGAAAGTGCCGGCAGCCTTCCGGCAAATGCAAACGCAGCCACAACCCAGCAGATCGAGAAGGCCGCGCGGGAAAAATAGTATCGCTTCAGCCATCCATCTCCCCTTTCGGAGAGCCTGGGGCGGAGCCTGGTGTCAGTCATATTCATTCCTCGTTCAAGAAAGTGAGGCGTCGTCGGCCGCCTTCAGCGCGACCAAACGGCGCGCCTCAGGCGACAGCCAGGCTGCCTGCGGATACAGTGAATGGACCATCGAAATCTATCTACTAGTTGATAGACAGCGGGATCAAATGAAGGAAGGTGCATCCTGAAACTCCATGCGCTTCAGTGTTGGTGAACTGGGGCGAGCAACTGGCGCACGCCCTGTTGCACCACCGTGCTGAATGCCTTCGGGTCGTCATACACACGGGCCGCCACCATGCCGCCGTGCACAGTGGCCATCAAAGCCATCGCTTCGAGTTTGGGCGTGGTTCGCAACAGGAAGGTCCCGGTGGCGGCGCCTTGCTTCAGGACCGTGGCCAGCCATGCCGTCAGATCCACGAAATGTCCGCGAACCTCATCCGCGACCTCCGCGGGGATGGCAGACAGTTCAGACCCCAGCATGGCGCAGATGCAGAACATGGACGTGCCGTTCCGAATGCAGGCCTCCCAGTACCCCGTGTAGGCACGGAGGCGGCCAAGCGGATCGGCGATCTGCTTCTCGAGCACCGCCAGACCTTCGCGACCTTGTTCGCGATAGCGACGCAGCACGGTTTGAACCAGTTCAGCCTTGCTGGGGAAATGGTGGTGGATGCTGGCCTTGCTGATATGCACGATCTCCGAGATATCTGCGTAGCTGAAGCCGTTGTACCCTTTCGTCGCGAGGAGAAGCTGGGTGCACCGCGCGATCTCGGCTGCCTTGGGAGTGAGTTCCGGGGAATTCATGCGCGCAGTCTATCTACTAGTTGGTCGATGTCAAGCGCCGGCAGACTGAATGCGAAGACCGGCGCGGAGCCGGTCGCGAGGAACGCCGCCGTCAACTCAGACCGCGAGCCACGTATCGAGAAGACCCGGGTCCTGCTGCAGTGCCTCAGGCGTGCCCTCGAACACGATGTGCCCGTGTCCCATGATGCATACGCGAGAGGACACTTTCAACGCGATCGCGAGCTTCTGCTCCACGAGCACGACGGACACACCGCGCCGATGGATGTCCTGGATGAATTCGCCCACCGCGGCAACGATCTTGGGCGCGAGGCCTTCGGTCGGTTCGTCGATCAGCATCACCAGGGGATTGCCGAGCAACGAACGACCCATGGTGAGCATCTGCTGCTCGCCACCCGAGAGACTTCCCGCCCGGGTGCTGCGCCTTTCGCGAAGGCGGGGGAAATAGTCGAACACCTCGTCGAGGGTCCATTGCGGCGCGCCGGGTGCTGGCGGCTGCATGCCCATGCGCAGATTCTCATCGACCGTGAGGTTGGCAAAGACCTCGCGCTCTTCCGGTACGTAGGCCAGTCCGGTGCGGGCGATCCTGAACGGGCGCAGAACCGAGACCTCCTGGCCGCCCAACCTGACGGAGCCGGCCGAAGGCGTGACCAGGCCCATGATCGCCTTCATCGTCGTCGAACGGCCGGAGCCGTTGCGGCCGAGCAGGCTCACGATCTCCGCACGGCCCACGTCGAAGGACACTCCCCGCAGGATGTGGCTCTTGCCGTAATGCGCGTGCAGTCCCGACACCGACAGCAATGGCGCGGCGTTCATGCTGCGTTCTCCTCACCCAGATAGGCTTCCTTGACTTGAGGGTTGTTCCTGATCTCCGCCGGCGTGCCGGTCGCGATGACCTGCCCGTAGACCAGCACGCTGATGCGATCGCTCAGCGAGAACACGACCTCCATGTCGTGCTCCACGATGAGCAGCGTGCGATGGCCGGTGACTTCCCGAATCAGCGCCGCCGTATAGGCGGTCTCTTCGTTGGACATGCCGGCCATGGGTTCGTCGAGCAGGATCACCTGGGGGTCCGACGCCAGGGTCATCGCAATCTCGAGCGCCCGTTGCTCCGAATAGGACATCGCACCCGCAACCGACGCCGCCCGGTGCCCCAACCGCACGAGTTCCAGCAGCCGCTCCGTTTCTTGCCGGATGCGCCGGTGCCGGTCCAGCAGGCGCCATGCGTTGTACTGCAGGCCGAAGGGCCGCATCACCGCGAGCCGGAGGTTCTCGAAGACCGACAGCTTCGGAAAGATGTTCGTGATCTGGAACGATCGCGCCAGGCCGAGACGATTGATCGCCTGTGGCGCCAGGCCGTCGATCCGCGCGTCGCGCAGCCGGATCTCGCCGGACGTCGGAACCAGGTTCCCGGAAATCAGGTGGAAGAGCGTGGACTTGCCGGCGCCATTCGGGCCGATGATCGCGTGCCGCTCACCGGGCAGCAGGTCGAGGTCGACACCGCGAATGATCTCGGTGGCGCCGAATCTCTTGTGCACCGATCGAAGTCGAACAATGGGACTCGTCATTTGGCACCTGCGGATCGGATGGTGGCCACGGCCAGCGGGCCGGCGCCCTCGGGGTCTGGCTCGCGGAGCCTGCGCGCCGCATACGACACCAGCAGGCCGCAACCCGCCAGCGCGAGCGGGATCGACCAGGTGACGAGCGACATTGGATTCCACGATGCCCCGAAAGCGCGGACTGGCGGCCAACCCGTCGCACTTGCCGATGCCAGGGACTGGTAGTCCTGCGAGAACAGTCTCTGCGCCAGCTCGACCACGAAGACGAAGGCAACGGCGATCAGCACGAAAGCCAGGAAGCTGGCGAGCAAGGCGGGCGCTGCCTTTGCGATGCCTGCACTGCGTACCGTCTCGCCGATGTTGCGGATCAGGCCCGCCAGGCCCGTGGGCATGAACAGCATGACGGACACGAAGATGATGCCCTGGTAGAGAAGCCACGACTGCGTCAGGTCGGAGACCGCATAGCCGAAGAAGGTCATCAGGGCGGCCCCCAGCGCGGGGCCCAGGAAGGCGTTCACACCGCCGATGTAGGTATTGAGCACCACGGCCGCCGAGACCCCGGCATCGAAGACGACATAGTTCGTCGCCTCATTCCCGAGCACCTGGAGTCCGCCGGCCACGCCCGAGAACGCACCGGATACCGCGAACACCATGACGCTGACGCGATGGACGTCATAGCCCAGGAAGCGCAGGCGGTGGGCGTTCTCGCGCAATCCGAGCGTCAGCCGACCGAGCGGCGTCAAGGTGAAGAACCACAGCAGCGCCAGACAGCCGAGCACCCAGGCGAGATCGAGATAGTAGAGCTGCGTCGTGCTGGCGAAGTCGAATCCCCACGCGGGCATGCGCATCGTGGAGATTCCGCCCTCGCCTCCGAACACCTGGGCGATGTGCGGTGCCAGCGAATGGACCAGCTCCGCGATCGCGAGCGTGATCATGGCGAAGTAGGTGCCGGCGCGCTGCGTGGCGAACCACCCCATCGCCGCACCGAATGCGAAGCCGCCGACTGCGCCAGCCAGCGGAATCAATGGCGTCGGCAGCAGGCCCGCGCCTCCGAGCGCGTTCATCGCGTGCACGGTGGCGAACGCGCCGATGCCGAAATAGGCCGCATGGCCGAAGGAGAGCATGCCCCCCTGCCCGCACAACAGGTTGTAGGCGCAGGCGAAGAGCGCCGCGATGAGCATCTGGATGGCGGCGTTGAGCAAGCCCTGCGACAGCAGCACGGGCAGCGCGGCGAGCAGCGCCAGGCCAGCGGCGAGAAGGAACCATCGGGACTTCTTCATTTCAGGACTTCTCCCCCATGAGGCCGTGGGGCCGGAAGAGCAGCACCAGCAGCATCAATGCGAACGGGATGGTGGCGGCGAGACTGGACACCTTGAGCGACAACAGGCCGCCCTGCGCCATGGCCCAGGAGCGCAGGCCCACGATCGACAGCAGGTCGGCAAAGCTCGCATCGATACCCACGGCGACGGAAGTGATCACGCCGATCAGCAGCGACGCGACCATCGCACCACCCAGCGACCCGAGTCCGCCGACGACCACGACGACAAAGACGATCACGCCCAGTTCGATCGCCATGTTGGGATTGGTCGTGTAGAACGCGCCGGCAACCGCGCCAGCGAGCCCGGCGAGCGCGGCGCCCAGAGAGAACACGCTCATGAAGACGAGTGGCACGTTGTGCCCCAGCGCTTCCACCATGCGTGGCTTGTAGATGGCCGAACGCACGACGATGCCGACCCGCGTGTACGTCAGCACCGCATAGATGACCACGAACATGGCGAGGGCCACGACGCCGATCAGCAAGCGATAGAACGGGTACTCCGAATGCCCGATCGAGAAGGCAGAGAAGTCCAGCGCGGCCGGCACACGGTAGTCGACGGGGAAATTGCCGAACACCAGCTTGATCACCTCCGCGATGATGAAGGACACCCCGAACGTGAGCAGCAGCTCGTGCGCGTGGCCGTGGTGATGGACCCTGCGCAGCAGATACCGCTCCACCAGAGCGCCGACCAGGCCGACGAGGATCGGCGCCGCGATGATCGCCATCCAGAAGCCAAGCGGCCGCTGCAGCGCATAGGCGAAATAGGCGCCGAGCATGTAGAACGACGCGTGCGCGAAATTGAGCACGCCCATCATTCCGAAGATCAGCGTGAGGCCCGCCGACACCATGAACAGGAGCAACCCGTAGATGACGCCATTGAAGAGAGAAACGAGAAAGTAGTCCATGGATTCGATGGCACCGGCCGGCTGCCGCACGTGCGCGGCGGCCGGCGCCGTGGCAGGTCAGGGACGTTGCATGACGCAGCTGGGTTGAACGGGCGCGCTCGCATCCTTGGCCGAGACGACCTTGACCGGCTTGAAGCCGAGTTGCGTGTCGTCGGCCTTGTACTTGGCGTCCTTGCTCACCGTCGAGACGACCACGGGCAGCAGCACCTGATGGTCTTCGGCCCGAATGGACAGCTCGCCCACCGGCGTCTTGACCTTCGTGGTCTCCATCGCCAGCGCCAACGCCTTCACGCTCAACACGCCGTTGGACGCCTTGACCGACTTCAGCGCCTCGTGGACCAAGGCCAGGCCGAAGACGGTCTGCGGCTCGATGAAAGCCGGGAAGTGGCCCGTCTTCGCCTTGTAGTCGGCGGCAAACTTGTCGCCCTCCGCGCCACCGGCCTCGGAATTGAACGGATGCGCCACGAAGTGGCCGACGGTGAGATCGCCGCCATTGGCGATGTTGCCGGGCTGGTCCAGGAAGACGGTGCCGAATCGCGCCTTGAGTCCGGCCGCCTTCGTCGCCTTCATCATCAGGAGCAGGTCGTTGGACCAATTGCCGGTCAGTACCGTGCTCGCCTTCGAGGCCGCGATCTTCGCCACGTAGGGCGAGAAGTCCTGGATCTTGTTGACGTCGTGAAGGGTCTTCTCGACGACCGTGTAGCCGCCAGGCCCGGCGTTGTCGACGATGGCCTTCTCCATGTCCTGGCCCCAGGAATAGTTCTGGTTGATGGCGTAGACATCGGTGCCCAGCGCGCCCTGCTCCTTCATGGCGGCGACCAGCGCCCGCACGTAGACCTGCGCATTGCCGGTCATCCTGAAATGATAGAAGTGGCACTTCTCTCCGGTGAGCTCCGACGCGACGGCGCCGATGTTGACGAACATGACCTCCTTGCCGGGATTGCGCAGGTTGTACTTGCGCACGTCGTCGGTGATCTGGGCCGCGACCACCGACGAGCCACCTTGAAGGAAGATCTGCGCGCCATCGGCGATCGCGGCGCGGGTCTTGTCGGCGGCACCCACTGCCGTCCCGAGGTTGTCGTATTCCAGCAGCTCGATCGGCTGGCCGTTCCATCCGCCGGCGGCGTTCATCTGTGCGACGGCATAGCGCGCTGCGGTCCGATAGAGCAGTCCGGTGGAAGCCTGCGGACCCGAGAACGAGTCGTTGATGGCGATCTTCAGGGGCGCCGCGACCGCGGATCCCGCAGCGGCGAGAACATACAGCCCCGTGGCGGCCGTGAGAAGCTTCTTCTTCATATCGAGTGTCTCCAGTTCTTTGACTGAAAGTGCTGAGCAGGGGTCGCTCACGTGGTGTGCGGAGCGTTCGGGCGTTCGAGGTCGCAGTCGAGGGACTGCTTCACGACGCGGCTGCTAGTCTTGACTGGAACGATTGAAGCGTCTTGCCCCGCAGTGCATGCGCGTGTCGTGAGCGTGCATCGCCGACGCGGGGTGCGCCGCGCGGTTGCATTCGGCGGCGAAGGGTGCGGGGCGGCTCGGCGTCCGCCGTGAAGCCCGGCGTTCCGCTAGCGCGTGCGGATGCCCTGAAGGAAGATGTCGGCGAACTGCTCGGCCAGATCCTCGACCGCATAACGGCCCTGCGGATCGAACCACTGATGCGCATGATTGAACATGCCGAGCAATCCCAGCGTCGCCAGGCGTGTGTCCGCGATGACGAAGTCGCCGCGTGCGACGCCGCGGCGCAGGCTGCGTTCGATGACGTGTTCGAGGTCGCGCCGCGCGCGGCGAATGTCCGTCCACTGGGGATCGTCGCGGATCAGCCGCCACTCATTGAGAAACACGATGACCTCGTGGCGATAGTCCCGCAGGCTGTGCGCCAGGGCATGCGCATGCATCCGCACCGCGGTCGGAGGATCGTGCGGCTCCAGGTCGATCCGCTCGGCTTCGGCGAGAAGCGGTGCGATCAACCGCTCATGGATCGCGACCAGCAAGTCCTCCTTGCAGGTCATGTAGTGGTAGAGGCCGCCGCGCTTGAGTCCCGTGGCCTCCATCAGGTCGTCGATGGTGGTCGCGCTGAAACCCTTGCGCGCAAACACCTCGGCGGCGGTGGAGATCACGTCCTCCAGGCGAGCATCGTAACGCTCGCGCGACCTCAGTTGCGGCCCACGGGCCTGCGCTGCCGGGTTCGGGTCTTTCGTGGCTGGCATGTTTTCATTGTCGGGCCAGAGCCCGCGAATCCGGGCGCGCTTCTGCGCGATATTCGCTCAGCCGCGCGCCGGCCCGCGCCAGTTCGCTCAACAGGCGGCTGGGCCGCAGACCGCGGGCGGCAAGCCGTTCGACGACACGGTCGAGTCCGGATTCATCGGCGTGATACATCGGGCCGCCGAGAAAGCGCGGAAACCCATGATCGCGGGTCCAGGCGACGTCGATGTCGGAGCTTCTCGCGCAGAGTCCGTCCTCCAGCAGGCGCGCGCCGGCATCGACGATCGCATCGATCAGCGGCGGTATGAGGTGTGGCTCTTCCAGGTGCAGGGCGCTGCGTGCGTCGGCCGCCATGCCGGCGGGCAAGGTCGAGAAGCCGAAGCCGCGCAATGCATGCGCCAGGCGGATGCGCGAGACGCCGTCCCGCTCCCATTGCGCGATGGCGCCGAGGAAGGCCCGGTGAGTCGGGGCGTACGGGCTCGCCGGATCGGCCGCTTCGTCATCCGTTCTGCGCGCCGACTTTCGTTGCGCGAAGAATAGATAGCGGAGCGCCTTCGATTCGGGCGACCGGCGCAGCATTTCGAACAGCCTGGCTTCGACCGTTTCGCCCCTGTCGAACGACGCCATGGCGGCTTCGAGTGCATCCACGACCGCCAGCGAGGCCGGGAACCGGCTTCGGTCCTCGTAGGCCAGCCTGCGCTCGCGGGCGAAGAAGCCATCGGCCATGCCCGACATGTCGACCGGGCCGTCGCACGTGGCACGCGCGCCCTCCCCGCGCTGCAACAGCCGCCTTGCGAAAGCGATGCCTGCAGTGGCCGCATCGGCGTCATCGACCCGGTCGATCAAGCCGCAGGCCAGCGCAACGCGCGCGTCCAGGCTTTCGCCGCTGGAGATCATGTCGTGCGCCTTGGCCATGCCGACCAGCCGTGGCAACCGCTGTGTGCCCAGCGAGCCGGGGATCAGGCCGAGCTTGATCTCCGGCAATCCAAGCCAGGTCGTCGGCGCAGCCACGCGCCAATGGCAGGCCATGGCCAGCTCGAGGCCGCCGCCCAGCACGAAGCCATGCAATGCCGCGACCACGGGGCGCTGCAGTTTCTCCATGCGTGCCAGCGTGCGATTGAGCGGTGTCGCCGAAAAGCCAGGGTCGTCGAAGCTCGCGATGTCGCCGCCCGCCACGAAGGTGCGCCCGACGCAGCACACGACGAGCGCGCGGGAATGCGCACAGCGCTCGAACGCATCGACGGCGTCGCGCATGGACGCGGCGACCGCGGGCGACAACGCGTTGACGGGCGGGTTGTCGATCACCATCACGGCGATGTCGCCGTGGTGATCCAGGCGGACGAGTTGTGGCTGGGTCATGCGTCCCGAGTTTCGCGCGCTGGTGGCGGGCCTGGCGGGTTTGCGCGCCGTTTTGCGCGCGAGAGCAGCACGCTTGCGCTCGGGCGAAAGTCGGCGCCGTTCGCGCGCCTCAAACTTCGCTCGCATGAAACGCCCTATGAAGACTACCGCGTCCATCCGACCTCTCAGGACGATGGACGACGTGATCGCGCTCGAAGCGATCCCCTACGACGAGCTGGTGCCGGCCCGCAATCTCCACGAACTGTTCGAGGCCACCGCGGCGCTGCACGGCGACCGGCCTGCGCTCACGGTCCTTGCGACGGCGGATCCACACGATGTCGCGGGTTCGTGGACCCATCGGGAGCTGCTTCGCGAGATCACGCGCGCCGCGAATCTCTTTGCGTCGCTGGGCATCTCGGGGGACGACGTGATCGGCATCGTGAGCAAGACCTACGCGCAGGTGCCGTCGCTGATCTGGGGCGCGGAGACCGCAGGGGTCGTCAGCTGCCTGAACTACATGCTGACCGGCGAGATCCTGGCCGAGCTGCTTCGCGCTGAGAACTGCCGCGTCCTGGTGTGTCCGGGGCCGGGAGCGGACGCCGAACTCTGGCGGAAGTTGCGCGCGGTGGTCGACCAGGTGCCGACGATCCACACGGTGCTGGCCATCGGCGGATGCGACGACAGCGACCGGAGATTCGTGTCGCTCGACGGCGCATTGGCATCGCACGAAGGCGATGCGCTGACCCATCCGCGCAGCATCGACCGCAGCACGCTGGCCGCGCTCTTTCACACCGGCGGCACGACCGGCGTGCCGAAGCTGGTGCCGCACACGCATGGCAACCAGGTCCACGCAGCCTGGTGCTTCGCGCAGTCCTTCGGGATCACGGAGTTCGATGTGGGGATGAACGGCCTGCCCATGTTCCATGTCGGCGGCACGTCGACGTGGGGCATGTCGGTCCTCGGCGCCGGTGGTCACGTCGTCGTGATGGGGCCGGTGGGTTATCGCGACCCCGCCATGGTCCGCAACGTCTGGGCCATCGCCGAACATTTTCGGGCGACCATGACCGGATCGGTTCCCACGACGATCGGTGCCATGGGCGAGATTCCGGTCGGCGACCGCGACATCTCGTCGCTCCGCATGGCGCAGACCGGAGGCGCCGTGCTGTCCGCGACCGTCGCCGAGCGCTTCGAACAGCGTGCCGGCATTCCGCTGCTCGAGCAGTACGGCATGACGGAGTCGGTCGCGACCATCGCCGCCACACCCTTCGCGGGCAGGCACGTGCGCGGCAGCGTCGGCTTGCGTTGTCCGTTCTCCGAGGTGGCCGTGTGGAAGCAGAACGACGGCGATGGCGGCCCGCGCACGGAGGCGGCACCCAACGAGATCGGGCTGGTGGTCTGCAGGGGCCCGCAGATCGTCTCGGGGTACGTGGATCCGCGCCATACCCGGGGCGCCTTCACGCACGACGGCTGGCTCATCACGGGCGACCTGGGCTACCTGACGCCCGAAGGCTGGCTCGTGCTCACGGGCCGCGAGAAGGACCTGATCATCCGCGGCGGGCACAACATCGATCCCGCCGCCATCGAGGAGGTCGCCCTCGCCTTTCCCGGCATGTCGGCCTGCGCCGCCGTCGGCATGCCCGACGGCTACGCGGGGGAAGTGCCGGTGCTGTTCGCCGTGGCGCTGCCCGGCGCCCACTTGGACCTGGACGCGCTCCAGGCCTTCCTGCAGCGCCGCATCCACGAGCCGCCGGCCAAGCCGCGCCATGTGTTCGTCGTGGATGCCCTGCCGACCACCGAGGTCGGGAAGATCTTCAAGCCCGCGCTGCGCCGGCAGGCGCTGGTGGAGAAGCTCCGCTTCGAGCTGTCGGCCGTCGCGGCAAACGTCCGCATCGCGGATCTGCGTGTCGACACGGGCACGAGGCCCACGAGCGTCGTCACCGTCACGCTCGCAGGTACGGCCGACGGGTTCCTGGATGCAGCGGTGAAGGAGACGATCGCGCGCAACCTCCTGTCGCGCGTGGCCGATCTCCCCTTCGAGTTCGACGTTCTCTGGGCTGGAGGAGATCTGCCTACTTAGACCAATCAGTCTGTAGTAAATAAAACTCCTCACGGATGGAAGAATGAAAACTTAGACTGTTCAGTCGGTGCAACTACCGATGCCGTTCTGCGGCGGGAGGCTTAACGTTCGCGCACAACGCCCGGAGTGCGGAATGAACCTCGTTTTCTCGACACATGAGCTTCCCCAGTTCAAGCGCCATCTGGCATGGCAGGAAGCCTTGTGCTCGCTCTATGTCCGCGTGGACAGCCGGTGCGACGCCACGGACGACTACCAGGGCTTCGTCAAGGAAGCCAGCTTCGGCGACGTCACCGTCACCGACTGCCTGCTCTCGCCGCAGGAGATCACTCGCCGCCGCAGCCACGTGGCGCAGCTGGACAAGGACTGCATGTACCTTGCGATCATGCAGAAGGGCGGGCAGACGGTCGAACAAGGCGGGCGCGTGCTGGCCTGCGACCCCGGCAGCGCCTGCCTTTTTTCGGCCTCGGACACCTACAGCCTCCGGAATGCGGACGCCTACCGCGCCTTCTACCTGGAGCTGCCGCGCGCAGCGCTCGCGCAACGGCTTGCACCCGCGGCGCTGGACAGGCCGCAGGTCATCCAGACGGGATTCGGCATGGGCCGCATCGTGTCCGCGCTGTGCACGAGCATGGTTCTCGAGGCCGGCTCGCTTCGTCCTGCCGTGCGCGAGCAACTCGGAACGCGGCTGCTGGACCTGCTGACCCTGGCACTCGAGTGCGATCCCCACGACAGCCCGAGTGCCGAGCCGCTGGTCCGGGACGAGCGCCTGCGCCAGATCCAGATCTACATCGACGCGCATCTCGGCAACCCGCTGCTGAATCCGGAGAGGATCGCGCACGCGAACCAGCTCTCGGTGCGCACCCTGCACTACCTGTTCAAGGGCAGCGGACAGTCGGTCTCCGACTACCTCTGGGAGCGGCGACTGCAGCGGTGCCGCCAGGAACTGGAGTCGCCGGCACTCGGCACGAGGACCGTGACCGAGATCGCGCTGGCAAGCGGGTTCAACAGCATGTCGCACTTCAGCAGCGTGTTCCGCCGCCGCTTCGGCACGTCACCGACCGGCGCGCGCAGCGCCGCCGTGGCCTGAACGCATCACGGCTGCGCTGACGCGCAAGTTCGCTGCGCGGCGGCGGAAGACTCCAGGGATCCTGCGGGCGGACACTGCCTTGGCGGTTCGGGGAGCAAGCCGTGCGCTGCATCGGGCTCCTCGCCGCGCGCATTCAAAGGATTCGAAATGAAGAAGTTTCTGGATGGCCGCGTCGCCATCGTCACGGGCGCGGGCAGCGGCCTCGGCAAGGCGCACGCACTGGCACTCGCGAGCCATGGGGCGCGCGTGATCGTCAACGATGTCGCGGGGGCGCAGCCGGGTTCGCCGGGGCATTGCGTGGTCGACGAGATCGTGCGGGCGGGCGGCGTCGCGCTGGCCGATGGCGGCGATGTCACCGCGTTCGAGCAGATGGAGGCCATGGTCGCCCGCGCCATCGCGACATGGGGACGGATCGACATCCTCGTGAACAACGCCGGTGTCCTGCGGGACCGGACCTTCGCCAAGATGTCGCTGGACGACTTCCGGCTGGTGATGGATGTGCACGTGATGGGGGCCGTGAACTGCGTGAAGGCGGTGTGGGAGCACATGCGTGCGCAGAAGTACGGGCGCATCGTCATGACGACGTCGTCTTCCGGGCTGTACGGCAACTTCGGCCAGGCCAACTACAGCGCGGCCAAGATGGCGCTCGTCGGTCTGATGCAGACGCTGGCCCTGGAAGGGGAGCGGCAGAACATCCGTGTGAACTGCCTCGCACCCACGGCCGCCACGGCCATGACGGAAGGCGTTCTCGCGCCGGATGCGCTGGCGCGGCTTCAGCCCGCGGCGGTCAGCCCGGGCCTGGTCGCGCTGGTCGGCGACGACGCGCCCACGCGCGCCATCCTGCTCGCCGGCGCGGGCAGCTTCGAGAGCGCGAACATCACGATGACGCGGGGCATCTTCATCGGCGATGCGCCCGACGCCGCGCAGCAGGTGCACGCCCGCATGGACGAAATCCGCGACCGCGAAGACGAATGCGTACCGGGCACCGGCTTCGAGCAATACCGGCTCGAGCTGGCCAAGGCGGGCATCGAAGTCGCGCTGCCGGGCTGAGTTGGCGGCGGCGCACCCGTGCGCCACGCCGCAAGCCCTTCTCTCGAACAACAACAGCAGGAGACATATGAAAAGCAGAATCAGACAACTGACGGCGATCGGCACGGCCTGTGTCGCCGCCATGGCACTGGCCGCGTGCGTCGGCACGGGAACGGGCCCGGACACAGGCAGCGCCGGCATGACAGGCACATCGGCGAAGTCCGCCACGCTCAGTTGCGAGCAGCTCCTGGGCATGGCCGTTCCGGCGGGTTCGATCGGTCTGCCCACGTCCGGGGCAACGGTGACCTCGGCCAACCTCGTGGCGGCCAGCGGCTCCGGCGCCACCGCCATCCCGGCGTATTGCGAGGTGTCGGGGAGGATCTCGCCCGTCGACGTCACGGCGCCCAACATCCTGTTCCAGGTCGGCCTGCCGGTGAACTGGAACCGCAAGGCCGTCATGTTCGGCGGCGGCGGCTTCAACGGCACCATTCCCGGCGTCAGGTCCAATGTCCCGGCCGGTCCCGTCGACAGGCCCACACCTCTCGGCCAGGGCTATGCGACCTTCGCCAGCGACTCCGGCCACCAATCGAATGGCCTGGGTTCGCGCGACGGGCTGTTCGGCCTGCATGACGAAGCGCTGCGCAACTATGGTGGCGATGCCTTGAAGAAGACGCGCGACACCGCTGCGGCGATCATCAAGGCGCATTACGGAACGAGCCCGGTCAAGTCGTATTTCGCGGGCGGCTCCAATGGCGGACGCGAGGCGCTGACGATCATCCAGCGATGGCCGGCGGACTGGGACGGCGCGATCGCGTGGTACCCCGCATGGAACGACGTGGGCGCGCTGCTGGGCGGACATCATCTGAGCCGCGCGCTGGCACAGCCCGGCGCCTACCCGAACGCCGCGAAGCGACTCGTGCTGTACGAAGCGGCGATGGAAAGCTGCGACGGCCTGGATGGCGTGGTCGACGGCCTGATCAGCAACCAGAAGGCATGCAACGCACGATTCGATCCGTCGACCGCGACGCTTCGCGGCGCGCCTGTCCGATGTGCCGGAGGAGCCGACACCGGCGACAGCTGCCTGTCGGACGCACAGATCCGTGCGATGAAGACCATCAACGGCCCGCTCGACTTCCGGCTGCCCATGGCGAACGGCGACACCAGCTATCCGGGCTACAACGTCTGGGGCGCGGACACCGGCATCGCCAGCTGGAAGTCGCCGGTTCAGCCCTACGTGACCTTCGTGAATTTCGGCGCTTCGCAACCCGCGCGGCCCATGCCGGCCAATGCGCCGTACATGAGCGTCCTCACCGACCAGTGGCTGCGGTACTTCGTTGCGCGCGACCCGAAGTTCGATGCATTGGCCTTCGATCCCGCAGCTCCCGGCGCCTGGGCGAATCGCCTGCAAGAGATCAGCGCGCTGCTGGACGCCAGCACCGACATCTCGGCGTTCAAGGCTCGGGGTGGAAAGCTGCTGCTCGCGCACGGACTGGTCGACGTGGTCGTGAGTTCGCGCGCCACCGAACAGTATTACCAGCGCCTGCAGTCGCAGATGGGCGCGGCGCAGGTCGATACGTTCGTGCGTTTCTACGAAGTGGCCGGATACGGGCACGCGGGCAGCAGCGTCTTCAACGCCAGCTGGGATTCGCTCACGGCGATCGACCGGTGGTCGGTCGACGGCGCGGCACCCGAACGGCAGATCGTCACCGATGCCGTGGGTGTGCCCGGGCGCACGAGACCGCTGTGCGACTACCCGAAATGGCCGAAGTACGTGTCGGGCAATGTCGACCAGGCGGCGTCGTTCCGATGCGCTGAATAAGAAGCGGACCCGAGCCGCCGAGACGCTCGCAAGGCCGGGCGTCTCGTCTCCGGAACATCACGGCAACGTCGCGACCGCGAGGCGGCTGTCCGCGATCATCACGACCTGCTTGTGGCCGAGCAGTGCAATCGCGGCGATGTTCGTGCCGGTCGTTGCCGTCGCCGGGCTCACGGCGAGCTGGGTGCCTGCGGGGATCAGCAGGGTCGGCGTGACGATGCCCGAGGTCACGCCGGCCTGGACCGAGTACAGGCCGCCGATGGCACCGATGTAGATCGTTCCGTCGGTATCGATCGCGAAGCTGCGGACCGACGATAGGCCCTGCAGCGACGTGACCGTGCCGTCGATTGCGATGTGGCGCAGGAAGCCCCCGTCGTTGACCCACAGGGAGCCGTCGGGCGCCGTGTTGAGCTGCCCCGGCCCCGGGAACCCCGCGGTGGCCAGCGTGCCATCCAGCCGCGAGCGATTGAAGACGCCCGCATAGGTGCTCGTCGCGCCGGTGACGGCGTTCACGCGCCGGATCGTCTGGCTGCCGGCGTCCGACACGAACAGATCGCCATTCGGCGCGATGGCCATGCCGCGGTTGGTGTTGAACAGCGCGATCGACGCCGATCCGTCGGCATAGCCGAATGTCGTGCTGGAACCCGCCAGCAACGTCGTCGTGCCGTCGGGCGAGATGCGGCGCACCCCGTAGTTGTCCGAGGTAAAGACCGTGCCGTCGGACGCCACCGTCACCGAGTCGCCGACGTTGGCGAAGACGGCTTCGTTCCGCTTGCCATCCACCACACCGGCGGGCGATCCGGGCAGGCCCGCCAGCAGCGTGACGCTCCCGGTGTTGTCGATGCGACGGATCGACCTGGCGGCGTTGTCGGCCACGACGACGCCACCGGCCGGGTCGGCAAACAGGGAATTGGCCCGGTTGATCGCCAGCCCGAAGGGCAACTGCGCCAGCACGCCGGTCGTGGTGTCGCTGGTGCCACCCGAGAAGTTGAAGGTGTCGGTCGCGATCGACCGCACACGGCCGGTCGCATCGGTGATGCGCAGCGCGCGCCGGTCGCCGATCATCAGGCCGCCATCGCCGGTCGGCGTGATGCCGTTCTGCTGCGAGTTGTCGAGGAAGGCGTGCCCCGGCAGGCCGTCGACATATCCCGGCCCCGGATTGCCGGGCGTGCCCGCGAAGGTCGTGACCGCGGCGGTCGTGATGTCGATCGCACGGATCAGGCCGGCCGCGTCATAGACATACAAGGTGTTGCCGCTGATGGCCAGATGGTTGGGCCCGGGGATGTCGGCCGCCGTGCCGATGCCGTTCTGCGGGGCGAGCGTGGCGTTCGAGCCGGTGCCGGCAAGCGTCGTGACCACGCCGGCCACCGAGATCCGGCGGATCCGGCTGTTGCCGGTGTCCGAGACATACACGTCGCCGTTGGCGGCCACGGCCACGTCGAACGGCGAGGAGAACTGGGCACTGCTCGCGGCGCCCTCCTTGAAGCCGGCCAGCGCGGTGCCGGCAACGTCGGTGACCATGCCGGCAGGTGTGACGCGCCGGATCTTGTTGTTGCCCGAGTCGGCGACATACAGGTTGCCGTCCGGCCCCATGGCGATCCCGGTCGGGAGGTAGAAGCTCGCGGCGGGCCCCGTGCCATTGACGGCGCCGCCCGCGTTCGCCACCCCGGCGATCGTCGACACCGTGCCGTCCGCGGTGACCTTGCGGATCGTGTAGTTGTTGGTGTCGGCGACGTACAGGTTGCCGGCCACGTCGACCGTCAGGCCCTTGGGCGTGTTGAACGATGCGACGGCGGGGCCGCCGTCGATGGCGCCCGAGCCGTTGGTGCCCGTCACGAAAGTGATGGACGACTGGTCCGCCGACAGCCGCTTGATCAGGTTGCCGCTGACGAATGCGTAGCTGCCCGCCGGTTCGCGGACCACCGCGCCGGGAATGATCCGGGCCGGGTCGCGCGTGTTCTCGCCAAGGTAGCGCAAGGTCAGCGCGGCGGGCATCGAGACCGTCAGCACGGCGACACCGCTGGCCGTGGTCGACTGGCCGCTGCAACTCAGGTTCGCGCGGAACTGCGCGCCGTTGTCGCTCGCAGATGCCGTGAACGAATAGTTGGCCGCCGTCGCGGCGGCGATGTCGGTGAAGGTGCCTGCCGCGGCACGCTGCCACTGGACCGCCAGCGTGCCGCTGCTGCAGCTTCCGCCCACGACCAGCGACACCGGATTGCCGGCGGTCACCGCTGCATTCGCCGGCTGCTGCGTGATCGCCAGCACCGGTGCCACGCTGGTGACCGTGAGCGTGGCGCCATTGCTGGTCGCCCTTCCCGCCGTGTTGCTGACGACCGCGCGAAAGACCGCGCCGCTGTCGATCGGCGCGGTGGCGGCAACCGAATAGGCCGCGGACGTTGCGCCTGCGATGTCGGCGCCGTTGCGCTGCCATTGGTAGGCCAGGGGTGCGGTGCCGCTGGCGACGACCGTGAAGCTCGCCCTCTGTCCGCTGGCGACCGAGAGGTTCGCGGGCTGCTGCGTGATGACGGGCGCCGTCACCGCTGGCGTGACCCCATCGGATGGCGGCGGAACGCCGGCGCCGGGTGGCGGTGCGTCGGCGCTGCTGCCGCCGCCGCCGCACGCTGCGAGCAGCGCAACGCACAGGCAGAGCGCCGTGGCGCGGAGCCGGGCGATGGGAGACCGAAAAGGCAGGACGAGGGTTGGCATGGTGCGATCCATCTCAGAATGAACAGGGGGCGGTGACCCGGCCATGCGCGGCGAACCACGCGTGGTGCGGACCTTGAATCGGGTCGGGTCGGGCGGCCGCTGGGTCAACGCGAGCCTAGGGACACCCACCGGCTGCGGAAATCCCGCCATCACGCGATGGCCGTTCGGGATATGACGGGAATCGGGGCCACGCGCTACCCCTGCGCGCAGGCCGTCGGTGCGCGCATGCGCTTCCATTGCGCGCGGCGCCGCAACACGATGGCGGTGACGCAGGCGCAACCCAGAAAATTGATCACGGAGATCAGCACGAAAGGCAGGTCGCGCAGCACGACCATCCCGTACAGCATGGCCGTCCCTTGCGACAGCACCCATGAACCCCAGGTCAGGACCGAGACCGAGTGCGCGCCATCGTTGCAGCGCCATACCGCGATGATCTGCGGGAGATACGTCACGAGGCGGGTCGCGTTCGTGACCAGATACAACCAGGCAATGGCGCCGAGCCAGACGCTTTCGGTGGGGACGGTGGCCATCGGCATCATCGCGCGCTGCCCTCCGAACGCTTGCGGCCTGGACCGACCCGCATGTCGATTTCGACAGCCGCCATGCGGACCCGGCCGCATCGAGAAATGTGCTGCGTCATGACGCTCCTTTTCGTGACGAAGCTCCTTCCACGAAAGAGTGGCAGGAGTGGCACGACTTTAGGAACGACGTCTTTGCCTGCAAATGCCGCGAGGGCGCGAGGCGATCGCGTATCTATGGGATGGGGCGCTCGCCGGTGGAGGCCGGCATCGGATCCGTAGAACGTTTGGCCAGTGGCAGGTACAGGAACAATCTGGTACCGCCCGGCCCCGATCGCACGCTCAATTCCCCGCCCGACTGCTTGGCGCGTGCCCGCATGTTGCCCATGCCACGCCCTGGCCGCTGTTCGGAGAAATCCGCGCCGCGGCCATCGTCCGCCACTTCCAGTTCCAGTCGGTCACCGCGCTGGCGCAGGTCGATGCGCACGTTCTTCGCGCCGGCGTGCTTGAGTACGTTGGTCAGCGCTTCCTGGGTGATGCGCAGCAGTTGCAGCGCGGTCTGGCGCGACAGGTTCAGGCCGCCCTCCGGGACGTCGATCGACCAGCTGGGCATCACCTGTGCCTCTCGCATCTGGGTCTGCCAGCGAAACAGGAAGTTGCCCAGCGCCGCCTGGAAGTCGTCGTCGGGTGCCAGCACTTCGAGGGACAGGCGCATGTCCGCGATGCAGTCGCGCAGAGCCTCGGCGATCTGCGTGCCGCTCATGTCGCCGCGCTCCACCCGCAACAGCGAGGTGAACAGGCGCGAGCCGAGACCGTCGTGGATCTCGCGCATGATCAATTGCCGCTCATGTGCGGCGGCGTGTTCGCGCTGCAGCTCGGCCATGCGCGCGAAGTTCTCCGCCAGACGTCGTTCGCGCTGAGCGACGCGGGACTCCAGCGTTTCGTTGAGTTCGGCAAGACTGCCGTTGGCCAGTTCCAGTGACGAGAGCGCCTGGATGAACCGGTTCGTCAGCAGCCCGCCCATCCCGAGCAGCACCAGGTTGGCGCCATAGTGCAGCAGAAAGATGCGTTGCCCGATCCAGGCCTCGGGCAGGAAGTGCGCCAGCGCACCGGGGTTCCAGGCCAGCGCGTAGTCGTGCACCCCGGTCAGCACCGCGATGGCCAGCGTGACGGGCATGATCGCCGCCGCCATGGTGCGCTGACGCCACATGGCCCAGGCCGATACCCACAGGATGGCCAGGCCGATCGGGATCAGGCCCGCCGTCCAGATGCGGTTCACCATGACCTCGTCGCCGGAACCCGCCCACCACAGCCAGAGCGGGCCGGCGAGCCAATAGAACACCAGGATCTTTTCGGCCCTCGGCCAGAAGATGCCTGCCAGGCGCATGGCGAACAGCGCCAGCACGACGATGAATCCGCCCGTCGCGCAGTGGTAGGCAATGCGCCACAGATTCCAGCTCTCGGTCGTCATGCGCTCGACGATGAAAGTCATCGTCCGCACGCCCCACAGCGCACTGGCCAGGCCGAACAGCCCGTAGAGCACTTCGCTTCGGCGGCGCCAATAGATGAACAGGACGAAACCCGACACCAGCAGGCACACGACCACCGTCACCTGCGGCATGGTGCGGACCCAGAAGGTCCGGCGGTCGGCGCGTGGCCGCAGCTCGGACTCCAGCCCGACCAGGACGCGCGGAAAGTGCTGGATGGTCTGGTCCGTGGAAGCACCCGTGCGGATCGCAATCTGGTTGCGGCCCGGTCGAAGCAGCCCGGCCGGCACCGTGATGAGGTGCGGCCGCTCCCAGCGCACCTGCACCGTGGGCGATCCCTCCGGCACGCTGCCGGCGAGCATCCCGTTGATCCAGATCTCGCCGCCCTCGTAGAGAAATGGCAGGCACACCGCCCACTGCGCACGGCTGTCGGGGTCGGGCGTCCAGTCGAAGTCACCCCGATACCACAGCGTGCCCGATGACGAATCGCTCGGGGCGACCGAATCCGGCAACCTCACGTCCACCCAGGAGACGGGGCCATCGCGATCGCCCGGCGGCGTGACGGAGGGCGAGGTCGTTCTCTGCATGTGCCTGAATTCCACGGCCGCCGACCAGGCGGCGTCGGCCCAGGATCCGATCGCCATCGCGACGATGACCCACCGGAGACAGTTCAGGAGAAAGGAAAAGGCAGCGCGCCGGCTCACAGCAAGCCCAGCTGGCTGGCTTCGTAGACGGCTTCGCTGCGCGAGTGCACGGCGAGCTTGCGGTAGATCTTCTTGACGTGGGCCACCACGGTGTGCGGCGAGATGTCGAGCAAGGTGCCGATGGTCTCGAACGTGTAGCCCTTCGCGATCATCCGCAGCAGCTCCCCTTCGCGCGGCGTGAGAAGCGAGGGCTCGGCCACGGGCATCGGACTGGCGCTCGTTTCAGGCATGGCCCTGGACCGGAATCGTTCCAGCACTTTCCGCGCGATGCCTGGACTGATCGGCGCACCGCCGGAGCGCAGCTCGTGGATGCTGGACGCGATCCGCTCGGCCGAGGCGTCCTTCAGCAGATAGCCGCTGGCACCGGCCTCGATCGAAGTGACCACATGGTCGTCGTCGGCGAACATGGTGACGACCAGTATGTCGCAGGCCGGATGGTGCCGCGCCGCGTGACGGATCACGTCCACGCCATGGATGTCCGGCAGCCCGAGATCCACCAGGAGCACGTCCGGTGTCTGCAGGTCGAGCATGGCCATGCCCGCCTGTCCCGTGCTGACGGCAGCCACCAGGCTCAGCAACGGATCGTTCAGCACCGCATTGGAGAATCGGCGCATGAATTCCGGCTCGTCTTCGACGATCAGCACCCTGGTCGGCATCTTTCCTCCTGGCGACGACGACGGGATTTTGACATCCTCCCCATCCATGAGCCATCGCGTCAACACGTGATGGCGAGGAGCGCCAGCCCGGCGTATGGTCTTCAGCCTTGACCAGGAGTTGCGATGACGACCGTGCAAGAAGTTCTGGGCCGGGCCCTGTCGATGGTGGGCCGCGGCACGCTGTATTGGGCCGGCACCGGCGGCCTCTACCCGGCCGCCGATTCTCCGGCCGAGGCGCTGGCCGTCGGCCGCGAATGGCCCCGGTTGCCACCCGACCAGCAGGCGATGCTTCGGCCCCTGGCGTTGGCGGCGGGTTTGGATGTGGACGATCCCGGCCTCGTCGCGCCGGCCTGTGACTGCTCGGGCTACGTGTGCTGGGCACTGGGGATTTCGCGGCGCATTGCGCCCGCCGATGGCCCGGCGCTCTGGATCAACACCGACAGCATCTGGGCCGACGCGACCGGTGCCGGGCTGCGGTTCCGGCAGATCGACCGCGCCGTGGCGGGCTGCCTGGTGGTCTATCCCAAGCAGGGCAGCAAGGAAAATTTCGGCCATGTCGGCCTGGTGACCGACGTCGGTGCCGACGGCCATGCGACAAGGGTCGCGCACTGCTCCGCCACCAACTTCACCGAGGCGCCGCACGATGCCATCAAGGCGAATGCGGGCGAGGCCTTCAAGCACCAGTCGAAGTCCGTCTATGCGTGGTTCCGCGGCGTCTCGCCTTGAGCGCTTGGCGGATTTGGGATTCCATTTGTCGTTTACGCAAGCCGGACGGGTGCCGAGAATGAATCATGACCACGCCCAACCATTTCGACCTGCTCATCCGCAACGGCACCGTGATCGACGGCACGAAGGCCCCTCGATTCACAGCCGACATCGGGATCACCGATGGCCGCATCATCGCCATCGGTGAGCTCGGCGCCGCCACCGCGGCACAGGTGATCGACGCCACCCGATTCATCGTCGCCCCCGGCTTCATCGACTCCCACACCCATGACGACCAGGCCGTGCTCTCGCACGCCACGATGCCCTTCAAGGTCTCGCAAGGCGTGACCACGGTGGTGGCGGGCAATTGCGGCATCAGCGCCGCACCGCTGCGCGAAGGCATGGACCTGCCCATGCCGCTCAGCCTGCTCGACTCGCCCGCCGAGGGCCGCTTCACATCCTTCGCCGCCTACCTCGACGCGCTGCGTGCCACGCCCTCCTCCGTCAACGTGGCCGCGATGGTCGGCCACTCGACCCTGCGCGCGCTCACGATGGACGACACCGATCGCCCCGCGAGCGACGACGAGATTGCCGCCATGCGCGCGCACGTCGAAGAAGCCATGCAGGCCGGTGCCATCGGGCTTTCGACCGGCACCTTCTACCCGGCCGCGACCCAGGCAACGACGGAGGAAATCATCGAGGTCGGCAGGCCGCTGACCGCGCGCAAGGCGCTGTACGTGACCCACATGCGCGACGAGTCCGACCAGATCATGGAGGCGCTGGAAGAGACATTCGCGATCGGCCGCGCGCTCGACGTGCCGGTGGTCGTGTCGCACCACAAGGCCATGCACAAGGCGAACTTCGGCAAGACGAAGCTGACCTTGCCCATCATTCGCGAGGCCATGCGGCATCAATGCGTGTCGCTCGACTGCTACCCGTACACCGCCGGCTCCACCGCGCTGCGCACCGACCGCGGCATGCTGGGCGGCCGCGTGCTGATCGCCAGCAGCGAGCCGCATCCCGAACGCGCCGGGCAGGACCTGGACGACATCGCGGCCGAATGGGATGTGAGCAAGGAAGAGGCCGCGCGCCGCCTGCAGCCGGGCAGCGCGATCTACTTCATCATGGACGAGGACGACGTGCAGCGCGTGCTCGCGTTCGATGAAACCATGATCGGCTCCGACGGCATTCCGCTGGGCACCAGGCCGCACCCTCGCCTGTGGGGCACCTTTCCGCGCGTGCTCGGCCACTACAGCCGCGACGTCGGCCTGTTCCCGCTGGAGACGGCCGTTTGGAAGATGACGGGGCTCACCGCGCGCAACTTCGGGCTGCACGAGCGCGGCACGCTGAAAGCCGGGCATCACGCGGACCTCGTGATCTTCGACGCGATGGGCGTGCGCGACACGGCGAGCTACGAGACACCCGACACGCCGGCCGAAGGCATCGAGGCGGTGATCGTCAATGGCGCCGTCACCTGGCAGCACGGCAGGCACACGGGTGCGCGCCATGGGCAGGTCATCACGCGCCGCGACGCCGCAAAGGCCTGAGACATGACCGACGAAGAACTCATCCGTGCGGCGAGAACGGCATCCAACGCGGCCATCCTTCGCAAGGATGTCGACACGATCGCCAGCTTCTGGACCGACGAGGTCCATGTGCTCGGCTCGATGTCGCTGCAGCTTTCGGGCATCGAAGCGAATCGGCAGTTCTATGAAGCGCAGTTCGCCACGCGCTCCGACACGATCTACACACGCACGCCGTCCACCGTGCATGCCATGGCGGCGTGGAAGGTCGCGCTTGAATCCGGTGACTGGGTCGCCACCTGGACGGACATCGACGGGCCGGTGCGGGTCAGCGGGAATTACATGGCGCAATGGCTGCGTTCGGAGGCAGGCTGGCGCATCCAGGGCGAGCTCTACGTGCCGACGTCTTGCGCGGGCGGCGCCTACTGCGGGATGCACCCGATCAAGGGCTGATGCACCACGCCGGATTACGCCGGTCCACGCCGCCTCATGTCGCCTCGCGCCGGCAATGCAATTCCCGGAACAGCAGCGGCGTCATGCCGAACCGCCGGTCGAATGCCTTTGACAGCTGCGCCGCCGTCGAGTAGCCGGTCTTCGCCGCGATCTCCTTGATCGACACGCCCACCGCCAGCAGGTTGCGCGTGTGGTCGAGCCGCAGCGTTTCGACGAAATGCGCAGGCGTCTCGCCCGTCGAGCGGGTGAACTTGCGCAGGAAGGTGCGGTCGGACATCGCGACGCGTGCCGCGAGCCTGGGCACGTCCAGCGGCTCCGACAGGTGTTCGCGCATCCAGTGGATCAGCGCGGAGAACGGCGCGTCGGCATGCGTCTGCGCGTCGAGCACCGGGCTGAACTGCGACTGGTAGCCGGGCCGGCGCGCATACAGCACGAGGCGCTTGGCGATCGCATTGGCGATCTCGCCGCCCAGGTCGGCGGCCACCATCTCCAGGCTCATGTCGATGCCGGTGGTCACGCCCGCCGAGGTCCAGATGTTGCCGTCGTTCACGTACAGCGCGTTCACGTCCACCTGCGTGTCCGGATAGGTCTCCGACAGTTGCGAGCAGGTCGACCAGTGCGTTGCGACGCGCTTGCCACGCAGCAGGCCGAACTGCGCGAGCGCGAAGGTGCCGGTGCAGATCGAGCCGTACCGCCGGGCATTGCCGCACGCCTTGACCGCCCAGCGCTGCACGGCCTTGTCGTGCGCCATCGCCATCAGTCCGGTGTGTTCGCCGCCTGCGATCAGCAGCGTGTCGACATTCGATGCGGGCACGCTCCGGATCGGACGCGTCGCCAGCTCGACCGCGCTGCTGCTCTGCAGGACACCGCCTTCGGCCGACAGGATGTGCACCTTGTAGAAGGGCGAACCCTGCGCATCGTTGGCTGCCGCGAAGACCGACGCCGCGCCTGAAACGTCCAGGATCTGCACGCCCGGAAAGGTGAGGATGGCGACGTGTCGGGATGATGACATTGGCAAATATTAGCTTTGTTTTGTCATTTACGCCAAGCAGTCGGCTCCACAGAATTGGAGCCTCGAACACACCATCACCAGCAAGGACATCGACGCGTGACACCGACACCCACCACCACCCTGCACATCGGTTTCCTGCTCTTCCCCGACGTGACGCAACTCGACCTGACGGGCCCGGTGCAGATCCTGAGCCGGGTGCCGGGCGCGAAGATCCACCTGGCGTGGAAGGCCATCGAACCGGTGATGACCGATGCCGGTTTCAGCATCAACCCGACCACCACGTTTGCCGATTGCCCACCGCTCGACGTGCTGTGCGTGCCCGGGGGTGTGGGGGTCGTGCCGCTGATCGACGATCCGGTCACGATCGCGTTCCTGCAGAAGCAGGCACGGAAGGCGCGCTACATCTCGTCGGTCTGCACGGGCTCGATCGTGCTCGGCGCCGCGGGCTTGCTCGAAGGCTACGAGTCCGCCTGCCACTGGTCGTGGCTGCACCTGTTGCCCGCGTTCGGCGCGACGCCCGTGGCGCAACGCGTGGTGCGCGACCGCAACCGCATCTCCGGCGGCGGCGTGACCTCGGGCATCGACTTCGGGCTCACGCTCGCGGCGGAGCTGGCCGGCGAAGAAGCGGCGCGGCTGATCCAGCTGGGCGTGGAGTACGACCCCCGACCTCCGTTCGATTGCGGCTCGCCCGCCGCGGCGGGGCCTGAGCGCGAGGCGATCGTGCGCGCACGCAACGCCAGGGGCGTGTCGCTCGCCCAGGCCGCCATTGAAAGGCTCGCATCATGAACGCACCAGCACAATCCTCCGCGCCCTTGCGCATCGGCATGCTGATCTTTCCGGAGATCACCTCGCTGGACGTGTTGGCCCCGTTCGAAATCCTCTCGCGGGCCAGCAACAGCAAGGTCCAGTTCGTCTGGAAGAGCACCGACACCGTCACCGGTGACACCGGCCTCAAGCTGACTCCCGATGTGAGCTTCGCCGATGCACCGCAATTCGACGTGCTGATGATCCCGGGCGGCCCCGGGCAGATTCCGCTGATGGACGACGCCGACGTACTCGCCTTCCTCAGGAAGCAGGCGGCCGGCGCGAAGTACATCACGTCCGTCTGTACCGGCTCGCTGCTCCTGGCCGCGGCGGGCCTGATGCAGGGCTACAAGGCCAGCACCCACTGGCTCTCGTTCGACCAGCTCGCGCAGTTCGGCGTCGTGCCGACCGACGAGCGCGTGGTCATCGACCGCAACCGCATCACCGGCGGTGGCGTCACATCCGGCCTGGACTTTGCATTCAGCGTGCTGGCCGTGCTGCGCGGCGAACACGAAGCAAAGAAGATCCAGCTCTTCATGGAATACGACCCCCAGCCGCCGTTCGAAAGTGGCCACCCGCGCGTCGCATCCGCCGCGCTGGTCGAAGAGGTGCGCACCATGGCCGAGCCCATGCTGATCAGGAGACGCGAGGCCTCTGCCAAGGCCGCCCAAGCAATGAAATCCCTCGATCCCCTCGCCTGAAAGGAAACGTCATGACCTCCTCCTTGAATCGCAGACCTCTCTGCGCACCTGCACTGCTGGCGGCCACGCTGCTCGCGGCCGCGCCTGCCTTCGCCCAGATCTCCGACGGCGTCGTGAAGATCGGCGTCATCAACGACCAGTCCGGCCCCTACTCCGCCTTGAGCGGCCCCGGCTCGGCGCTCGCGGTGACGATGGCGGTGGAGGACATGAAGAGCCAGCTCGGCGGCATCAAGGTCGAAGTGCTCGTGGCCGATCATCAGAACAAGGCGGACCTGGGCGTGACGATCGCCAGGCGCTGGTTCGATGTCGAGCATGTCGACGCGATCATGGACGTGAGCAATTCGGCCGTGGCGCTCGGCATCCAGACGGTGATCAAGGAGAAGAACAAGATCGGCATGTACGGTGCCATCGGCACCACGGAACTCACCGGCAAGCAGTGCGTGAAGACGGGCTACTCGTGGCTGCACGACTCCTACGCGCTCGTGTCCGGCCCGGTGCGCTCCATCCTCAAGAGCGGGGGCAATACCTGGTACTTCGTCGCAGCCGATTTCGCCTTCGGCAAGAACGCGGTGCAGGTCGCCAAGGAAATCCTCGCGGCCAACGGCGGGAAGAGCGTGGGCGAGACCTATCACCCGATGTCCACCTCCGACTACAGCTCCTTCCTGCTGCAGGCGCAAAGCTCGAACGCGAAGGCCGTGATGTTCGCCAACGGCGGCGCGCAGCTGGTGAACTCGATGAAGCAGTGGAAGGAGTTCGGCATGCAGAACGGCAAGCAGAAGCCGGTCGCCACCATTCTCGAAATCTCCGACGTGCATGCGGCCGGCCTCGACGTGATCGAAGGCTTGTCGGCCACCACCGCCTGGTACTGGGACAAGGACGACCAGGCGCGCGCCTTCGGCCGCCGCTTCTTCGAGCGCTTCAAGGCGATGCCCACGGCCACGCAGGCGTCGATGTACTCGGCCGCGAGCCACTACCTGAAAGCCGTGGTCGCCACCAGGAGCGATGCCACCGATGTGGTCGACGCGAAGATGCGCAGCACGCCGGTCAACGACATGTATGTGAAGAACGCGATGCTGCGCCCCGACGGCAAGCTGAGCCACGACTTCCTGCTGGTGACGGTGAAGTCGAAAGCCGACTCCAAATACCCATGGGACTACTACAAGGTCGACACCATCATCCCGGCGAGCGATGCGCTATCGCCGCTCGGCGAAAGCGACTGTCCGCTCGTGGACAAGGCGAGCATTCAGAAGAAATGAACGCAGCCATTGCAAGCGACGTGGACGCCGAGTCCATTCTTGTCGCAAAGGGCCTGACGCGCAGCTTCTCCGGCTTCACCGCCGTGAAGAACGTGGACATCAACGTACGCCGCAACACCATCCACTCGGTGATCGGCCCGAACGGTGCGGGCAAGAGCACGCTGTTCAACCTGCTCACCCGCTTTCTCGAAGCCGACGCGGGCAGCATCACCTACAAGGGCGCGGACGTCACGCGCACCCGGCCCGCGCAGCTCGCACGCCAGGGTGTGGTTCGCTCGTTCCAGATCTCGGCGGTGTTCCCGCATCTCACTGCCTCGCAGAACCTGTGCATCCCGCTCCAGCGGATGGCGGGATTCGCCAGGGTGTTCTGGCGCTCCACCGCCTGCATGAGCGAGATCGAGGACCGCGTGGCCGATCTGCTCAAGCGCTTCGGCCTGAGTGCGTATGCACATGTGGCGGCCGGCGAACTGCCGTATGGCCGCAAGCGTGCGCTCGAACTCGCGACCACTTTTGCGCTGGAGCCGGAGCTTGCGCTGCTCGACGAGCCGATGGCGGGCCTGGGCATCGAGGACGTGGCGCGCGTGACCGACCTCATCGCGCAGCAGTCCGGCGGTGGCGGAAACACCATCGTGATGGTCGAGCACAACCTCAAGGTCGTGCAGAAACTCTCCAATGTCGTCACGGTGCTGTGCCGCGGCGAGGTCCTCGCGGAAGGTGCCTATGGCGCCGTGGCCGAAGACCCGCGCGTGCTGGAGGCCTACATTGGTCACTGAGGCGAACTCCCCGGTCCTCGATGTGAAGGGCCTGCGCGCCGGCTACCTGGGCAACCAGGTGCTGGACGACATCAGTTTCCACCTGAAGCGCGGCGAAGTCGTCACGCTGCTGGGGCGCAACGGCGCGGGCAAGTCCACCACGTTGAAATGCCTGATGGGTTTCATCGACGAGAAGTCCGGTTCCATCGAGTTCGATGGCACGGCCATCGCACGGTGCCTGCCCGAGCAGATCGCACGCCTGGGCATGGCCTACTGCCCCGAAGAGCGCGGCATCTTCTCGCAGTTGTCCGTGCTGGAGAACCTCACGCTGCCACCGGTGATCCGCGAAGGAGGCCTCAGCGTGGACGAGATCTACCGGCTCTTTCCCAATCTCCACGAGCGCAGCGCCAGCCAGGGCACCAAGCTGTCGGGCGGCGAGCAGCAGATGCTCGCCATCGGGCGCATCCTGCGCACCGGCGCGAAGTTCCTGCTGCTGGACGAACCCAGCGAAGGTCTTGCGCCCGTGATCGTGAAGCTCATCGGCAAGACCATCCAGCAGCTCAAGGACCGCGGCTTCACCATCCTGCTGGTCGAACAGAACCTGCGCTTTGCCTGCGAGCTGGCCGACCGGCACTACGTGATGGAGACGGGCCGCATCGTCGACGAACTCTCGCGCAGCGAGATCAACCACAACCTCTCGCGTGTCCAGGCGCACCTCGGGATCTGAACCATGTTTGACATTCTGGGCATCTCGCCCCAAGCACTCGTCGGGCAGGTCCTGCTGGGGCTGATCAACGGCTCCTTCTACGCGATGATGAGCCTGGGGCTGGCGATCATCTTCGGCCTGCTGAACGTCGTGAACTTCACGCATGGCGCGCAGTACATGATGGGTGCGTTCGCAGCCTGGATGCTGCTGCAGTGGGCCGGCATCAACTACTGGTTCGCCATCGTGCTGGCACCGCTCGCGGTCGGCGCGAGCGGCATGTTGATGGAGCGGCTCTTCGTGCGCCGGCTCTACCACCTGGACCACACCTACGGCCTGCTGCTGACCTTCGGCGCCACGCTGATCATCGAGGGGCTCTACCGCAAGAGCTTCGGCGCGGCCGGCCTGCCGTACGAGAACCCGATCCCCGGCGGCTTTCGCACGAGCCTGGGCTACATGCCCTACTACCGGCTGTGGGCGCTGTTCGCTTCGTTCGCCGTGTGCCTGGGCACCTGGCTCGTGATCGAGAAGACCAAGCTCGGCGCCTACCTGCGCGCCGCCATCGAGCGGCCCGACCTGGTGCGCGGCTTCGGCATCAACGTGCCGCTGATGGTGACGCTGGTCTATGGTTTCGGCGTCGGCCTGGCGGGACTGGCGGGGGTGTTCGCCGCACCGATCTACAACGTCAGCCCGGCCATGGGTTCGAACCTGATCGTCGTGATCTTCGCGGTCGTGGTGATCGGCGGCATGGGCTCGATCAAGGGCGCGATCATGACGGGCTACCTGCTCGGTCTCTCGGAAGGACTGATGAAGGTGTTCTATGCGCCGCTGGCCGACACGGTAGTCTTCATCATCATGGCGGCGGTGTTGCTGATCAAGCCCGAGGGTCTCTTCGGCAAGGGCGTGATCACGCAGAAATTCTCGGGCGCCATGACCAGCCAGGCTTCTTCGACGAAGACGCGCAGCCGGCCTCTGGCCTGGCTGATGCTCGCGGTGTCAGTCGCGGCGCTGGTGGCGGCGCCGTTCTTCGTCTACCCGGTGTTCCTGATCAAGGTGCTCTGCTTCGCCGTGGCTGCCAGCGCCGTCAACCTGCTGCTCGGGTACATGGGCGTGCTGTCGTTCGGCCATGCAATGTTCTTCGGCTTCTCGGCCTATGTGTCCGGGTACCTGGCCACGGTCTTCGGCATGGCGCCGCAGTGGGCCATCCTCGCGGGAACGGCCGCCTCGGTCGTGCTCGGCGGCATCGTGGGCGTGATCGCCGTCCGGCTGCAGGGCATCTACTTCGCGATGTCGACGCTGGCGCTGGCACAGATGGTCTATTTCTTCTGCGTGCAGGCGCCCTTCACCAACGGCGAGGACGGCATGCAGAACATTCCGCGCGGCGTGGCCTTCGGCGTGTGGGACCTGAAGAGCGACATCTCGACCTATTTCTTCGTGCTGCTGATCTGCGCGGCCTGCATCCTGATGATCGCAAGGCTGGTGCACTCGCCGGTCGGACGCATCATCGCGGCCATTCGCGACAGCGAGCCGCGCGCCGTGTCCCTGGGCTACAACGTCAACCGCTACAAGCTGGCGGTGTTCGTGTTCTCGGCCGGCGTGACGGGCCTCGCCGGCGCGACCAAGGCCATCGCGGTGCAGATCGCGACGCTCACCGACGCGACCTGGCAGATGTCCGGCGAGTTCGTGCTGATGACGCTGGTCGGCGGCCTGGGCACCATCGTCGGCCCGGTGCTGGGCGCGTTGACCCTGATCGGCATGGAGACTTACATGGCGGGGCTGCAGGACTGGGTCACGGTGGTCCAGGGCCTCGTCTTCTTCATCGTCGTTCTCTCGTTCCGCGCGGGCATCGCGGGGACGTTCGCCGCGGCATTTGCAGGCGCGAGGCTGCCGGCCCGCAAGGCCGAGAGCAGCCGCGCCGCGACTCCCCTGCAGGCACACCAGGAGCATTGAGTGCAGTTCGACATCGTCATCGTCGGCGCGGGCATCGCCGGCGCATCCCTCGCATGGCAGCTCGCGCCGCACGCGCGCGTGGCGCTGCTGGAGATGGAGGAACAACCCGGCTACCACGCGACCGGCCGCTCTGCGGCGCTCTTCATGGAGACCTATGGCACGCCGATGATCCGTGCGCTGACCTGTGCGAGCCGCGCCTTCTATGCAGTTCCGCCCGAAGGCTTCGCCGAGCACCCGATCCTGTCGCCGCGCGGCGTGATGCACGTGGCCAGGACCGGACAGGAGCAGGCGCTCAAAGATGCCCTCGCGTTCGCGCGCGAGAGGTCGCCGGATGTCGAGCTGCTGTCCACGTCGCAGGTCATCGAACGTTGCCCCGCGCTGCGCGCCGATCTCATTTGCGGCGCCGTGTACGAATCGGATGCGATGGACATCGACGTGCATGCCCTGCACCAGGGCTACCTGCGCGGCTTTCGCCGGCACGGCGGGCAGTTGCTGAACAACGCGGCGCTATCGTCGGCGCAGCGCGCGGCTGGCCAGTGGACGATCGAGCTGGCCGATGGACGCTTGCTGACCGCTGGCCAGCTCGTCAATGCCGCTGGCGCCTGGGCCGATGTGGTGGCCGTTCGCTGCGGCGCGATGCCGATCGGGTTGCAGCCCAAGCGCCGCACCGCCTTCACCTTCGATCCGCCGGCTGGCAGTGCCATCGCCAGCTGGCCTGCCGTCATCGGCGTCGACGAGAGCTACTACTTCAAGCCCGATGCCGGCCAGTTGCTCGGTTCCCCCGCGAACGCCGATCCGGTGGACCCGCAGGACATCCAACCCGAAGAACTCGATGTCGCCACCGGCATCTACTGCATCGAGGAAGTCACCACCATGCAGATCCGGAGGCCGAAGCACACCTGGGCCGGCCTGCGCTCCTTCGTCGCGGACGGCGATCTCGTGATCGGCGCGGACAACCACTGTCCGCAGTTCTTCTGGGTGGCGGCGCAAGGCGGCTACGGGGTCCAGACGGCATCGGCAGCGGCGGCGCTGGCCGGCGCCTTGCTGCTGGGGCAAGAGATGCCGCAGCACCTGGCCGCGCACGGCGTGGTGGCAGAGGCGCTTTCGCCGCGGCGGCTGCGCTGACGGCGCCGCCCGAGCGGCGCAGGTCAGCCCAAAGTCGGCATTTGTCTTTCAGCGAGCGCGCAGGCGCGAGGCCGCGTCCAGTCGGATCGTCTCGGCATTCAGGTATGCGTTCTCGATGATGAACGCGCAGCAATGAGCGAACTCGCGTGTCTCGCCCATGCGCGGAGGCGCTTCGACCTGCAATCGCAGCCGCTCGAGCGCCTTGCTGTCGAGCTGCGCTGCCATCGGCGTGAGAAAGAGGCCCGGCGCGATCGAGTTGACGCGGATGCCTCGTGCACCCAGCTCACGCGCAGCGGGCATGTTCAGGCCGATGACGCCGGCCTTGGTCGCCGAGTACGCGCACTGGCCGATCTGGCCCTCGTAGGCGGACACCGACGAGATGTTGATCACCACGCCGCGCTCCTCGCCATCCTCGGGGTCGTTGGCCGTCATCCGCTCGGCGCACTGGCTCATGGCGTTGAAGGTTCCGACGAGATTCACCATGGTCGTCCGCGTGAAGTGGGCGAGCGGCGTGGCCCTGCCGTCCCGGTCGAGTACCTTGGCCGGCCCGAGGATCGCCGCGCAGTTGATGCCAACGTGAATGGCGCCGAAGCGCGACATCACCGCATCGAGCGCGAGCCGCAGCGACTGGTCGCTGCTCACGTCGGCGCGCGCGTACATGGCCCGGTCGCCCAGTTCGCTGACGGCGCGGCGCCCCGCATCGTCATCCAGGTCGAGAAGCGCGACCTTCGCGCCTTTCTCCTCGATCAGATAGCGCGCCGCCGCGAGACCCAGGCCGGAGGCGCCTCCGGTGATGACGACGACTTTGTCTTGAATGTGCATGAGGAACTTCTTTCAGCGAGGAGGAGCGTCGCGTGCGAGGTCGCGATCGCCGGGTCATGGACGGTGGCTGCATCAACCACGCAGGATCTCGCGCGGCAGATCCCGGCGTTGCGTGGCCTCGGCATGCACGTCCTGCGGTTGCGCCACGAGGGCTTCGATCAGGAAGCGTTCCTGCGGCTTCTCCGACGCCGTCTTCGGGATCTGCGCGACGACCTGAATGAAGGTCGGCACGAAGTTGGGTTCGAGCATCAGGCGGCATCGACGAAAGAGGTCCTGCGGATCGAACTGCGGCGATGAATTCGGGACCACGGCCGCGACAACGTCCTTCTCCCCCGGGGCGCCGGAAGCGGCGGGCACGCCGTACACGTACACGTCGTGCACCAGGCCGGACTCGGCGATCGCCTTCTCCACATACGCGGGCGTGATGAAGTCACCATTGCGGCGTATGCCGCCGCCCTTGCGGTATTCGTAGAACAGCCAACCGGCCTCATCTTCACGCAGCACGTCACCCATGTGGAGCCAGCCGTCCTGGGTCTTCTGTGCCGAGGCCCGGGGATTGCCGACGTACTCCACCTTGAAGGGCGATCCATCGGCAGCTCGCAGCAGCAATTCGCCAGGGGAGCCGCGCGGCACGCCCTGGCCTGATTCGTCCACCAGGCGGTAGATGAATCCGGGCGCGATCCTTCCGACGCTGCCGACCGGACCGCCTCCTATCGGATTGACCGCGAGGCCGCCTTCCGCCGACCCATAGAACTCCAGCACGTCCACGCCGAAGCGCTGCTCGAAGTTCCGCCATATCGCAGCCGGCATACCGGCCGACACGACGAAGCGCACCGGGTTGTCCGAGTCGTCCTCGCGCGGCGGTTCGGCATACAGCGCGGTGGTCATTCCCCCGAGCAACGTGAAGCTGGTGCAGCCGTACTTGCGTGTGAGCGGCCACAGCCGCGTCTTCGTGAAACGCCGCGAGAAGACCATCCGGACGCCGCCGACCATTGCCGGCCCCAGCGTCACGAGGAGCGCGTTTGCATGCGTCAGCGAAAGACCCGAGTAAAGCCGATCGGTGGCCTGGTATCCGAACAGCCCGAGGGCACGCGCCGAGGTCTCGCAGAAGCGTCGATGCGTCAGCACGATTCCCTTGGGATCCCCCGTCGTGCCCGAGGTGTGCATGATCAACATGGTCTCTTCGCCGGTGTCCTGCGGCACGGGAAGCTCCTCCCCTTCGCGCTGCACGAGGGCCGAAAAGTCCTCGACGTTCCGGCTCCACAGCGCGCGGCCCGGACCTTCGTCGGTCGCGAGAGCAGCCAGCCAGCCGATGTCCAGTCCGCCTTCGGCAGCGTCCTCGACGTTGGTCAGCGCATAGTCGGCGGCGATGACGGCCTGCGCACCGGCGTTCCTGATCATGAACGCGAGCTTCTCGCCCTTGGTGCGCGGATCGATGGGCACGAGAACCGCTCGCAGCAGGGCGGCCGCCACCATGAGTTCGATGAACTCCGCGTGATTCGCCATCAGCACCGCCAGGACGGTTCCGGCGCCGACGCCGCGCCGCCGCATTCCACGGGCGAGCGCCTGGCCATGGAGCCAGAGGTCGCCGTAGGTGCGGACATCGTCGGGTCGCACGTTCGCACCTTCGAAGACCAAGGCCTCGCGACGCGGTTCCGCCAGCGCGAACGCGCGGACGATGGCAGCGATGCTGTCGTGGGAGATCGCAGTCACTCTCTCACTCCTTCTGAAGGATGCTGATCACGATGGCGGCGGCGTCGTCGCCGATCCAGCCACCGCCGTTTTCCGCGAGCGCGGTGCGCGCGCCCTCCACCTGCCTGCCACCGCAGCGCCCACGCAGCTGGTCGGCCAGTTCGACGAGCTGCGCACAGCCCGATGCGCCGATGGGGTGGCCCTTTCGCAGCAGTCCGCCTGAAGGGTTGACGGGTATGGCGCCGCCGAGCCGGGTTGCGCCGCTGGCCAGCAGGCCGGCCGCGCCGCCGGCATCGGCCAGTCCCAGGTATTCGTAGTACATGAGCTCGGCGGGAGCGCCGGCATCGTGCAATTCGATGACGTCGAGATCGCGCGCGCCCAGGCCGGCCGCGTCATAGGCTCGCCGGGCTGCGTATGGCGCAAGGCGCGTCGTCTCGCCGGGTTCGTAGTCCCAGCCCGATGCGAGCACGGACGACAGCACGCGCACCCGATCCCGGAGACCCATCTCGCGCGCCTTCTTCTCCGACACCAACACCAGGGCCGCCGCGCCGTCGCCGATGGGTGCGCACATCGGCCGCGTCATCGGGTCGACGATCAGGGGGGCTGCAAGCACCTGCTCGATGCTCAGCACGTCCTGGAACTGTGCCTTCGGGTTCAGGCTCCCGTGAAAGGAGTTCTTGGCCGCGACGGCCGCAAAGTCGCGCCGCGTGGCACCGGTGGTGCGCATGTAGTCGCGCGCCATGCCGGCGTACAGGTCCATGAACAAGGACCGGGACCGGCCGGCTTCGCCGATGTCGCCTGCGGCGCCCGTGCGCGACATGTTGGCCGCCAGGGCGGCCAGTACCTCGTCGATGGCCTCCAGATCCACGGCACCCTGGAACACCGAGAAGGTGCGCGCCTTGTCTTCGCTGTAGAGCTTCTCGAAGCCGGCGACCAGCACGATGTCGTGCGCGCCCAGCTCGATCATGGTCACCGCCTGCTGGAATGCGGTGGCGGACGTCGCGCACGCGTTCTCGATGTTGATCACCGGAATTCTTCCGATGCCCATCCCGCGCAGCACGACCTGCCCCGGGATGAGCACCTGCCCTGTCATGACACCGGCCGCCGCGTTGCCCATGTAGGCGGCCTGCAGCAGCGACGGGGCGATGCCGGCGTCGTTCAGGGCCTCGTCGATGGCTTCGGCGGCCAGGGATTTGAGGCCGCGGTCCAGGTGTTTTCCGAAACGGGTCATGCCGGTGCCGGCAATGAAGACTTTGTTGGTCATGAGGGTCAGGGAGTTGTTGTTGTGTCGTCGGGACGGAGCGTCCTGCGCTGCCATGCGCCTTGCAGCCAGCCGCCGATGCCGTGTGGCGCAAGGAAGACCACGACCATCAGCGCGATGCCGAACACGAGCCACGGCGCCGACTGGGAAATGCTCTCGGCCAGGTTGGGGGTCAGCACGATGAACGCTGCGCCGATGAATGCGCCGCCGAGACTGCGGATACCGCCCACGAAGCTGCCGACCAGCAACGAGACCGACAACAGGAACGGAAAACTCTCGGGAGAAGCGAACTGGCTGGCAAGCACGCTCAGTGCGCCCGCAAGGCCCGTGTACGCCGCGCTGAGGCCGAACATCTGCGTCTTGATGGCGGTCACGTCCAGCCCGCCGGCCGTCGCCGCCAGCGGATGGTCGCGCGACGCATCGATCAGCCGCCCGAACTGCGAGCCCAGAATTCGCCGGGCCAGCAACAGGGCGAGCAGCGCGCAGGCGGCCACGCAAACCATGATGCACCAGTCCGGCTTGTCGGCCAGCACGCCCGGAAACACAGGCTTGTTCAGCACGATGCCCTGGACACCACCGGTCAACCATTCGATGCTTTTCCACTTCAGCGTCTGGGGTGTGACGACCGCCACGGCGAAGGTGGACAACGCCAGGTACAGCATCGGCAGGCGCAATGCCGGGAACCCGAAAAGGAAGCCGATCGCATAGCAGAACACCGCCGCGGCCGGGATGCCCAGGTACAACGGCCAGCCGAACCGGTAAGCCAGCACCGCCGCGCAATAGGCGCCCAACGCGAAGAAGGTGCCATGGCCCAGCGAGATCTGTCCGGTGTAGCCGGTCAGCAGGTTCAACCCCAGGATCGCGATGCCGAAGATCAGCACCTGTGTCAGCACGAAGAGCGGATAGCTCTGCCAGCCGAACGCCCACGCCAGCAAGGCCAGGGTCGCGAGCGCGATGGAGAGCGTGATCGCGGGCGCCGTTCGGCGCGTCCTGGCGGGCTGCGGCAATGCAACGGCCGCACGCTTCGAAACGATGGCGTTCATGGCTCAGACCCTCGCCTGAATCTGTTTGCCAAAGAGACCTGCAGGTCGCAGCACGAGGCAGCCGATGATCAGGAACATGATGCAGGTGAGCTTCAGGTCGTTGCCCACCACATAGGCGCCCAGAAGGTTCTCCGCGATGCCCACGGAAAAGCCGCCGATGACGGCGCCCACGGGGCTCGATATGCCGCCGAGCAACGCGCCGGCCAGCGCATAGATCAGCGGGCCCATCATCATGGACGGCTCCAGGAACACGATCGGTGCCGCCATGAGCCCTGCCACCGCGCCCGCCACGGCTGCCAGGCCCCAGCCCACGGCGAGCACGGTGTTCGTGCCGATGCCGCTCAACTCCGCCGACGCCGCATTGACGGCCACCGCACGCATTGCCAGGCCGAAGCGCGTGTACCGGAAGAAGACGTAGGTGGCCAGCAACTCGGCCAGGGTGACCAGCAGGACCCCGGCCTCGTGTGCCGACAGATAGGGCTCGCCGAAACCCATCCTTCCGCCGAAGGGAGAGGCGAACTCCTTGAGTTCGTAGCCGAACAGCATGCCGACGAGGCTGTTGACGATGATCAGCAGCGCGATGCTGGCCGCGACGACCGACAGCACCGGCCGGTGCCGAAGCGGCTGAAAGATCGCGCGGTCCAGCGCGAAGCCCAGCACGAACGACCCGGCGACGACGAGCACGAACGCCCACCACCACGGAATGCCGGACTGCACCAGCGCCCAGCTCATGTAGGTGGAGAACATCGCCAGTTCGCCTTGCGCGAAGTTGACCGATGCGGTGCAGCGGTAGATCAGTACCAGGGCGATGGCCAGGCTTGCGTAGATGCCGCCGGCAGCGAGGCCCGAGACGATCTGATGGATGAATGCTTGCATGAGGGAGTTCTTGACGACGATGTGGAATGGGCTCAATGACCCAGGTAGCTCTGGCGCATCATTTCGTTGCCTCGCAGTTCGGCAGGCGTGCCCAGCGTTGCGATGCGCCCGCTCTCGAGTACGTAGGCGCGGTCGGCCAGCGACAGCGCCAACTCCGCGTTCTGCTCCACGATGAGCGCAGTCAGGCCCTCGGTCCTGCGCAGTTCGCCCAGCAAGGCATAGATCTCCTGCGTCACTCGCGGCGCGATACCGAACGAGGGCTCGTCGAGCAGCAGCATCTTCGGCCGCATCATCAGCGCGCGGGCGATCGCCAGCATCTGCTGCTCGCCGCCGCTGAGGGTTCCGGCCGCCTGCGTGGCGCGGCTGGCGAGCTTTGGAAACAACTGCTGCATCTTCCGGATGTCCTGCTCGACGCCCGCCTTGTCGCGTCGCTGGATGGCGCCGATGCGCAGGTTGTCCAGCACGTTCAAGTCGGCGAAGGTGCCGCGCCCCTCCGGCACGTGGGCGATGCCCAGCCGCGCGACCGCGGGTGCCGCCATGCCGCGCAGGTCCTTGCCTTCGAAGTGGATGCTGCCCGCTGCGTCGACCTGCTGGTTGCTGATGGCACGCAGCGTCGACGTCTTGCCCGCGCCGTTGGCGCCCAGCAGCGCCACCATTTCGCCTTCGTCGACATGCAGGTCGACGCCGTGCACGACGCGTGTGCGGCCGTACGCCACGACCAGGCCGCGCAATTCCAGTCGATGCGTCATGCGACGCCTCCCAGATAGGCTTCGATCACCGCGGAATCGTTGCGGATCTCGTCCGGCTTGCCCTGGGCGATCTTGCGGCCGAAGTTGAGCACCGCGATCTCGTCGCAGGTCTTCATCACGAAGCGCATGTTGTGCTCCACGATGACGATGGTCAGGGCCAGCTCCGCATGCAGGCGCAGCAGCACGTCGCGCAGGCTGTCGACTTCGCCCGCGGTCAGACCGGCGGCAGGTTCGTCCAGCAGCAGCACTTTGGGCCGGGTTGCCAGTGCGCGGGCGATCTCGATCCGGTGCTGGATGCCGATGGGCAGTTCCGCCACGCTGCGGTCAGCCAGCGGCGTGAGGCCGACCGTCGCCAGCGCGTCGTCGGCTGCCTGCTTCACCTCGCGCTCTGCCGTCCGGGTCGCACGCGTGCGCAGCGCGGTGCCCGCCAGCGTGACCGGATACCGGCTGTGCGCACCCACCATGACGTTCTGGTGCACCGTCATCGACGGATACAGCGCGACGTTCTGGAACGTCCGGCTCAGGCCCAGGCGGGCCATTCGGTGGCGTGGCAGGCGCGTCACTTCGGTCTGCCCCAGGACCACGCTGCCGGTGGTCGGTTTGTAGAGCCCGCTGATGCAGTTGAAGCAGGTCGTCTTGCCGGCGCCGTTCGGACCGATGAGCCCGAAGATGCTGCCCTGCGGCACTTCCATGCTGAAGCCATCCAGCGCGACGATGCCGCCGAAGCGCATCGTCAGGTCCTTGATCGAAAGCGTGGACTGCATCTCGGCTCAGGCGGACAGGATCGTCCAGTTGGTGCCATTGAATTGCTGCAGGCGCAGGCTGCGAACCGGGTGCGGTTCGGCGTCGCTCGTCTTGATGCGCACGCCGGGCAGGAACATCGGCAGGTCCATGTCGAGCCGGCGCGACTGCCGAAGGATGTTTTCGCGAGACAGGTCGTCGCGGCACTGCCGCAGGACCTGCACCGTGGTCTGCGCGATGCAGGTGCCGTAGACCGCGAAGTAGTCCTTGGCGGCGCCAGGATTGAACTTGTCCATGAAGGCCATCCATTCCTGCACCTCGCGGTCGTCCTTCCAGGCGGGATCGGCGGGGTCCTTGAGAAAGGCGGCGCTGATGATGCCCTTGGACTTGTCCAGTCCGGCCGGCGTGAGCACGTTCGGTACGGAGGACGAGTTCTGATTGATGTAGAAGGCCGGATTCCAGCCGATGTCACGGACCTTGCGGATCGTCTGGATCGTGGCCTTGGGGGAGCCCCACATCACCAGCACGTCGGCGCCGGCCGCCTGCATCGACAGCACCTGCGAATCCACGGTGGGATCGGTGACCTCGTGTGATTCCTCCCGGACGATCTGGCCCGCCGCGGAACCCAGTCCCTCCTTGAGGCCCCGCACCATGTCCTTGCCGGCATCGTCGTTCTGGTAGAGCACCGCGATCCTGGCGGCAGGCTGGCTCTTCAGGATGTGCCGTGCAAAGCTGCGGCCCTCGTCGGTATACAGAGGTTGCCAGCCGCTGCTCCACGGAAATTTCGCCACGTCGTCCGCCCAGGTGGCGGCACCGGAGCCCACGAACAGCTGCGGCACTTTCGCATTGTTGAAATAGCTGCGCGCGGCGACGCCGGTGGGTGTGCCGATCGGGTAGACGACGAAGGCGACCTGTTCGCGCTCCACCAGACGGCGTGACTGCTCGATGGTCTTGGGCGGGCTGTAGCCATCGTCCAATTGAACGAGCGTGAGCTTGCGGCCATTGATGCCTCCTTCCGCGTTGATGCGGGCGAAGTAGCCCGCCATCACCTTGCCGGTGGCGGCGTAGGCGGCCGCCGGTCCGCTCAAAGGCAGCGTCTGTCCCATCTTGATCTCGCGGCTGTCGATGCCCGGCGCGTTGGCGGCGTGGGCCGGCATGATCACGTTGACACCACCCAGAGCGGCGCCTGCCATCGTTGCAATGAACTGTCTTTTCTTCATGGTTTGTCTCGTCGTCGTTGTGGAAATCGGGAGAGGCAGCGTCGGCTCAGCCGGAGACGCGCTTCGACGCAGTCTTTCGGGCGGCCGCTGTCTTGGCGGGCGACGCCGTGCCGGCAATGCCATGCCACAGGATCGAGAACAGAGGCGCGGCCTGCCCTGTCAGGGAGTAGCTGCGCCGCCGGTATTCCCACATCAGGAAGGCACGGTTGAAGATGGCGCTCCAGGCGTCCAGGATCACGCGGCTGTCGATGTCGGCGCGCAGCTCGCCGCGCTGCTGCGCCTCGTTGATGGCCTGCAGCACTCTCTGCATGAGTTCACGCTGGGCGTAGCTCGGATCGCGCATCCAGCGCTCGAGCGGCACGGTCATGAAGATGATGCGACCGACGTTCGGGTGCTTTTCGTAGAACGCCAGGTGGGCCTCGAGCACGCCGAGCAGCTTGACCTTCAGGCCGGCGTCGCCCTCCAGGGGCTCGAGCGCCGCCGGATAGAGGTCGCTCAGCCAGTGCTGGATGAACCAGAAAAGCAGCGACTCCTTGTCGCCGAAGTATCGGTAGATGGTGCGAAAGCTCATTCCCGCCTCACGCGCGATGCTGCGCATGTCGACCCGATGAAAGTCACCGGCCGAATACGAGTCCATCACGACAGGCGACAGGCGATCGCGCAGTTCGGCGGGAATGCCGTTCGGATCTGGAAGGGCCGATGAGCCGGCCATGGAAGCTGTATGTTTGGTTGGCATGTCTTGATTCGATGAGAAGGAGTTGCCGGCGATGCCGTCAGGAACGGCGCGCAGGCGGAAGGACCTGGTTGTGCAGTCCGCCATCCACCACGAGGTCGATCCCGTTGATGTAGCGCGACTCGTCGCTTGCAAGAAAGAGTGCGGTCTCGGCGGCGTCCCACGGCGTGCCCATGGCACCGGTCGGGCACAGTGCGTTGCGCGCCGCGAGCAGGCTGTCGATGCCCTGGGGGTCGGTGGTGCCGAGCTGCTGGCGCACCAGCGGCGTGTCGATGAGACCGAGCAGGATGTTGTTGCAGCGGATGCCGTGCGGGGCGTATTGCATCGCCACGCTTTGGCCCAGCGCATTCAGGGCGGCCTTGGTTGCGGTGTAGGCGCAGAAAGGCGTGCCTCCCCATCGCGTGGACGCCACGGACGAGATCTGGATGATCGATCCCCGGCTCGCCGCCTTCATCACGGGCAGCACGTATTTGCAGGCCAGAAAGGCAGAGCGCACATTGACCCGGAATGCGCGATCCCAGGCATCGACGTCGACCTCTTCAGGGCCACCCAGCGTCACGATGCCGACGTTGTTGACCAGGACGTCGATGTTGCCGTTCAGCGCGAGAGCCACCTGCACGGCTTCGCGGATCTGCTCTTCCTCGCAGACGTCGGCCTGCACGATCTCGCAGCGACCGCCCGCTCGCCGGATGGCGTGCCGTGTGCGAGCAGCCGCTTCGCCGTCCTTGTCCGCCACGACGACCGTGGCGCCGTGCTCGGCCATCCGCAGCGCGATGGCAGCGCCGTTTCCGACGGCTTCCTCGGGCATTCCACCACCAAAGATCAGTGCAGTTTTTTCGTTCAGGCGCAGGGACATGGTCAAGGATCACCAGTTGAGATAACGACGTTACCCGCATGGTAACGATGTTATCTGCCGCACCCATCCGGCTAATCCCTAATGCCACGGACCTTGCCGATCGGCGCGTGAAGTCGGCTGTCGAACACACCATCACGGGCGCGCGGCGGACGTGACCAAGGCCGCGGCCTACGAGCTTGCGCCGGTGCGCTTCAACGTCGTCTGCCCTGGCCCCATCGACACGCCGATGCTCCGCAAGTTCGTGGAGCGTCTGGACGTGGCAGGCAAGGCACGGGCCTTCAACGAACTCGCCTCCGCACGCGCGCCCTGTCGTCGCGGCCAAGCAGGCCGCGGAAATCTCGGCCATCCTCGCCGATCCGCAGCAAGCCAGCCTGCTGGAGACCAATGTGGGCAGTCCGCTGATCCAGGTGACGCGGCTGTTCTATGCCCAGGACGGCCATCCCATTTATCACCTGCAGAGCGTGGCGGTGCCGGAGCGAACACGCTTTCTCATGGAAATACCGGCATCGGCCATCAACACCCTGTCGGCGGGCTCGTACCAGCATTCGGTCGACCGCTAGCCGGAAGCGCTGCGGCGCTGCCGTTCGACCGGAAGCCGTGCCCCGTCAGCCGACTGCAGCGAGCGACGCACCGCGCCCTTCATCGACATCGCCGAGCGCATTCCGATCGAAGCTCGCGCGTGCCTGCTCGATCTCGTCCATGTGCTCGGTCGTCCAGCGGTACATCTCCTTCAAAGGCCGCTGCACGCTGCGGCCCAGCGGCGTGATGGCGTATTCCACCGCGATCGGCGACGCCGGCACGACACGGCGCGTCACGATGCCATTGCGCTCGAGTCGACGCAGGCATTGCGTCAGCGCCTTTTGCGTGACGCCCGTCAGTCGCCGCTTGATGGCGTTGAAACGCAGGGGCTCCTCGTTGAGCGCGATGAGCACCAGCATCGACCACTTCTCGGTCAGCTGGTCGAGCAGCAGCCGCTGCGGGCAGTTGGCATTGAACTCTTCGGACGGGCAAGCCGACATGCGGTATCTCCAAGGCTACCTGGTGGTTTTCAGGTGGCTATTTTATCCCAGGTTTATTTTCTATACTGGCCGCCATTCATCACAGATTGGAGCCTTTCTTGACATCCCTGTCCCGTGCCGACACGCTTTTTCGCCCTCTTCGCATCAAGCCGCTCGAACTGAAGAACCGCATCGTGATGGCGCCGATGACGCGCTCGTTCTCACCTGAAGGCGTGCCCGGCGACAACGTCGCCACCTACTATCGCCGCCGCGCCGAAGCGCAGGTCGGCCTGATCCTCTCGGAGGGTACGGTGGTCGACCGCCCTGCCGCCAAGAACGATCCGCAGGTACCGTTCTTCCACGGCGAGGCGGCCCTGGCCGGCTGGCAGCACGTGATCGATCAGGTGCACGCCGCCGGCGGCAAGATGGGCCCGCAGCTCTGGCACGTCGGCACCGCAGGCAACCCTCAAACGACATGGACACCGCCCGCCCCGGCCGAAGGACCTTCCGGCCTGCTCGCGCCGGGAACGCCGCGTGGCGTCACGATGACCGACGAGGCGATCGCGGACACCATCTCGGCCTTCGGCCATGCAGCCGCGGACGCCAAGCGGTTGGGGTTCGATACGCTGGAACTGCACGGCGCCCACGGCTACCTCATCGACCAGTTCTTCTGGGAAGGCACCAACAAGCGCTCCGACCGCTTCGGTGGTGCGACGCTCAAGGAGCGCTCGCGCTTTGCATCCGAGGTCGTCAAGAGCGTCCGCGCCGCGGTGGGGCCAGACTTTCCCATCATCCTGCGCGTGAGCCAGTGGAAGCAGCAGGACTACAAGGCGCGCCTCGCGCCGACGCCGGAAGCCATGACCGACTGGTTGCTGCCCTTGGTCGAGGCAGGCGTCGACGTGCTGCATTGCTCGCAACGCCGCTTCTGGGAACCCGAGTTTCCTGAACTCGACGGCGAGGCCGGTTTGAACTTCGCGGGCTGGGCCAAGAAGCTGACCGGCGCGGCGACGATCAGCGTGGGTTCGGTCGGGCTGTCGGGCGACTTTTTCGAATCCTTCGGTGGCAAGAGTTCGCAGCCCGCAGGCCTGGGCAATCTCTTCGAACGCCTGGAGCGCGACGAGTTCGACCTGATCGCCGTCGGCCGCGCGTTGCTGGGCGACCCGGACTGGGTGACCAAGGTGCGCGCCGGCGACATGGCGAGCATGAAGGACTTCACCGCCAAGGCGCTCGGCGAACTCGTCTGAGGACCGGCATCGCGCCTGCGGTTCGTGAGGCCGCAGGCCTCGGGCCTGCTCGATAATCTTTGGATTCTCTCCAGCGCCTTGAACACATGAACGAATCTGCTCCTGTCCCGACGTCCAGGGAGCCCTCGCCGCGGAAGAGAAAAACTGCTGGAAAGAGAACCAACGATCCGGACCGAACCATGGCCGACATCCTGGTCGCGGCAACCACCGAGTTCGCGGAGAAGGGCTTTGCCGGTGCGCGGATCGAATCCATCGCCGCAGCGACGTGCACCCGGAAGTTCATGATCTATTACTACTTCGAGAGCAAGGAAGGGCTGTATGTGGCCGTGCTCGAAGAGGCCTACCGCAAGATCCGGCAACTCGAGTCCGGCTTGCATCTCACGGACCTCGAGCCGGTCGCGGCTCTGGGGAGTCTCATCGGCGCCGCGTTCGACTACCACCAGGCCCATCCGGAGTTCGTGCGGTTGGTGATGGCCGAGAACATGAACAACGGCGAATACCTGGCCCGCTCCACGCTCATTCGCGATCTCAATGAGCCCGTGATCGAGACGCTCCGCGATGTCTATGCGAGGGGCGTAGAGGCTGGAGCCTTCCGGCCGGACCTGGATCCCGTCGACATCCACATGTCGATCAGCGCCCTGTGTTTTCACCATGTCTCCAACAAGCCGACGTTCTCGCTGATCTTCCAGTCGACACCCGGCAGCGCATCGTCGGCGGTCGTGCGCCGCGACAACGTCGTCGACATGGTCGTGCGCTACGTGACCTCGGACCTGAAGCAGGACGCCGACACGGCCCCAGCGCCCAAGCGCCGCAAGAAAACGGGATGAGTCGAGCGATTGCCGGGTGTTAACCCTAAGATAAAACATACCAACTGTCCAATATATTCACGCCACTTCTTCACTGATTCAAAGAGTCCACATGGCATTGGCACCGACCCGAACGGGCGCTCCGGCAGCAGGCGCGCGCCCACCGACAGCAGCAAACAAGGCACCTGTGTTCGACCAGGCGGCCGAACGACAAGCGCGCAAGGCTGCGCTCAGCAGTTTTGCCGGCGCCGTCGTCGACTGGTATGACTTCCTGCTGTACGGCATCGTCGCCGCGCTGGTCTTCAATTCGGAGTTCTTCCCCCAGGTCAGCCCGGCCATGGGAACGCTCGCCGCTTTCGCGACCTTCGGCGTGGGATTCCTCTTCCGGCCCCTGGGCGGCATCGTCTTCGGGCACTACGGCGACAAGCTCGGGCGCAAGCGCATGCTGGCCTTGACCGTCATCATCATGGGCCTGGCCACCACGGCGATCGGCTTTCTGCCCTCCTTCGCGACGATCGGCTGGTGGGCACCGGTCCTGCTGGTGTTGCTGCGAGCGATCCAGGGGTTCGCCGTGGGCGGCGAATGGGGAGGCGCTGCGCTGATGGCCGTCGAGAGCGCACCGCCAGGCAAGAAAGCCATCTACAGCAGCGGCGTGCAACTGGGTTATGCGGTGGGCTTGATCCTCGCGACAGGCCTGGTTGCCATCGTGAGCAGGGTCATGGGGGACGATGACTTTCGTTCATGGGGCTGGCGCCTTCCCTTCCTGTTCAGCGTCGTGCTCGTGATGATCGGCCTCTGGGTCCGCTCGAGCGTGGAGGAGACGCCCGAGTTCCTCCGCGATGTTCAGCAGAAGCGCCTCGACAAGCGAGAAACGCTGCCGATCGTGCAGGCCATCACCAAACAGCCGGTCGCGTTTCTGCAGATCATCGGACTGCGCCTCGGCGAGCTCTATGCCACGTACATCGTGACGGCTTTTGCGCTGAGCTATGGGACTGCGCAACTGGGACTCGATCGCGGCTTCCTGCTGAACATCGTGCTGCTGGTCGGGGTGGTGAGCCTGATCACGGTGCCGGTCTTCGCCACCATGGCCGACCGCTACGGCCGTCGGCGCGTCTACATCGGCGGCGCCGTCGTCGGTGTCCTTTCCGCGGTGCCATTTTTCCTTTCGATGCAGCACGGCTGGACCCTGGGCATCGTGATCTTCGCGATCCTTCTGTACAACGTGGCGCATGACATGCCGGTGAGCGTCCAGCAACCCATGTTCACCGAGCTGTTCGGCACCGAATACCGCTACAGCGGTGCGGGTGTCGGCTACCAGGTCGCAAGCGCCATCGGTGGCGGCTTCACGCCGTTGATAGCAGCCGGCCTTGCCGCGTACGGCGGCGGGTCGTGGCACTGGGTCGCGGCTTACCTTGCCGGCGGCTGTCTCGTTTCTGGGATCGTTGCCGCCACGATGCGGCCCCAGACCGAGTCGAGCAAGTGACGGAGTCGATGCAACGCGACTGCCCTTTTCTGTTCGGCATGGATTCACGCTCCATGGCCGGTCCGCTCGCTTCGCGGCTCGACGCCGCGCGCACCGCGGGCTTTGGAGAGATCATGCTCTGGGCTTCCGACCTGGTCGGAGAACTGCCTTACGCCGAGGCGGTGCGCACGGTGCGCGAGAGTGGATTGCGCGTGACGGGCCTGCAGCTGTTGCGCGACGCAGACGGCCTCGGCGTTGGCCCGCAGCGCTCGCACAAGCTCGAACACGCAGAGACGTTGTTCAAGATGTGCGTCGACGTCGGCGCACCCATGCTCCTGGTGTGCTCGAACGTCTCGCCCGATTCAAGCCAGGACAGGTCGACGATCGTCACGGACCTGCGTGCGCTCACCCAGGCGGCCGAGCGCCACGGCGTTCGACTCGCCTACGAAGCCCTCTCCTGGGGACACGCCGTCAGCGACGTCGTTGCCGCGTGGGAAGTGGTTCAGCAAGTCGACATGGCCGGCTTTGGCCTGGCCGTCGATTCCCTGCATCTGCTCGCCGTGCAAACGTCGCCCGAGGCCCTGGCCCGGATGGACATCGACAAGGTCTTTCTGCTCCAGCTGTCGGACTGTCTGACCCGAAATCTCGCAGGAACGGCAGAGCGTTTGCATGTTGCAAGACATGCACGCGTTTTCCCTGGCGAAGGTCTGCATGGCGACGAAGTCGTCGCCTACGCCGATGTTCTATGGAAGGCCGGTTATGCGGGCCCACTGAGCTTCGAGGTGTTTCACGATGACTTCGGGTTGTCGCCTGCATCCGTCGTTGCCGAAAGAGCCTGCAATAGCGCAGCCTGGTTGCGGTCACGGTTGCCGCGGGTCGTCTGATATCGACCGTGTCGATCGGCAGTCCTTCGGCACCGTTGCGAGCCCACTCGGCGTCGCCTGGGACAAGCCATGCTGGCGGTCCAGCGCATAGGCGTGCAGTCCCCCATCCACGGGCACGTTGGCACCACGCACCCATGCGGACGCAGGGCTGAGAAGGAACGCCACGACGGGAGCGATGTCGGCTGGCGTCCCTGGGCGCTCCATGGCACGCATGCGCTCGCCGGCCTGCTCACCCAGCGTCTGGACGAAGTCCTTCAGGATGGGGGTATCCACGGGCCCCGGGCTGACCGCGTTCATCCGGATGCCGCGTGAACGCCAGGTCCAGCGGTTCTGGATTGTCCAGGCGATCAACGCCTCCTTCGAGAAGAAGTAACTGCGGGCGCCTTCGATGCGCTGCACGGCACAGAACTGCTCGACGTCCGCAAATCGGAGTTCGGCGCAAGCCTTGATCGCGGGAACAGCAAGCGCCCAGCCGGCACCGGCCAGCGACGCCAGATTGACGATGGACGCACCGTCCGCCAGTTTGGGCACCAGCGCCAACGTCAGGTATTTCAGCCCGACCAGATTCACGCGGAGTACCGCCGATGCGGGATGCGTGGGCGGCAATCCGGCAATGTTGGCCAGCCCATCGATACCCGACGGCAATGCCGCCACCAGGCGCTGAATGGACTCCGGATCGCCGAGGTCTGTCTGAAAGAAATCGTCGCTGCCGATCGCTGGCTGGCGCAGGTCCACACCCAGCACGCGTGCACCTTGCCCACGAAGCAGCCGCGCCGTCTCAGCGCCAATGCCGGAGCTGACGCCGGTCACGACAAACACCTTGTTCTGAAACATCGATTCAATCCGAAAGACGTTGGCAATTGAACATGCACTGGCCACTGGCATCTCCGGCCGCTCGAGCCGGAGATGCCAGCGCGCCTCGAGAGCCGACCTGGCGCATCAGTCGAGGGCGATATTCCGCTCCTTGAAGAAGGCGCCCCATTTCGCGGATTCGCGGCCCATGAACTTCTGGAACTCGGCGGGAGACTGATTGACGAACTGAAAGCCCAGATCGCCGAAGCGGCTTGTGTTCTTCGGCAGCGCCATGGCGTGGCTGATCTCTTCATTCAGGCGCTGCACCGCAGTGGCTGGTGTGCCCGCGCGGGTGACCGCACCGAACCACACCGTCAACTCGACGCCCGGAGCCCCCGCCTCCGCGGTCGTCGGTGCATGGGGCACCTGCGCAAGCCGATTCGGGCCGGCCACGGCGATGACCTTGAGCTTCTGTGCGTTTACGTATTGCAGACCCGCACCGATTCCATCGAACAGGAAGTCGACCTGCTCGCCGATCAGGTCGGCCATGGCGGGGGCGGCGCCCTTGTAGGGAATGGCGTTGACCTGTGCGCCCGTGGCCGTCGCCAGCAGCTGCCCCAGGATATGGCCGACCGATCCGTTGCCCTGCGTCGCGTAGTTCATGGGCTTGCTGCGCGATGCAACTGCAAGGTCTGCGATCGAGTTGATCGGGCTGCCATGCGGTACGTAGAGCACGACCGGCATCTGCGGAAGCGGCGTCACGGCACTGAAATCCACCATCGGGTCGTACCGGAGCTTCGAATAGAGCAGCTTGTTCGTGCACAGCACGGACATCTCGGCCACGAGCAGCGTGTTGCCGTCCGCGGGTTGCTGCAGCAGCGCCGACGCGGCGATGGATCCGGCGCCTCCCGGCTTGTAGTCGACGATGACTGGCCGCCCGATTCGGCTGCCCATCGTTTCGCTGATGGTTCTTGCCATCATGTCGCCGGGCCCCCCTGGGGGATAGGGCACCAGGATCGTGATGGGCTTGTCCCCGACAAGCTGAGCGCGGGCACCGCCCGCCCATGCCGCCGCCGCCAGCAGCGACGCTGTGGCCTTCCGTCGATTGAGCATATGAATGTCTCCGTTGTAAAAATCAGGGTGCTCGGGTGATGGGCCGAGCGGCCTTCATGGAACGAACCAGGAGGCTCTCGGCGTTCGTGTGGTGACGACCGACACCGGCTCCATGAAGTTCTGCAGGCCCAGCACGCCGAACTCGCGTCCCAGCCCCGACTGCATGACACCGCCGAAAGGCACCAGCGGATCAGGTGCGGCGTGGTCGTTGAGCCAGACCGTGCCGGCATGCAGTTCGCCGGCCATCCGTTGCGCGCGCTTCGCATCGCCCGACCATACGGATGCACCAAGGCCATATCGCGATGCGTTGGCGCGGGCCACGCCCTCTTCGTCCGAAGCGAACCGCAGGATCGGGAGCACCGGCCCGAATGGCTCCTCGTCGACCAGGCGGGTCCCTTCGCGCAGGCCCAGCGCGATGGTCGGCGCCATGAAATACCCGGGCCGCTTCAGCGCGTAGCCACCTGCCGCGAAGTCGGCGCCATCTGCACGCGCCGAAGCCACGAACTCCTGCACGATGCGGAACTGCACCGCGTTCTGCACCGGCCCGAGCTGGGTCTGCGCTTCGAAGCCATCGCCGACGCGAACCTGCCGGGCGTAGCCGACCAGCCGCTCCACCAGCCTGTCGTAGACGCCCGCCTGCACATACAGGCGCTTGATGGCCATGCAGACCTGGCCGCTGTTGACGAAGGCCGAACCAAAGATGCGCGGTGCGATGGCGTCGATATCGGCATCGTCGAGCACCAGCGCTGCGTCGTTGCCGCCCAGTTCCAGCGTCAGGCGCTTGAAGTCCCGGCCCGCACTCTCGGCCACCTTGCGCCCGGTCGTCCCCGAACCTGTGAAAGTGATCTTGGCGGCGCTGGAATGCTCGGACATCCACTGTCCCAGTGCATTGCCACCGGCCACCACGTTGAAGACGCCCGGTGGAAAGATGTCGCGACCGATCTCGCCCAGCTTCAGTGTCGCCAGTGGCGTGTAGGGAGAAGGCTTCAGTACCAGCGTGTTGCCCGCATACAGGGCGTGCAGCAGCTTGGACACCGCCATCGTGATCGGCACGTTCCATGGCGCAATGGCCGCGACCACGCCGAGCGGTCGGTATTGCAGCATCGAAAGCGACTTCTCGTCGTCCCTCACGCAGACCGGCTCGACGCTCAGCTGCGTCAATTGCCGGATGGCGTCCGCATTGCGGCGCACTTCCGCACGCGCAAAAGCAAAGGGCCGCCCCTGTTCCAGCGTCAGCAGGCTGGCCAGCATCTCTTCTTGCGCCTCCATCGCGTCGGCAAAGCGGCGCAGGACCGTCGCGCGGTCGACCCAACTTCTGCGCCGCCAGCCTGCGAACGCTTCCGCGGCCGCGTTGAAAGCCTGATCCAGCTGGGCCCGGCCGGCGCCTGGCACCCCGATGAAAGGCAGACCGTTGGCTGGATTCACCACCGAGAAGGCCTCGCCCTCCAGCGAGGCGCAGCCAGCCACGGTGTTGCTGAACGACAGCCCCTGCGCCCAGCGCTCCTTGTCGGCCATCAGGGCGCAGTTGCGCGAGATGAGGTCGCTGCCGTTCATGGGATGCAGCCCAGCCAGGCACCGTCGGCTTCGAGCCTCGCCTGCAACACCGGTACGGGCACATCGCGGGGCCGTACGCCGCGCGTCGTGGTCAGGGCTGCGGCACTGCCGGCCGCCTGTCCCATCACGAAGCAACCTCCGGTCACCCGCGCAGCAGACTGGCCCATGTGTGTCATCGATCCGCAACGGCCCGCCACGAGCAGGTTGTCGACGCGCAATGGCAGGAGCATCCGGTACGGAAGGTGGTTGAAGCCCCTGCTGGCCGGTATGTCCTGGAACTTGAAGTTGATGTTCCCGGCCAGGTGTTCCTCGACCATCCAGCCATTCACGCCGATCGTGTCCTCGAAACTGGCGCACTGCAGCACGTCATCTTCGGTCAGCCGGTACTCGCCGATGATGCGGCGCGTCTCGCGGATGCCAACCTGCGGGGCGATGTCCAGGATGTAGGCCTGCTCGAACCCCGGCGCGGCCTCGCGCAGGAAATCCATGAAGTCGGCGATCTGCCGCCGGCCCTCGAATTCGGCGTCGCTCAGTTGCTGGGCGTCGGTGCCATCGACCGGTCCGCCGTCGGCGCGGGCCAGCTGGGTCACGTTGGCCCGCCATTCGACCGGGTTCTTCTGCGGCCGGATGATGGGCGTCTTGCGAGCGAACCGGCGTCCGCGCGCCTCGGCTTCGTCCATGAGCCGGCCGAAATGGTTGTACGCATCGCCGGCCTTGACCGGGTCCACGCCATTGACCCGGAACATGGTCGAGGGATACATCATCCCGTGGCCGTCGCTCCCTTTTTCATAGGGGACGCCGGCATGGGCGCTGAGATCGCCATCGCCCGAACAGTCGATGAAGACCTTGCCAATGACGGCCCGGCGGCCGGACTTGGTTTCTATGAACACCGCACCGATCTCGGCAGCCGAACGCATCATCACGCCGGTGACCAAGGCATGGAACAGCACCTGCGCACCGCTGGCGAGGACGGCCTGGTCCGCGCCGATCTTGAAGGCGGCGTTGTCGTAGGCCTGCGCAGCGATCTTGCCGCCGAACATGACATGGGGCTCGCTGAGGCCACCCAGCGCACGCATCCGATCGAGGATCTCGTCGGCCACGCCATGCACCACCTGGCGGATCTCGCCATGCACGTTGGCGTGCAGGCCGCAGAAATTCGTCACGCCGGCCGCGGTCCCCATGCCGCCCAGGAAACCGTAGGTCTCCAGCAACAGCGTGCGGCAGCCGCCCCGGGCCGCCGAGATGGCCGCAGCGATGCCTGCCGGACCTCCGCCGAGGACCACCACGTCGAACTCTCCATGGACGGGCGTTTCGCGCGCTGGCTCCATCACGTGGCTTGGAATGGTGGCGTGTGTCAATCAGTCTCCTTGTGCATCCGGCCTGGTGGATAGGCCTATGTGACGATGGTAAATAGCGCCTTCTTGGAGAACAATCAGCCATTTCGAGACGAATCAATTTCCAGATTGAGAACAAAATGGACACGCTTGCCAACCTGCGCGCCTTCCTGGCCGTCGCACGCACCGAGAGTTTTTCCGCTGCGGCACGCGAACTCGGGGTAGCACCTTCGGTGGTCACCAAGCGCATCGGCCAGGTCGAGTGGCAGTTGAAGGCCCCGCTGTTCGAGCGCACGACACGACGCGTGAGCCTGAGCGCCACGGGGCGGCGCTACCTGCCTGGCGTGCAACGTGTGATCGCCGATCTCGACGGCCTCCTGGCAGACCTTCGCGAGGTTCCGTCGCAGCTGCAAGGACACATCCGCGTCAAGGTGCCGACCTCCATCGCGGTACTGCATATCGGCGATCTGCTCCATGCGTTCCAGACCCAGTACCCGCAGGTGAGCATGGAAGTGATCGCGCTGGACCGGCCGGTCAATCCGGTCGATGAAGGGTTCGACCTCGTCCTCACGCTCATGCCGCAGACCTTTGCCGGTGTCGTCGAAGAACCGCTGTGCGCCGTCCCTCGCATGCTGTGCGCATCGCCCGCCTACCTGGCACGCAAAGGCATGCCGACCGATCCACGGCAACTGGTCCAGCACGATGTCCTGAACTTCCTGCCGACCGGAAACGAGTGGGTGTTTCAAAGCCCGACCGGCGAACTCATGGTGCGGGTCCATGCGCGCTTTGCGTCCAACGACGCTCAGCTCGTCTACGGAGCGGCCATCGCGGGCAACGGGATTGCCATGCTCGGCGCCTACCTGGCTGTGCCGGCTATCGCCAATGGGTCGCTGGTTCCAATCTTGCCGGATTTCCCGTTGGTCAAGCTCTGGATGAAGGCCCTCGTTCCCGAAAACCGGGTGTCGGTCGCGCGCGTGCAGTCGCTGGTGGGCTGGCTGCGAACGGCGATGAGCCCGCAACCGCCGTGGGAAGCTGCGCAGCGCGTGCCCGATGGCGGGTAGAACATCGCCATCTTCGTCGCCGCCGGATCGAACCACGTGCGGTACGCCAGAATCACGAGCCCTCCCCCGTCCCTCTCCCCCCGCATCTCGAATCACGCCAATGCAGCCCTTGCTGAACGCCATAGCTTCCATGTCGCTGCCCACCGACGCGCAGCGCATCTTCCACGGCCGCGGCGCGCTTTACCCCGACTGCGCACATCTATCGCTTGACTTCTTTCCTCCGGTCTGGGTGCTGACCAGCTTCCAGCCCGTTGCGGAGACCGAACTGGCCGTGATCGGCGCCGCGCTCGAGCAGCGCTGGCAGCAACTGGCGCCAGGCGAGACGCTGCACTGGGTGTTTCAATGCCGGCACGAAGGCCAGAGCAGCACGCAGGTGATGGCCGGCGCGGTACCCGATCCGCATTGGGTCACCGAAGCCGGTGTCCGCTATCGCGTCAATGTAGGTCGCGGTCAGAACCATGGACTGTTCCTGGACATGGCCGAAGGACGGCGCTGGGTGCACGCCTTCGTGGCCGCGCGCACCGCTCCTCACTCACGGGTGCGGATGTTGAATCTGTTCGCCTACACCTGTGCTTTCTCGGTCGTCGCTCAGCTGGCGGGGGCGCGGCATGTCACCAATCTGGACATGAGCAAACCGGCCCTGGCCATCGGGCAGCAGAACCATCGCGCCAACGACGTGTTGTCCAACGTCAGCTTTCTGCCGCACGACCTGTTCGCGTCATGGGGCAAGGTGACGCGCGGCGGCCCCTACGGGTTGATCGTCGTCGACCCACCCAGCTACCAGAAGGGCAGCTTCATCGCAACCAAGGACTACGCGCGGTTGATCAAGCGCCTGCCCGATCTGCTGGCGCCGGACGGCCATGTGTTGCTGTGCCTCAATGCGCCGGAACTGGGGCCGGCGTTCCTGATGGACCAGATGCGTGAACTGGCGCCGCAGCTGGTCTTCGTGGAGCGTCTGGCGAATCCACCCACATTTGCCGATGTGTCCGACGAGCGATCGCTGAAGGCGCTGGTCTACAGGGCACCACCGCTTTCTGCTTGAAGCGTTGGCGCGTTGCTCGCCGCGTGGACATCTACAGGGTCAGCGACCTGCCCTTCAAACCTCGGTGACGAACTGGTCGAGCGGGCGGCGCACCTTTTCAAGGTCGACCAGCCAATCGCCGCTGGCGTCGCGGTATCCCAGCGGCAGGAGCGCAACGCTGCGCAGGCCACGCGCTTGCAGGCCGAGGATTCCGTCAAGCGCTGCCGGATCGAAGCCCTCCATCGGCACGCTGTCCACCTCTTCGTGAGCGGCGGCGATCAAGGCCGCGCCGAGGCCGATGTAGGCCTGCCTTGCGGCGTGCGCGAAATTGACTTCGGCGCCGCGCTGCGGATAGGTGCTGAGCAGCATCGCGCGGTAGTTTTCCCACCCTTCATTCTTGAAGCCCCGGACCGTGTTGGTCAGGTCGAACATCGCGTTGATGCGATCGACCGTGTAGTCGTCCCAGGCAGCGAAGACCAGCAGATGCGAGCAGTCGGTGACCTGCCCCTGGTTCCACGCGATGGCCTTGATCTTCTCGCGGACCTCGGGGTTGGTCACCACGACGATCTCGAACGGTTGCAGGCCGCTCGACGTGGGAGCCAACCGTGCAGCCTCCACGATGCGCTCGACCTTTTCGGTGGCGACCGTGCGAGCGGCGTCCATCTTCTTGGTCGCATAGCGCCACTTCAGCCGCTGCAGAAGGCCCAGTGCATTGGGCTCATCGCTGAGATCCCTGGAAATTGAAGAGTCGCTGATGGGGGAGGTGCTGATGGCGCTGGACACGGATATTTCCTAAAGACAGTTGTGCCCGGAATTATCAAAGTCTCGCGAGAACGGGCCTTGCCTGTCCCCGTACTACTGAGTTTCAGCCGGGGAAACAATGACCGTCCGGCGTCGTGGCGCGCCCGGATGGCGAACATTCGATCTTCATTCCGGGGGCGTACATCGGCAGGAGATACGGGTACGTTCGTTGCACATCCAGCCGGTCGGCCAGCCAGTCGCAGATGAACGCCTGGCCGATGGTCGGGTTGTCGGCCTGGCAATGCGAGGCGCCGGTCTCTTCGGCATCGAAGACGCGAAGTTCGACCGGTACAGCATGCCGCCTTGCATGATCGAAGGCATCGAGCGCGGTCTGGAGACCCAGAAAGTCATGGGCGCCCTGGACGATCAGATAAGGGCATCGGATCAACGGCAGGAAATCCGCCATGCGGAACTGCCGGCTCTTCTCGACCACGGCGGCTGGCGATCCGCAGCCGAACACCCATTGCAGGAAGGCCCAGTCGCCGTTGTCGCCATCGATTGCCAGCCGTCGCACAAAGACGGCATGCAGGTCGAAGACCAGGCTGTCGGACACGACGGCTTTCAAGCGCGTTTCGACCGACGCCGCGCGGGCCGAATACACACCGCCCAGGCTCGCGCCGTACAGCGCGATGCGCTGGCCGTCGACGTCCTCTCGCGACTGCAGATGGTCGATGCAGCGCGCCACGGGCGTCGCGGTGTCGGAGCGATTCGCCATGCCGCGAAAGCGCAGGGCCTCGCCCTGCCCCGGCATGTCGACGACCAGCAAGGCGAGCCCACGCGCCAGCGCGGCGCTCGCCATGCGCTGCACCATCTCGTCCTTGCAACCGTCGAGGCCGCCAAAGGCGATCACGACCGGCGGCCTGTGCGCGAGCGAAGCCGGCGCGGGCTTGAGCAGGTACGCGTCCAGCGTCTGGCCATCGCCGAGGTCGATCGACACGACCTCCCCCGGTGGCGACATCAGGCGCAGATGCGCATGCGAGTGACGCACGACTTCGGCGAAGGTGGTGCGGCGGCGCGCGTCATCGGGCGCCAGGAACAGCTCCGACACACGGTGGTAGTTGCTGGCGCGCAGGTGGTGCGCACGCGCCGTGGCCGCTCGCCCTGCCGTTGCCGCCGCATCGGCCCGTCGCGCGTTCTCCTCGGCCATGCGTTGCCACTCGCGATGCCAGGACGACGCATCGCCAGCCACCATGCGGCTTGCCGCCAGCAGACATTCGCCAACGGTCCCCGCGCCCTCCTGCGTCGCGCCCAGGATGCGGGCGAACTGCTGGCTCCATGCCGGATGCGCGGGCCAGTGCGTCCACCCTTCGGGCTGGTAGCGCGGTGCGGTGTCAGAGGACGAATTCACGCGCCTGCCTCATCACTTCCGCCTTGTCGAAGCGGTTGATCTCGTCCACCAGTTCGTTGGTGAACACGTTCGCCGGGTCGCCCAGTTGCTGCGCCAGCTGCGGGTTGTTGGTGCTCTTCGCCGCGATGTCGATGATGGTCTTCCACTCCTGCAGGCTCGACGCGCCCCAGCGCTGGTCGCTGTCGTCGGGCCGGCGGATCCAGTTCTCCTTGCGCTGGCCGAGGATGGTTTCGATCTCCTTGCGGCTTTCCTCGTCGGTCTTCGACTTGGACTTCGACTCCGGATAGAGCGCCCAGTGGATATCGATCGCGCGGGCCAGGTTGGTGTGCGCGAAGAGCGTGGACTTGGCGATGGCACGGCAGATGCCGACGACGTTCTTGCGGTCGTCCTTCAGGTCCTTGCGCCTGAAGCCGAACCAGCCTGCGGAAAGCTTCGCGTAGGCCGGCGGCAGCGGCAGGTAACGCAGCGGAAAGCCCACAGCCTCGATGCGGGCCGCGGCGGTGTCATAGGTCACGAATGCATCCACGGTCTTGCGCGACAGCGCCGTACCGGCCACACCCGAGTCACCCACCGCGATGAAGTCGATGTCCGAGGTGGGCAGTCCCAGCTCGGTGAACATGATCTGCAACGCGACGATGCCGCCGTCGCCCTGGTTGCGGATGCCGATCTTCCTGCCCTTCAGGTCGGCGATCGAGCGGATCGGGCTGTCCGGCGGCACGACCACCACGTTGGCGTTGCGCGGCAGCCAGTTGTAGGCCGCGACGATACCCAGCGCAGGTTCCTTCGCCATCGCCGGCAGGAAAACGCCCGGCGCGAGCGACGCCATGTCGGCCTGGCCCGTGGCCACCGATACCAGCGACTGGTTCACGCTGCTCATGTTGACGTACTCGATATCGACGCCCTCGGCCTCGTAGTAACGCAGCCTGGGGTGCCGTCCGCAGGTCACGAAGGCCTGCTGCGCATCGACCACGCCGACCGGGTTGGCGGCACGGAACACGCGCTTGCCCTGCGCATGGGCGGGCAACCCGGTACCGAAGGCACCGAGGCCGGCAAGTGCGGTCGCACCCTGAATGAAATCCCGTCTGTGGATCATGGGGTCCTCGCAAGGAGTGGATGGGGAAATGAGGCGTTCAGGCGCTGACGGTGCGCTGCGATGTGTCTGCGGGCATCCAGCTCAGCACGCGTCGTCGCACGGCGCGCAGCAGCGCCGTGAGCGCAATGCCGATGAGCGACAGGATGATGAAGACGGCAAAGCTGCCGCCGGTGTCCATCTGCGCGTCCATCTGCAAGATCATCACGCCGAGCCCCGCCTGGGCGCCGACGAATTCGCCGACCACCGCGCCCACCACCGCGAAGGCGGCTGCCATGTCCAGCCCCGCGAAGATGTAGGGCAATGCGCTCGGGAACTTGGCCTTGGTGAAGATCTGCCAGCGCGTGGCCGACAGCGAGCGCAGCAGGTCGATGCGGTCGGTGTCGATCGCCTTGAAGCCGGCGATGCTGGTCACCAGCACCGGGAAGAAGGTGATCAGGCAGACGATGGCTACCTTCGAGCTCATGCCGAAGCCCAGCCACATCACGATGATCGGCGCCACCGCGACCTTGGGCAGGCTCTGCAACGCCGCCACGTAGGGGCGCAGCAGGATCTCGACGAATTCGATCTCCGAGATCAGCACGCCCAACGCGAGCCCGATGGCACTGCCCAGCACGAAGCCGATCAATATCTCGGCCAGCGTGAAGAAGGTGTGGAACCAGAAGCCGTCTTTCGCGAACGGGCTGGCGTTCAGTCCGCGGTACATCGCCATCAGCACGTCGCTCACCGGCGGCAGCATGAACTTCGGCACCTCGAAGAAGCGAACGCCGAACTCCCAGAACGCCAGCAGGAACACCAGCAGCAGGAGAGAGTTGAAGCGCATCGAACGGAACGGGCGGCGCCAGTCGGGCGCGGCACGGGCCGCGCGGGGCGGCAGGGGAATGTCTGAAATGTCGGAGGCCACGATGGGGTTCCTTGCGGGCTCAGTCGAACGAGCCGGTATGGTTGAAGAGTTCGCGGATTTCATTGGCCACCGCGGCGAAGGCCGGCGAGCCCATGGCGTCCATGCCGCGCGGCCGTGGCAGGTCCACCCGAATGACGCGCTCCAGCGAACCGGGGCGCGGCGTCATCACGAACACCACGTCGCCCAGAAAGATCGCCTCCGGAATCGAGTGCGTGATGAGGATCACGGTCTTGCCGCTCTCGCTCCAGATGCGCTGCAGCTCGAGGTTCATCTGCTCGCGCGTCATGGCGTCGAGCGCGCCGAAGGGCTCGTCCATCAGCAGGATCTTCGGGTCGTGCAGCAGCGCCCGCGCGATCGACGCGCGCTGCTGCATGCCGCCGCTGAGCTGGCGCGGCAGCTTGTGCTCGAAGCCGTCGAGCTTGACCATGTGGATGAGCTGCATCGCGCGTTCTCGCGCGGCCTTCATGTCGAGGCCCAGCACCTCGGCCGGCAGCATGATGTTTTCCAGGATCGTCCGCCAGGGCAGCAGGATCGAGCTCTGGAATACCACGCCGACATCGCGCCGCGTGCCCTGGATCGGCTGGCCGTCCAGCACGACGCTGCCTTCGCTGTAGTCGAGCAGCCCCGCCACGATGCGCAGCAGCGTGCTCTTGCCGCAGCCGCTCGGGCCGACGACCGACACGAAGCTGCCCTTGGCGATGCTGCAGTCGATGTCGCGCAGCGCGAGCACGCCACCTTGGCCCGAAGCGCCGAAGGTCTTCGACAGCTTGCGGATGCGGATGTAGGCGTCGGACGATGCCGAGGGTTCGAGTGCGAGTGTCATGTGTTCTCCAGCGCCGGCATGGATTCGCGCTGCAGGAAGCGCCGGACATGGGTGGCGACGACATCGGGGGCCTGGGCGATCCCCGCATGGCCGACGCCGTCGAGCCGCGCCGCCAGCGCGTGCGGAATGACCGCAGCCATGCCGAGCATCGCGTCCGGCGGCACCACGCGATCGTGCGAGCCGGCCAGCAGCAGCGTTGGCATCGAGAGCTGTCGCGGATCGAGCGGCGGCGTGTCTGCGACGGTCTGTGCGCGGCGCCGCGAGCGCTCGGAGCGTGGTGCCGCATGGCGGAAGATCTGCCGGAAGCGCAGGTTGGCATCCAGGAACGCCGGCGGAAAGAAGTACGCGACCAGTTCGTCGGCACTGTCCGGCAGGCGGTCGCGCAGCGCCTGGATCTGCGCCACGCCCGTGGAGTTCAGCGCGTCGAGCGCATGCGGCAACGGCCACGTGCTGCCCAGCACCAGGCGCTCCACCACCTCGGGATATCGCAGCGCCAGGCATTGCGCCACGCGGCCGCCGAACGAATGGCCGAAGACATGGGCGCGCTGGTGGCCCAGTGCCCGCAGCAGCGCGAGCGCGTCGTGGGCGAGATCGTCGAGCGTCGCGGGCGCGTCGGGATTGGTCGTCTCGCCGCAGTCGCGCTGGTCGTATGCGATGACCGTGAAGTGCGGCGCCAGGTGCGGCACGATGTCGTCGAACATCCGGTGGCTCCCCTCTGCGCCGTGGATCAGCAGCAGCGGCGGGCCATCGCCCGACACGGTGCATCGCACGCGCAGGTCGCCGAGTTCAAGCATGGACGTCATCGGCCTGCCCACCTTCCTGGTCGAGGTCGAAGGTCATCTCGATCTTCAGTCCATTGGGATCGCGCAGGAACAGCTGCTGCAGCGGCCAGCCGGGCACGGGCAGGTCGTCGAAAGGGATGCCGTCGGCTCGCAGGAAGGCCCGTGTGGCCTCCAGCCCTTCGCCCCGGAAAGAGATGTGGTCCAGTGGGCCGGTGCCGGCCGTGTCCTTGTGCGCGAGGTTGGCGTACAGGTGCACCACGGGGTGGCCGCCGGCATAGAGCCAGAAGCCGGGCGCGGGCATCACCGGGCGTGGACCGGGCGTGAGATTCAGGTACTTGCCGTAGAACGCGACGATCTCCGGCAGGTCGTCGGGCGCGCAGCGTATGGTGAAGTGGTGAAGGCCGGTGGTGGGCATGGGAAGCGTCCTTTCGGGTGGATGGGGCGGTGGTCGCGGTTACCTGCTGAGAATCGTGTCGATGGCCGAACCGAGGTCGGCCACGGGATCGGCCGGCACCCACGGCGAACGCCAGGCCACATGGCCGTCGGGCCGCACCAGCGTCGCGCCGCGCTGGCCCATCGCGATGCCGTGCTTCGCGTCCTGCGTGTCGAGCTGGCGCGTGCCGATGCGCAGGCCCGTTCGTGCAGCGACTTCCTTCGCCACGCCGATCCAGTCCTCGCCCCGCGGGCCGTACACCAGCACGAAGTCGCGATCGAACCAGTCGAGCGTCGACTCGGTGCGTGCGAGGTCCATCCACAGATGGGGAAAGCGCCCGCCGGGCCGGTCCGACGGCGCGTAGTAGCGCGACTGCAGCGGCATGCGCACCGTGCCGTCGGGCACCACGGCGCCCTCTTCGTAGGAAAAGCCGAGCGACTGGCCCGAGCTGTGCAGATGGTTGTCGGTGTCGCGCAGCCAGAAGTCGATCTGGTCGCGGTTGCCCGAGCGCAGCGCGATGTCGGTCTGCACGAAGCGCTTCTGGTTGCCCAGGCTGAAGTCCGCATTCGACTCGGCCACCGGACGACGCTCGGTGTCGTAGCTGTCCAGCAACGCGGCACCGGCCTGGCCGCCGAGCACCAGCTTCAACTTCCACGCGAGGTTGTGTGCGTCCTGGATGCCCGAGTTCATGCCGAATCCACCGTTCGGTGGAAAGCGATGTGCCGCGTCGCCGACCAAGAACACGCGGCCGCGGCTGAAGCGCGCCGCCACCTGCCGGCTCAGCCGCCAGATGGAACGGCTGATGACCTTGACGTCGAGGTCGGGCAGGCCGGTCTGGCTGCGCGCCATCTGCACCACCTCGGCATCGGTGCGCGGCGTGGGACGCTCGTCGCTGTCGCGGCCCACCGGCCCGGCGCTGAGCCAGCGATCGCGGCCGTTGGTGTTGAGCACGGTCCAGATGGCTTCTCCGGGCGCCTTCGGCACGATGCGGTAGGCCGCCGTCGCATCGATGCGAGGCAAGTGCGACAGGTCGGCGCTCCAGTACTCGTTGGCCATCACGGCCATGGTCGACGGGCCGCGCATCTCGATGTCGGCCTGGCGGCGCACGTTGCTGCCGGCGCCGTCGGCACCGATGAGGAAGTCGGCCGACCACTCCTCCTCTTCACCGCTGGCCAGGTCGCGCAGCCTGGCCGTCACGCCATCGTCGCCGGCGCTGAAGTGCACGAACTCGGTGCCGAAGCGCAGCTGGCCGTGCGGCTGGGTGCGTGCCACCGCCAGGAGTTCTTCCTCCACCGCATCCTGCGCGACCATGCAGCGCCACGAGGGCGACTGGCCCAGGTTCAGCTCGGCCACGGTGCGGCCGTACTCGGCGCCGGCCATCGTGTCGACGATGGCGAACACGTCGGCGCCTGGTGGCAGGCCGCGCGCGGCGATCTTGCGTTCGACGCCCCACAGGCGGAACAGCTCCATGGTGCGGATGTCCACGCCACGCGCCTTGGGATGGTCGGTGGTGCCCGCGGCGCGCTCGACCAGCAGGTGATCGATCTCGAAGCGGCCCAGCAGCAGGGACATCGCCAGGCCGACCGGCCCGCCGCCCACGATGATGACCCGGGTCCGCAGCGCGCCCTGCGCGCCGTTCGTCTTGCTCATGATTTCTCCAGAAGAAAAGTGAATCTGCGAATCGGCGGCGACCTAGCGCCCGACCGCGTAGCCCTGCATGCCGCGCGGGTTCGCGGCGGCGCGCAGCACCAGCCGCCCCTGGCCATCGCGCTCGCGGCTGCACGCGCTCATGCGGCTCTCCGACCACGCGTCGCCCACGGACACGTCGTGGCCCCAGGCGCGCAACTGGTCGAGCACCTCAGGCGCGAAGCGCGATTCGATGCTCAGACGGTTCAGCGTGACGGGACGCGGCCAGAACGACGCGGGGTAGTGCTTGACGTGAAAGGCCGGCGCGTCGATGGCCTCCTGCAGGTTCATGCCGTGGATCGCATGACGCAGGAAGAAAGCGCTCTGCCATTGATCCTGCTGGTCGCCGCCCGGCGTGCCGAACACCATGGAAGGCTGGCCGTCGCGCAGCACGAGCGACGGCGACAGCGTGGTGCACGGTGCAACGCGTGGCGTCAGCGTGTTGGGCAGGCCTTCATCGAGCCAGGTCATCTGCAGTCGCGTGCCGAGCGCGAAGCCGAGCGATGCGATGGCCGGGCTCGACGACAGCCAGCCGCCCGATGGCGTGGCCGCGACCATGTTGCCGGCGCCGTCGATCACGTTGATCTGGCAGGTGTCGCCCACGAACAGCTCGCGATCGGCCCACTCGGCCACCGGCGGCAACGACTGGAAGGTCGGCTCGCCGATGCCGAAGCGCAGGTCGGCGCTGCGCAGGGTGCGCTCCGCCACGGACAGGTCGGGCAGGCGCGGGGCCGTCCCGAGCGGGCTGCCGGCATCCAGGGAACGAGCGGCCGACCGTGCGTTCACGCGGTGCCAGCGGGCGAGCCCATAGTCGTCGCCCAGCAGCGCCCGTTGCGTGATGGAGCTGGCGGCATGCGCACTGCCGTACCAGGCCAACCTGTCCGCAAAGGCCAGCTTGGCGGTTTCGGCCAGGTTGTGCACGAAGCCCGCGCTGCCGGGCGCATGGTGTTCGAGGCCGGCGTGCTTCAGCATCGACAGCTGCTGCAGGAAGCTCGGTCCCTGGCTCCAGAAGCCGCACTTCGCCACGTCGTAGCGGCCGAATCGGCCCGTCACCGGTGCTTCGATCCGCGGCTGCCACTCGGCCATGTCGTCCATCCGCAGCAAACCGGCGTTGCGCGTGCCGCTGCTGTCGCGCACCGGTACGCGGCAGTGCGCGTCGATCTCGCGGGCGATGAAGCCGCGCTGCCAGATGTCGATGGCCGCGTCGATGACGGCGTGGCGCTCGCTCGCCCTGCCCTGCGCTTCTTCGATCACGCGCGCCAGCGTGGCCGCATAGGCGGGCAGCCGCATCAGCGAGCCGGGGCGCGGCGCCTTGCCGTCGCGCAGCCAGATGGCGGCCGACGACGTCCACTCTTCCTCGAACAGCGGCCTGACGCCGAGGATCGCCTCGCACAGGCGACGCGACACCGGAAAGCCGTCACGCGCATAGCCGATGGCGGGCGCCAGCACGTCGGCCAGCGACCAGGTGCCCTGCTCGCGCAGCATCGTCATCCAGGCGGAGAAGGCGCCCGGCACCGGCGCCGCCAGCAGGCCGATGCCCGGGACCAGCTCCATGCCAAGGCGCGCGAAGGCTGCCGGCGTGGCATCGGCCGGCGCACAGCCCTGCCCGTTGATCACGGCCACGCGCGCGTCGCGCTCGCTCCAGAAAAGGATCGGCACTTCGCCACCTGCGCCGTTCAGGTGTGGCTCGACCACCTGCAGGACGAAGCCGCCCGCCACGGCCGCATCGAAGGCATTGCCGCCGCGCTCCATCACGCCCATGGCGGTTTGCGAGGCAAGCCAATGCGTCGACGAGGCGACGCCGAAGGTTCCGACGATTTCAGGACGGGTGGTGAACATCAGGGCTCCGTGGGGCTGTGACTAGAATGCAATCGATACGGATACGTAATGTACGTTTACGGATCCGTAAGTCAACAGTTTTTTCATGCTGCGTGCGTGATTCACATGTCGGGCGTGTGAATCAGCGACGTGGCCAACGAGGCGAACCATGAAGACAGATGCGAGTGCATCGACGACGAGGAAGAAGGCGCAGGTCGCCGACACTGCGAAAAAGACGGTGCGCAAGCCGAAGGACGAGGCCGTGGCCGCGGCGCCGCAGGGCTGGCGCCGCCCCGAGGGCGACCAGTCGATGACGCAGGAACTGGGCGTGCGCATCCGCGCCGTGCGGGAGGCGCGCGGTCTGTCGCTGGCGCAACTCGCTGAACGCTGCGGCGTGCCGGGCGCGACGTTGTCGCGCATCGAAAACAACAAGCTCTCACCGACCTTCGGCGTGCTGGCGCGCGTGATGATGGGCCTGGAAATCGACTGGGTCGACCTCACTGCACCGAAGGCGTCGGAGCCCGGCGATCGGCTCGTGAGCTTCGCGCAGCCCGGCGACGGCGAAAAGCGCACCGTGCGCGATTCGACGGCCACCGTGCTGCATTCGCACGAATCGGCACTCTCGCTGCCGCTGTTGATCGACGTCCGCACGCGCGACCTCGAATCGTCCGGTGGCCTCATCGGTCATCGCGGAGAGGAGTTCTGCTACGTGCTCTCAGGCAAGCTGGCGCTGCATCTCGAGGGCCGGCCGACACGGGTGATGACGGCGGGCGCAAGTGCGCTGTTCGACAGCGCCACGCCACATGCCTATGTGGCGGCTGACGCGGGCGGCGCGAAGATCCTCATCGTCGTCAATCGGCAGTTCGGCATGCTGGGTGGCGATCGCAATGCGCCGGTAACCACCTGACAGGCATCGGGCGGCAGATGCGGCCCACGATGTCTCCGTGGACTTCGCTGCCGCAAACGGTTGTCCGGCATGCGCGAGCAACACGCACGCCGGACCCGGTCGCACGCCGGAGCGTGCTCGACCCCTGACCGTCGGACTCAGCTCCCGAGGTACGCGTCCTGCACCTTGGGATTGCCAAGCAGCTCGCGCCCTGTGCCTTCAAGCACGATGCTGCCCGTCTCGATCACATAGGCCCGGTCCGCGATCTTCAGGGCCTGGCGCACGTTCTGCTCCACCAGGAAGATCGTCAGCCCCTGCTTGTTGATCTCGCGCAGCGTGCGGAAGATGTCCTGCACGATGATGGGCGCGAGACCCATCGAGGGCTCGTCCAGCAGCAGCACGCGCGGCTTGGCCATCAACGCGCGACCGATGGCCAGCATCTGCTGTTCGCCGCCCGAGAGATTGCCCGCCAAACCGTCCTTGCGGTCCTTCAACACGGGGAACAAGGCGTAGATGCGCTCCAGGTCGGCCATGCGCGCCGCAGTGCCGTCGCGCCGCGTGTAGGCCCCGAGTTCGAGGTTCTCGCGCACCGTGAGCGTGGTCAGCGTGGCGCGGCCTTCGGCCACCTGCACGAGGCCGCCAGCCACGATCTTGTGCGGTGACAGCGCGCCGATGTCCTGCCCCGCGAACGTGACCTTGCCGGCCGCCTTCTTCACGAGGCCCGACAGCGCCAGCAGCGTCGTCGACTTGCCCGCGCCGTTGGCGCCCACGAGCGTGGTGATCTGCCCTTCATGCAGTTCGAAATCGATGCCCTTCACGGCCTGCACGTGGCCGAAGGACACCTCCAGGCCGCGCACCTTCAACAGGGGATCCATCGTCGCGCCGCTCATGTCGCAGCCTCCTCGTTCGTCGCCTCGTCGTCTTCACGGCCCAGGTAGGCCTCGATCACCTGCGGGTCGTTGCGGATCTGATCGGGACCGCCGCGCGCGATGATGCGCCCGAAATTCAGCACCGCGATCTGCTCGCACAACCCCATCACGAAGCGCATGTCGTGCTCGATCATGAACACCGTGAAGCCGCGCTGCGCGATGTTGCGGATCTCCACCATGAGCTCTGTCTTCTCGGTGCTGTTCATGCCGGCGACGGGCTCGTCCAGCAGCAGCAGCGTGGGCTCGGTGGCCAGCGCGCGCGCCAGCTCCAGCTTGCGCTGGTCGCCGTACGACAGGTTGTCGGCCGTCTCGTGCGCCTTGTGGTCGAGCCTGATCCAGCTCAGCAGCTCGTGCGCGCGTTCGCGGGCACGCTTTTCCTCGCTGCGGAACAGGCCGGTGCCCGCGAGCAGGCCGAGCGGGCCGTAGCCCAGCTTGGCGTCCATGCCCACGATCACGTTCTCGATCAGCGACATCTCCTTGAAGATGCGGATGTTCTGGAAGGTGCGCGCGATGCCGCCGCGCGTGATCTGGAACGGCTTGCGGCCGGCCAGGTCCTTGCCCTGGAAATGGATGGTGCCGCTGGTGGTCGGCAGCAGCCCGGTGATCAGGTTGAACACCGTGGTCTTGCCCGCACCGTTCGGTCCGATGAGGCCGAAGATGCCGCCCTTGGGGATCTCCAGGTTCACGTCCTGCAGCACCTTGAGGCCGCCGAAGTGGCGCGACACGCCGGTCAGGGTCAGAAGGGTTTCGCCGTTCATGCTGCGCTCCCCTTGCGGCCGAACCAGTTGCGGATGCGCGCCGGGTCCCAGATGCCCTTGGGCAGGAACAGCACGATCAGCACGAGGATGAAGCCATTCACCACGAGGCGGAACGCGCCCAGCCCGCGCAGCACTTCCGGCAGCAGCGTGAGGATCGAGCCGCCCAACACCGGGCCCGTCAGACCGCCGATGCCGCCCAGAATGGCCATCGTGAGGATGTCCACCGCACGGTTGAAGCCGTACTCGGCCGGGCCGATGAAGAACGTGAGATGCGCGTTCAGCGTGCCTGCCAGGCCTGCGATGGCACCGCCCAGCACGAAGGCCAGCATCTTGTGGCCCGCCACATCGATGCCCATGAGGCCGGCGGCCGTCTCGTCTTCCTTGATGGCCTCGAAGGCCCGGCCCACCTTGGAGCGGCGAATGCGCCACAGCACCAGCACCACCACCACCAGCGCGAGCGCCACATGCCACCACTCGGTGAGCTGCGGAATGCCGTTCAGGCCCAGCGCGCCACCCGTGAGCGACTCGGCGTTGAGGATCGCGATGCGCACCACCTCACCGAAGGCCAGCGTGGCCATGGCGAGATAGACGCCCGACAGCCGCAGCGTCGGCTTGCCGATGACGAAGGCCACGAGCGCCGGCGCCGCCATGCCGGCCACCAGCGCGACCGGGAACGGCGCGCCGTAGTTGAGCGTGAGGATCGAGGCCGTGTAGGCGCCGATGCCCATGAAGGCCGCATTGGCCAGCGCGAGCATGCCGCAGGCCAGCGTGAGCCAGATCGAGAGGGCGAGCAACGCGTTGATGCCCAGCGAGAGCACCAGGTTGCTGTAGACGGCCCAGAAATTGTCGAGCGCTTCCATGGTCAGACGGCCCTCCGCCAGGCCGCCCCAAGGAAGGCCAGCGCCGCCTCGGGGGGCAGCGCCGCAGCGCAGCTGCAAGCTTGGGGGCTCATACCTTTCGCTCCTTGAGCGAGCCGAACAGGCCCTTGGGGCGCACCAGCAGCACCAGGAACAGCAGGCCGAAGGCCACCGCATCGCGCATGTTGGAGCCCACGTAGGCCACCGACAGCACCTCGGCGAAACCCAGGAAAAGCCCACCGAGCAGCGCGCCGCGGATGTCTCCCATGCCGCCCAGAATGATCACCGCGATGCCCTTCTCGAGCATCGGCTGGCCCATGAGCGGGAACAGCGCGTTCGAGTACAGCCCGATCAGCACGCCCGCCACGCCGCCCAGGCCCGCGGCCACGAATGACGTGAGGTAGAACAGCCCTTCGACGTTCACGCCGACGAGGTAGGCCGCCTTGGGCGACTCCGCGATGGCGCGCAGCGCGCGGCCCAGCTGCGTGCGTTGCAGCGCCAGCATGAGCACCGCCATGAGAACGAAGGACGCGAGGATGATGCCCAGCTCCAGCGCGGTTACGTGGATGCCTGCGATGACGAGCGCGTCGTCGGGAATCGTGCCGGCCGGGAAGCGCAGGTTCTCCGCGCCGAACAGGCCCTGCACGCCGTTGTTCAGGATGATGGCCACGCCGATGGTGGCGATCATCGGAATCAGGTGGGGCGCATTGCGCTTGCGCAGCGGCTTGAGCACCAGCACGTCGATCAGCACACCCAGCAGGCCGCAGAACACGAAGGCGAACGGCAGGCCGACCCACAGGGGCATGCCGCTCAGGCGCATGAACTCGGCAGCCGCGTAAGCGCCCACCATGAACACCGCGCCGTGCGAGAGATTGATGACACCGAGGACGCCGAAGATAAGGGTGAAACCGAGCGCGAAGAGTGCGTAGACGCACCCCAGCGACAGGGCATTGACAAGCTGCTGATCAAGCACGATGGGCTTCCGTCCAAAAAAAACGGCGCAGAGAGCTGCGCCTGATGCGAGAGTCACGTGCGGAGCGCGCCGTTGCGGCGCTGCCCCGCTGAACTCCTTACTTCTCGATCACGAACGCAGTGCCCTTCGTGACGCTCACGATGGCGGTCTGCTGCGCGTCGTAGCCGGCGGGCTTGCCGGCCTTGTCCTTGGCGCGCGCGAAGGCGAAGGCGCCGGTGGCACCGGTGTACTTCACATTGGGCAGCGCGTCGCGCAGGGCGGTGCGGTCGGCCGCCAGGTTGCCCGAGAGCTTCAGGCCCTTGAGCGCCTGCGCCACGACGTACAGCCCGTCGTAGGCCTGCGCCGCGAACTGGTCCGGGGCGATCTTGTACTTGTCGTTGTAGGCCTTCTGGAACTTGGTGTTCTCGGGCGTGGCGTTGCTGGCCGACCAGGGGCTGCCGACGTACAGGTTGTCCGAGCTGCCCTTGGCCAGTTCGAAGATCTTGGTCGAGTTCATGCCGTTGCCGCCGATGACCGGCACGTTCAGGCCGAGCTGACGGGCCTGCACCATGATGGGCGCGCCTTCGGCCAGCAGGGCCGACAGCACGATCGCGTCGGGGTTGGTGGCCTTGATCTTGGTGAGCTGGGCCTTGAAGTCGACGTCGCCCTTGGCGAAGGTCTCGGTCGTGGTCACCGGCAGCTTCAGGTCGTCCAGCGCCTTCTTGAAGTTGTCGTAGCCACTCTTGGTGAACACGTCGTCGTTGCCGTAGAGCACCGCGACCTTCTTGATGTTGGCCTGCTTGATGGCCACGCGCAGCGTCTCGGGCAGCACGTCGGCTTCGGTCACGGAATTGCGGAACACGTAGTCGCCGATCGAGGTGATTCCGTCGGCCGTGTTGGAGGTGCCGAAGGCCACCGTCTTTCCGGCCTGGGCGATGGGGTCAGCGGCCTGGGCCGAATTCGACAGCGTGGGGCCGAAGGTCATCAGGACCTTGTCCTGGAAAATCAGCTTCTTGAAGACGTTGATGGCATCTTCCTTCTTGCCCTGTTCATCCTCGACGGCGAGCACGATCTTGTCGCCGTTGATGCCGCCCGCGGCATTGATCTCGTCGGCGGCCAGCTGGAAGCCGTTCTTGATGGCTGCACCGTACTGGGCGGCACCGCCCGACAGCGCCGCGGCGACACCGATCTTGATGTCGGCAGCTGCTGCGACATTCCAAACCGACCCGGCAACCACGATGGACCCGAGCAAACGCAGCGAGCTGCGGCCAGACACGTTCGAACAAAAACGCATTGATGTCTCCTTCTTCAATAATTAACACGCGGCAAAAACGACAGATCCGAAGCTGCCAGCAATCGATCACTGCGAAATCGCAGATCGAAGCTTTTTTCGAATCCAAATGATGTGCGTTGAACGCCCCGACCTGGAAACTCCGGCAACCACGCCGGTTCCGTCGATGGGTCGGTCATTCGTACCTTTTTGAGAGGCGCGCTGAACCGCGAGGATTTTATATTGATTCACAGTGTTCAAAACGGCCGCAGCGTTTGACGGCTCTTGCCGCCGGGTCCCGCTGAACCGCGAACGCGGCCGGGGACCCATCGCCGATGCCACGTCCGGTTGGACGCACCCGGCGCCTCGACGGAGCCCGGGCAGCTGGCGGACGCCGTGTACGCAGCAGGTTCTCAGGGCGATTTCGCGTTCACGCCCCACGTCTCTTCGGCGCGCGGCCTGGCGAGCCACTGGCTCGAGGGGCTTCGAGGTTGACGGAGGGACCGACGTGATGGGCCGCGTGTTCGCCACAGGCACGCGCCATCGCATATCTTGGGGAGAGATGTCCTTCCTGCGGCCAGTTCACGGTGGCGCCGATGGCGGCGAGCAGGCGTTGCGATCGTCATTGAGCTGGTTCAACCACAGGGCCTCTTCGACATCCGAAGGCTCCTGCCATGCGGGCTCTCCCATGCGGGGGCCAGACTCGTAACAGGCCGACTTCATTTCCGTCTGGCGCTTGCCGACCAGCAGCGACTGCAGCGATGCCCCGCCGAGCGTCATCAAGATTGCACACGCGATGAGTTTCTTCATCATGCGCATCCATTCAATGCCAGGTGCGTAGATGGCTTGGAGGACTTATCGCGATCGGTGCTTCGTGAGGCCATGCGTTGTCATTGAATAAGTGCATTGGCAGAGGCGTTCAAATGAATGGGATCAGATCCATCCAGTCAGAGCGGTCGAGGCGCTGCGGGAAACCGCTACTTTCAACCTGATATTTTTTGCAGATGGTCAGCAAAAGGTCAGCTTCCACTCCACCGACCCGTATAGCATCAGGATTGAATCATCGACGGAAGGTATTCCAAATCTTCGCTATCGGACCCACTCCTGAAGAGCCCAGCAAAGTCAGTGTCCACAAGGCGATCGATAACGGTCCAATCACATCGGTGAATCGCGATGACAGGTATTGATCCGACCACGCATCGATCGCAACGATACTGAAGAACACGATTGCCATGAACACTCGATAGCTCGATACCCCGGGACGGCGACCTTTCGGCATGCGACGCGACCAAAGCAAATGCGCGTGCTTTCCGAAAGCATCCTTGGCGAGAAGAGCCAAGTCTGATGGAGCGAATGGGCGCTTGCCCGACGTGACGGGATGGAAGGCGGAGTCAGTGAGTTCAGAAGTCATGTCCAGGATTGTGCAACGACTGATGTCATCTTCGCACCCCTAATTTCCCGATGACTCATGTCCGACTCGAATAATTGATAGAAACAATGCAACTCAGCCAGGCCCAATTGAAGCCTGAATTGCATATCCATCGATCTCCACGAGATAACCACCGCGCCGTGATCGGCCAATGCACACCCGCGTCTTCTAATTCACTTTGCCACAAGCTGCTGTCCCGATGAATCTACTGAACGTGTTGATCCTTGCATTGGTGCAAGGCATCTGCGAGTTGCTTCCAGTATCGAGTTCGGCTCACGTCATCATGACGGAGAGATTGCTCGGATTGAATCCAACTGCTCCGGACATGACGATGCTATTGGTGATGCTGCATACCGGCACCATGTTTGCCGTGATCGCTTATTTCTGGCGGACCTGGCGCACGACCTACTTCAGCTCTGCGTCCGAATTTCGACGCAACGGATGGCAAGTGATCCTGGCTACGGGCGTGACCGGCGTCGTGGGCATCGCGTTGCTGCAGCTGATAAAGAGCTTGCTCACCAAAGAGAGTCCTGGATTCGAGATAGAAGATCTGTTTGGCAACCCGATGATCATGGGCGCCGGCTTGGCAACCGCCGGCTTGCTGATCCTCTACTCCGCCCGCCGTGGCTCGTACCAGGGCACCGAGCTGTCGAGCCGCCATGCCGTCTGGATTGGTGCGATCCAGGGTTTGTGCCTGCCGTTTCGGGGACTCTCGCGTTCGGGAGCCACCATATCCACGGGATTGGCACTGGGCGTCACGCGACGCCGGGCTGAAGAATTCAGCTTTGCGCTTGCCGTCGTGCTGACACCCGTCGTCATTGCCAAGGAGGCTTATCGTCTCTACCAAGCACCCGATGTCGCCAGCACGATGCACTCTGGTGGCCTGTGGCACGTCCTCATGCCCAGTCTGCTCGGGATGGTGCTCAGCTTCGCCGCCGGCTTGCTGGCGCTTCGTTGGCTGTCACGCTGGCTGGAACATGACCGCTGGCATCTTTTCGGGATCTACTGCCTGGTGGCATCGGTCTTCGTTTTCGTGTTCGGCTGATGCCGCCGTCCTCCGGGCGGTCGACCGGACTCCAAGACTACCGGCGAACGCCAACGGGAAGGTTCCTCCCACGTTGGTGATCAGCTTTCGCCCGAAGGCTTGATCCTGTCCGTCTCACGGATGGCGTCAACCGGCCACGACCGGAGCCGGGTCAGCGTGGACGGCTTCGCCTGCGGCGGCCTTGTCCGCCAGCCGCTGCGCCAGCTTCTTCCGGGCGTAAGGCACCAGCCCGCCGGCATCCACGATCTGCAGCGCGGTGGCCGAGAGCGGTGTCCCGTTCAGTACCTCGCCGGTCGACACGTTCGTGATGCGCGCGCTTTCCAGATCGACTTCGAGCGGCTGGCCGGTTTGCACCGCGCGCATGATGCCCGGGCAGACCAGCACCGGAAACGCATTGTTGATCGCGTTGCGCAGGAAGAAGCGGGCGAACGATTCGGCGATGACCAGCCGGACGCCCGCACCGCGCAGCGCGAACACCGGCCCTTCCACCGTCTTGCCGCCGCCGCCGAAGTTCACGCCCGCGACGACGATGGCGAACTCGCCCGCAAGCGCCTTCGCAGAGAAGGACGGATCGAGATCGGCGAACGCGGCCTTGGCCAGTTCGGCGTCCGACAGCGCATTGGAGCTCTTGAAGCGTGTCGGCATGATTTCGAGCGCCTTCACGTCGTCGCCCACGCAATAGGCATTGGCACGGATCGACCTAGACATGGGCTGCCTCCTGATGCAGGGGTTCCAGGGTGCGGGGGTCGGTGATCACCCCGCGAATCGCCGATGCCGCCACGGTGTGCGGCGAACCGAGATAGACAAAGGAGTCCGGGCTGCCCATGCGCCCTTTCATGTTGCGATTGCCGGAGCTGATCGCGACCTCCCCCGCGCCCAGCACGCCGCTGTGCTCTCCCATGCACGGTCCGCAGCCGGGCGGGAACACCAGCGCCCCGGCCTCCGAGAGTGTGGCGATGTGCCCGGCCTTGAGTGCCCGCTGGTAGACCTCGCGCGAAGCGGGCACGACGACGAAGCGCACGCCTTGCGCGACCTGTCGACCCGCCACGATCGCCGCGGCGGCGGCCAGATCCTCGAAGCGGCCGTTCGTGCAGGTGCCGATGAAGGCCTCGTTGATCGGCCGGCCGGCTTGCGATTCGACGCTCTGCACGTTGTCCAGCGCGTGCGGGCACGCGAGAAGCGGCTCGAGCGTGTCGAGGTCGACCACGATGACCTCCTCGTAGGTGCAATCGGGGTCGCTGTAGACCGGCTGGTACTCCCGCTGCGCACGCGAAGCGGCATAGGCGAGGGTCACTGCGTCCGGCTCGAAGATGGCGGACTTCGCGCCCATGTCCGAGCAGTAGTTGGTGATCGTGAAGCGCGCGTCCATCGACAGCGCCGCGACACCGGGGCCGCCAATCTCGATCGTCTTGTAGATCGCCTTGCGCTCGTAGCCGAGCGTCCGCATGAGATGCAGCGCCACGTCCTTGGTCGTGACCGATGGACGCAGCGTGCCGCGCAGCTCGATCCGGATCGTCGCGGGCACGACGAGCCAGATCTCCCCGAGCGCCGCCGCCACGGCAGCGTCCGTCTGCCCGACGCCGACCACCACGGCGCCCATCGCGCCGCCGGTCGGTGTGTGCGATTCGTTCATGACCACCAGCTCGCCTGGCAGCACGAGGCCGCGCTCTGGCATCACGACATGCATGATCCCGCTGCCCACGTCGAACAGATTCTTCACCTCGAATTTCTTCGCCGACTGCCGGATCGCCGCATGCACATCGGCGATGGCGATCGTCTGCGCCGGACTCTGGTGGTCGAGCGTGAAAGCGACACGCTCGGGATCGAAGAGCTGGTCGGCACCGATCGCGCCGATGGTGTTGAACACCAGCTTGCCCTGCAGGTCCATGCTCGCGACCTGGTCGACCTGGCAATCGAGGAACTGTCCGGGCCGCACCGAGGGCAGCCCGGCCGCGCGCGCCAGGATTTTTTCCGTGATGGTCAGTGCCATGTCGTCCTCACTCGGCAGCGATGTTCGCTTGCCGGATGGTGGTGGCCCACTTCGCCGAGTCCGACTGGATCAGGCTCGCGAACTGCGCGGGCGTGGTGGCGGTCGGTGCCTGCAGGCCGAGCGTCTGGTAGCGGGCGCGCAACTCGGCGTCGTTGAGCGCCTCGTCGACGTCCTTCTGCAGCTTGTCGACCACCGCCTTGGGCATGTGCGCCGGGCCGACGAGTCCGAACCAGTTGCTGAAGTTGTACTTCGGCAGTCCGGCCTCGGCCATGACGGGCACGTCCGGCAGCAGTGCCGAGCGTTGGGTGCCGAGCACGGCCAGAGCCTTCAACTTGCCGGCCTTGATCTGCGGCACCACCTGCGATGCGGCGTCGAAGTCGAGGTCGGTCTGGCCCGCGAGCACCGCATTGACGGCGTCGGCCGTGCCCTTGTAGGGCACCAGGTTCAGGTCCACGCCCGCTTCGTTCTCGAACAGCGCCGCGGCAAGGTGCGGCGCGCCGCCGTTGCCCGAGGTCGCGCTTGTGATGACGTTCGGCTTGGCCTTCGCGGCGGCGATCAGTTCCTTGACGTTGTTGAACGGCGCCGTGGGTTGCGTCACCAGCACGAAGTCGACGCCGGCGGTCTGTGCGATCGGCGTGAAGTCCTTGACCGGATCGAACTTCATGTTCTTGTACAGATGCTGGTTGACGACCAGATTGCCGGCCGTGGCCATCAGCAGGGTGTAGCCGTCGGCCGGGGCGCGCGCGACCGCCTCGGAGCCGATCACGCCTGCAGCGCCGGGCCTGTTGTCCACGATGACCTGCTGGCCCCACTTGGTGCCGAGCTTCTGCGCGATCATGCGCGCCACCACGTCCGTGGGGCCGCCCGGCGTGAAGGCGACCACGATCCTCACCGGCTTGTCCGGGTACGCGCCCTGTGCCATCACCGGGCCGGCGCTGCCGGCCACGACGGCGGCAGCGAGGACAGCGAACGCCACGCCGCGGCGGGTGGATGGACGCCAGGACGGCTGGCTCGGGAAGGATCGGGTGGTGGGCATGTCATGTCTCCTGTTATGTGTCGAACGGAACGGCGGGGATCAGGTGGCGAGCGATGCGACGGCCTTCGCCTTGCCGGTGCAGGCGGCCATCAGGAAGGAAAGATCGGTGCCGGTGGAGACGAAGCGCGCGCCCATGCGCACGAAGCGCTCCACCAGATCGGGCCGCGACCCGAGGCCGCCGATGCCGACGTGCTTGCCGTTCGCACGACAGGCCGCGATGGTGCGTTCGTAGGCTGCGGCCACGCGTGGATCGTCGTACTGCCCCGGCACGCCCCATTCGGATGTCAGGTCGTTGGTGCCGATCAGCAGCATGTCGACGCCCTCCACCGCCGCGATGTCCTCGACCTGGTCGAGCGCCTCGGCGGCTTCCATCATCACGATCACCATGGTCTGGCGGTTCAGCGCCAGATTGGCCTCCAGGGTCGGATAGGCGCGGTACTGCAGATGCGGCAGGCCGGCGTTGGCCGAGCGATCGCCCTGCGGCGCGAAACGCGCATGGCGCACCACCTCGCGCGCCTGCGCCGCACTGCGCACATGCGGTGCGATCACACCGACGGCGCCGCCGTCGAGCACGCGCGAGATGTATTCCGGGGTGTTCGCCGGCACGCGCACGAAAGCCGGAATGCCGATCTCCAGCGCCGCCATGCACGTCTGGCTGGTGGACTCCAGCGAAAAGCTGCTGTGCTCCATGTCCACATAGAAGGTGTCGAAGCCGGCGGACTGCGCAATGCGGGCGATCTCGACGCCCTTCACGAGTCTCACCATCATCGAAGCCACGACCTCGTTGCGGGCCAGTTTCTCCTTCACCGGGTTGCGAAGAAGCTCATCGAGGGAGGTCGTCATGGGCATGCGGCATTCGCCGTGGTTCTTAAAATATTCTCATATTGTAGGAGAACTTTTAAGAGCCACGCCAGCCCGTCGTGATGGATCGCCCTTACGGGCGCGCCCGCTACCCCAGTGCGCGCGCAGGCAGATCCACCACGTTCGCGCTCTTCGCGATGCCCTGTGAAATGCGCGCTGCGGCATCGATCAATGTCGGTGCGAGCGCCTTGAACGCCGCAAGCTGCGGCGAATCCGTCGAGGTGGCCAGCGCGATGCTGCCGAGCACTTCGCCATCCTTGTTGAACAGCGGTGCGGCCAGCCCGGCGATGCCGGCGCGGTATTCGCCAGCGGAGAACGCGTAGCCCTGTTGGCGCATCGCGGTCGCGCTGGCCTTGAGCGTGTCCCAATCACGGCCGAGCCCGGCATCGGCGACACGCTCAGGCTGCTTGTTGAAGACGCTGCGCAACTGGTGCGGCTGCAGGTGCGCAAGGATGATGTTGGCCGTCGCGCCCGCCACGAGCGGCCGCTGTTGGCCGCGCCCGAACAGGCCGGCTGGCGCGTCTTCGGTCGCCACCTGCTGCACGCACATCACCGAATCGCTGTAGAGCACCGACAGCAACGCGCTGAAGCCGGTGCGGCGCGAGAGCGCCACGATCACCGGGCTCCCGACGCTGTACACCGGGTCGGACTGGCGCGAGACGCGATCCAGCACCAGCACGCGCGGGCCGACCACGTACGAACCGCTGCCGACGCGAGCCAGCAGGCCGGCCTGGTGCAACGACTTCAGATAGCGGTAGCAGGTCGAGGTCGGCAACTCGAAGCGTCCGGCGAGTTCCTCTGCCGACCACAGGGGCGAATCGACGCTGAACGCGTCGAGAAGGGATAGCATTTTTTCCTGGCTGCTCATGGGCGAGGATTGTGGTGGAGCCGGCAGGTGGCAGGCTCTTTTGGAGAAGCTGTACGACACCGCCGTCGTCATGAAGGCCTGTCGCGCCGCCGTATGGGGACGATTGCCGCGCAGATGCGCCGAGGGAGACCGCCTAGCTGACGTTCGCCGTGATCTGATGCCCCACCGCCGTGACCGCGTCGATGATTTGCTTCAACGGCGTCTTGCCAACCGCGTCGCGACGGTAGACGGCGTACACATCCATCGACGGGCCGTCTTCGAGCACGGAGATCGACACCTGACTCTCTCCCAACAACTTGGGCGTGTGAGGCAGCAGCGCGAATCCCAGGCCTTCTGCGACCAGCCGGAGGATGGCGGAATGGAAATTGACGGTGAACTCTGCAGGCTGCTCGGCACCACGGCCGAGCCACCGCATGGCGATCTCATGCGATGCCGTGCTGGTGTCAGGACAGATGAGCGGACGATCCGTGAAGATCGAAGGTCCGACGCGTTCGGGGATGTGCCATCCCACTGGCGCAAACGCCGCCAGGGGGAGCGTGCACAGCGCGATCAATGAGAAATCCTCGCTCGGAAGCTGGGGCGGTTTCGTCACGATGGCCAGATCCACATCGTCCGCGTAAAGCATCTGCAGGGCCGAAGGCGCCTCGGTGACCACGAAGTCGATCATGCTCGGGTCGATCAACCGGTGGTCGCCGCTTGCGACGCGCGGCAGCATTTCGAGGATGAAGAAAGTCAGCGCCGCGACCTTGATTCGCTTCGAGCGCTCACGCACCAAGGTCTTTGCGACCTCTTCCGCTTCCAGGCATTGGGTGAGGATCCGCCGAGCGTGATCGACCAGCCCACGGCCCGCGGCGTTGAGGGACACCCCGCGGGCATGCCGTACGAGAAGGCGTCCGCCGATGCGGCGTTCGAGCTCGGCCACATGCAGGCTGAGCGCGGCGGGCGACAGGTGCAGCAACCTGCCCGCAGAGGCCATCGAGCCGCTGTCGGCGATGGTGACCAGGCTCCGGAGGTGATCGATGTTGAGGGGACGCATTCAGCATAACTCCGGCTTGCCTTCAGAAAGTCTTGGTTCTCCTCCGGGCGTGGCACGGATAGCATTTTTGTCATGCCAGCACCCTTCCAGCCCGAACGGACGACCATGACCCATATTCCGATTCTTGACCATGTTCCGGTCATCGACATTCAACCCTTTCTCCAGGGATCGCCAGCGGGCAAGGACGCGGTGGCGCGCCAGGTACAGGCGGCCTGCGAGCAGGTCGGCTTTCTTGTCGTGACCGGCCACGAGGTCAGCGTCGAAACGGTCGATGACCTGTATCGCGAAGCCCACGCCTTCTTCAGATCGTCGGAAGCGATCAAGCAAGAGGTGGTCAAGCCCTCCGGAACCAACCCGCGTGGTTATTCCCCGGTCGGCCTGAAGACGGTAGGCAAAGACCGCAATCCAGCGCTGAAGCCTTCGCTGTTCGAGAGCTTTGCCATCGGGCCGGTCGCCGATGGTGTCGGCAATCTCTGGCCTGCTGAACGAACCGGATTTCAAGGCGCGTTCCTGTCTTATTACGCTGCGATGGAGCAACTGGCTGGGGTGATCCTGGACATCTTCTCTCACTCCCTGGAAGTGCCGGCGTCGTACTTCCGGGACAGGGTGCATCGACACATGAGCATCCTTCGTGCCAACCACTATCCGCCCCTTCAGGGTTTGCCTGCCGAGGGTGAGGAGCGCGCAGCTGCCCACACGGATGCGACCGCGATCACCATTCTCAAGGTGGACGACGCGCCGGGCGGACTCCAGGTGCAGTTGCCAGGCGGTGCATGGGTCGACGTACCCAAGGTCGAGGACGCATTTGTCGTCAACATCGGCGACATCCTGATGCGCTGGACCAACGACCGATACCTTTCGACGATGCACCGCGTCGTCAATCCGCCGCCCGACGTCGCAGCCACCGCGGATCGGATGTCGATTCCCTATTTCTGCATCCCCGACTACGAAGCCGTCGTGGAGTGCATTCCGAGCTGTGAGGGGACGGGCGCGAAATATGCACCGGTGACCGCAGGAGAGTTGCTCTCCAGCCGCTACGCAGTGACTTACTCACTGGCCGCCGCGCAACCGTCCGCGCCGAGTCAAGCGCCCGTCTAGAAAGCAGGCCCTGTCCGATGACCGGCCGCAAGAAGCCGGGAGAACAAGAAAGCTGAAGGAGACTGCCTCGCGTTGCCGCGGCCTCGACGGGGCGGCAACTCACCCGTCAGCAGCCCCGCTGCACAGCAATGGAAAGAATGAAATGGCGCTCCGCAAGATGCTTTTTTGGATGCTCGCAACCGTTGTTGCCTCATCCGCACACGCCGCCGACTGGAAGCCCGATCGACCGATCAAGCTCACCGTTCCGTATGCCGCCGGCGGCTCGGCGGACCTCGTGGCCCGGGTGTTGGCGGACAAGCTTCAGGCGCGGCTCGGACAACCTGTGGTCATCGAAAACAGGCCGGGCGCGGGGACTGTGGTCGGTGCCGTATCCGTCGCAAAGGCTCCGGCAGACGGCTACAACCTTCTGTTCGCGACCTCGTCGACGATGAGCATCGTGCCGCTGGTTCAGAAGCAGATCCCCTATACGCCTTCACAGTTCGTCCCGGTCGCCGCCATCATGTCGATGCCTTTCATGCTCGACGTCCCGAAGGATCTGCCGGTCGACTCGCTGAAGGATCTTGCGACATTGGCACGCGCCAAGCCGGGCATCCTGAATTACGGCACGCTGGGCAACGGGAGCTCCAACCACGTGCTGGGCGCCCTGCTCTCCAAGGCCGCAGGCGAGTCCATGGTGTCGGTGCACTACACGGGTGCGGGGCAGGCGCTCACGGCGCTCCTGCGCGGGGACATCCAGGTGTACTTCGACGGAATTCCGACTTCCATTCATCGGGTGTCCGGAGGCGAATACAAGGGATTGGCCGTCACGAGCAAGTCTCGCGCTTCGAGTGCGCCGCAGGTACCGACGGTGTACGAGCAGGGGTTTCCGGAGCTCGGGCTGTCGGTGTGGTACGGGCTGGTGGCGCCTTCGGGCCTGCCTCGGCAAATCGTCTCGACTCTCAACGCCGCGGTGCAAGCTGCCGTGGCAGACCCTCAGGTGTCGGCGCTGATCGCCAGGGACGGATCCCAGCCCCTGCTGCTGGATCCGTCGAACTTTCAGGCGCTCATCGATCAGGACGCAGTCGCCTGGCGCGAAGCTTTCGCGACGCTGAAGCTCAAACTCGATTGAGTGAGGGAACCACGGCATGGAACACGCTCCCGCCAGCGGTGCGCAAACCCTCCTCGAGACGCTGGTTCAGGCTGGCGTCACCACCTGCTTCGGCAATCCAGGCACGAGTGAAGTGCATTTCGTCCACGGTCTGGACGCCGTGCCCGCCATGCGCTGCGTGCTTGCTCTGGCCGAAAACGTGGCGACCGGTGCAGCTGACGGCTTCGCGCGTATGTCGGGCGCCACCGCTGCCACGCTCCTGCACTGCGGTCCCGGCCTGGCGAACGGGCTGGCCAACCTTCACAACGCGCGCAAGGCGCGCACTTCGATCGTCAACATCGTCGGCGATCAAGCCCAGTTCCACGGCTATCTCGATCCACCGTTGGCGTCGAATACGGAAGCGTTTGCCCAGACGGTTTCAGCCTGGACACGCCGCAGCAATTCATCGCTCACAGTGGGCACGGATGCTGCCGCCGCGGTTGCACAGGCCCGATTCGGCGGGGGCGCGATCGCGACGCTGATCCTCCCATCCGATGTTTGCTGGGGAACGGGCGGGCCGGTCGGTATTTGTCCTCCCACGCCTTCTCGCAATGTGGTCGGCGAAGACGCCATCGAAGCTGCACACGACTTGCTATGCGGAGACAAACGAACAGCGATCATCCTGGGCGACGATGCGTTGACCGAGCGGTGCCTGCGGCTGGCGCATGCCGTTGGCGCGAAGAGCGGTGCGCGCGTGCTCGCGCACAGTTTCATCCGGCGCATCGAGCGGGGTGGGGATCGCCCCGCCATCGGCCGGGTTCCTTACGCCGTGGCGCCGGCGCGCGCGATGTTTGCAGACATCGAGGCCATCGTCCTGGTCGGCGCGGCACGCCCCGTCTTTGCGTTCGCCGGCACCGACGGATTGAGCGGCCCCGAGGCAGAAGGCACGCAATTCATCGGCCTCGGCAGCCCGGGCGACGACGTGGAAACGGCATTGGACATGCTCTGCCATCGTCTGGGGGCCGCGCCCGGAAGCGCCAACACCATGCCCCGCGCCGCGGCAGATCTCGAGGTTGCCAAGGGGCCCATCACGCCAGATGCGTTCGGCCAGTCCTTGGCCGCCCTGCTTCCGCACGACGCGATCGTGGTGGATGAGGGCATCAGCTTTGGCCGTTCCGTGTTCGCCGCCACGCAACATGCTCCCCGGCACGACTGGCTGCAGCTCACTGGCGGCGCGATCGGTTGCGGCATGCCGCTGGCGATAGGAGCCGCCATCGCCGCACCCCGACGGCGCGTCATCACCTTGCAAGCCGATGGCTCGGGCCTCTATTCCGTGCAGGCGCTCTGGACCCAAGCCCGCGAGCGGCTCGACGTCACGACCATCGTGTTCTCGAACCGAAGCTACGAGATCCTCTTCACTGAAACGCGGCGCATGGGATTGACTCCAGGGGCGAGCGCCGAGCGCATGTTCTCGCTGGACGATCCTGCAATGGATTGGGTCAAGTTGGCCAATGGCTTCGGCGTAGAAGCGGCTTCTGCAGCCAGCATGGAAGAACTGAACGACTTGCTCGTTTCAGCGCTGAGCCGGTCCGGACCATTTCTGATCGAGCTTCGGCTGGGACCGAGGGGCGGCTAATCCATACTCAGCGGGACGGACGGACTCCTGCCTGGACTGGTACGAGCGCGTCGTCGGAAGACGGCGTATCTTGCCCCCGGCCGTAATGGCGTGGCGGCGCGCCCATCACGCGCTTGAACGCGGTGCTGAACGCACTCTCCGATTCATAGCCGAGCGCGGGCGCCAGCGCCGACACCGTCTCGCCGCCGTTGCTCAGCCGGTCGGCCGCCAAGAGCATGCGCCAGCGCGTGAGATAGTCCATCGGCGACGCGCCGACCAGGCGCTTGAACTTGAGAGCGAAGATGGAGCGGGACATGGCGGCCTCCTTTGCCAGCGCATCGATCGTCCAGCGGCGTCCGGGCTGAGCGTGCATCGCCGTCATGGCTGCGCTCACCTGGCGGTCGGCCAGCGCAAACAGCCAACCCACGCCTTCGCCCGTGGCATCCTTCAAGTGCAGTCGTAGCGCCTGCACGAGCAGCATGGATGCGAGCTGTTGTGCGATAAGAAAGCCGCCGGGCTGCGGCTCGCGCAACTCGAGCATCAGACGCTCCACCGCCCATCGCAGCGCGTCCTTGTCGGCGTCGCTGCGCAAGTGGACGATGGGCGGCAGCATACCCAGCAGCATCTCGGCGTGCTTGCCAGCGAACGCAAAGTGGCCGCCGATCGCCAGACACCCACCGCCGCCGTTGATCACACGCGTCGTCCCGCGCAGGGGTGCCTGCAAAAAAGCCATTGCATCGACCGGCGGCAGCGACAGGTCGCTCGCAAGCCGGAACGGCAGGCCGCGTGGCAACAGATAGCAATCGCCGGCGCTGATGCGGATCGGTTCATCCATGCCCTGGATGGCCAGCCAGCAGTGGCCGCGTGTCATCGCCTGGAACTTGATGCCGTCGTGCGCGCCAAAAGCCACACACCAGTCGCCGCCGTAGTCGATCGCGCCCGACATGACGCTGCGCGGCCGTAGAAGGGACAGGATATCGGACAGCGGATCCATGGCATCTTTTCGGACGATTGCGAAGATATTGCGGACTGAACAGCATGGATTGTATTGTTCAGGCGTCCTAAAGTGCGTTCCTCATCAGCTTCCAAGAACATCGTCATGCGAGTCTTCCTTACCGGTGCCACCGGCTTCATCGGCAGCGCCCTCATCCCCGAACTGCTGCAGCATGGTCACTCCGTGCTGGGCTATGCCCGCTCCGAGGATGGCGCTGCGGCGCTGCGCAAGCTGGGTGCGGATGTCCACCGCGGCGACCTCGAGGATCTGGCTGCCTTGCACGCCGGCGCCGCGCAGGCCGACGGTGTCGTGCACTGCGGCTTCATCCACGACTTCACCCAATTCGCGCGCAACTGCGAAATCGACCATGCCGCCATCGAGACACTGGGCGAAGCGCTGGCCGGCAGCGGCAAGCCCCTCGTGGTGACCGCGGGTATCCCGGGCGCGCCGGGGCGCGCGAGCACCGAGGACGACGCGCCGTCCCCGGCGATACCGCGCGTGTCGGAACAGGTGGCCGTGGCACAGGCCGCGCGCGGCGTACGCGCATCGACGATCCGCCTGCCCCAAGTGCACGACCGCGACAAGGCCGGCCTGGTCAGCTATTTGATCGCGATCGCCAAGCAACACGGGGTGTCGGCCTATGTCGGCGAGGGGCAGAACCGTTGGTCGGCGGTGCATCGCCTCGCGACGTCGTCGCTGTACCGGCTCGCGCTCGAGAAGGGCGAGGCTGGTGCGCGCTATCACGCGGTGGAAGAAGAAGGCGTGACGCTCAAGGCCATCGCGGAAGCCATCGGCCATGGGTTGAAGGTGCCGGTCAAGTCGCTGTCACCGCAAGAGGCCGCGGCACACTTCGGGCCAATGGGACACTTCGTGAGCATGGACAACCCGGCTTCCAGCACCCTCACCCGACAAAGGCTCGGCTGGGCGCCAGCCGTATATCCGACACTCATTGACGATCTCGAGCACTCGACCGCATACGCGGCCTGATTGGGATCAAAACCGTGCGCTCGAGTCCGCCCTTGATCGATCCTGGGACACCATGAATGTTCTCGGCTTGAACTGCAAATCTTCGCACTCGGCCATGCCATGATCGATGGCTCGCTAAACCTCGACAGAGAAAGGTAGCGGATGCTCAGCTACACCACGGTGGGCGTCAACGATCTGTTGCGTGCATTGCGTTTTTATGAGCCATTATTCAAAGAGATGGGTCTTGATCAATGCTTTCTCGATCAAACATCGGCGTCCTGGGGGCGGAATGGCGATGCCTCATTTACGCGATTCTCGATCGGGTACCCGTTCAACGGCATGCCTGCGAGCGCAGGCAATGGCGCGATGACCGCATTTCTTATTGATTCTCCTGCGAGGATCGATCGGCTCCATGAACTGGCGATGAAGAACGGTGGCGGCGACGACGGTTCGCCCGGCCGGAGGCCGCGCTATGGCGGTTCCTTTTATGGCGCCTATGCACGCGATCCAGACGGCAACAAACTCGCCTTCGTTTGTTTCGATAGTCCAATGACGCCGGATTCTTGAGCAGATATCGCCGCCTGCGAGGTTTCGTACTGATTGTTAAGCGATCAATAGGAGCTCGGTTGACATCGCCTTCCAGTTCGAAACGTAGCGCTCAGCGACTCTCTTGAGGCGCTCGGCGGCCTCGTCGTCCAAGGTGCGAACGACCTTGGCAGGCGCCCCTACCAGAAGAGACTGCGGCGGAAAGGTCTTGCCCTCAGGTACCACCGCACCCGCGGCTACGATGCTGCCGTCTCCAATGACCGCACCGTTCATGACAATGGCGCCCATCCCGACAACGACCCCATCTCCGATGAAGGCTCCGTGGATGATCGCCGAATGGCCGATGGTGGTGTCGTCGCCGATATGCACCGGAAAATTCGGATCCACGTGCAACACACAGTTCTCCTGCACATTGCTGCGCGCACCGATCGTGATCTTCTCGTGGTCGGCTCGCGCACTGACGTTGAACCAGACAGCGGCGTCCTCCTTGAGGTGAACATTTCCAATGAGTACCGCGCTGGGCGCGATCCAATGCTTGTCAGGCGTGGGGAGCGTGGGCGCAACGCCCCGCAAAGAATAGATGGGCATGGTTTTTTCTCAGATAGCTCGGTTCGCTTCATTCCAGAACTCGGCGCGCACCGTCTTGCGAAGAACCTTGCCAACGGGACTTCGCGGCAGGTCCTTCCAGATATGCACATGCTTGGGACACTTCACGCTTCCCAACTGCGGCTTGCAATGCGCGATTAGTTCTGCAGCGTCGAGATGCGCTCCGGACTTGAGCTCGATGACCGCGGTCACCACCTCGCCCACTTCTCGTCGGGTGCACCGACAACCGCGCAGTCCTTGACTGCGGGATGGGTGAAGATCACCTGCTCGACCTCGCCCGGATAGCAGGTCTGGATGAATCGCTCGGCCTTGCCGTTGGTCTGTGGGCGATAGCGCCTGGTGAATGTGTGTTGGATGCCCAATGCCTCGAAGGTCTTGGCGAGCAGTTGTGAGCGATAGGCCGCGCCATTGGCGGTGATCAGGCTTGATGGTGACGCCAACCCCAATGCCTTGCAGACAGCCTCCACTGGCCTTCCCCGTCCAGCAGGGGCGAGCACGCAACGGCTGTGCCCATGGATCTTCCGTTTGTCGCCGCTGAAGCGGCGATCGCAGCAGAACCAGAAGCCACCATGCTTTCTGGAGAACGACGCAAAAATAGCGGATTCCACTATGCCGTTCCGATGCGTGTATGGATGCACTGCGCCCATCCTTTGCTCAAAATCACGCCATGCAAGAGCGCGCGCCGTCACTTTCCCCGTCCTGCAAGCCGCGTGTGCACGAAGCCTGCATTGGCGCGCTCCGCAGCATGACGCGAATGCTGCCAAGCCTCGTGGTGCGCATTCTGGTGTTCGGCCTGGCTTATGGTGCGCTGGCAAGGCTCGGATTGGCCTACTCGAGCCTGGCGCCCAATGTCACGCTGATATGGGCTCCCACGGGCCTGAGCCTGTTCGTGGTGCTTCGCTGGGGGCCGCGCTTCTGGCCTGGCATCGTGCTGGGCGACCTGATCGCCAACGCCGGCACCGGGGCACCCATGTCGGCCATCCTGGGCATCTCGGCGGGCAACGTCCTTCAGACGCTCAGCTGCGTATGGCTGCTGCGCCGCGCGGAATTTCGCGACGACCTGGCACGCGTACGTGACGTGGTGGCGCTGATTGCGCTGGGCACTGGCTGTGCCGCGCTCAGCGCGTGCATCGGGCCGGCCAGCCTGGCCGCCGGCGGCGCGATTCCGTGGGAGGTGTACCCGTCCGTGTGGGTGCAATGGCTCATGGGCGATGCCACGGGGGCGGTGGTGCTGGCGCCGCTGTTGCTAGCGTGGTGGCCGCATCGGCTGTCGTACGCCTGGTCAACGGGGCGGCGGATCGAGGCTGCGGGCCTGGCGATCCTGCTCGCGTCGCTATGCATCACCATCTTCGGCGGTGTCGGCTGGGTCCGGCAGGGCTACTACCCTGCATCGCTGGCGTTGTTCCCCCTGGCCGTGTGGGCAGCCCTGCGCTTCGGACTGCGCGGTGCGACGCTCCTCACCCTGGTGCTGTCAGCTGCGGCCATCGCCGGCACCGTGCACGGCTTCGGCCCGTTCGTGGACGATGCGGAGACTGCCAGCCTGTTGCGCTGGTGGTTGTTCGCCAACGTCATCACGGTCACCAGCCTGGTGCTGGCCGCATCGCGCGCCGAACGGGACCGCGCACAAGTGCAGGCGATCCAGGACCGTGACTTCGCCGCTGCGGTGCTGGACGCCGAAGGTGCGCTGGTCGCGGTGCTCGATCCTCAATGGCGCATCCAGCGCATCAACCACGCGATGGCGGTTGCCACCGGCTACACGCTGGCGCAGTTGCAGAACCGACGTTTCGACGAAGCGCTGATACCTCAGGCGCAGTGGCACAAGATCGAAGCCCTGGCCGACCTGTTGCGCCTGAAAGTCAGCCAATCGGTGCGCCACGACAGCAGCCTCCGACGGCATAACAAGCCGCCGTTGATCGTGTCCTGGTCGGTGTCGGCGTTGGGCGGCAAAGTCAACGACGGCAACGGCAATGCGATCGAGCACGTGATCGTCTCCGGCCTGGACGTGAGCGCGCGGGTGGAGGCTGCCGAGGCGCTGCGGCATGCGCGTCGCACGCTCGAAGCGCGCGTCGCAGAGCGCACCAGCGAGCTGGCACAGGCAAATGCCGAGCTGCAGGTGGAGGTGGCCGAACGTCGTCGGCTCGAAGGCGAGATCATCCATGTCAGCGAAAACGAGCAGATGCGCTTCGGTCAGGAATTGCACGACGGCTTGGGCCAGCATCTGACGGCCATCGCATTCCAGGCCGCGCTGCTGGCGCGGGACCTGGAAGGCCGGCCCGCGGCGCAGGTGGCCGAGCGAATCGAGTCGATGCTGGGAGACGCCGTGTCGCAGACACGCCTGCTGGCGCGTGGGCTCTTTCCTGTGGAGCTGGAGGACAACGGCCTGAGTGCGGCGCTCGCGCAACTGGCCACCAACACGCGAGATTTCTTGAATCTGTCCTGCACGCTGCAATGTCCCGAACCGGTGGAGGTGGAGGACCACAGCGCTGCCATACATCTCTACCGGATCGCTCAGGAGGCGGTAAACAATGCCGCCAAGCACGCGCGCTGCCGCCACGTGGTCATCGTTCTCGGTTGGCTGGGCGATGCGCTGGTGCTGCGCATCACGGACGATGGTGCCGGACAGCGGCCAACGCAGACAAGCACCGGCATGGGACTCGGCATCATGCGGTACCGCGCCCGACTGATCGGCGCGGGCATCGTCCTGGGGCCGCGCACCGACGCCATCGGCTGGGAGGTGGCGGTGACGCTGCCGCAATCGACAGGCGGCACATGACCCTCGCTCGCAGCAACGTGCTCATCGTGGACGACCATCCGATCCTGCGCCACGGCATCGCGCAGATGGTGGCGCGCGAGGACGACATGCAGGTCTGCGGCGAAGCCGGCAGCGTGCCGGAGGCGCTGGCATTCGTCGCCAGCCACGCCGTCGACCTGGCCATTGTCGACCTGTCGCTGGACGACCGCTCCGGCATGGAGCTGATCCGCACCGTGCGCGAGCGCTATCCGCACGTTCGGTGCCTGGTCCTGTCCATGCACGACGAAAACCTGCACGCCGAACGTGCGCTGCGTGCGGGTGCCAGCGGCTATGTGATGAAGCAGGAGGCCACGCGCAAGATCATCGTCGCGCTGCGCCGCGTCAGGGACGGCCATATCTACCTGAGCGACGCGCTGGGCAGTCACTTGTTGCAGCGCTTGGCCGGCGCGGCGGTACAGCCCGCCGCGGGCGCGCCAGCACAGACGCTCGGCGCACTCAGCGACCGCGAGCTGGAGGTGCTGCGCCTGATCGGCAAGGGCATGAAGACCGGCGACATCGCGCGCACGCTCAACCGCAGCGTGCACACCATCGACGCCCATCGCGCCAACATCAAGCGCAAGCTGGCACTCAAGAGCGCTGGCGAGCTCGCACAGTACGCCTTCGGGCTCGACGCCTGACCCCTTAGCGGAACCCGCTAGCGACATATAGCGGCACGCGGCCTGCTCAGTCACGTGTGTCGCGATGGGCGCCTGCGCGCCTCGTTCCTACATTCAAGTCATCGAACGAACGGCTTGGACAAAGAGGGACGCGATGCATCTGCGCATGGAAGGAATCGGCAAGCGCTTCGGCGCGCTCACTGCGCTGGATGGCGTGGATTTCGAGGCGACGCCCGGCGAGGTGACGGCGTTGGTCGGCGAGAACGGCGCCGGCAAAAGCACGCTGATGAAAATCCTCTACGGCGTGCACCGCGCCGACAGCGGAACGGTGTCGCTCGACGGCGTGGCGCTGGCCGGCGGTTCCCCGCGCGAAGCGGTGGCACGCGGCGTGGGAATGGTGTTTCAGCAGTTCAGCCTGATCCCCGCATTGACCGTGCGCGAGAACCTGGCCCTCGCCCTGCCCGGCGCGCCGTGGCTGCTGGGGCGCGGGGCCCGCCGTTTGCGCGGCACGCGCGACGTCGCAGCACGGCTGCACGAACTCGCTCCCGACGTCGATCCCGACCAGCGCGTGAGCCGGTTGTCGGTGGGGCAGCTGCAACTGGTGGAACTGGCCAAGGTGCTGAACCTGCAGGCGCGGCTGATCGTGCTGGACGAGCCCACCGCGGTGCTGGCGCCGGCCGAGGCGCAGCGCCTGTGGATGTTGGTGCGCATGCTGCGCGAGAGCGGACTGGCGGTGGTCCTCATCACCCACAAGCTGCAGGACGTGCACGCCTGCGCCGATCGCATCGCCGTGCTGCGCGGCGGGCGCCTGGTGGCGAGCCAGGACGCCGTCGGTTTGGACGATGCGCAGATCGTCGCCCTGATGGTCGGCGAGCACCTGCCCTTGCCGCCCTCGCCCGTCGACGAACCTGGTACCGGTGTGCGGCTTTGGATCAAGGGCGCGACCGCATCGGGTGACGCGGGCGTGGCGACCGACATCGAGCTCCAGTTGCGCGCCGGCGAGCTGCTGGGCGTGGCGGGCATCTCAGGCAATGGTCAGACGACCCTGGCGGAAGCCGTCGCGGGCATCGCGCCGCTGACCGCGGGCGAGATCATTCTCGAGGGCCGGCAACTGCGTGCACCGCGTGTGCGGCCGACGCCTTCGGCCGCCGTGGCCTACATACCCGAGCAACCGTTGCGCAACGCGGTGGCGCCGGATCTGTCGCTGGCCATCAACCTGGCGCTGCGCCGCATCTCGGCGCTGCCGTTTTTCCCGAAACGCGCATTGCTGGAAGAAGAAGCGTGGGGACCGATTCAGCGTTATGGCGTGCGGCCGGCCGACCCGGGCGCGCAGGCTCGAGCGCTGTCCGGAGGCAATCTGCAGAAGCTGGTGGCCGCGCGCGAACTGTCGTCCACGCCCGCCGTGGTCGTCGCCTGCTACCCCACCATGGGCCTGGACGTGACGGCCACCGCGCAGATCTACGAAGCCCTGTTCGAACTGGCGCGCCGCGGCGCCGCCGTGCTGTGGATCTCGGAAGACCTGGGCGATCTGCTGCGCTACTCGCACCGCATCGCGGTGATGCTGGGCGGGCGGGTGGTGCAGGTGCTGGACACGCGGCAGACGCAGGCGACGGAGGTCGGTGCGTGGATGACCGGTGTGCTGACCGGTGCCCATGAGGCGGTGCCCACATGAACGCCGTGTTGTCGAATCTGCGCGTGCACGCCCCGGGCGCCGCGGCTGCAGCCGCACTGTTCATCGTGTTGGCCTCCGCCTTCTTCCTGGGCATCGGCACGAATCCGCTGACCATGCTGGCCGAGATCGCCCGCTCGGCCTGGGGCGACGGCTACGCGCTGGGCGAGACGCTTTTGCGCGCCACACCCATCCTGCTGTGCGCATTGGCGACCATCGTGCCAGCCCGTGCGGGGCTGATCTCGGTGGGTGCCGAAGGGCAGTTGTACTTCGGCGCACTGACTGGCACCGGTCTGTTGCTGGCGACGGGCGCACCTTCCGGCGCATGGCTCCTGCCCGCCACCTTGCTGGCCGGTGCGCTGGGCGGCGCGCTGTGGGCGCTTGTGCCTGCGCTGCTGCGCATCGGCGCCAATGCCAATGAAACCATCTCCACGCTGTTGCTCAACTACGTGGCCGCCTTGCTGGTGACCTGGCTGGTGTACGGCCCCTGGAAGAACCCACAAAGCCAGGGCTGGCCCGCGAGCATCGAGTTCCCTGCGGCCGCAAGGCTGCCGCTGCTGTTCGAGAGCCGGGTGCATGCGGGCCTGTTCCTCGCCATGGCCTTGGCACTGGCGCTGCACCTGCTGATCACCCGCTCGCGCTGGGGCCTGGAACTGGACGTGATGCGCAGCAACCCGCGCGCCGCGCTGTTGGCAGGGTTCGGCCAGAAGCGGCGCATCGTGTTGGCACTGCTGGCCGGCGGGCTGCTGGCGGGGCTGGCGGGCATTGCGGAAACATCGTCGGTGCAAGGCCGGCTGCAGGCCGACCTGTCCAACGGTGCGGGCCTCAGCGGTTTTCTGGTGGCCTGGCTGGCGCGCAACAACGCGTTGCGTGCCGTGGCCTATGCGTTTGTCGTGGCGGGCCTGCTGGCGGCGGGCGACGGGTTGCAGATGAATGCCGACATCCCGTCATCGGCCACGTTGGTGGTGCAAGGCCTGCTGTTCGTGTCGGTGCTGCTGGCGGGCGGGCTGCGCGAACGGTGGCGTGCGAATGCGGGAGCTCGTCGTGGATGACGCCAGCACGCTATTCACCGGTCTGATGGATGGCCTCCTCGTCTCCTCCATCCGCGCCGCCACGCCCCTGCTCTTCGTGCTGCTGGGCGAATGCCTGACCCAGCGCGGGGGCTGCATCAACCTGGGCGTGGAAGGCCAGATGCTGGTGGGCGCCGCCGCCGGCTACGGCGCGGCCGCCGCCAGCGGCAACCCGTGGCTGGGCCTGCTGGTCGGCGCGGCAGCGAGCACGGCGCTCTCGCTGGTTTACGCCTTGCTCACGGTAGCCGCTCGCGCCAACCAATTCGCCAGCGGGCTGGCCGTGTGGATGCTGGGCTTCGGGCTCAGCGCCTATGCGGGCGCCGGCCTGGTGGGCCAGCGCGTCGAAGGCTTCGCGCCGCTGGCCGGCGGCATGACGCCCACCATGGTGCTGGCCCTGCTGCTGGTGCCCTGCATCGGGCTGTGGCTGTACACCACGCGCACCGGCCTGGCCTGGCGCGCGGTGGGCGAATCGCCGAGCGTCGCCAGGGCAGCCGGCGTGCGTCCTGCGCTGACCATCGTGTGTGGCATCGCCGTTGGCGGCGTGCTGTCGGGCCTGGGCGGCGCGGCGCTGTCGGTGGACTACACCCGCACCTGGGCCGAAGGCATGTCCGGCGGCCGCGGCCTGGTTGCAGTGGGCCTGGTGATCGTCGCGCGCTGGAACCCGTGGTGGACGCTGCCGGCCGCCCTGCTGTTCGGCTGTGCCGAAGCACTTTCGCTGCGCCTCCAGGCGGCTCACAGCGCCATTCCCGCACACCTGCTGCACACCCTGCCCTACCTCGTGAGCCTGGCCGTGTTCGCCGTGGCCTGCGTGCGGCTGCGCGACAGCGGCGCACCCGCTGCGCTCAAGGACGTGCTGGAGCGCTGAAGCCTTCCCCTTTCGTCAACCCTCTGGAGAAACCCATGAACCTGCACCGCTTTTTCTGCCCCCTGGCCGTGACGGCCGCCCTCGCCTTGTCGGGCCACGCATTGCACGCCGCCACGCTGGGCTACATCTACGTCGGTCCGGAAAAGGACAACGGCTACAACACCTCGATGGACAATGGCCGCCGCTTCGTCGAGAAGAACATTCCCGGCACCAAGACGCTGCACGTCGAGAACGTCCCCGAAGCCGCCGAGGTAGAGAAGGTCATGGAACGCATGATCAAGTCCGGCGCCACGGTGATCTTCGCCACCAGCTACGGTTACCTCGACTACGCCATCGGCCTGGGCAAGAAATACCCCAAGGTGTCTTTCCTGCACGCAGGCGGCGCGAAGCTCGGGGGCAACGTCGGCACCTACTGGGCCAACTCCGACGACGCCATGTATCTGGCCGGCATGGCCGCCGGCGCGACCAGCAAGAGCGGCAAGCTCGGCTTCATCGCCGCCTTCCCGATTCCGCAGGTGGTGCGCTCGATCAACGCCTTCACGCTGGGCGCGCAGGCCATGAACCCCCAGGCCACCACCAGTGTGGTGTGGACCGGCGGCTGGCTGCAGCCGGCCAAGGAAGCCGAAGCCACCAACTCGCTGATCGATGCCGGTGCCGACGTCATCGGCGAGCAGGTGGACAGCCCCATCACCATCGCGCAGACGGCCGAGAAGCGTGGTGTCTACGTGGTGGGCAAGGACGTGGACGTGTCGAAGTTCGCACCCAAGGCCGTGCTCACCGGCGCATCGTGGAACTGGGGCCCGACCATGCTGAAGCTGGTCAAGGAAATCGAGGCCGGCACCTGGAAGCCCAGCCACGTGCGCGGTGACATGAAGGATGGCACCGTGGTGCTGGACACCTTCGGCCCAGCCGTACCGGCCGCTGCGCGGAAAACCATCCTGGCGAAGAAGGGCGACATCCTGCAGGACAGGTTCATCGTGTGGTCCGGACCGCTCAAGAGCCAGGACGGAAAGGAAGTGCTGCCCGCCGGCAAGCCCATGGACACGGAGGTGCTGGAGAGCATGCAGTTCTTCGTGCAGGGCGTGAACGGCACCATCAAGTGACCAGGAGCGCCACCATGAAACCGATGGGATCCCATGCGGCCAATCGCTGGATGGTCAGCGAGATGCGGGTCGACCTGTCGCGCGCCGACCCACGGCCGGTGCGCGCCGTGGATATCGACGCCGAGCCGCAGGCCGTGACCTTCGACGCCAACCGCAGTGCGTTGGTGGTCGTGGACATGCAGAACGACTTCTGCAGCAAGGGTGGTTACCTGGACTACCGCGGCATCGACATCACGCCCGACCGCACACCCATCGCTCCGATAGCAGCGCTGCTACCGGTACTGCGCACCGAAGGCATCCCGATCGTCTGGCTCAACTGGGGGGTGCGCAAGGATCTGCTCAACGTCCACCCGTCGCTGCTGCACGCTCACACGCACGACGGCAACGGCGCTGGACTGGGCGACCGGATTCCAGGTGGCGCAGAGATCTTGCGCAAGGGCTCGTGGGGCGCACAGATCGTGGACGGCCTCGACCCGGCTGCGGAAGACATCCACGTCACCAAGCACCGCTTCAGCGGCTTCTGGGACACGGCGCTGGACAGCATCTTGCGCAACATCGGCGTTCGCACGCTGCTCTTCGCGGGCGTGAATGCCGATCAGTGCGTGATGACGACGCTGGAGGACGCGAGCTTCCTGGGCTACGACGTCGTGATGCTGCGCGACTGCGTGGGCACGACCTCGCCACACTATTGCATGCAGTCGACCGAGTACAACGTGAAGCTGCTGTTCGGTTTCATGACCACCTCGGGCGCGGTCGTCCAGGGGTTGCGCGCATGAGCCGCATCGAGGAGCGCCTGGCCGCGCTGGGCCTGGCGATGCCAATGCCGCCGATACCCGTGGCCAACTTCCTCCCCTTCCGGATCCACGCGCATTTGGTCTTCCTGGCCGGACAGGTGAGCGAATGGAATGGCACCGTGCCATACGTCGGGAAACTGGGCCGCGAGTTCGATCTGGCGCAAGGCCAGAAGGCCGCGCAGTTGTGCGGGCTGAATCTGCTGGCCTGCCTGAAGCTGGCCTGCGACGGCGATCTGGACCGCGTGCGTCAATGCGTTCGCGTGGGCGGTTTCGTCAACTGCGAGCCGACCTACGAATTCGTGCCGATGGTGATCAACGGCGCCTCGGACTTGTTCGCTGCCGTACTCGGCGACGATGGCCGCCACGCAAGAACTGCCGTGGGTGTTGCTGCACTGCCGCGGCGCGCAGCGGTCGAGGTGGAGGCCATTTTCAGCATCGATGCGCCGCGCAGCTGATTTTCCTGACGTCGTTCAGAAAACAAGACTTGCCTCCTGGAGCACATGTCAGGAAGCGAGAAGCGACTCGCCGGAGCCCGCGCGGAGGCAATGGCGCCACGGCTCTCTGCCGCCATTCACCCCCAATTGAGGGGTGCGCAAATGGATTGCACTTCCTAGACTGGATGCACGTCCCTCGGAGGCGGACTGCCACCCATTGAATGCGGCCGCACTGCCCGGGTTCTCGACGCTCGAGGAGCCAACTGTGAACAGCATGTTATCGATCGCCGCATGGATGGTGTTTCTCGCGGCTGCGGCTTACATGGCACGCAAAGCCTGGATCGAAACGCACAGCGGCAATACCACCGTTCCCCTCAAGGAAGCGACGTTTCTCTATCTCAAGGAACGCTGGCTTCTCGCCTTCCTGGGCGCAGAGCTTTCGGCGACGACAGGCCGAGCAACCTGCCGAAGAACGGGCCCGGCAGGCGCGCGCCGACGAAGCCGAGCGCATGGGAAGACCATGCGAGAAAGAGAGATCGATGGACGCGATTGATCCAGCGCCTGGCCCGGCGATCGCGCAAGGCAGCGCTGCTTGTGTGATCACGTCGCGCGGCGCCTCTGCCGTCGCCCATCGTCGCCTCCTGGCGGGGCTGGCCGCGCTCGCCCTGGGCGGCTGCGCGCCCATGTCCATGGAGCAGGCGGGCCGTGACCATGGCACGGCGATAGGCTGCGCCGGCGGGGCCCTCCTCGGCGCAGTGCTCGGTGCGGGCGCCGGCAATTCGCGCACCGCACTCCAAGGCGCAGCCCTCGGTCTGGCCGCAGGTTGTGCGGTCGGCGCTGCCTGGCAGAGCCATCAACAGGCGTTGGACCGAATTGCACAGGAAGAGCGCATTCACATCGAGATGGAAACCTTGAGCAGCACGACTGCCGCCCGGCCACCGGTGCCGGGAAGCGCTTCGCATGAGCCATCGGCCAGCGCCGTGCCCGCAGGCTTCGTGGCACAGGTGCGGGATCAGGGAATGTTTCCTGTCGGCAGCGATCAACTGAGCGCCGACGGACTTCGGCAGGTCCAGAAGATCGGCGCGGCCTTCGCCATGCACGAAGGCGCCGATGCGACAGCGCTGCCGACCAGCCTGCTGGTCGTGGGCCACACCGATGCCACCGGCAGTGCCGAATCCAACCAGGCGCTGTCGGAGGCACGGGCGCGCACGGTGGGCCAGGTCCTGGCGCGGGCCGGTACCGCACCGACGCGGATCTACTACCAGGGGGCCGGCGCATCGCGACCACTGGCCGACAACGACAGCGTCGACGGGCGGGCGATCAACCGCCGGGTCGAGATCGTCGAACTGGCCTCGGTCGATCTGCTGAAGCAGCGCGTCGTCGAGGAGCATGGCAATCCGCGCTATCTGAGCCATGGCACGCAAGGCGTGAGCGGCGACAGCGGCACCGTCGCGCGGCGCTCCACGGCTCCCGTGCCTGGCGCACCCGCCGCACCCACCGCATCCGCCGCGCGCGCACCAGTGTCTCCGCCAGGCCGGCAAGTGGAAGGCGTCGCAGTCATCGACTTCGGCGGCATTCCAGCCGACCGGGCGGCCTGGATACCCGCCGAGGCCATCGCATTCAAGCGCACCGGCGGGGGCTTGATCAGCAGCGCCTATGCCGCGAATGCACCCATGCGCAGTTGCCAGCAGGACAGGCCGCGCGTCGACGGGGTGGCCAAGCAACTGGCAAGCGGCGCACCGCTGGAATTGCGGCCGACACGTGCCTATCTGGGCAACATGAACGGACGCCCCTGGGCTGGTCTGGTCAACGGCCATCAGATCACGCTGTCACCGGTCTGGGTGCTCAGCGAGGGTGCTGAAGTCACGCAGCCACCCAGGGTGCTGGTGGTCGAGGGCTACAGCCAGGGCAATCGCAAGCTCACCGCGCGGCTCAACGCGCAGGCCAGTGCCTACGAGGGCGAGAACGCGGTGCTCTACCGCGTCTTCATATCGGGGGCACAGGCGCCCGTGTCCTGCCTCGATGTCGTGCTGCCGAAGGACGGCAGCGTCGCATCGGCCGGGAAGCTCTACTACCTCAGGGCCACCCGCACGGCCTATGCCGCCGACTTCGCCCCGGCCGGGTTCTAGGCATCTTCGAAGACTTTACCGAGTTGGAACGCACCATGGACTCCTTGAGACTGGCCCTCGACGTCGCGCGGCTTTACTGGTACGTCTGGGCAGCGCTGGCACTGGTGCTGAGCCTGATGCGCTGGTGGGATCAGGTGCGCTATTTCTTCATGCGACTGGGCGTCTGGCTGCCCTGGGTCGGGATGATTGCACGCGAGTCGCGCAAGCCGCACGTCAAGGGCCGCCAGAGCGGTGATGTGGTCTGGTACAAGAGCGAGGAGGCCCTGTGTTCGCGCTTCTATGCCCATTACAGCCGGATGGCCCGGGACGCAGCTTTCTTCGACAAGTGCGCGGACTACCTGAACAAGACCGATGAGCGCGGTCGCCGGCCCAAGAGCCTTGCGATGTGGGTGGGCACCATTGTGCTGGTGCTGCTCGAGGCCTATATCTTTTCCCTGGTGCTGGTGCCCTTCATGGACTCGCGCGTGTCCGCCAATCAGGCGGTGTTCGCCGCCTGGGGCCTGGCCACGATGATCGCGGTCATCCTGGTGACCGTGACGCACATGATGGGATGGGAGCTGCACCGCAATGCGCTGCTGAAGAAGGCCCGGGCCTGGTACGAGAACGCACGTCGGGATCACACGGCCAGACCGCTGAAACCCAGCGGCCGCATCGATCTGGACCGCAGCTTCGACGACAACGACGAACCGCAGTACATCCAGATCGTCAACCGCGTACCGCACGCCGCCAGTGTGCGCGGCGGCTGGGTCTTCTCGGCGGTGGCGGTATCGATGATCCTGGTGTTCGCAGTGGGGGCCTACTGGATCCGTTCATTGACGATCATGGAGCTCGAGACCGGACAGGTCAACGGTGCCCGTGCCATGGCCACCAAGCCAGGCAGCATGTCGCTGTTCGACCTCCCCGCCGACGCGCGAGCCGACGGCAAGGCGGCGGACGATCGCGCCACCGGGGAGATGCAGGCCGACCATATCGCCGCCTACAGGACCACCTTCGTCATTCTTTCGGTGATCTTCGTGGGCATCCAGATCGTGGGCATCATGGTGGGATTCTTCCGCTCTTTCGCTGGCAAGCAGTCGCGCGAGGCGGCCGTCTTCATCGGGAATTTCAACAGCGCGAGCGAGTTCGCCGCGTTCTACGAACAGAAGGGCGAGCTCATCTCGGGCGACGCCCAGGCGGCGCTGGACGCGCTGCATCAACGCATTCAGATGCGGCACGAACTCGCGGGGAGCGACGGCTCGGGCGGACTGCGCGGCGCCTTCGATCTTTACGCGCGGGAACGCAGGCTGTCGCGTCTGCGCGGCCGGCTCGATGACGCCGCCACGCGGCGTGAACTGGAGCAGGACCACATCCAGCGCGCGAAGACGCAGCGGGCGGCCGCCGGCGACGACGCGCTTCCGGCGGTGCCTCAGGCCTCGAGGATGGAACCCATCCAGGCAGAGGTGACGAAAGGCCCCGTGTCTGCGCTCGAGGAAATGCTTGCCAATCTCGGCGACCTGACCGGTTACTCCAGCGCCGAGTTGGAAGAGATCGCAGCCTCGCTGGGCATCGAAGGCACCTTGCTGCAGCGGCGCCGTACGGTCCAGCTTGCGGTGGCGCGTGCCAGGGCGCCTGCATCGTCTGCAACTGCGGGCATGCCGGGGGCGGCATGAAGCGCGGGAGACGCATGCACTGCGGGCTCACAGCCCTCTTGCTGGCGGGCACCTGCCTGTGCGCGTTGGCAGACGGTGCACGCAACGACATACCCAGTTGCTATGACGCCGTGAAGTTGGCAGACGACCGGCCAGCCGGTCGCGCGCGCGAACTGATCGTGGCCATCGACGAAACCGTGCTGCTGTCCAGGTCACTGCAGGAATCCGTCTATCAGCACGCGTTGCGCTTCGTGCAGCCGGGCGATTCAGTCAGGCTCTATCAGTTCTCTGCCTATCTGGCCGGCAAGCACTTCGGCCTGCCCTTCGCCGGGACGCTCGAGGCCCCGCTGCCGGACAAGCTGCGCAACAGCATCGGCATGAACACCGTTCGCCAGCTCGATGCCTGCCTCCAGCAACAGATGGACTTCTTTCGAAAGGAATTCGGCCAGAAGCTGCTGAAGGGCTTCGCGAAACCGGGCACCGACATTGCGCGCAGCGAGATCTTCCTGTCGCTGCAGCAAATCGGTCTGGACGCGCAGGCCAACGGTGCACGGGATCGCGTCATGCTGCTGGTGTCGGACATGCTCGAAAACAGCGACTTCGCCAACTTCTATGCCGGCAACCGTATCCGGGACATCGACCCGGCACAGGAGATGCGCAAGGTCGATGCACGCAAGCTGATACCCGATTTGCAGGGGGTACGCATATTCGTGCTGGGGGCCGGGATGGTGCCGCAGAACGCCAGGAATACATACCGCTCGGGCCAAACCCTGCAATTGCTGGAGATTTTCTGGCGCGACTATTTCACACGTGCCAAGGGAACGCTCGAGGCCTTCGGCGCGCCGGAGCTGACGGTCGATCTCAGGTGAGCGGCAATGCCCGGCAATGCCAGCATCAATGTGCGGTGTCTCGGCGGCGAGCGAGCTACAGCGCCTCGACCATGCGGAGCACGGCCACCATGCCGGGGTCGTCCATGCCGATGCTCTGCTCGGCGAACATGCGCGCACGGCCGATCTTGTTGGGCTGACCGCGCATCGCATCGAGTGCCGCCACCGAGGCGCCCAATGCCAGGCGCTGCAGTTCGTCCGTGCCAGCCTGTGGCGGCGCATCGCGTAGCGCCAGGCCGATCGCGTCGAGGCTGTCGAGCATCGTCTTGTCTCCCAGCTTGGCACCACCGCGTGCCATCAACGCAGCAAGCACTTCGCCCAGCAGTGCCGTGATCGCATCGCGGCCCAGCGGCGGCGTCGCATGTGCCGACTTGGCAGCGGTCATGAAAGCAACCGTCAGCAGCGTGCCGAAGCTCGATCCCGACGCCTTGGCGCAGGCGGCCGCACAGGCCTTGAAGACAGCCTTGGGCTCGCTGCCGGCCGTCGGCAGCACCGCGGCGACGTTCTCGGCGCAGCGTTGCAGCGTCACGCCAAGGTCGCCATCACCCAGGCGCGCATCCAGCGCGTTCAGTTCCGGCGCTGCCGCGATCAGCGCCTCGCACCATCGGACGAGTGCGGCGGTCAGCGGCGTGTCGGCGTGCGCGCCGGCGGCTGCGGGCATGGGCGACAGGGTGTTCATCCGACTCTCCAGAAGGGGCAGTTGGCTGGTGCGCGCAGGAGCGCTTCGAGCTCGGCGTCGACCTGCATCAGCGTCAGCGATGCACCGGCCATTTCCATCGAGGTCGCATAGCGACCGACCAGCGGCATGACCGGCGTGACGCCCAGGTCCGACAGCACGCCGGCGATGTGGCGATACAGGATGTAGAGCTCCTCAGGCGGTGTCGCGCCCAGGCTGTTGACCAGCACGGCAACGCGCGCGCCGCGCTGCAGGTCCAGTTCGGGCAGGAGCCGGTCGAGCATTTGTTGCGAGAGTCCGTCCGCCGTCGGCAACGGGCCGCGCCAGAGGCCGGGCTCGCCATGGATGCCCATGCCGAACTCGACTTCGTCGTCGCCGATCGTGAACGAGGCCTTGCCGGACTCGGGCACCACGCAGGGCGACAGCGCAACACCGATCGACCGGCACGACAGGGCCGCCTTGTCGGCCGCCTGCCGCACCTCGGCCAGCGTCCCACCTGCCGCGGCGCGGGCGCCGGCGATCTTGTAGGCATAGACGATACCGGCGACGCCGCGGCGCTTTTCGCGCTCGCTGGCCGGTGCACTGGCGACATCGTCGGCCACGCGGACCGAGGCGACTTCGACACCGTCGAGCTCCAGGAACTCCTGGGCCATGTCGAAGTTCATCCGGTCGCCGCCGTAGTTGCCATAGAGCTGCAGGATGCCCGCGCCGCCATCGACGGCCTGAGCGGCCGCCTGGCAGTCGGCCACGCGCGGGCCGGCGAACACATTGCCGACGGCGCAGGCATCGATCAGCCCATCGCCGATGTAGCCGAGAAACACCGGCAGATGGCCCGAGCCCCCGCCGGTCACGATGCCGACCTTGCCGGCCACCGGCCCGCCGGCACGTGCCACGATGCGCCCGTCGTCTCCGAGACGGCGAAAGCTATCGCCATGGGCCAGGCACAAGCCGTCGAGCATCTCGTCGACGTAGGCCTCCGGCCGGTTCAGGATCTTCTTCACGTTGGATGCGTCCTTGGCCGGTCGTTACTCGGCCTTGAGGCGGCCTTCCTTGGCCGCCAGGGTTGCCACGGCGTACTCGGCATCGAGGACCTTGACGAATTCCTGCGGCGTGCTCGGGAAGGCGGTGCTTCCGAGCTCGGCGCAGCTGGCGACCATGCGCGGATCCGCAACCGCCTGCCGGATCGCGGCGGCGACCTTGTCCTGGATGTCCTTGGGCGTCCCGTTGGGCGCCAGCACACCGATGTAGGTGGTGCCGTCGAGTTCGCCGAAGCCGAGTTGCGCCACGGTCTGCACGCCGGGCAGCGCGGCGTCCTGCGTCGGACCGAGCACGGCCAGCGCCTGCAGTGCGCCGGACTTCACATGCTGCAGCGAACTCGTGACCTGGTCGAAATGCACGTCGACCTGGCCACCGATCAGGTCGACCAGCGCCGGTCCGGAGCCCTTGTAGCTGACTGTCGTGAACGTGGTCTTCAGCAGGTTCTCGAGTTGCAGCAGCGCCAGGTGGTTGGGCGTGCCCTGCCCCGAGTGCGCGGCGGTGAGCTTGCCTTCGCCGGAGCGCGCATAGGTCGCCAGGTCGGCGAAGCTCTTGAAGCGCGTGTCGTTCCTGCGCGCCAGCAACACCATCGAACTCTTGTTGACCAGGCCCAGCGGAGCGAAGTTGGCACGGCTGTAGGGCGTCTTGATCATCTCGGGCAGGGTGACGATCACGCCGGCACCGCACAGCAGCAGCGTGTAGCCATCCGGCTGGGCCCGCGCCACCTGGCCGGCCCCGATCGATCCGCCGCCGCCACCGCGGTTGTCGACGATGACCGACTGGCCCAGCGACTTCGTCAGCGACACCGCCAGGATGCGCGCGATGAGGTCGGTGTTTCCGCCCGGCGCAAAGGGCACCACGATGGTGACCGGCTTGCTCGGGTAGGACTGCTGGCTGAATGCGCTGGCGCCGAAGGTGCTGCCTGCGGCGGCAAGCGTTCCCAGGGTCAGCAGTTTGCGGCGGTTGATTGTCATGGCGTGTCTCCTGTTGTGTTCTTGGATCGAAGTCGCGTCGTGCTCAGGCTTCGAATCGCAGCACGGCGTCCAGCGCCGGCTTGATGCGCGCAAGCTGTGCCTCGGTGGTGGCCGGCATCGGCGCACGCGGCAGACCGGCGTCGCAGCCCTGCAGCGTGATCGAGGTCTTGATGTTCGCGGGCAGGTTGTCCGCGACGATGGTGTTCCAGTAGGTCAGCATGGCGGTGTGCATTTCCAGCGCCTTGGCGTGGTCGCCAGCCTGCACCGCGTTCCACAGCGCCACGCAGACGCCCGGGATAGCCGCTGGCGTGGCGGCGATCGTGCCGTGCGCGCCGAGTGCGAAAGACGAGTAGAGCAACGCATCGACCGCCGAATAGATCTTGCAGCCGACCGGCACGCCGAGCAGCAGGTCGGCCATCAGCTTCAGGTCGCCCTGGCTCTGCTTCACGCCCTGCACGCCTGGCAGCTCCTTCATCAGGCGGATCATCTGTGCGGGCGTGAGGTAGTTCCACGGCACCACGTTGTAGATGATGACCGGGATATCCACCGCCTCGGTGAGCGCCTTGAAGTGCCGGTAGGTCGCGTCCTCGTCCGGCTTGAAGAGGTAATGCACGGGCGTGATCTGGAGCGCGGCGATCTTGAGGTGCGAGATCGCGCGGGCACGGTTGATCGCGTCACGGGTGCTGTTGGAGATGATGCCGGCCACGATGGGAACGGCTCCCTTGACCTCGTCGGCACAGATCTCGATCAGCCGCACGAATTCGTCGAGCGTCAGCGTGTGGCCTTCCCCGCTGCTGCCGCCGGGGCACACGCCGTGCACGCCCTTGGCCAGGTTGAAGCGGATGACGTTGCGGAACGCGGCTTCGTCGATGTCGCCGTTGGCCTTGAAAGGCGTGACGAGCGGAGGAATGACGCCGGTGAGATCGAGACCCATTGAATGACTCCATGAAAGCGGGTTTGCGGGATGGCAGGACCGTGATGGCACCCTGCCGATGGACCGGATCATAGAACTGACATGTTAGATGGATGTTAGTGTTATCCCTGACATGTCAGATACACACATGTGACCGGCTGACGTGGGCTCGACGGCGTTGGCGCTTAACATCCCGCCCATGCCCACGACAACCATCGCGCCACCGGACCGGGACGAAACCGGCGTCCGCAGGGAGGACGCGCCGTCCCCGCCCACCACCCAGCGCAGCCTGGCTTACCAGGGGTTCCGCCAGCAGATCATCGATGCGCGCATCCGACCCGGCCAGTTCGTGTCGCAGCGCGAACTGATGCGGCTGCTCGAGATGCCGCTGGCCGCAGTGCGCGAAATGATTCCGCGTCTCGAAGCGGCGGGGCTGATCAAGGCGGTGCCCAAACGCGGCCTGCAGGTCGCGAACGTGGACATGAAGTTGATCCGCAATGCCTGGCAGGTTCGCGCCATGGTCGAACGCGAGGCGACCCAGCATTTCGCGAAGACCGCCAGCGCGGCAACGATCGAACGCCTGATCGCCGAGCACCAGGCCATCCTCGACCGTGCATTGGCACAGCAGCCCGACGACGCGCTGGAGAAGGACGCGCAGGCGGTCGACTGGGGCCTGCACGACCTGATGGTCGATTCGATCGGCAACGAGATCCTGTCCGAGATCTACCGGGTCAACAGCCTGCACGTGCGCCTGATCCGCTTCGACGCCGACTCCATGCGGCCGGTGCAGGTGGTACCTGGCATGCGGGAGCACCTGCAGTTCCTGCGCGCGCTGGCAGCCGGCGACCGCGCCGGCGCATTGGCGCAGATGAATGCGCACATCGAGAACTCGAAGCATCGCGTGCTCGACGTGATGCTGCAGATCAGCAGGCAGCCCGGAGACAGGTCTTCGCCGGCAGCCTGAAGTTGCCGGCGAGCTACCGGGAGGTGGCGGTTCGAGCCCACGCCACGGACGAAGTCACTTGGACCTCGGCCACAACGGCAACCAACCACACGTTCAGCACCTGCACGTGATCCGACGTCGACTCGACTGGCAATGGTCTGAGACTGAAGCCATCACCCACCGAATGCGCCTCCCCCGTGCGTTTTGGCCCGGCGCTCGCGTCGAGCTACAGCCATGGTCGCTGTTGAAGGAGGCTACTTGTGAAGATGGAGTCACCCCGGTTTTGCCGTTATTTACCAACGATAAATGAATGTTATCGAAAATTAAAAAGATACGTACGTTATATATCATACGTTTCACGTGCATAAAATACATGCATGTTTCATTTGCATCTCAGTAGATATCGCGCGCCGCCATTCCCTCGACTGGTTCGCTTGCACACTGTCACTGAAAGACCGGTGGCGCCATCGGCCAGATAGGGCGAGAGCCAGTTGGACACTGACGTCTTGGTTGGCGCCAGCATCTGATGCGCTGACGCCACCCTGTGATGTCTTTGAACATCTCCATGCGGGAAAGGTAGGTCAATCGGCATCCTTACGGGTGCTCATCCGATCGGGTACCCTGAGTTGACTGGGGTTTGGCGATTTCCAGTCCCTCAAAACTTCTCCGAATGAACATCCGAAACAACCTTTTGCACCTCACATCTAGCGATGAACTGTCAAAAGATTGTTTGTAAATTTGAGTCTGTGCATTCGAGCGATGCACCCGATGCCGCTATGCAATCGATGCCAGTTGTCGTTGGTGCTGCCAGCTCGCCAGGGCATCGGTTCGCTCGACTGAGTTCTGATGCGTCCATTCATAGGCCCATTTGCGCAGCGTCGACCGGATGAACTGCTCGGCCTCGCCATTGGTTGCGGCCGACATGTCGAGCGGCCCGAACGCTCTTGTTTTCAGCAAAAGGTCAATGTCAAACCAGTCCCGGGTCTTTGACCTGCTCGGGCTTGCAATGCATTTCAGACGGAAGATTTCCTGTTCGCTTGCGACCCTGACTGTGTCAGCTGCAGGCGACATGAGCATGAGCCTGCCTTCCTTTTCAGGCGCGAAAAATCTGACCTTGATCTCGCTGAGGACATAGTCCTCTGGTGGTCGTAGTAATCCATGCCCGAATCGTCGAACTCAACCAGCGCGCCTGGGCTGTCAATTGCGACGAACTCGTGCCCAGCTTCTTAGGATTTTCGCTTCAAGGCATTGATACGAATGCGCGGTAACCTGGGCTGCGGAAACATGAAGTCGAGGCTCTTCACTGAGCCTGTGATTCAAATGCATCGATAAGGCCGTCCCGCCAACGCGGATGAAACCCGCAAGACCTTCTTCCCTCTTCAGGTCATCCCAGAGGCGCTGCATATCTCACGAAGCAAGTGAAATCCTCTGCTTGATGTTGTGCAGCATCCGCTCCACATTTGCCGCTACGGCAGGAGTGATCGCATCCTCGGCTTTCAGCGCCTGGAACTCCTCCAGAACTGCTGGATAGCCCTGCTCAACGATCGTTACGAACGCCCCCTTCGTGAGAGCCTTGCGGACGAGCATATCGGCTGGGGCCTTGGAATTCGACCAAATCAAGCCCAGCGAAGGCCGGCCGAGGGTGGACTTTTGAGGCGCTATTTTCAGCTCGACCCCGCTTGATTCCGCGAGCGCGTTCAACGTCTGAAGGTCAACGTTCGCCCGCTTCTTGGCACGTGACACCGTCTCCGGTGAGATGCCGGCCACCCTCGACATCGAATTGGAGCGAACAGCTTGTCTCGATCTCCGTATCGACGTCATTTGATAGGAGCACACGGCCATCGCGCCGTTCAACGGACCAGCCCATTCTTGACAGCGTAATGAGTTAAATCTGCTTTTGTCTTCATCTGCATTTTTATAAATACCTGTGCTCGATGTGCAGCGACCGTCTTGGGCGTGATGGACAAATCCTCTGCAATTGATTTGAGTTTTGCACCCCTTGCAAGCTGAAGTAGCACCTGAAATTCGCGTTTCGACAGGGCATTGTGCCGCTGGCTCGTCGCATCGTTTATTAACAAGCTTGATGTCAATAATTGACTCACGCTGGACGTTATAAACTTCTTCCCGGTGGCAACGTGCCGCACAGCTTCGATAATTTCGCCTGGGTCGCTGAGTTTATTAAGATACCCTGCCGCGCCGCGCTCAATCATCTTAAGTGCATATATCTCTTCCGAGAAACCACTCAAAATTAGGACGTTGAGATCTGGGCGGCGCGCATGGATACGCACCATGCTGTCGAGGCCACTCAAGCCAGGCATCGAGATGTCGAGAAGCATCACATCCAGTGATCGATTGCGAGCGAGTTCGATGGCCTCCATGCCATTGATGCCCTCACCGACAACTTGGATGTCATCGTGTTTTAAAAACAGAGACCGAATTGCATAACGCTCAATCGGGTGGTTCTCCACTATTGCAATTTTTATCAAGACAGCCTCTATTTCGTTTTCGATCCCTCCAGTGCCATGAGATCAACGACCGAATGCTGAGAGCAACGTCGCCGCACATTTGTACGGAAATGCGCCGGCCCCGCGACGGAACCCCGAAATAGTAAAAAAGCGAGAAATAGTTCACATCTGACGATCGAACAGGACCGGTCCTGTCCTCCATCTGCTTCCCGTCTGCTGCTGCGGCCGTGCTTGGCCGACCTTGTCGTTCTGGATACCGAGGCGACACGCACACAGAAGCAACCGCCGCTCACGCGGTGTTACATAAGCTTTCAGACTACACGAAAGTTCTCATTCGAACCTCACCCGCGTGGAGAGACCGCGCCACTAATGGCCCTCTCGGAATCGATTCAAGGGAACTCTGCCGAGCTCAACAACCGCGCCTCGGCATCAGTTCATGCTTCCAACTTCCACACCCCCCTTCGCTACATCCACCGACCCGGCCACAGTCCCCGTGGCGTTCCGCGGGCCTCCCGGCTCACCGTGCTGGGTGGTGCGATCGCTCTCATTGCGCTGATCACGGTAACGCCCGGCGCCCATGCACAGGCCGTCGACACATCGACCGGGAGCGGCCCGGCGAACGTCGCGACGTACACCCCGGCCGCCCATGACCAGCTGGTCGCCGAGCAACGGGCGGGCCGCGTGTCCGCGTCGGACGGCTTCGACCGTCTGGCCGCCTGGAAGCAGCAACCACTCGACGACGTCGCGCGCCGCCGTGTCCGCGCCGATGGCATCACCTGGGCCATGGCGGCCGGCAGGTCGGTCGAGGCGGCAGCCTGGGCTCGCAAGGCGCCGTTGTCGGCGCTCGCGACCTACGCGCTGGCACCTGCCTTCCTCGCCGCTCGCGGTACCTCGGACCGGGAGTTGGAGGGCCAGGCCGTGAGCTTGATGCGCGAGCGTGAACCCGACGCATGGCGGCCCCGCGTATTCGAGGCTTTCTGGCAACTCGACAACGGCGATCTGGCGCGGGCCGAGTCATCACTGACCGCCCTGTCTGCCTCCTGGGCCGAGCCGACGGCAGAACAGCGCGTCGCGGTGCTGGAGGCCTGGGGCGCGATCGCGGAAGCACGTGGCGATTCACCGGAGGCACTGCGCCGGTACGACCAACTGCTGGCGTTGCAACCATCGCATCGCTACGCGAACCGAGCCGCGATCTTCCTGCTCGCTTCGACGGACGCAGCGACCGCGGCGTGGAAGCGAGCGGAGGCGGCAGAACGAGCGTGGCCTGGCATGTTCTCGGCGTTCGAACTCGCCAGCCTGCATCAGCAAGCCCTCGGACAGGCCTCGCGCTGGGCCGTCGCCGAACGATCGCAGACCACGGAATCGGGCGAGAACAGATTCGCCGCCATCGACCTGCTGCTTCCGCGCTACGACACCACGCTCGCGGCCACCCATGTCGAAGAAGACAGGGCAGCACTGGGCGGCCATGAAGACGACACGGCCGCCTGGCGAAGGCTCCGTCTTCAGCTGAACTACGACCGCATCCTGCTGCTGTCGGCTCGCGGACGCTTTCCGGAAGTCATCGCTTCGTACGACGAACTTCGCGCCGAAGGTGCAATGCCGCCTTACTACGTCCTGTCGGAAGTGGCGGGCGCTCAGCAACAGCGGCGCCGCTCGGATCTGGCGGTGCCGTTGTACGAAGCGGCACTGGACGACGCGGGCGATCGGCTGCCCATGCCCAGCGATACGCACATCGGCCTCGTCTACGCATACCTCGACACCGGGCGTTTCGTGGATGCCGATCGCCTGCTGACCCGTCTCGAAGCTGCAACCTCGCCGGTCCTGCGCCAGACACCCGAGGCCGGGCGGCCCAACGCCCAATATGGCGAGCTGCTCAACCTGCGCGCGCTGACGCAGCTCTACAGCGATCAACCGGCACAGGCGGAACGCAGCGCGACGATTCTGTCCGCCATGGCACCGATGAACGCGGGCTTTCGTTCGGCGCAGGCCGAGACCGCGATGGTGCGCAATCACCCGGATGCGGCTGCCGACCACTATCGGGAAGTGCTTGTCGACCACCCGGACGACGTCGCCGCGCGGGCAGGCTTTGCCGGAGCGCTCTTCGACGTCGGTGAACTCAAGGACGCGAGGGAGTTGACGGATCGGCTCGAGACCGAGGCACCCGACGCCATCGCCGTACGCAATGCGGTGAGGCTGCGCAATGCCACCATGGCGCCCCGACTCGAAGTGGACGCCGAGGCAGGCAAGGATGGCGGTGCCCTCGCCAATCGCGATTGGCGAACCGACACCCGACTCATCGCACCCTGGGTCGATGACCAGTGGCGAATCTTCTACCACCAGGCGCTCGCGCATGCGAGTACCGACGGCGGCAATGTCTTGCTCGCACGCTCGGGCCTCGGCGCGGAATGGCTGAAGGGACGCTGGAACCTCAGCGGCGAGGTGACCCAGGCCAACGACGGCCCCTATCGCACCGGCGTGGCATTGGCCGCCAGGTACCGGGCAAGCGATGCATGGCGTCTCTTCGCGACGGTGGACACCAACAGCCTCGACACACCATGGAAGGCGCGCCTTGCGGGCATCGGAGCGCATGCCACCGAAGTCGGCGCGAGCTATGTCGTCGACGAGTCCCGCGTCTTTGAAGGGACCGCCGGACGCATGGACTTCAGCGACGGCAACGCGCGCGATTCGGTCGGGCTTACGTGGCGCGAGCGTCTGGCGAGCAGCCCCGAATTCCAGCTTGAAAGCACCATGTCGATCGAGACGGCACGCTATCAAGACCAGAACGTGCCGTACTTCAGCCCGTCACGCGAAACCGCCGAGGAAATCGGCCTGCGTGGCCGCTACCTCACCTGGAAACGCGATGACCGCAGTTTCGCGCAAGCGGTCGAGGTCAGCACCGGCCGGTACCAGCAGGAAGGGTTCGGCAGCGGCCTGCTGTGGTCGCTGCGCTATGCACACGAGTGGGGCCTGAGCCCGACCATGCGGCTGCGCTACGGGCTCGGCGTGTCGAGCCGTCCCTACGACGGCGTACGCGAACGCCGCCCCTTCGTTTTCCTGAGTCTTTCGGTGCCACTGCAATGACAAGAATATTCAATCTCGCTGCAGTGATGCGCCGGCGCCTGCCTGTTGCGTTCGCGCTGTTGCTGGCCGGCGCCTGCCTCGCCATGCCGGCGGCAGCACAACGCATTCCCCCGCCCGATGCGGACGACGGCAAGACCTTCCGCGCCATAGCGATCCACGACGTGCGTACCCATGTGCGGGAAACCTTCGCGACCGCACCTGACGCAACGGCCATCGACGAACGGACGCTCGCCGAGTTCTTCTCATGGCTCGAGGCTTCCGACTATCACCCGGTCAGCCTGCAGCAGATCGTCGATGCCCGCGCCGATGGGCCGCGTTTGCCACCGCGCGCCGTGCTGTTGACCTTCGACGATGGCTACGAGAGTGCCTACACCAAGGCCTTCCCGCTGCTCCGGCGCTTTGGTTACCCCGCCGTGATGGCGTTGGTGACGAGCTGGCTCGAAGTTCCAGCGGCGCAGCCGGTGACGGGCTTCAGCGAAGTGTCGCCACCGTTGCGCGAAGCCTTCCTGTCCTGGGCGCAGGCGCGCGAGATGGCCGCCTCGGGTCTGGTGGAATTCGCAAGCCACAGCGATGCCATGCACCAGGGCATTCCCGGCAACCCGCAAGGCAACTTGCAACCGGCTGCGACGACGCTGGCCTATGACGCGGCCACACAGCGCTATGAGGACGTGACGACTTACGAGGCGCGCGTGGAGGCCGACCTGCGCCGCAGCCGCGATCTCATCGAACGCCACACGGCAAGCCGGGTGCGAGCGATGGTGTGGCCCTACGGTGCCTACAACCGCCAGGCGCTGCGCGCGGCGGATCGCGCCGGCATGCCGATCACGCTCACCCTGGACGAGGGGCCGAACGACAGCGGCGTTCCGTTGAAGGAGATCGGCCGCGGCCTGGCGAGCTTCGACATGCCCGTGCCCTACAACATGCTGCTGAGGATGCCCAAGTCGGGCGCAATCTTTCCGCTCCATCGCGCGATGCACGTCGACCTCGACCGTGTCTACGACCCCGATCCGGCGCGCCAGGAGGTCAAGCTGTCGCAGCTGCTCGATCGGGTCCAGGCCATCGGGCCCGGTGCGGTCTATCTTCAAGCCTTTGCGGACCCCGACGGCGACGGCGTGGCGGACGCACTCTACTTCCCGAATCGCCACATGCCGATGCGGGCCGACCTGTTCAATCGGGTCGCCTGGCAACTGCGAACCCGCACCGGCGTGCAGGTCTATGCATGGATGCCGGTCATGGCGTTCCGATTGCCCGCGGGCAATCCGCTGACGACGAGGCAGGTGGCACGGCTGCAGGGCGCAACGAAGCCCGACGGAGCATCGGAGAGCGCGCGTCATGCACGCTTGTCCCCCTTCGACCCTGCGGTCCGTGCGCTGATCGGCGACATCTACGAGGACCTGGGCCGGCACGCTGCCTTTGCCGGAATACTCTTCCACGAAGATGCCACGATCGGCGATGACGAGGACACCAGTCCCGCAGCCATCGCAACCTACGCGGCTTGGGGCCTGCCCGCGGATGTGTCGGCCATCCGTGCGGACCCCACGTTGCACGCGCGCTGGTCGGCGTCCAAGACGCGCTTCCTGACCGACTTCACGCTCGAACTGGCGCAGCGCGTGCGCGACTGGCAGCCCGGGATCCTGACGGCGCGAAATCTTTATGCGCAACCCGTCATGCAGCCCGAGGCGGAATCCTCATTCGCGCAGAGTTACGCGCAGTCGCTCGACGCCTACGACTACACGGCCGTGATGGCGATGCCGTTCAGGGAACATGCGGCAGATCCCTCGGTCTGGCTGGCCGCACTGGCGCGCAAGGTATCGGCGACGCCGCACGGGATCGAGCGGACCGTGTTCGAGTTGCAGGCAACTGACTGGCGGGACGGCTCGGCCGTGCCGGACGAGACGCTGGCGGCAGAGTGGTCTTTGCTGCATCGCATGGGCGCGCGGCATCTGGCGTACTCCCCGGACGACTTCCTGCATGACCAACCCGGACTGCCCACGGTGCGCGCCGCGTTGTCCGTGCGGACCGAGTTGCCGAACGCCGTCGGCCTCACGTCGGCCTCTCCAGCGCCGCAGAAGCTGGAGGTTCCCACTCTCGTTCCAGAGCAACCACGCGACGGCAGCAACGGCGCCGCATCAGGATCCATTCGATGAGCTCCGATTTCTTTGGTGCCGGCCTGGTCCGGTTCCTGTTCAGCTTCGTCTTCTACTACCCCTTCCTGATGGCATTCGTCTGGATGTGCGGTGGCCTCGCCCACGCGTTCTTCTTCGAGCGCGATCGCCATCTTCCGAAAGATCCGTTGTCGATGCTGGACGCCACGCCGATGGTCAGTGTGATCGTGCCGTGCTACAACGAAGGCAGAAGCGTGACGGACGTCATCGACCAGCTCATGCGCAGTCGCTATCCGAATTTCGAAGTGCTCGCGGTCAACGACGGGAGCACCGACGACACCGTGCACAACTCGACGCACTCGCTGCGCGCTATCCCAGACTGCGCGTTCTTCACCATGCCATCAACCAGGGCAAGGCGGTCGGTCTGAACACCGCGGCGCTGCTGGCCCAAGGCGATTTCATCCTCGGCGTCGATGGCGATGCGCTGGTCGACCCCGATGCCATCGCCTGGATGATGCGGCACATGCAGCAGTCGGAGCGCGTGGGCGCCATCACCGGCAATCCGCGCATCCGCACACGCACCAGCCTGCTGGGACGCATGCAGGTCGGCGAGTTCTCGTCGACCATCGGGCTCATCAAGCGCACACAGCAATTGATCGGACGGCTGTTCACCGTGTCGGGCGTGCTGTCGATGTTTCGCAAGAGCGCATTGCTGGAGGTGGGATTCTGGAGTCCCGATGTGATGACCGAGGACATCGACATCAGCTGGAAGCTGCAGCTCAAGGGCTGGGACGTACGCTTCGAGCCGCGTGCGGCGTGCTGGATCCTGATGCCGGAGACCGTGCGCGGCCTGTACCGACAGCGCCAACGCTGGGCGACCGGCGGAGCGCAGACGCTGTTGCGCCATGGCCTCGAGGTGCTCCATCCGCGAAACATCCGCATGTGGCCCATCTTCTTCGAGTATCTGGCCAGCGTGGTCTGGGCCTATGCCATGTTCAGCGTGTTGATCCTTTCCGTCATCAAGCGCTTGCTGCCACCGGAGTGGCAGTTCGTCGGCTTTCTGCCGGAATGGAACGGCATGTTGCTCGGTGCGACCTGCATGCTGCAGATGCTGGTCAGCCTGTGGATCGATCGCCATTACGACCGCGACATCATGCGATACCTCGTCTGGACCGTCTGGTATCCCATTGCATTCTGGATGATCAACATGTTCACCACTGTGCTTGCAATTCCCATCACCCTGTTTCGCCGCCGCGGCAAGCGTGCGGTCTGGACAAGTCCTGATCGAGGACAAATCAATGCGAACTGAAATGAATCAAAACCTGCGGCCTATGCCCCACCCTTCCCGAACCCTGGAACTCCAACCGACCGATCGAATTGGCGATTGGGCCGAGCCGAACCAGGACCCCATCCTGGATGCGACACGCATGCCGTTCGAAGCCTTTCGTACCAACAAGCCACCCCATCGCGCCATCGGCATGTACATCTGGCTGCAGCTGCTGCGCCCGGCGGTGCTGATACTGTTCTGGATCGGCGTCGGATACTACGCATGGCGCCACCTGTTCCAGTCCGCCGACCAACTGCGCAGCACCAGCCTACTCATCATCTACGCCGGCGTGATCGGCGTCATCTTCGCGGCCATGCTGCTCATGGCCCCCTTCAGGCGATACGCCCATCGGGACAGCCAGCGCGCCAAGCAGGCGCAAGCAAGCTCCATGGCCGAACTGGCGAGCTATGCCAATGTGCCATCGAAGGACCTGTCGGGCTGGCAACAGGCGCAGCGGCTCGTCGTCCATCACGACGACGAAGGGCGCTTGAGCGACGCGTTCGATATGGGCGACCGAGAAGATCCTGTCTTACCTCAACGCCGGCGACCAGCCTGAGCCGGCATGCCGTCGAGCACCATGCTTCATGGTCCAGTCTGTAGTCGGCTTCCACTTCAGGATGACTTGATGATGCAGTACCCATTCAGCGCCTGCCGTTGATTTGATTGCGCGGCCCGGTCATCGGTCGAGTTGCCTTGGAACCACCCTAAAAAGGTATGTCGTCGTCGAACGCAGCGCCGCTCGGCGAAGGCGCGGGCGCACGTGGCGCACGCTCGGTCACGGCAGCCCTGCGCGAAACCGGCCCTTCAGACCCCGTGGACACCGCCACAGGTGGCGACTGCGCGTCCACGCCATCCAGCGCGGCCTTGAGCGCGACCTCGACCGCATCGATGCGTGCCTTGCAGACGCGGTAGGCCTCGACGGACTCGGTGACGATGTTCAGGAGATCGTCGATGTTGGGTTCACGCTGATCCCGCAGGGTTTCGGCGTGGCGCTGCAGGACGCCGTAGGCGTCACGAAAACTGGTGGTCATTCTTCGATCTTCTTGTTGAGAGGCACCGCCGACACTTCGGCGGTACCGTCGCGGAACTGGAGTTGGAGGTGGCCCGAGTCCGGCATTTGCTGGCGCGACGTGATGGGCGGGCCCCCACTCGAACGCACGATCGCGAAGCCACGCGCCAGTGTCTGCTCGGGCCCCTGCCCCGTCACTTCTCTGACCATCGCCTGTGAAAGTGTCCGTGCTTGCTGAACCGCACTCTGCGCACGCTCGGCAACGCGCTGGAGTTCCAGCGCGACATCCCGATGCGCCTGGCGGGACCCGATGGCGACGCTTTCGACGGTCGCGTTGTAGGCGGCCTGGGCGACCGACCTGGCGCGGCCCGTGTGGGCCAGGGCACCAGCGCGAACGTCCGCCATGAGGATGGGCACCGACTGCCGGGCGCCAGCGATCTGCTGCATCGTCTCGACCTTCACCTGGTTCAGCAGCGCCACGCTCTCACGCGAGGCCGCATGAACCGCCTGCATCGCGCCCGTCGCGATGGCGTGGAAGTCACCGGTGCTGTCCTGCCTTGCACGCGCCAGGTGGGTCCGGGCATCGGAACGGATCTGGGCGTCCCAGCGGTCCGCGTCCGAACGCACCTTCTGCGTCCATCGCACGCTGGATGCCGAGACGGCGTCCCAGGCAGCTCGCGCTTCCCGCGCGCGGCGCAGGATCTGCTGTTCGATGCCGGCGATCACCTTGCTGGGCGTGTCGTAGCGCGTATGCGCCACCTCGTCGGGAATGGTGCTGTCGCGCTCGTGTCCGATGCCTGTGATCACGGGAATCTCCACGTCGCAGATGAACCGGGCCAATGCGTAGTCGTTCAGCCAGGCCAGGTCGTTGACTGCGCCACCGCCGCGGATGATCGCAATGGCGTCGGGCTGCCGGTCTCCCGTGGCCGTGCGCAGCGCGGCCGTCGCGGCGGCAATGATCTCCAGCGCTGCGCCCTCTCCCTGGAAACGGCTGTGCGCATAGACGAAGTCGCAAAGGCCGAAGCGCACGAGCCGGTCCGCCTCCTTCTGGAAGTCCCCCAGCCCGGCAGCTTCCGCGGGTGCGACGACCAGCACATGCCGGTAATCCCACGGTGCAGGGAGCTGCCGGTTGCGCTCGAACACGCCTTCGCGCTGCAGCCGGGCACGAATCTCCTTCTTGCGCGCCTCGAGGTCGCCGAGGGTGTAGTCGGGGTCGATGGCGTCGAGTTCCAGGCTGAATCCGTACTGGGCCTTGAACACGGGGCGTGCACGGACCAGCAGCTTGATGCCCGGACCGATCACCGCGCCGGTGGCTTCCTCGAACTGGGGAAGGACGCGCGCCGCCGTGCTCGCCCAGATCAAGGCACGTGCCTTGGCGACCGGTTGTCCCTGGGAGTCTCGTTCGGACAGTTCCAGGTAGACATGGCCATTGCGGGTACGCGCCTCCACCACCTCCACCAGCGTCCAGACACCGGCGGCGAAGGCCTGGGCAACCGCGGCGCTGACGTCGTTCAGGAGACGAGAGAGCGATATGCCTTTCTTGACGTCGAGCGAGACCGCTCCCGCGTCGCCGTGCCGGCCCGGATCCTCCAGGCCGCCGAACGCCGGCAAGGCGACCGCGCGCAGTTCCGCCGGCAACCAGGCACTGAAGGCGAACAGATCGGTTCCTGCTTCCACGTACCACCGCTTGACGGTGCCGTCGAACCGCGCCCCGAGCGCCTTGGCCGCATCCTTGGAACGATAGGGAACGTCGAGGTATTGGCGGGACATGGTGGCGATGGCTGGCACTTTGTTGCCAGATTCAGCGAGATTTTCTCATGCCTGGCGGCTGCGTCTCGGAGGTAGAAGCCCCGCCAACGATAATCACTCTCATTTGCGATTTATAATTCACGTGCCCCGTCGCATCCTGGGCTGGAGATGCAGCCGCAGCCAAGCCACCTCTCAGCCATTGCATGGCGGGCATCGTCATCGCATATCAGATCGGGATGCACCGTGGTCGCGCACGTCTTGAATGAAACGGGAACCATCCAGAGCCTCTATACGGCCCACCACGGCTGGCTGCAAGGCTGGCTGCGTCGGCGGCTGGGCAACTCCTTCGATGCGGCCGACATCGCTCAGGACACCTTCGTCCGGGTGCTGTGCAAAGAAGCGCAGCTCGCCATCATTCGGGAACCCCGTGCATTTCTGACGACCATCGCGCAGGGGCTGGTGGCCAACCAGATCCGGCGCCAAAAGATCGAGAACGCCTACTGGGAAGCGCTTGCGCTGCTCCCGGAAGCCGAAGCGCCGTCCCCCGAAACCCGAGCCATCCTGCTTGAAACCCTGGTGGAAGTGGACCGGCTGCTGGACGGCCTGCCGCCGCTGGTCCGCCAGGCCTTCCTGCTGTCGCAACTGGATGGGCTTCGCCAGGCGGAGATCGCAGAGCGGCTCGGCGTCTCCGTTCCCACCGTCAAGCGCTACATCTCGCGGGCGGTGGCGCAGTGCTGCTTCCTGGAAGACTGACACGCATGTCGCTTCGTGGCGATTCAACGCAGCCTGCGCCCAACGCCCCGATTCCTGTCGAGGTCCGCCAGCAAGCCGCCGCCTGGCTGGTGGAACTGCAGTCCGACGAGGCCGACGAGCAGACACATGCCAACTGGCAGGCATGGCGAGCGGCTCACCCGGACCATGAACGTGCCTGGCAGCGCATCGAGGCTTTCGGCACCAGGATGCAGACGTTGCGACGCCCCCTGGCGCATGCGGTGCTCGCGCCCGCCGGGTCGGCTGGCCGGCGGCGCGCTGTCCAGGCGCTCGCTGTCGCACTCTTCGCAGGCGGCATCACCTGGACGGCGGAACGCCACACCCCATGGCGCCAATGGGTCGCCGACAGCCGCACCGGCGTGGGTGAACGCACCGCCATCACCCTGGCCGACGGCAGCCGCGTCGAACTCAACTCCAGTACCGCCATCGACATCGCCTTCACCCACACCGAGCGGGTCATACGGCTGACTGGCGGCGAGGTATTGATCGACACCGCGCCCGACGATCGCAGCCCGGCCCGCCCGTTCTTCGTCCAGACTGCCGAGGGGCGACTGCAGCCCTTGGGCACTCGGTTCAGCGCGCGCCAGATGGGGCGCGGCGAAAGCAGTGTTGCCGTCTATGAAGGTTCGGTCATGGTGCAGCCCCGACACGGCAGCCCGCGTGCGCTGACGGCGGATCAGCAGACCCGCTTCACCACCAGCCAGGTGAGCGAGCCCGAAGCCGCCGACGAGGCCGACACGGCGTGGGTCGACGGAATGATCGTGGCGCAGGACATGCCGCTGGGCGATTTCATCGCCAAGCTGGCGCGTCATCGCCCTGGCTGGCTCAGCTGTGCGACTTCGGTCGCGAGCTTGCGGGTCACCGGCACCTACCCTCTGGACGACACGACCAAGGTACTGGACATGCTGACCCGCTCGTTGCCGGTGGAAATCCACTACCGCACCCAATTCTGGGCGAGCGTGCAGCCATGGAGAGCGGCGGAATGACCCGCCACCGGCCGAAAAAACTTTCTGTTTCAACTTCTCCATAAAAGACCGGCGCGAACTGATCCCGTTTGGCTTCTCGCGGGGCAATGAAGGTAGGGAACCTATCTTCAATCGTCTTTCAGAGGAAAACTCACATGTGCCAGCTCGCGCAGCACGACGCTTCAATTGCAAATGCCGCCCTGCGGTATGGCCGACGCAGCCGCATGGCCCTCGCAGTGGCGCAGGCCGTGGCCTGCATCGCGATCGGGTCGGCCATCGGGGCGGCACCGGCCGCCCAAGCCCAGCAGGCTGCAGTTGCCCGCGCGTACGACATTCCGGCCGGCCCGCTCACCGCCGCGCTGAGCCGCTTCGGCCGCGAGGCAGGAATCCTGTTGTCTTTTTCAACCGAGCTGACCCGTGGCCTGCAAAGCGGTGGGCTCTCCGGTGTGCACACGGTGCCCGACGCGCTGAATGCGCTGCTGGCGGGAACCTCGCTTCAAGCCGTTCGCCAGGGTGACGGCGGCTACCTGGTGCAGCGCATGGCGCAGGTTGCGCCGGCAGCGTCCTCTTCGGGGGACGGCGCCACGCTGTCGGAGGTCGAAGTGACGGCCAAGGCGGAACGCGCCGGAAAAACGGAAGGGACCGGTTCCTACACGGCCACCGACACCAACGCCGCCACCCACCTCGACCTGTCGCTGCGCGAAACGCCGCAGTCGGTCAGCGTGGTGACTCGCCAGCAGATCGAGGACCAGGGCTACATCACGGCCAAGGACGCCCTGGACAGCGTAACCGGCATCTATGGCAACGAGATGGACACCCGGACCTACTTCTACTCTCGCGGCTTTTCCGTCGACCGGACCTCCTACGACGGCGTCGTCAGCAATGACGGCGAGGGCGGCAGCTATGGCGAGAACGCGCAGGACCTCGCGTTCTACGACCGCGTCGAAATCGTGCGCGGCGCCACCGGCCTGCTGACCGGCGCGGGCGAGCCGTCGGCGACCGTCAACTACGTGCGCAAGCGCGCCGACAGCAAGACCTTCCAGGGCAACGCGAGCGTCAGCCTCGGCTCCTGGAACAACCGGCGTGCCGAAGTGGACCTGTCCACGCCGCTGACCGACGATGGACGGATCCGCGCCCGGGTGGTGGCGGTGACCCAGGACAAGGACTCGTTCATCGACGACAACAAGAGCAGGAAGCGGGGTGTCTACGGCACCATCGAAGCGGACCTGACACCGCAGACGCGCGTGTCCATCGGCGCGGACTACACGCGCGGCGACCTCGACGGCGCGACCTGGGGCGGCCTGCCGGTGCTGTTCAGCGACGGCACCCGCACCGACTGGTCGCGATCGACCAACGAAGGTGCGCGCTGGACGTACTGGAACAGCACCGCGAAGTCGGTGTTCGCCGATGTGGAGCACCGTTTCGACAACGGCTGGAACCTCAAAGGCAACCTGACCTACCGTCAAAAGGACTACCAGACCCAGTTGGTGCTTCCCTACGATCTGTACGGCACCGGGCTGGACAGTGCCACGGGTGCCGGACTGTGGGCCTATTCGTGGGGCGCCGATGCAGCCCATCGACAAACCACCGGGTCGTTGCAGGCCAGCGGACCGGTTTCCCTGTGGGGACGCCAGCATGAGCTGATCGTGGGCCTCAATGACAGTTCGCGGCGCGCGCGATCCTATGGCAGCAGGTACGCCATCGAGGAGATCGGCAACTACTTCAACTGGAACACCTCCTATGCGGAACCCGAATGGCTGGATTCCTCCGAGAGCGACAGCGTCACGCGCACGCGCGAGAGCGCGGTCTACACGGCGGCGCGCCTGTCGCTGGCCGACCCATTGAAGCTCATCGTCGGCGGACGCTTCACGAGCTGGCGCGGCACGACCAGCACCGACACCAACTCCCAATCGAAATTCACGCCCTATGTCGGCGCGATCTACGACCTCGGATCGGCCCATTCGCTGTATGCGAGCTACACCGACATCTTCAACCCGCAGAACTACCGCACGGCCGATGGCCGCTACATCGACCCGACCGTGGGCAAGAACTACGAGATCGGGCTGAAGGGTGAATACCTGGACGGCCGCCTCAACGCCTCGATGGCATTGTTCAAGACCCTCCAGGACCATGTCGCCACGGCGGACGGCACGACCATGGTGTCGGGGACCAGCGAGCAGGCCTACGTGGGCGCCGACGGCGTGAAAAGCCGCGGCATCGAGGCCGAGGTGTCGGGCGAGCCATTGCCAGGATGGCATCTGGTCGCCGGTTTATCGCGCACCATCTCGAGGAACCAGGACGGTTCGGAATTCAACCCCTACATGCCGAAGACGCTCTTCAAGCTCGGCACGTCCTATCGGCTGACCGGCGCATGGAGCAAGCTGACCGTCGGCGGCAATCTGAAATGGCAGAACTCGACCTACGACGACATCAGCTTCGCGGCGTCCGGAAACACCTACCGCTACCAGCAGTCGGCGGTCACCGTGGTCGGCATCATGGCGCGCTACGAATTCACGTCGCGGCTGTCGCTCCAAGTCAACATCAACAACCTGTTCGACAAGAAGTACTGGGCCTACTACTCCTCCAACAGCGGTACCTACGGCACGCCACGCAATTTCCTGGCGACGATGAACTACAGGTTTTGACACCTCGCGACGGGTGGCCGAAGCGACCGGCACTCGCCGGATGAGCGATTCGGCATGAATCCAGATCGGAACGGCACGACACGAAGCAGTGCCGGCTCCTAGACTGTGGCCCATGCCACATCCGACCGCCCTGCAGGCACGTCCCCTCCGGCTGCCGCCACCGCTGATGCGCGCCATCGACGGCACCGTGCTGTCGCTTCTTCAACCCGACCCGGCCAGGCGAATCGATTTCAGCGGTCCATTGGGCGAGCCTGCGCTCGCCGCCGCGGACTCGGTCGCGTGGCGCGTGTTCCGCAATCCGCTCTCCGTGTTCATCGGCGGTGTCGCGGCGGTCGTCCTGGAACTCGCCGAGCCTTCGGTACGTGCAGGTGTCTGGGAGCATTCATCCTTCAGATCGAACCCGCTGCGCCGGCTGCAACGCACCGGCCTCGCCGCCATGATGACCGTCTACGGACCTCATACGCAGGCCGAGAAGATGATCGCCGGTGTGGTGCGCGCGCATGACCATGTCCGTGGCGTCAACGCGGCGGGCATGCCTTATTTCGCCAACGATCCGCGCTTGCTGAACTGGGTACAGGCCACCGCGAGCTTCGGCTTCGTCGAGGCCTACAGACACTTCGTACAGCCGCTGGAGGCCGAGGAGGTCGACCGCTTCTATGCGGAGTCTCGACCTGCATCGATCCGCTATGGCGCCGTTGGCTCGCCGCTCTCGGAACAGGCCCGGCGGGAGCAATTCGCCCGCATGCTGAGCACCCTCGAGCCGTCCGATGTGATCCTGGAGTTCCTGGCGATCATGCGCACCACGCCGTTGTTGCCAGGGCCGTTGAAGTACGTCCAGGGGATGCTGGTCCGCGCGGCGGTCGATGTTCTCCCGGCGGACGTCCGGGCCCATCTTGCGCTGGGCCCGGCCTTCGGACTCCGGCCTGCCGAACGGCTGCTGCTGCGTCGGGCAGGTGCCTGGACGGACCGCATCGTGCTTCCGTCGAGCCCTGCCACCCAGGCGTGCCATCGGCTCGGTATCCCGCCGGAGAGCCTCCTGCATCGAGCGCGCTGACGGCTTTCTGCGTCCGACCCGAGCAGCCGGATCCCGTCGCTCACCGCCGAGGTGCCGTCTCCGCCAGGCCGAGCCGGTACACGCGATTGGCCGTGTCGTGGAACAGCAGCGCCCGCTCGCTGTCGGTGCAGCCCTGCGAGAGGCGCTTGAACGCGTTCCAGCACAACCTGTATCGGTACGAACATCTGTCGACCGGGAAGTTGCTCTCGAACATGCAGCGGGACGGCCCGAACGCTTCGATGCACGGCTCGATCCACGGGCGCATTTCGCGCGCGAGCGCCTCGGAATCCAGTGGCCTGTCGCCTCGCGCGAAACCGAAGCCCAGGATCGGCAGGCCGAGCCCGCCCAGCTTCATCGCGACATTCGGGCAGTCGGCGAGCGCGCGAATGCCGTCCATCCACTCGCGCCGCACCTCTGCCCTGCGCCCGGCGAAACGACCCTCTCCCAGCGGCGCACCGATGTGGTTGACGATGACCGTCGTTTCGGGGAACGCGCGTGCGAGCGCCGCGACCTCGGACAGTTGCGGATGCAGCGCCCAGGCGTCGAAGCTGAGCTTGCGCGGCGCGAGTCGGGCGAAGCCACGGCGAAAGCCGGGGTCCGCATACAGGCCGCGGGCCGTCTTCATCATCGGATTCACGAGCCGCGGGTCGATGTCCCACGCCGTGGCGTGGCGGATGCCCTTGAAGCGTCGTGCGTCCACGGCGAGGTGCGCGTCGAGCAGTTCCTCGACGGCCTCGTCACGCAGATCCGCATAGCCGACGATCCCTTCGCAGACCTGTGTGCCACCGCCCTGCGCCAAGGCGCGCCGGGCGGCATCGCTCGCATATTCGGTCTCGCCGACCGGCGCCAGCGCGGCCGGCAGATCCGTCCGGTAATGGCTGCCGCATTGGACATGGACCGTGGCCACGACACGGTGGCCATCGGCAAGGTCGGCCTGGAAATCTTCCAGCAGGTAGCGCTCATGGACACGCGTCCACAGATGGTGATGCGCGTCGACGATCGGCAGGTCGGGCAGCAGCGCGGGTTCGTCGTGCCGTGCCAGCCACTCGGGCCGGGCAGGCACGTCGAAGAGCAACGGGTCGTTCGCTTCGGTCATGTCGATCAGTTGAGCTCGAGCCCGATGCCCTTGGCGATGGCGCCCCAGCGCGCGAAGTCGTCCTGCACGTACTGGCGCAGCGCGCCACCCGACAAGCCGCTCGACTCGTAGCCGAAGGCACGCAACTGCTGCTGCATGTCCGGGGCCTGCAGGATCGGCGCGATGTCCTTCGCGATGCGGTCGACCTGCACATCGGGCATGCCGACCGGCGCAAACACACCCACCCAGCCGACCATCGGATCGAACGACGGGTACCCCTGTTCACCGAACGTGGGAATGTCGGGGAACTCGCGGCTGCGGTGGTCGCCCGTGAGCGCCAGCACGCGCAGCCTGGCCGGCGCCTGCAGGAAGTCACGGATGCTGCCGAAATCGGAAATCATCGAATCCAGGGTACCGCCGAGCAGGTCCGTCGTCGCGACGGTCTTGTAGGGCACGTGCAGCAGCTTCGCACCGGATTTGCTGCTGAGCTCTTCGCCGAGCAGATGCGCCGATGTCCCGTTGCCGAAGGAGCCGAAGCTCACCTTTCCTGGATTCTTCCGCGCGTTGTCCAGGAATTCCTTGAGGGTGCGCGCCGGATTGGACGCATTCACCACGAGCACCAGCGGCGTGGTCCCGACCTGGATGACCGGCTTGAGGTCGCGCAGCGGGTCGTAGGGCAGCTTGCGGAAGGTGTGCGGCGCGATGGTGATCGTCGATGCCATCGTGAACGACAGCACGCTGCCGTCGCCTGGTGACTTCACGACCGCATCCGTCGCCAGGATCCCCGACGCGCCGGGCCTGTTGTCGACGATGGTGGGCCGGGCCCAGATGGTGCTCAAGCGATCGGCCAGGCGCCGCGCGATCGCGTCCTGCGCGCTGCCGGGCGGAAGCGGAATCACCAGACGGACCGGCGCACCGGTGGAGCCGCCGGGAGCGACGGGCTGGGCGAATGCCAGGGCTGCATGCGTCGCAACGACGAGCGGCCATGCGAGTCTGGCGAGTGTCTTGGGCATCGTTTTCATTGTCTCGTCCTTGTGGTTGTGGTCTGGAAGCTCTTCTGGATCTTCTCGGTCTTCTCGGTCTTCTCGGTCTCTCCTCGGTCCGGCCCGAGGCAAGCCGCCGCGCTCAGGCCTCGTGGCCCCGCGGAACGGCGCGCCCGCCGAACAGGCCGTCGGAGCGGAAACCGAGGCCCGGAACCCGCACCGACGCGCCGCCGGGCAGGTTCCATGCGTCGATCAGTCCGTTGGCCGTGGCGTCGGCAACGCTCCGGGCCAGATCGCGGACTTGGGCCGCGGGCACGCCGCTGGCGCTCAGCAGCGTCTCGAGTTCACCCGCGGAATGCGGTGCGATCGCGGCCTGCAGCAACGCGCGCAACTCGACCGGCCGGCCGGCAGTCGCGAACCCGCCCGCCTGTGGCCCCATCAGCGACTCGACCCCTGCCCGAACCTGAAGCACTTCGCCGAGCATGTACATCTGCTGTGGCGTGTTCGCGCCCAGCGCGATGAGCCCGTCGCGGCACTCGAAGGTGTCGGCGCCGGGGCTGCCGGAATAGCCCACGTTGCCGACGCGTGCCGGCGACTGGCCGCTGGCCATCACATCCACGGTCTGCGGATACATGAGCTGCAGCGCAGCGCCGAGCATGGAAACATCCAGGCTCTCGCCTTCGCCGGTGAGGTCGCGGCGGCGGATGGCGGCCAGGATGCCGAGCGCGGCCAGGATGCCGGTGGCGCTGTCCACCACCGGAAAGCCGACCTTGATGGGACCGTCGCCTTCGTTGCCGGCCATCAGGCTCATGCCGGAGGCGGCCTGGATCACATGGTCGTAGGCGGACCGGTCGGCCCACGCACCCGCGCGTCCGTAGCCGCTGATCGTGCAATGGATCAGCCCGGGTTTGCGCGCACGCACCTGCGCGGCGCCGAAGCCGAAGCGCTCGAGCACGCCCGGGCGCATGTTGTCGACCAGGATGTCCGCCTCCTCGAAAAGTGCCCAGGCACGCTCGCGATCGCGGTCATCCTGCAGATCGAGCTGGACGATGTCCTTGCCATGGTTGAAGGCTTCGAAGCCGTGCTCGCTCCGGCGCAGCGAATCGCCGCGATGCGGGTTCTCGACCTTGATCACCCGCGCGCCCAGCTTGGCCAGGTAATAGGTCGCAAAGGGCCCAGCAATGACATGGGAGAAATCGAGCACGACGATGCCGTGCAGCGGCAACGTGGAAGGCGGAAAGGATGCGGGCATGGAGTCCTTGGCGGGCGTCTGGATCGGGCGGCGGACCGTGCGAGCCCCTCTCGAATCGCGCAGGGACGCCGGTGCCGCCGACTGGCTGCATCGTAGTGACGGCACCGATAATCTGGAAATATCCAATACGAAACCCGCTATTCGGAATCGATATGGCAACCTCGAAGTCCCCCGCGGCGGCCCCAGGCAGGAATCCCGACGCGGCAGCCCTGCATCAGCGCGTCAGCCGATTGCGCGTGCGCCACCTGCAACTGCTCGACCACATCGACCGGCGCGTCTCGGTCAGCGCGGCCTCGGCGGACATCGGCGTGAGCCAGCCACGCGCGACCATCATGCTGCGCGAGCTGGAAGACGCGTTCGGCTGCCCGCTGCTCGACCGCTCGTCGCGCGGCACGCGCCTGAACGCGGCGGGCGTCATTGCGCTGGAGCGCCTGCGCATCGCGCTGGGCGCACTCGACGCGGCAGCTGCCGCGCTGCGCACCGGCGTGCCGAGGCCGATGGTTCGCATCGGCGCGCTTCCGCTGGTCGGCACCGACCGCCTTTGCCGTGTCGTCGCCGAACTCGAAGCCGATGACACCCTGCCCCGTCTGGTCCTGCGCGTGGGCAACGTCGGCGAATTGCTGTCGATGCTGGAGGCGGGCGAAGTCGACTGCGTGATCAGCAGCCTGGACACGAGCCGTGCGGCCTCGTCCACCGGTGGACGGCTGCGGATGTTCAAGCTCTGGGAAGAGCATCTGCTGGTGGTGAGTGCAAAGAGCAATCCCATCGCCCGCAAACGCAAGGTTTCGCTCGAAGAACTTCTGCATCACCCATGGGTGCTCATGGCGGGACGAAGCGCCAATCGCCAGGCCTTGGAGCGGACCTATTTGCAGGCGGGACTGATGCCCCCGGAGCCGCATGTCGAAACCGAGTCGCCGCACATCTGCCTGGCGATCGCGAGCTCGACCCGGATGATCGCCCTCGTCCCCGAGAGCGCCTACCGACAGGCCATGGATGGCCTTCGCCCGGTCCGGCTCGACTGGCGCTTTCAGCCGACATGGACCAATCTGATCACGTTGCGTGATGTGCCCAATCTGCCGTTTGTCGAGCAGTTGGCGGAACGGTTGAGCATGGTGTCGATCTAGCCTTGCGCATGCCCGCCTGTTCGAGATCGGGCCGGCGACGTCAGATAAGTTCAGAAAATGAGAAATGGTTGGCAATACGTTGAGGCGCAGCGCCGGGGCCGGCCCGCACAATCGCCGGATGACCGACAGCGAGAAACTCCCCGACGCAGAACTTGCCTCGATGGCCGCTCAATGGCGGCAGCGCGCGCTGCAGGGTGACCTGAGTGCACGCGGCGTAGCCCACGAGTTGGAAGCCGAATTGCGCCGGCGCAGCGGCGTGCTGTTTCCGGACTACGACACCCTTGATCTGCGCTCGCTCGACCAGAGGCGGCAGCGTCCGAGTTGGTGGCAGATCTGGCGTCGGCGCGACGCGGAGCCGATGTCGACCGGCTATTGAACACCGTCCGTTGGCAGAACTGGCCTGTGCCCCGTCGGGGACGTTGAAGCCCGCATTCAGCGGGCTTTTCTTTTTCGGTGCGCCGAGTGCGCCGTCGATTCAAGCGGTTGCACGGCACCAATAATTCAACTATCCTTGAATTATGGAAGAAAATGATGTCGTGCGCTCCCTGCTGGCCCTGGCGCAGCCGGTGCGTCTGAGGGTTTTTCGTGCACTAGTTGTGGCGGGCCCGGAAGGCATGACGCCCGGCACGCTCACCGAAGCGCTGAGCGTGCCGGCAACCAGCCTTTCCTTCCACCTGAAGGAGCTCACCAACGCCGGCCTCGTTTCGCAGGAGCGGCAAGGCCGCAACCTCATCTACCGTGCATCGTTCGACCGGATGAACGGCCTCATGGCCTACCTCACCGAGAACTGTTGCCAGGGGAATCCCTGCGCTGTCGATGGCTCGACAGCTTGCGCCTGTTGACCGCACGCGCAACTCGGCAGCTTTTCTTAACCCTTTCAACCATAGAACTGCGCATCGCGCGGGTGCATCTGCATGCGCCTTCGGTGTCCCATGCCCATCATGCTCACGGCCATCCTGGTCTTCATCTTCACGCTGGCGCTGGTCATCGCGCAGCCGCGTGGCCTCGGCATCGGCTGGAGCGCGTCGCTGGGGGCCGCCATCGCGTTGCTTCTGGGCGTGGTGCATCTGGCCGACATTCCGGTGGTCTGGGGCGTCGTCTGGAACGCGACAGCCACCTTCATCGCCGTGATCGTGGTCAGCCTGCTGCTTGATGAAGCAGGCTGCTTCGAGTGGGCTGCACTGCACGTCGCGCGTTGGGGTGGCGGGCGCGGCAAGACATTGTTCGCGTTGATCGTCCTGCTGGGCGCCGCCGTTTCCGCCTTGTTCGCCAACGACGGCGCGGCACTGATCCTCACGCCGATCGTCATGGCGATGCTCGTCTCTCTCGGGTTCTCGCCGGCCGCCACGCTGGCCTTCGTGATGGCCGCAGGCTTCATTGCCGACACGGCGAGCCTGCCTCTGATCGTCTCCAATCTGGTCAACATCGTCTCGGCGGACTTCTTCAAGATCGGGTTCAACCGCTACGCCTCGGTGATGTTTCCGGTGAACGTCGCCGCCGTGCTGGCGAGCCTGGCCATGCTGTTGCTTTACTTCCGGCGCAGCATTCCGGCCCGTTACGACGTGACGCAGCTCAAGGCGCCCGCGGACGCCATCCGCGATCGCTCGACCTTCAATGCGGGCTGGGCCGTGCTGGTGCTGCTGCTCGTCGGTTTCTTCGGACTCGAGCCACTCGGCGTGCCGGTGAGCGCCGTCGCCGCGGCCGGCGCGCTCGCATTGCTGGCCATCGCCGGCCGGGGAAAGGTCATCAGCACGACGAAGGTGCTGCGTGGCGCACCATGGCAGATCGTCGTCTTCTCGCTGGGCATGTACCTGGTCGTCTACGGGCTGCGCAACGCAGGCCTGACGAACCACGTCGCCGCGCTGCTCGACGGCCTCGCGCTGACCGGCGTTTGGGGTGCCGCCATGGGCACCGGCTTTCTTGCGGCCGCACTGTCGTCCGTGATGAACAACATGCCCACCGTCCTGGTCGGCGCGCTGTCCATCGATGCCTCCCACGCCAGCGGTGCGGTGAAGGAAGCCATGGTGTACGCCAACGCCATCGGCTGCGACCTCGGTCCCAAGATCACGCCGATCGGCAGCCTGGCCACCTTGCTGTGGCTGCACGTGCTCGCGAAGAAGGGCACGACCATCGCCTGGGGCTACTACTTCAAGGTGGGCATCGTCCTGACCATGCCCGTGCTGACCGTCACGCTGGCCGCACTTGCCCTGCGGCTGAGCGTCGGCTGATCGAGGTCCCTGCTTTCCACTCTCCATCTTCGAGCCCGTATGAGCCACATCACGATCTATCACAACCCCGCATGCGGCACGTCCCGCAACACGCTGGCGCTGATCCGCAACACCGGTGAAGAGCCCAACGTCATCGAATACCTGAAGACGCCGCCAGATCGCGCGACCTTGTTGCGACTCATCGCTGCGATGGGTACGCCGGTGCGCGATGTGCTGCGCCAGAAGGGAACACCCTACGACGAGCTGGGCCTCGGTGACGCCAGGTGGACCGACGAACAACTGATCGACTTCATGCTGCAGAACCCCATCCTCATCAACCGCCCCATCGTCGAGACGCCCTCGGGCACGCGGCTGTGCCGCCCTTCGGAAGCGGTGCTGGACATCCTGTCGCGCCCCCAGCAAGGCGCGTTCACCAAGGAAGACGGAGAAGTCGTGATCGACGCGGGAGGCCAGCGTGTCCTCAAGCCCTGAGCTGCCCAACATCGCGACGGCGCACTTTCGCCAGCCGGATATTCAACGCCTTTTTCCTTTGGAGCGCGCCACGCATGCCCCAAAGATAGCGCTGCTGTACGGATCGCTGCGTGAGCGCTCGTTCAGCCGTCTGCTGACCGAGGAAGCATCCCGCCTGCTGCAAGCAATGGGCGCCGAGCCGCGGATCTTCGACCCGACCGGCTTGCCGCTTCCGGATGGCGCGCCCGACGACCATCCGAAAGTGCAGGAGTTGCGCGATCTCGCCCAATGGTCCGAAGGCATGGTCTGGACCTCACCCGAGCGCCACGGTGCAATGACCGGCATCATGAAAGCGCAGATCGACTGGATTCCGTTGTCCGTCGGCTCCGTGCGTCCGACGCAGGGCAAGACGCTGGCGGTGATGGAGGTGTCGGGCGGCTCGCAATCATTCAACGCCGTCAACCAGCTGCGCGTGCTTGGCCGCTGGATGCGCATGATCACGATCCCCAACCAGTCGTCGGTGGCCAAGGCGTTCATGGAGTTCGAAGACGACGGGCGCATGAAGCCTTCGCCATACCATGATCGATTGGTCGACGTGATGGAGGAGCTGGTCAAATTCACGCTGCTCACGCGCGACAGTGCCGCCTACCTGGTCGACCGATACAGCGAACGTCGTGAGACGGCCGAGGCGCTGTCCAGGCGCGTGAACTTGCGCAGCATCTGATGCGGAGCCGTGCGGAGCGCGACGTTGGTCAACGCAGCGATTTGCGCAGCTTGTGGATCAGAAAGGCCTCCAGCAACTCAACCGCCTTGCGTCCCGGCAACGGCACGCCCGCAAGCCACACTTCGCAATCGGGCATTCGCGGCAGGCCCTCCCTGATGCCCAGCACCTTGAGCCGATTGGAAATCGTCGCCTCGCGAAACACGCCGATCGCAATGCCTGCGCGAACGGCCGCCTCCAGACCGGTGACGGTCGTGCTCGTGTAAGCGATGCGCCAGGGGATGCCCGCCCCGTCGAGCGCATGCGTGGCCCAGTCCCGCAGCATCGCGCCTTCGGGATTGAGCGCCAGCGGCAGCGGGCGTTGAAGATGCGTCGTCGAGCCTGGCATCGAGGCCCAGACGACGCGCGACTTCGAAAGACGCAGCCCCTCCCCCGAACCCACCGGTCCGATGCCGATCACCAGGTCGTAGCGCGAGCCCAGCTCTGGATGCATCAGCGATGACACGCCATGCTGCAGCTCGACGTGGATCTTCGGATACAGCCGGCAGAACTCCGCGATCAGCGCGGGCAGCACACGTGTCGCGTAGTGCTCGATCGAACCGATGCGGATGCTGCCCGAGACCTCGGCGGCGTCGGCATCGTGGAACAGCTGGTCGTTGAGGCCGAGCATCTGCCGTGCGAGCGGCAACAACTGCTGGCCCTCCGGGGTCGGACTCAGCTTGCGCGTGCCACGGATCACGAGCTGCGTGCCGAGCTGCTCCTCGAGCCGCCTCAACTGCATGCTGACAGCCGACTGCGTGCGCGACAGCGCCTTGGCGGCCGTGGTGAAGCTGCCGACACGCAGGAGCGTGTCGAACACCCGCAGCAGGTCGATGTCCACGGTGTGACTGCGTGGCGTGCGCGGATCGGCAGGTACGGGCATGGCGGACTCCAAAGTTCGGTTCATCACGAAACGTGATGCGAAGAATCACAAACTATCACGTTTCAAGCGAAGCCGGGACACAAGAATGAGGCCAACGACAAAGACCGGAGACATCCATGCATCCCGAACCTGCCTTTTCATCGCGCCGCCGCAGCCTGCTGCAGGTTGCGCTCGCCGCGTCGCTGACGCCGGCCTTCGCCCAGGCCGCCACGGGCTGGCCGCAAAAGCCGCTGCGCCTGGTCGTCGGCTTTCCACCGGGCTCGTCGCCCGACACGCTGGCGCGCCTGGTCGCGGATCCGCTCGCCCAGGCACTCGGGCAGCCGGTGATCGTCGACAACAAGGTCGGCGCGGCCGGCAGCATCGGCGTTACGGCCGTCGCTCGCGCAACGGACGGCCACACCATCGGCCTCACGGGCAACGGCCCGCTCACCACCGCCAAGGCGCTGACGCCTTCCACGCCGTATGACGTGGCACGCGACCTGCGACCGATCTCGCTGGTCGCCAGCAGCCCGTTCGTGCTCGCGGGCAGCACCACCATGCCGGCCGCCGACCTGCGGGGCTTTCTCGACTTCGCGAAGGCGCAGGGCGACAAGCTCAGCTACGGCTCCGTCGGACCAGGCTCCGGCTCGCACCTCGCGATGGAGCTGCTCAAGACCCACACCGGCATCCGGGCCGTGCACGTGCCGTTCCAGGGCTTTCCGCAGGTCGCGACGGCGCTCATGAGCGAGCAGGTCGACCTGTCGTTCATGATCCCGTCGGTCGCCATGCCGCAGGCGAAGAATGGACGGCTGCGACTGTATGGCGTGAGCACGGCCAAGGCCTTTCAGGGCTCGGGCGACGTGCCGCCGATCCAGTCGGCGCTCGGCAAGCAGGGCTTCGACGTGGCCTCTTGGAATGCCATCTTCGGGCCTGCCAGCATGCCCGCTCCAGTGGCCGACCGCCTGTCGCAGGAGATCGCCCGCATCCTCCAGACGCCGGACCTGAAACAGCGCCTGCTCGAACAGGGCTGGCTCGCCATCGGCAGCGCGCCCGATGTGCTCGCGCACCAGATCGCCGAGGACACGGCGATGTGGGGCAACGTGATCAAGCTCACCGGCGCGCGCAGCGAATAGGAGCACACGATGCAACGCAGACATCTCTTTGCCGCAGGCATCGCGGCCGCAAGCCTGGTGCAGCCATTGCGCGCGGCGGCCCCCGCGGACAAGCCGGCTTTCGTCCTCGTCCACGGCGCCTGGCATGGCGGCTGGTGCTGGACGCACGTGGCCTCGCAGCTGCGCGCCGCCGGCCATGCGGTCTACACGCCGACGCTCACCGGCCTCGGCGAGCGTCGGCATCTGTTGTCGCCACAGGTCAACCTGGACACGCACATCGACGACGTCGTCAACCTGCTCGAATTCGAAGAACTCGAGAACGTGGTGCTGGTCGGCCACAGCTATGCCGGCATCGTGATTTCCGGCGTGGCCGACCGTGCGCCCGCCCGGCTGCGCCAACTGGTGTTCCTCGACGCGCTTCTGCTCGAGTCCGGCAAGAGCCTGTTCTCGGATTTCCCGCAGGCCGTGGTCGACCAGCGCCTGAAGACGATCCGCGAGACCGGTGCGGGCGTGGGCGCGGCACCGGCCCTGCCGCCAGCCGCCTTCGGCGTCAGGGATCCAGCCGACGCGGCCTGGGTGCAGCGACGCATGACGCCGCAGCCGGTGGGCACCTACCTGCAGCCGCTGCAACTCAAGTCACCACTCGGCAACGGCCTGCCCAAGACGTACATCGAATGCACGGTCGACCCGATCGCGACGCTCGAGCCAACCAAGGCGCGCGTGCGTGCCGACGCGGGATGGCGCACACGCACGCTCGCGACCGGCCATGACGCCATGGTCATTGCACCCGGCCCGCTGAGCGACCTGCTGCGCGCGCTCGCGGCCTGACTCCAACCCTTTTTCCTGAAAGCTGCACGATGGGCACCCTCGCCGCCGAAGACCGACACTTTTTCCGTTCCGACGTGAACGCACGCCAAAGCGAACGCAAGCAGCGTACGCCGCAAGGCCACATCACCGAAGCCGCGCGCGACATACCCGTGCACGAGCGCTGCGACGTACTCGTGCTGGGCGGCGGCCCCTCGGGCGTCGCGGCCGCGGTCGCCGCCGCGCGTTCCGGCGCACGCGTAGTGCTGCTCGAACGCTACAACCACCTCGGCGGACTTTCCACCGGCGGCCTCGTGATCTGGATCGACCGCATGACGGACTGGCAGGGCGAGCCGGTGATCCAGGGCCTCGCGGCCGAGTTCATGGACCGGCTCGGTGCCGATGCCGTCGCCGGGCCGCCGCGCAGGGACTGGGGGTCGCAGGACCCGGACGCGGCCGCCCATTGGGGACTGCGCACGGCGGCCTTCCATGGGGTGGTCACGCATTCACCGACCATCGACCCCGAAGTGCTCAAGGGCGTCTACCACCACATGGTGCGCGAGGCCGGCGTCGACTTGATCCTGCACGGCTGGATGGTCGCGCCGATCGCCGAAGCCGGCCGCGTGACAGGGGCCGTCTTCGAAAGCAAGCAGGGCCGACGCGCGATTCTCGCCAAGGTCGTGGTCGACACCACCGGCGAAGGCGACCTCTACGCGGCGGCGGGTGCCGCCTTCGATTCGGACATCGACACGCACGAGATCCACCATTGCATCAACACCTCCTGGCTGTTCGCGGGCGTCGACATGCAGCGCTGGCTCGACTTCCGCGCGCACCAGCCCGAGGCCTTCTCCGCCTTCATGGCACGCGGCCGCGAGACGGTCGGAAGCTTCGAGAAGCCCATCGTTTCGTGGCGCAACGACGTCGCGACCTTTCTCGGGCCGCGCAAGTCGGGCTTCAGCGCGCTCGACGTCGACGAGATGACGCAGGTCGAATGGGAATCGCGCAAGAGCATGGCCGAGCATCTGGCGTTCTATCGCGCTCATGCGCCGGGCTTCGAGCACGCCTGGATCATGCTGATGGCACCGCAGATCGGCACGCGGCATGGGCGGCGGCTCGTGGGCGTGAAGCGTGTGCTGCGCAGCGCCTGGGACGCGGGCGCGATCGAGCAAGACGAGATCGGCATCAGCCCGAGTCCGTCGCCGCGCTTCCCCAACATCTCGGTGCCCTACGGTGCGCTCGTGCCCGAGACGCTCGACGGCGTGCTCGCGGCCGGCAAGCACATCGCCTGCGACGCCAACTCGCACGGCTTCCTGCGCGAGATCCCGCAGTGCTGGCTCACGGGGCAGGCCGCCGGCACGGCAGCGGCACTCGCGGTCGACAGCGGCGTACTGCCGCGCGACGTGGACGTGAAGCGCCTGCAGGCGCTGCTGAGTGCACAGGGCGTGCCATTGCGCCAGGCCAGTGCAGCGGTGCCCGCATGAGCTTCAGGCTGTCGCTCGCGCACCTCGGCATGCTCGATGCGCCGCCACCCCTGCTGGTGGAGGCGGCGCATGCGGCGGGCTTTCGCGGGGTCGGTATCCGGCTGATTCCCGCTCGCCCCGGCGAGCAGCCGTTTCCCATGCAGGATGGCGGCGGGATGATGCGCGAAACGCGGGCTCGCCTGCGCGACCTGGGCATGGCGGTGCACGACATCGAGATCGTGCGCATCAAGCCCAATTTCGATGTGCGGACGCTTGCCGGCGTGCTGGCCTCGGCCCAGGCGCTCGGCGCGCGGCGGCTCATGGTCAACGTGGACGACGCGGACCTCGGCCGCGCCGCGCGCCACATCGGCGCGCTGGCCGAGCGAGCACGGGCGCATGGCCTGGACCTCGGCCTCGAGTTCATGGTCTACACCGCTGCGCGTTCGCTGCGTGTCGCGCACGAACTGGCCGAAGCATCCGGAAGCGACGCGGTGCGCGTGGTGGTCGATGCGCTGCATTTCTTTCGTGCGGGCTGCGTGCCCGAAGACATGACCGACCCGTGCATCGATCGTCATTTCATGCAGATCAACGACGCCCCGGCGCAGCGCCATCCAGGCCTGTCGGCGGGCGAAGAAGGGCGTGCGTACCGGCTCTTTCCGGGCGAGGGCGCGCTGCCGGTCGCCCGTTTGCTGCCGCAGCTGGCCGCCGACGCCATCCTCTCGGTCGAAGCACCGAGCGCCATTCGCATGGCGATGCTCGGCGTACACGAACGCGCCGCGGCGGCCTGCCGCGCGACCCATCACTTTCTGGAAGGACACGGCCATGGCCACGAATGAATCATGGGACGGCCTGCGACTCGACGGCAACACCGTCGTGCTCGGCATCATCGGCGACCCGATCGCGCAGGTGAAAGCCCCGCTGCCGTTGACGCGCCTGTTGCAGGCGCGCGGCATCAATGCGGTGCTGGTGCCGCTGCATGTCGAGGGCGACAACGTGGCGGCCTTGCTGCACGCACTGCACGCGGTGGCCAACGTCGCCGGCATCGTGGTCACCGTGCCGCACAAGCAGCGCGTGGCCGGGTTGTCGATCGATCTGTCGCGCGCCGCACGGGACGCGCAGGCCGTCAATGTCATCCGGCGCACCGCCGGGGGCTGGCAAGGCGAACTGCTCGACGGCGCGGGCTTTCTCGCAGGCCTGGTGCGCAACGGCTTCGACGTTCGGGGACGCAGCGTCGGACTCGTGGGTGCGGGCGGCGCAGGCAACGCGATCGCCCTGGCGCTGGCGGCCGCCGGCGCGGCGTCGATCGACGTGCACGATGTCGATGAGACAAGGCGCGCCGTGCTGATCGAGCGTCTGCGCAGGCTCGGCCATGCGGCCGGCAACTGGGACGCCGCGAGCCCACGCGATCTCGTGGTGAACGCCACGCCCGCAGGCATGAAAGAGGGCGACCCGCTGCCCGTCGCACTGTCGGCCATCCAGCCTGGCCACACCGTCGCCGACATCATCATGGAGCCGGCGACCACGCGATTTCTCGCGAGCGCGCAGGAAATGGGGGCGCGCATCGTGCCGGGCCGGCACATGATGAACGAGCAGCTCGAAGCGATGGCCGACTTTTTCTTCGGCGGTGCGCGGCGATGAGCGCCGCCTTCTTTCCCGGCTTCGCAGTCCACCGGGTCGCACTCGGCGATGCGACCATCCACGCCGAAGTCGGCGGCAGCGGGCCGCCGCTGTTGCTGCTGCACGGCTATCCGCAGACCCACGTCGCCTGGCACCGGATCGCGCCGACACTCGCGCGCCACTTCACCGTCGTGGCGCCGGATCTGCGGGGCTACGGCGACAGCACCGGGCCCGGCGGTGACCCGCTGCACATCCACCATTGCAAGCGCACGCTCGCCGGCGATCAGGTCGGGTTGATGCGGACGCTGGGCCTCGAACGCTTCGCGGTCGTCGGCCACGACCGCGGGGCGCGCGTCGGCTATCGCCTGTGTCTCGACCGGCCCGAGGCCGTCAGCGCGTTCACCTCGCTCACCGTGATCCCGACCGAAGCGATGTGGCAGCGCGCCGGCATGGCCTTCGGGCTCAAGGCCTTTCACTGGTATCTCTTCGCCCAGCCCTTCGATCTGCCCGAACGCATGCTGCGTGCCGACCCGGCCTACTACCTGGACTGGTCGCTGCGCAATGCCGTGCTCAAGTTCGATGCCGTCACGCCCGAGGCGCTCGCTGAATACCACCGGGCCTTCGCCAGGGAGTCGGTGCGCCACGCGATGGTCGAGGACTACCGCGCGGCGGCGTCGATCGACTTGCAGCACGACCGCGAGGATCTGGCCGCAGGCCGCCGCATCGCCTGCCCGCTGCAGGTGCTGTGGTGTGCGTCGAACACCGCCACGCCGGATCCGCTGGCGATCTGGAAAGCCTGGGCCGACCGGGTCGAAGGCGGGACCATCGACTGCGGTCACCTGATGGCCGAGGAAGCCCCCGACGAAGTATTGGCCCAGGTCCTGCCCTTTCTGCAACGCCACGCCTGACGAACGAACAACCCACGGAGACACCCATGCGACGACTGATGATCCTGGCGAGCCTGCTGCTCGCCCTGCAGACCCATGCGCAACCCGCGCCCCCGCCCCTGCGCCTGAGCGGCCTGGGTGACGCCCTTCCCTCGCGCCAGCAGGAGTTCTTTCCCGCTCCCTCCTTCGAGCTGGTGCACTCGGGCGGTTGCGGCGTGATGGAAGGCATCGCGAGCGCCTCCGACGGCAGCGTCTACTTCACCGAGATCACCCGTTCAGTCGGCTGCAGCGATGCTGCCGGCGTGCAGGGCGGCCGGATCTGGGTCGTACCGCCCGGCGGCAAGCCACGCATCTTCCGCGAGCCCAGCAACATGGCGGCGGGGCTTGCCATCGACGCGCAGGATCGGCTCGTGACAGCTGAAGGAGCCGACTACGGCGGACGCCGCGTGTCGATCACCGACCTGCACGGCGGCAGCTACCGCGTGGTCGCCTACTTCCACGAGAACCGCCAGCTCAATGCGCCGAACGACGTCACCATCGACCGTGCCGGCCGCATCTATTTTTCGGACTTGCGCCTGTTCGGACCCGAGACGCTGGAGCAGCGCATCAACGCCGTCTACCGGCTCGATCCACCCGCCCCAGGCGCCAAGGGCCTGTGGCCGCTCACGCGCATCCTCGGCGACAACGCAAAGATGAACGGCGTCGAACTGTCGCCGGACGAGCGCACCTTGTACGTCGGCCTGTGCGACCCCGGCACCAACGCCCTCGGCGAACAGGGCACGCCGACCCTCGACCGCACCAGCGCGGGCGGTCTGGTGGCCTATCCGCTGGACGCCGCGGGCCAGCCCGGTGCGCCGCGCGTGCTTCTCGATCTGGAAAAGGCCGGTTGCGTGGACGGCATGACCACAGACGTCGAAGGCAATGTCTATCTCGCATTGCCCAGCGCGCCATCGGGGCCCGGCATCTACGTGCTGACGCCGAATGGCGAACTGGTTGCGCGGCTGCCATTGCCGAACCGCGAGAGCCCGGTCAATCTCGGCTTCGGACGCGGGCCCGAGGCAAGAACGCTTTATGTCGCAACCGTCGGCGTGGGCAAGGTCTACCGCCTGCGAGCGGGCAAGACTGGCTTTGCACCCACGCGCTGATGCGGCTGTCGCCCCACGAACGGAAACATCGAATGACCAACGAATTGATCGACCGCCTCGCCATCCGCGACCTCATCGAGAACTGGGCCGTCTGGCGCGATGCAGGCGACTGGGAACGCTTCGCCACAGTCTGGCATGACGACGGCGTCATGCACGCGACGTGGTTCCAGGGGCCGGCATCCGAATTCATCCGGGTGACGAAAGAAGGCTGGGCCAAGGGGGTCAGCATCCTGCACTTCCTCGGCGGAACCTCGATCGACCTGGCCGGAGATCGCGCCATCGTCCAGACCAAGATGACCATCTCCCAACGCGGCGACGTGCAAGGCGTCGCCTGCGACGTGGTCTGCACGGGGCGCTTCTACGACTTCGTCGAGAAGCGCAACGGCCGCTGGGGCGTCGTCGTCCGCCAGCCGATCTACGAGAAGGATCGTGTCGACCCGATCGACCCCGGCGCGAAGCTCGCGCTCGACCCCGCTGCGATCGCCGGATTCCCTGCCGGCTATCGGCACCTGGCCTATATCCAGACGCAGATCGGCTACGAGGTCAAGCTCGACATGCCACAGCTGGAAGGCCCCGAAGTCGAGAAGCTGTACGCCCGCGGCAAGACATGGCTTGCCGGCCATCCGCTCTGATCCGGGAGACGGCGTGCGGCCCTTCACCTACCACGCCAATCCGGCGCGCATCCTGTTCGGCGCCGGCCGGCTGAGCGAACTGGGCGCGGAAATCGAGCGTCTCGGCGCGAAGCGCGCGCTGATCATCTCCACACCAAGCCAGCGGTCGGTGACTGCCACGCTGGTCGAGCAGCTCGGCCCTTCGGCCGGTGCCGTTTTCGACGGCGCGGCCATGCACACACCCACGGGCGTCACCGCGGCGGCGCTCGTCGTACTCCGGGAGCGGCAATGCGACGCCCTGGTGGCGCTTGGCGGCGGGTCCGCCATCGGTCTGTCCAAAGCGCTCGCGCTGCGCACCGGCCTGCCGCAGATCGCGATCCCGACCACTTATGCCGGTTCCGAGGTCACGCCGATCCTGGGTGAAACCGCCGACGGCGTGAAGAAGACGAGGCGCTCGCCGTCGCTGCTTCCGCAGGTCGTCATCTACGACGTCGACCAGACGCTGTCGCTGCCTCCGGCGATGTCGGCCAGCAGTGGTCTGAACGCCATCGCGCATGCGGTCGAGTCCCTGTATGCCCGCGATGCCAATCCGATCGTTTCGTTGATGGCCGAAGAAGGCATCGCCGCCCTGGTGCGCAGCCTGCCGGCGATCGTGGAGAGTCCGGGCAACACCGATGCGCGCTCCGACGCCCAATACGGCGCGTGGCTGTGCGGAACCTGCCTCGGCGCGGTCGGCATGGCGCTGCATCACAAGCTCTGCCACGTGCTGGGCGGAAGCTTCGACCTGCCGCACGCGCAGACACACGCGGTCGTGCTGCCGCATGCGATCGCCTACAACGCATCGGCCGCACCCGAAGCGATGGCCCGGCTGGGTCGCGCGCTCGGTGGCGGCAAGGCGCCATGGACCCAGGTGCACGAAATGCTCGGTATGCTCGGTCTCCCCTCTTCGCTCCGCGACATCGGGATGCCTGAAGAGGGGCTGAAACGTGCGCTGGATCTGGTCCTCAGCGACAGCTACTGGAACCCGAGACCGATGGAGGAAGCGCCACTCCGCAACCTGCTGCGGCGCGCCTTCGAAGGCGCAGCCCCGGCACCTGATTGAGACACCATGCGCAACTTCGATGAAAAGAACATCACTGAGGCAGTGATCGAGCGGCTTGCAGACAGCCCGTCGCCCCGAATGAAGGAGATCAGCGCTTCGCTGGTCCGCCATCTGCATGACTTCGTCCGGGAGATCGAGCCCACCCAGGCCGAATGGGAGCAGGCCATCGATTTCCTCACACGCACCGGCCAGATGTGCAGTTCCACGCGCCAGGAGTTCATCCTGCTGTCCGATGCGCTGGGTGTCTCGATGCTCGTCGATGCGATCAACCATCGCCTTCCGGGCACTGCGACCGAAACGACGGTGCTGGGCCCGTTCTACGTGCAGCACGCGCCGGAGGTGGCGCGAGGCACGCGCATCGCCGAGCCGAACGAAGGGCCGGCACTGCTGATCGAGGGGTCCGTGAGCAGCGTCGATGGCTCAGCATTGGCGAACGCGAGCGTGGACATCTGGCACGCGGACGACGCTGGCTTCTACGACGTGCAGAAAGACGGCGTGAAGCTGAGTGGTCGCGCGAGGGTCCGCACCGACGCCCACGGACACTTCTGGGTGATCGGCGCGGTACCCGCCGCGTATCCGATTCCCGATGACGGACCGGTCGGGCAGATGCTGGAGATGCAAGGCCGCCACCCCTTCCGTCCGGCGCACGTGCACTTCATGGTCGCCGCACCCGGACACGAGACGCTGGTGACGCATCTGTTCCTGGCGGGCAGCGACTACCTCGACTCGGATGTCGTGTTCGGGGTGAAGGACTCGTTGATCGAAAAGCTCGGCACCGCAGCGCCGGGCACGACGCCGTACGGTGCCTCGGTGGAAACGCCGATGCCCGTGCTGCGACGCGACTTCGTGCTGGGACATGCGCGGGCCTGAGATTGCCACGGGGGTGCGGCGAGGCTCGAGAGGTCGAGCGGGACGATGGCTCCGACTCAGTTCACCAGCATGTCCCACGGAGTCTTGCCATCGGGCAGCTCGGGCCGCGCCGTGAGGCTCTCCAGCGGCTCGCCGGATTCATAGCGGCGGATCAGCTCTTCGGGATCGAAGCGGATGCCCATGAAGTTGCGCACATAGGCGCCTCCGCCGAAGAAGGCATCCAGGTCTGCGGGGCGGTCGAACACGTCGTACTGCAGCTCGACGCGATTGCCGTCCGGGTCCTTGTAGTAGAGCGAGACGGTGGGTCCGTGGTTGATGCTCCAGTACGGCGTGACGCCCGCCGTCTTCAGCCGGCGGAATGTGGCGAGCAAGCGCTCCAGCGTGGCGAAGGTGAAGGCGATGTGCTCGAGCCCGGCCAGCGCGTCGCTGGCCACGCCCAGACCCGGGCGGGCGACCAGTCCGATGCGGTGGTGCTCGTCGTCGTATGTCATGAAGCACAGCATCTCGTTCTCGAAGGCCGGCCAGGCTTGCAGCAGTTCGAGGTACCAGGCGCGCGAACGTGGCAGATCGCTCACGCGCAAAACGACGTGGGCCAGCTTGGACGGCCGGATGGGTTCCGCACCGGCGTCCGGAAGCGTTCGCGAGGTCATGGTGTTCTTGTCTCTCTTGTGTTCTTGGGGAATGGCGCGCGCAGCCGCGAAGCCTCAGGGCAGCGGCTCGGCGATCACCGTGTTCTCGATGGCGCCGATGCCTTCGATCTCGATACGCACGACGTCGCCCACGCGCAGGTAGGTCGGCGGGTCCATGAGCCCTCCCACGCCCGCGGGGCTGCCGGTGGTCAGCACGTCGCCGGGCTCCAGCGTGAAGGCGGTGGTCAGCTCGACCAGCATGTCTTCGACGCGGTGGGTCATCTCGGCGGTGTTGCCGTCCTGCCGCAGCTCGCCATTGACCCAGGTCCGCAAGCGCAGGCGATGCGGGTCGGGCAGCTCGTCGCGCGTCACCATCCACGGACCGAACGGGCCGTGCGTGTCGAAGGACTTGCCCAGCATGTGGGTCGGCGCGCGCATCTGCCAGTCGCGCACGCTCAGGTCGTTCACCACGACGAAGCCGGCCACCATGTCCATCGCGTTCTCATGCGTCACATGGCGGCACCGGCGCCCGATGACCACGCCCAGCTCGCCCTCGTAGTCGAATTCGCCGGACACAGCTGGCAGGTGCACCGGATCGTGCGGGCCGGTGACGCAGGTCACCTGCTTGTTGAACCAGGCCTGGCCGGGCGCCCGGACCAGGTTGATCCTGCGGGCTTCTTCCAGGTGCGAAGCGTAGTTGCCACCCAGGCCCAGGAACTTGCGCGGCGCCGGCACCGGCGCACGCAGGCGCACGCTGCCCAGTGCCAACCGCCGTGCCTTCGGCCCGACACGCGCCAGCCATTCCCACCCGACGGCTTCCATGTTGAGCATGCCCAGCAGGTCACGCGGACCGTCTTCCAGCCCGCTGACGTCGAGCACTTCATCGCCGTGCACGAGGCCGAAGCCGTCGTGCGACTCGAAGGTGAAAGAGGCGATCTTCATGCGACCACCGCCGATGCGCCGGCGAACAGCCCGGCGATGGCCGCACGGGCCGAGATAGGAAGGACTTCCATGGGGCATTCCGATATACAAGAGCGGCCATCATCCGACGGGCGATCTGCTGGATCTAGCGGGTCCGCCGGAACGGCTCGTTCCACCGGAGGAACGGACAACGCCCCGGCTGGGCCTGCACATTGGGGACATTTGCGACATGCACGACATCAACGACCTGGTCTATTTCGCGAAGGTGGTGGAGTACGGCGGCTTCAGCGAAGCCGGCCGCCAGCTCGGCATTCCGAAGTCGCGGCTGAGCCGGCGCATCGCGGCGCTGGAGAGCCGGCTGGGCGTGCGCCTGCTGCAGCGCTCGTCGCGCCGCGTCACCCTCACCACTGCCGGCCAGGGCTACTTCGCGCAATGCCGCGCACTGGTGGAACTGGCGCAGGCGGCCGACGACGGCGTGATGCAGGCCTCTGGCGAGCCCACCGGCGAAGTGCGCATCAGCTGCCCGATGACACTGGCGCAGGTGTGGCTCACGCCGCTGATCCCCGGCTTCATGAAGCTGCACCCGAAAGTTCGCCTGCAGGTGGTCATTTCGAACCGGCGCATCGACCCGGTACAGGAACGCCTGGACATGGTGCTGCGCGTGCGCAGGCCGCCGCTGGAAGACTCCGACCAGATCGTGCGCAAGCTTGGCGAGTCGGTCGACGTGCTGGTGGCCAGCCCCGCCTGCCTGGCCGCAACGGGCCGCCCCGCCACGCCCGAGGACGTGGCCCGCTGGCCGACGCTGTCGCTGCCCATGAGCGGCGAACGGGCGAGCTGGCACCTGACCGACGGGCAGCGCATGGTCGAAGTGCGCCCCGAACCCCGGCTGGTCACCGACGACATGTTCGCGCTGAAGGAAGCCGCAGCCAACGGCCTCGGCCTGGCCTTGCTGCCACGCAAGATCTGCCATGACGACCTGCGCACGGGGCGCCTGGAACTCGCGCTGCCGGGTTGGGCGTCGCCGCCCGGCCATGTGCAGGCGGCCTTCACCAGCCGCAAGGGAATGATGCCCGCGGTGCGAGCGCTGCTCGACTACCTGGATCGTCATCAGCAGATCGACACTCCCGCGTGACGACGCGGCGCCGGGTGGGCCGTCAGCGCAAATGGCCGCGATAAAGAACTGCAAATTCCATTTGCTGGCTCAACTCGGTGTCGAGCTCTTCGGCGTCCTGACACTCGTCTGGGCACTGATGGGCTATTTCAGCCTGTTCGACTTCGGGCTGGGCCGCGCGCTCACGCAACGGGTGTCGCAGAGGCGCTCGAGCCAGGAGCACCTGGCTGAACGGCCCGCCCTCATCAAGTGCGGCGTGCTTCTGTCCACGGCATTGGGTGGTGCCGGTGGCGTCGTTCTGACGTTCGGCGCAGTGCCCTTCGCGACGGAGGTGCTGAAGGTGTCGCCGGCGCTGCGGCAAGATGTGTTCCATGCGCTGCTGATGACTGCCGTCGGCATTCCCGTCACGACCGCCACGGTCGGCCTGCGTGGCGTGCTGGAAGCCTATGAGGTCTGCCGCGTCGGCGTCGACCTGATGCTGCTCCTGATCTGCACCCGCAGGCTCGTCTTTCCTCAGATGGCGTCGGCGACGCCATCCGCCTCGGATGCCAACCTGCTTCGAGCGGGATCCTCGGTCGGCTCGGCATAGGGCTCCTCCCACTTCAACGTCCGCTTACAGGGACACCGCGCGGCGCTTGCACAATCCCCGCATGACAACGATCAATGAGTTGAGCGATGAGGAACTCGCTCTCTACGCGAAGGACTGGCGCCAGCGGGCGCTGCGTGGCGAGAAGGCCGCGCGCGGGGTCGCGCACGCCTTGGAAACCGAATTCCGCCGCCGTGGCGGCACCTCGCTCACACCGGTGGCCCCGGATGACCTGGATACGCGTCCGACCCGGCTGCGAGACCAACGCCCCTGGTGGAGGTTCTGGGAAGGCTGATGCCGGCCGCCAACCTGTAAAACTGGCCTGAACGGGCCTGCCGCGGCCTCGCTCGTGAGCGCCGCGTGCCCTTGTACGATGCCGGGCAACTCCGCGCCCACCATGGCAGCCCATGAATTCAGACGACCTTGATTTCTTCGCCCTCGTGGCCGACGCCGGCAGCATCTCCGCGGCGGCGGTGAAAGGCGGATGCGACGCGTCGACCATCAGTCGGCGCATCAGCCAGCTCGAGAAGTCCGTCGGCGCGCGCCTGTTCAGTCGCAGCGGACGCGGCGTCGAACTGACCTCGCAGGGCGAGGTGCTGATCAGCTACGCGCGCCAGGTCGGCACGCTGATCGACGCCGCGCGCATCGCGATGCGCACCACGAACCAGCAAGGGCCTGCGCGCGTGCGCATCGCGGCGCAACCAACCATCGCGAAGGTGCTGTTCGGTGCGCTGTTCCATGCGATCCGTGCCCGCTACCCCGAAACGCAGATCCATTTCACCGAAGGCCTGGCCGACAAGCTGCTCGGCGAACTGCAGTCCGGCGACATCGACATCGCGATCCTCTACAAGCCGGAATACCCGGGCAGCCTCGCCTACGAACCCCTGCTGTTCGAAAAGCTTTACCTGCTCACGCCGACCGACAGTCAGGTGACGGCCGAGCAGTTGAGCGAGCTCGGCCTCGCCGGCATTCCGCTCGTGCTTCCGAGAACCCACCACGGCCTGCGGGTGCTGGTGCAGGCCATGGCGGCACGGCGCGGCTTCAGCCCGCACATCGTGCTCGAGAGCGACAGCTCGATCGCCATCACGGTCGACCTCGTCACCCGGCGATGCGGCTGCACGGTGCTCCCGCTGGCCGCGGCGCAAACGGAACTCGCCGCGGGCCGGTTGCGCGCGTTCCCGCTCGAAGGCGAGGACTCGGAGCGTTGCATCGCGCTGGTGCTCGGGAAGACGCACACGCCCACCGCCGACCTGTGGGTACTGAACGAGCTGATCCGCACGGTGGCGCTGCAGCTCGTCCAGACCGACGCATGGCCCGGCGCGCGGCCTGCACAGCCGCCGTCCGAAGCGCCTCAGCGCTGAGCCAGCCGCGTCTGCGGACCGATCTGCAGCGGGTCGGTGCACAGCTCGATCACGGCGGCCTTGCCCGACGCCTTCGCGCGCTCGAACGCCGCGGGAAATTCGGCATCGCTGCGCACCCGCTCGGCATGCGCGCCGAACGCGTGTGCGAAGGTCACGAAGTCCGGGTTCAGCAGATCGGTGCCCGACACCCGGCCCGGGTACTCGCGCTCCTGATGCATACGGATCGTGCCGAGCATGCCGTTGTTGACCACGAGCACGATGACGGCGGCACCGAACTGCATCGCCGTGGCGAGCTCCTGCGGGTACATCATGAAGCAGCCGTCGCCCGCGAAGCAGACCACGGTTCGCTCCGGATGCGCGAGCTTGGCCGCCACGGCCGCGGGCAGGCCGTAGCCCATCGCACCATTGGTCGGCGCCAGCTCGGTGGCCAGCTTGCGGTACTTGTAGAAGCGATGAACCCACACGGTGTAGTTGCCGGCACCGTTGGTGATGATCGCGTCGTCCGGCAGCACCTCGTTGAGATGGGCCACCACGCCCGACATCTCGACGCCCTGCTGCCCTTCCGAGCGGCCGACCGGCGTGCTGTGGCGCACATGGGCCGCGCGGGCTTCGGCGGTCCATCCGCTCCATTCACAGCCAGCGGGTGCGGCCAGCGCGGCGAGCCGGCGCGCCATCGGCGCCACGGCGGCATTGATCGGAAGGTCGGCCTGGTACACACGGCCCAGCTCCGACGGGTCGGCATGCACGTGGACCATGCGCTGCTTCGGGCGCGGGCTCGTCACCAGTGCATAGCCACCCGAGCTGACCTCCGACAGCCTGCTGCCCAGGACGATCAACAGGTCCGACTGGCGCAGGCTCTCGGCCAGCGCCGGCGACACGCCGAGGCCCAGCTGGCCGACGTAGTGCGGGTCGCGGTTGTCGAGCACGTCCTGGCGGCGAAACGACGCGGCCACCGGCAGGTTGAAGTGCGAGACGAAGCGCTTCAGGTCGTCCTGTGCCGCCTCGGTCCAGCCCGTACCCCCGACGATCACGAGCGGCTTCTGTGCCGACTGCAGCATCTGAACGAGTTCCGGCAGCGCGCCATCGTCGGGCGCCGCCTCGGCGACACGAACCGGCGGCGCATCGACCACGTCGGCCATGCCGAACAGCACGTCCTCGGGGAGCGCCACCACCACCGGGCCCTTGCGGCCGGACATCGCGCAGGCGAAGGCATGGCTGACGACCTCGGGAATGCGCTCGATCGAATCGATCTCGGTCGCCCACTTGGCGAGGCCGCCGAAGACGCGCCGGTAGTCCACCTCCTGGAAGCCTTCGCGCTCCATCGTGTCGGTCGCCACCTGGCCGACGAACAGGATCATCGGCGTGGAGTCCTGGCAGGCGGTGTGCACGCCGTTGGCCGCATGCGTCGCGCCCGGTCCGCGCGTGACGAAGGCGATGCCCGGCCGGCCCTTGAGCTTGCCGTAGGCGTCGGCCATGTTGGAGGCCGCGCCCTCGTGCCGCGTGACGATGGTGCGGATGTCGGTCCTGCCCTGCAACGCGTCCAGCACGGGCAGGTAGCTTTCGCCGGGCACGCAATACACGGTGTCGACCGCGTTGCGCAACAGCGCCTCCACGAGGATCTGGCCGCCGTTTCGCAGGGTTTTTTCTGTCATTTCTCTTGATGTCCGGGAGGGGAAATACGGCTTGGGTCTTGCTGTGGATGGACGGGCGTCTCAGTCGAGCTTCAGCGACATTCCGCTGGCGACCTTCTTCCAGCGCGCGGCCTCGTCCTCGACGAAACGGGTGAAGGTCTCGGGATCGGAGCCGACGAATTCGGAACCCGTCTCTTCCAGGACCGACTTGAACTCGGCCGTCTTCATGTAGGCCACGGCGGCCTTGTCGAGCTGATCGATCACGGGTTGCGGCGTCCTGGCCGGCGCGAACAGGCCATACCACGCATACGACTCGAATCCGGGCAGCCCCGACTCGTCGAAGGTCGGCACGTTCGGCAATTGCAGCGCACGCTTCTTGCCCGAGACCGCGATGGCCTTGGCCTTGCCCGCCTTGATCATCGGGACGATCGCGATGGTGCTGTCGATCAGCATCGGCACATGGCCGCCGACGAGGTCGGTAATGGCCGGGGCCGAGCCCTTGTAGGGGATGTGGTCCATCTGGAGCCTGGTCACGCTCTTGAACATCTCGCCAGTCATGTGCTGGGTCGTCCCGTTGCCCGCCGAGGCCCACTGGAAGTCGCCGTTCTTCGCCTTGATGTAGGCCATCAGCTCCTTCAGGTTGTTCACCGGCAGCGACGGATGCACGACCAGCACCTGCGGCACGAGCAGCAGGTTGGTCACCGGCTTCAGGTCCTTCTGCGGATCGAAGGGCATCTGCGAATAGATGTGCTGGTTGATCACCAGCGGGCCGCTGGCCGTGACCATGAGCGTGTAGCCATCGGGCTTGGCCTTGGCGACCATGTTCGCGCCGATGTTGCCGCCGGCACCGGCGCGGTTGTCGATGACGACAGGCTGGCCCAGCGCTTCGGACAGGCCCTTCGACAGCGGACGCGCCGCGATGTCCGACGGGCCGCCCGCGGGCCAGGGCACGATGAGCGTCACCGGCTTGTCGGGCCAGGCGTGGGCCAGCCCCGCAGCGCACATGACGGTCGCCGCCATGGCCACCTGGAATCGGTTCTTGAGATTGCTCCAGCGCATCCGTGTCTCCTTGCTTGTTTGATGGCCGGGAGTATTGCGGCGGTGGAGCGCTTTTCGCCGTGCGCTTCCTGCACAGCTGATTTTCCGAAAGAGCAAGCCCGGCCGCCGCGCCGCGTGGTCACATCGGCCGCCCCATGCGATCGCACGCATCCCGCGTGCATCCGCATCCCGACCTGGAGACCCCATGACCACCTCACTCACCGGCGACATGCTGATCGGCGCCGCCGCTGTCCGCGGCACGCTGGGCAGCCAGCGTGCCTTCGATCCCGCCACCGATTCGGAGATCGCCGAACCCTCCTTCGGCTTCGGCGGCCCGGCGGAGGTCGAGCGTGCGGCACGCCTGGCGACCGACGCCTTCGACGTCTACCGCAGCCTGCCGCTGGCCCGGCGCGCCGCACTGCTCGAAGCCATCGCCGACAACATCCTGGCGCTCGGCGATGCGCTCATCGAGCGCGCGCATGCCGAGTCGGGCCTGCCCCTTGCACGGCTGCAGGGCGAGCGCGGCCGCACGGTCGGCCAGCTGCGGCTGTTCGCGAAGGTCGTGCGCGACGGCCGCTTCCTCGGCGCCACCATCGACCCGGCCCAGCCCGCGCGGCAGCCGTCGCCGCGGCCGGACCTGCGCCTGGCGAAGATCCCGCTCGGCCCGGTGGCCGTCTTCGGCGCGAGCAACTTCCCGCTGGCCTTTTCCGTCGCGGGCGGCGACACCGCCTCCGCGCTGGCAGCCGGTGCGCCGGTGATCGTCAAGGCGCACAACTCGCACCTGGGCACGTCGGAGCTGGTCGGCCGGGCCATCCAGCGGGCCGTCCGCGACCAGTCATTGCCCGAAGGCGTTTTCTCGCTGCTGATCGGCGCGGGCAACGACATGGGCGCAGCGCTGGTGAGCCATCCGGCGATCAAGGCGGTGGGATTCACCGGCTCGCGCCAGGGCGGCCTGGCGCTGGTGCGCATCGCCCAGGCCCGCGCCGAACCGATCCCGGTCTACGCCGAGATGAGCAGCATCAATCCGGTGTTTCTCCTGCCGGCGGCACTGGCGAACCGGGCCGAAGCGATCGGCCGGGACTTCGCCGACTCCCTGACGCTGGGCGCGGGCCAGTTCTGCACCAACCCGGGACTGTTGGTGGCGCTGGCCGGCCCGGACCTGGAGCGCTTCGTCGCGGCCACACACGCCGCCCTCGCGGCCAAGACGGCGCAGACGATGCTCACGCCGGGCATCCATGCGGCCTACCGTGCGGGCACCGAGAAGATCGGCGCCGTCGAAGGCGTCGAGCGCGTGGCGCAGGGCGCGCCGGCATCCGGGCAGCCGAACACGGCGCAGCCGGTGCTGTACGCGACTGATGCGCAGCGCCTGCTGTCCGACAAGACACTGGAGGCCGAGGTCTTCGGTCCGGCCTCGGTGATCGTGCGGGCGAAGGACCTCGACGAGATGCTGCAGGTCGCCGAGCACCTGGAGGGCCAGCTGACGGTGACGCTGCAACTGGACGCGGCCGATCACGCCGACGCGAAGCGCCTGCTGCCGGTGCTGGAACGCAAGGCGGGCCGGATCCTCGCCAACGGCTTTCCCACGGGCGTCGAAGTGAGCCACGCCATGGTGCACGGCGGCCCCTTTCCGTCGACCTCGAACGCGATGTACACCTCCGTGGGGGCGACCGCCATCGACCGCTTCCTGCGCCCGGTGTGCTACCAGGACCTGCCGGACACCCTGCGTCCCGAGGCGCTCCAGGAACGCAATCCGCTGGGCCTGTGGCGGGTGGTCGACGGCACGCTCGCGGCGGCTTAGCCCCGGCCGTCGGCGCTCAGCAGCCCGACGTGCACCGGCCCGACGCGTCGAACGCCATCGTCACGCCCGACAGCGGGATGTGCACCGGGACTTTCGACGCCTTCACGAAGGCCTCCGTCTTGCTGCCGGGACGCACCTTGCCGCCCACCGTGCCGACCTCGTTGGCATGGGACGCGATCACCGACGCCGGCTTGACCAGCTCGTTGATCACATAGGCCGACTCGGCAGGCCCGGTCGTGAAGCCGTCGCCCATGTTCATCACGGCCAGCCGCGCCTTGTAGTAGTCGCGCACCACACGCTCCTGGTCCGCCACGATGCCCGTGTCGCCGGACAGGTAGGCCACCAGGCCGTTGCTGAATCGCAGCACGTAGCCCGTCGGCATGCCGACGTCCCCGGCGATGCCGGCGGCCTTCATGGCATTGCCGAGGTCGCCGCCGATGAAGTCGGGGTCCACGCCGTTGCTGTGCAGCGCCATCACTGTGGCGATGCGCACCCCGCCCAGCGTGACGCTGCCGCCGAAGCGCGCCAGGATCGAATCGGCCGGGTTGCCGCCGTTCGCCTTGAGCTTGGCCGCGAAGAACGGCGGCATCTCGCTGCCGGTGACGATCTTCGACTTCTTCGCGAGCGCGATCTCCACCGCGCTGGTGTTCGGCAGCGCCGACACTGACATGTCGGGGCTTTCGCAACTGCCCGAGTTGGGCGCCTTGTTGTGCATGTTGCCGACGTGATCGCCGTGCATGTGGCTCACCAGGATGATGTCGATGCGGCCGAGCCGCGGATCGTCGGCGCCCGCCACCGTACGGCCCGGGTCATAGAGGATTCGCGTGCCGTTCGGGTCTTCGAAGACCAGCGCGCGGTCCTGCGGGCAGAACTCGCCGTCGATGCCGCCGAGCGGCGTCACCCTCACGTCCTGGGCGATGGCGGGCGTTGCCAGGACAGCGGATGCAACGGCCAGGGCCGCGAGCAATGTCGAGCGTTTCATCGGACTCCTCTTCGGGGTTGTGGTGGAAGGAATGGCCTCGGCGCAGGCCGGGCGTTCAGGTGCGCGCAGGCGCCACGGCCGCGCCTTCGATGCCATGCCGCTTCAATGCCTGCGCCACGAAGCCCGACGCCTTCATCTCCTCGATGTAGCCGCTGAGCCAGGCCTGCGCGGCCTTGCGGCCCTTGGGCACGCCCATCGCCTGCTCGATGACCATGAAGCGGCCGGGCAGCATGCGCACGCCGCCGACGCGCAGGGCATCGGCTTCCAGCTGCTGCCGCACGCCAGCCGCGACGTCGAGGTTCTGGGCGAGGAACATGTCGGTCACCGCCGGCGACGTGGGCGCCCGCACCAGCGTGGCCGCCTTGATCTCGCGCGTGAGGAACAGGTCGTAGGCGCTGCCACGGCCGACGACGACACGCGTTCCCGCCCGGTCCACGTCCTCGTTGCGCTGCAGCGGCGACGCGTTGCGCACGAGGTAGGCGCCTTCGATGATCACGTAGGGCGCGGTGTAGTCCACGTCGGCGGCACGCACCGGATCGATCGCCACGAATGCCAGGTCGACCTGGCGCGCCTTGACGGCCTCCACGACCGACCCTGCGGAATTGAAGGCCACGAGTTCGAGCGGCACGCCGAGGCGGCGCGCGGCTTCGCGCACCAGGTCTACCGAGACGCCCTGGGGCTCGCCCGCGGCATTGCGCGAAGCCAGGATGGGATTGCCAAGATTGATGGCGGCGCGCAGCTTGCCGGTCGAGGCGAGTTCGTCCGTTGCGGCGCGGGCACCGGGCGGCGCTGTCGCGCAACCGGCCAGGGCGAATCCGCCAGCCAGGCAGACGGAGAAGGCGCGGCGTGTCAGCGCCGACCGGCGGGCGCCGCTGTCGTGGGCCGGATCGAGGTCTTGCATGGGATGTGTTCTTTCAAGGACGGCCGAGGGCTGTGACGGATTCGACGCTGGCGGCGCCGCCCAGGCCCCAGCAGGCCGCGAGCAGCGCGCTCGTCTTCTGCGTTCCCAGGATGGCGTCCGACAGGCCGTGGAACTTGCGTTCGAGGTCGGCGTCGCTCATCGGCCGCTGCAGCGAGCCGATCGCGTGTTCGACGAACACGTGCTCGCGCCGGCCGTCGACGAGCACCGCCGTCACGTCGGCGCTGGCCTCGTCGATGCCATCGTCCACCGTCGCGACGACCTTGCGCCGCAGCGCGACCACGTCGGGCCGGTTGACGATCGCATCGTCGAACTCCTCCTCGGCCGCGCGGCCGAAGAGCAGCCCGGCAGCGCAGCCGTGATAGACGCTGAACTTGCCCTGCAGGCCGTCGGCCGGCTCTTTCTTTCCGGTGAGTTCGAGCACCAGCGAATGCACCTTGAGTTCGATGCGCTCCACCTGCTCGGCCAGCACGCCACGCTCACGCAGCTGGACGCAGGCATCGATGCTCGGGTGGATCACGATGCCGCAGGCGAAGGGCTTGTAGCTGTTGAAGGAGATCTCGAAGCGTTCGCCCAGCTGGTCGGTGACCTCGTGCCAGGCGTACCTGGTCGACACCACCTGCGCCCAGCCGCGCGGCGCCTCGATCGCACGCGGGCTGGCCGTGAAGCCGTGCCGCGCCATCAGCGCCGCCATCAGGCCGGCACGTGCCGCACCGCCCGGATGGAAGGGCTTGGTCATGGTGCCGAACTGCTCGCGCAGCCCGACCGGCTGCGAGGCAGCGATGCCGAGCGCCATCGCCGTGCGGTCGGCGTCCAGGCCCAGCAGGCGCGCGCAGCCTGCGGCCGCGCCGAACATGCCGGTCGTGCCGGTGATGTGCCAGCCACGGTCGTAGTGCTCGGGGTACACGGTGTTGCCCAGCCGGCAGGCGACGTCGATGCCCAGCACCAGCGCGTCGAGCAGTGCCCGGCCGCTGGCACCGGTGTGCTCGGCCAGGGCCAGCACCGCCGAGGCCACCGGGCCGGCCGGATGGATGATGGTCTTCAGGTGCGTATCGTCGAAGTCGAAGGTGTGCGAGGTGATGCCGTTGAGCAGCGCGGCGCTCGCCACGTCGACCTTTTCAGGACGCCCGAGGATCGTTGCCTGCGGCGCCGGCTGCAGGAACTGGACGGCGGCCAGTGCGGCATCGGCCGCCTCGTGCCGCGCCGCGCCCACCGCGCAGCCGAGCCAGTTCAGGAAGGTGCGATGGGCTTCGTGGTCGACCGCATCGCTCCAGCCGCGCGAGGGATGGCCCGCGACGTACTCGGCGAGGATGCGGGTGATGGGCGGTGCGTTGTGATCTGCGGGAACCTGGGTGTTGCGAGCCATGGAAAGGTGTCGTGACGGATGGTTGAGGAAGGAGAAGGAGCAAGTGGAAGAACGCCGACGCGCCCGGCCTCAGGCGTCGAGCGCGATCTTGCGGTCGCGCGCCAGCTGGGTCCAGCGCGCGATGTCCGCGCGCATGTAGTCGCCGAACTGCGTGGCGGTCATGGGCATCGGCTCCACGGCCTCGACCGACAGCTTGTCGCTGAGGTCCGGCGCCTTGAGCACCGTGTTGAGCGTGTCGTTCAGCTGCTGCACCACGTCCGCCGGCATGCCCGCCGGCCCGACCACGCCGTACCACTGCATGGCGTCGAAACCGGTGAGGCCCAGTTCCTCGAGCGTCGGCGTGTCCTTGAGCTGCGGATGGCGCACCTTGCCGGTCACGGCCAGCGGACGGGCGCGGCCCGACTTGATGTGCGGCACGGCCGCGGCCAGGCCGGGGAACATCGCCTGCGTCTGGCCGCCCATGAGGTCGGTGAACGCCGGCGCGATGCCGCGGTATGGCACATGCGTCATCTGCACGTCCACCTGCTGCTTGAACAGTTCCATGGTCAGGTGCGTGAGCGAGCCCGGCCCCGCCGAGCCGTAGCTGAGCTTGCCGGGATTGCCGCGCACATAGGCGAGGAACTGCGCGAAGTCCCTGGCCGGCACGTCGGCGTTCACCACGAGCACATTGGGCGTGCCGCCGATCATGCCGATCGGCGTGAAGTCCTTGATCGGGTCGTAGGGCAGCTTGCGCGTGGCCGGGCTGGTGCCGTGCGTGGCGACGTAGCCCTGCATCAGCGTGTACCCGTCGGCCGGCGCGCGGGCCGTGTTCTGCGAGGCGATCACGCCACCGCCGCCGCCCTGGTTGTCGACCACGATGGTCTGGTTGAGCAGCTTGCCCCAGCGTTCGGTGACGGTGCGGCCCACCATGTCGCTCCCGCCGCCAGCGGCAACGGGCACGATGTAGCGGATGGTCTTGCTCGGATAGGTTTGTGCGCGGGTGAGTTTGTGGACCCCCATCATGGCGACGGGGAGCGCGAGCGCGAAGGTACGGCGTTGCATGGACTGTCTCCTGGTTGGCTTTTTGTCTCGAAGCTCTGCAGACGGTCGTAGGCATCGCTCACGTGGCGTGCCATCAGGTGTTCGCACCGGGCGACGTCGCCCTTGCGCAGCGCGCGGGCGATCTTTCCGTGCTCGGCGATCGAGGTGCGCATGCCGGTGTCCTGCGACAGGTTCTTCAGGCGCGACAGATGGAGCTTTTGCACCACGCCGCGGTAGGCATCGGCCATCGTCTGGTTCGCTGCCGCCTGCACGATCGCCCAGTGGAAGCGCAGGTTCTCGCGGTAGTAGCGCTGCACGTCGTGCCCGGCGAAGGCGTCGGTCATCTGTGCGATGGATTCGTCCAGCAGGTCCGCGAGCGCCGTGCGGGGCTGCGCCGCCAGCCGCGCGGCACGGCGTCCGGTGAAGCTGTCGAGCATCCCGCGCATCTCGTAGAGCTCGCCGATCTCCCGTGCATCGGGCTGGTGGACGAACACCCCCGCATGCTTGCGCGCGACGACGAGGCCGGTGCTCTCGAGCGTGCGCAGCGCCTCGCGCACCGGCACCCGCGAGATGCCCATGCGCGACGCCATGTCCGGCTCGTTGATGCGCTGGCCCGGCACCAGTTCACCACGCAGGATCATGCCCAGCATGTCGTCGTGCACCACCTTCGCCAGCGGCACATCGCGCAGCGTTCCGAGCTGATCAGCACCCGTGTCCCGAAGCCAAGGCATCATTTTTCGAATCCTGTGAGGGTCGTGGATATCGTATACGGATGGCGCGATTTTGGCGTCAAAGTGTTTACCCGAATCATCAAAGTGTTGACACTTTGGATGACGAGAAAGAAGAATGGCGCCACCATTCCAGTGCCTTCTCCATGCCTCACCTTCCCGCTTCATCCGCCTTGTCGCGCTTCCGCGTGATCGATCTGACCCAGGTGCGCGCAGGCCCGACGGCCTGCCGCCAGCTGGCCGACTGGGGCGCCGACGTGATCCAGGTGCAGATGCCCGAACACATGCGCGGCGACGACACGCTCGGCGGCCAGGACGGCTCCGACTACCAGTACACGCACCGCAACAAGCGCTCGATCACGCTCAATCTCAAGGAGCCCGAGGGCATCGAGACCTTGAAGCGGCTCATCGCGGGTGCGGACGTGGTGGTCGAGAACTTCCGGCCCGACGTGAAGTTCCGCCTCGGCATCGACTACGAGACGCTGAGCGCGGACAACCCGGGCCTGGTCTACGCCAGCATCTCGGGCTTCGGCCAGACCGGGCCGCTCGCCAGGCGCCCCGGCTTCGACCAGATCGCCCAGGGCATGGGCGGGCTGATGTCGGTCACCGGGCTGCCGGGCGACGGGCCGGTGCGCGTGGGCATCCCGATCGCCGACCTGTGCGCCGGCATCTTCGCGGCGCAAGGCATCCTGGTCGCGCTGCTGGAGCGCGAGACGTCCGGCCGCGGCCAGTTCCTGCACACCTCGCTGCTCGAGTCGATGGTCTACATGATGGACTTCCAGACCTCCCGCTACCTGATCGACGGCGAGGTCGGCACGCAGGCCGGCAACTTCCACCCGACCAGCATCCCGACCGGCGTCTACAAGGCCCGCGACGGCTACCTGAACATCGCCGTGTTCGGCTCGAAGATCTGGGAACGCTTCTGCCACATCCTCAGCGCCCCCGAATGGATCGACGACCCGCGCTACCACGACAAGCCGTCGCGCTCCGTCAACCGCGACGCGCTCAACGCGGAGATCGACCGACGCCTGGCCGCGCACGACCGCAGCCACTGGATCGCGCAGTTCAACGAAGGCGGCGTGGCCTGCGGCCTCATCAGCGACATGCGCGAGGTGCTCGCCGAGCCGCAGATCGCGCACCTGGGCATGGTGAAGGACGTGGTGTCGGCGCGCCTCGGCCCGCAGCGGCTGGTCGGCCAGCCGATGCAGCTGGAGCGCACGCCCAGCACCATCGCACGCGCTGCGCCGCGGCGCGGCGAGCACACCGAGGAAGTGCTGCGCGAACTGGGCATCGGCCCGGATGATCTCGGCCGCATGAAAGCCACCGGAGTCTATTGAGATGAGCAACCCCACCCCACCCGCCTACGCATCCAGCACCGACCGCGTGCAGACCTGGCTCGATGCCAGCACGCTGCACATCCGCTTCAACAACCCTGCACGCCACAACGCACTGTCGGTCGACATGTGGGAGGCGGTGCCCCCGCTGCTGCGCGCCGCCGCCACCGACGATCGCGTGCGCCTGGTCGTGTTTTCCGGCGCGGGCGAGAAGGCCTTCGTGTCGGGTGCCGACATCACGCAGTTCGAGGACATGCGCGCCGCCAGGGAGGCCGTCACCCGCTACGAGGCCATGGCCGAGGACGCGCTGATGAGCATCCACGACTTCCCCAAGCCGACGCTCGCCTGCATCCGCGGCTACTGCATCGGCGGCGGCGTGAACGTGGCCATCAGCTGCGACATCCGCATCGCGGCGAGCGACTCGGTGTTCGCCATTCCGGCGGCGCGGCTGGGCCTGGGCTACCGCTATTCCGCGATGAAGAACCTGGTCGACCTGATCGGCCCCGGCGCCGCGAAGGACCTGTTCTTCACGGCGCGGCGCATCGGCGCCGAAGAGGCCCGGTCGCTGGGCCTGATCTCGCGCTTCTGCGCGCCGGAGGGGCTCGACGCGCTGCTCGCGGAGTACACCGGCGCGCTGGCCGAGAACGCACCGCTCACGGTGGCGGCGGGCAAGGCGATCACGCGCGAGATTCTCAAGCCGTCGACCGAACTGGACCTGGCGCTGTGCACCGCGCTGATCCGCGGCTGCTTCGAGAGTGCCGACTACACCGAGGGGCGGACCGCCTTCATGGAGAAGCGCAAGCCGGTCTTCCGGGGCCGCTAGCCCTCGCCCGTCCGGCGCCGGCCACACATGGACCACCACAACGAGGAGATGCGATGCAGTCGTACTGGATGAAGATGAGCGAGGACGCCCAGCTGCTGGAGATACGCGACACGCCCGTGCCGCAGCCGGCCGCCCGACAACTGCTGGTGCGCATGAAGGCCGCATCGCTCAACCGCGGCGAGTTCGTCTCGGGCCATGGCCTGCACGGCGCGGCCGGCAGCTGGAAGGCGATCGGCGGCGAGGGTGCCGGCGAGGTCGTTTCCGTCGGCGACGGTGTGACGGCCTTCAAGCCCGGCGACCGCGTCATGGGCCGGTGCGCCGGCGCCTTCGCCGAATACGCACTGATGGAAGAAGCCGAAGCCATGGCGGTGCCCGACAAACTGTCATGGGACGAAGCGGCCAGCGTCGCGCTGACCTTCCTGGTGGCGTACGACATGCTGGTGCTGCAGGGCCGCATCGAGCCCGGCGAATGGGTGCTGGTGAACGGCGTCTCGTCCGGCGTGGGCGTGGCGTCGCTCCAGCTCGCGAAGGTGCTGGGCGCGAAGGTCATCGGCACCTCGGGCTCGGCCGAGAAGCTGGCGATGCTGAAGCCGCTCGGGCTGGACGTCGCCATCTGCACGCGTGCACCGGACTTCGCAGCCGGCGTGATCGAGGCGACGCAGCAGCACGGCGCCGACCTCGTCATCAACACCGTCGGCGGCACCGTCTTCGCGGAGGACATCCGCGCCATGGCCTTCGAGGGCCGGCTGGCCACCGTGGGCTATGTGGACGGCGTGGTCCATGCCGACCTCGACCTCGCGGCCCTGCATGCGAAGCGCCTCACGCTGTTCGGCGTGTCGAACAAGCTGCGCAGCAAGGCGCAGCGCGCCGCCGCCGTGCCGGGCTTCGCGGCCCGGATGCTGCCGCACTTCGCGGCCGGGCTCGTCAAGCCGCTGATCGATCGGGTGTTCGACTTTCCGCATCTCGCGCAGGCCAAGGCGCGCATGGAAGCCGGCAGCCACGTCGGGAAGATCGTCCTGCGGATACAGGCGGCGGCCTGAACGCGCGGCGGCATCACAACAACAGGAGACAACGCCATGATTTTCCGGAAGACCGCCAGGTCGCTCGCGGCCCTCATACCCTTCGTGCCCGTCGCGATGGGCGCCATGTGCTGCGCCGCCTTCGCGCAGCCTGCGGCCTACCCGAGCAAGCCGATCCGGCTCGTCGTCGGCTTCGCACCCGGCGGCGCGGCCGACTACGTGGCGCGCGCCATGAGCGACGCCTTCGGCAAGGCGCTCGGCCAGCCGGTGGTGGTCGACAACAAGCCGGGCAACGGTTCGAGCATCGCGGCCGACATCGTGGCGCACTCCCCGGCCGACGGCTACACGCTGCTGATCGCAAGCCCGAGCAGCATCTCGGTCAATCCCGCACTCAATCCGAAGCTGGCCTACTCGGCGCGCGACCTGCGGCCGATCACCAAGATCACGACGTCGCCGCTGGTTCTGGCCGTGAACCCCGCCACCGGCATCAATTCCGTGGCGGACCTCGTGGCGGCGGCCAAGAAGGATCCGGGCAAGCTCAACTATTCGACATCGGGCAACGGATCGGCACCGCATCTCGGCGCGGCGTTGTTCAGCCAGGTCACCGGCGTGGAGATGACGCACATCCCGTTTCGCGGTGGCAGCCTGGCGATCCAGTCGGTGCTGGCCGGCGACACCCAGCTGACCTTCGGCACCTCGCCGTCCGTGCTGCCCATGACCAGCGGCGGGCGCCTGCGGGCCATTGCCGTGAGCACGCGCGAACGCTCGCCGCTGGTGCCCGGCCTGCCGGGCATGAAGGAAGCCGGGCTGCCCGAATACAACCTGGAGTTCTGGTACGGCATGTTCGCGCCGGTCGATACGCCGCCGGCCGTGGTGCGCAGGATCTACGAGGCCACGATCGCCGCGATGCAGCAGCCGTCGGTCAAGGCTTCGCTGGCACGCGACGGCACCGAGGTCTCGATTTCGGGCTCGCCCGAACAGTTCGGCAGCTTCCTCGCCGAGGACGGCATGTTCTGGGTCAAGCTGGTCAAGAGCGCGAACGTGAAGGTAGAGTGAAGGTCGAGTGAAGGCCGGCGGAAGGCCCTTCGGCTGACGGCGTGCGCGGATGCGCCGGCCGTGGTTTGAACTACGATTGTTCATGCCCACTACTTCTTCAAGCCCCCGGGGAGCAGGCCTTTCGGTGCGCATCGTCACCGAGCTCAAGGAGCTGATCTACACGGGCGAATTCAAGCCGGGCGAGCGGCTCAACGAAGCCTCGCTCGCGCTGCGCATGGGCACCAGCCGCGGTCCGATCCGCGAAGCCATCAAGGTGCTCGCCGGCCTGGGCCTGGTCACGGCCGTGGCCAATCGCGGCGTCTTCGTACGCCAGCTGTCGCTGCGGGAGATGCTGGAGATCTACGACCTGCGTGCGCTGGTCTTCGGCTTCGCGGCCGACCGTGCCTGCGAACACCTGACCGAGGAGCGCCGCCAGCAGATGCAGGACCTGCTCGACGGCATGGACGCGGCCTGCGACGCGGCGGACGGCACGCTCTATTACGAGCTCAACCTGCAGTTCCACGCGCTTGTGCTGGTGCTGTCGAACAACCAGCGGGCGCACCAGGCCTACGACGACTACGTGAAGGAGCTGCACCTCGTTCGGCGCAAGTACTTCAACGTGCCGGGCAACATGCGCCGCTCGAACATCGAACACCGCGCGATCTTCGACGCCATCGTCGCGGGCAGCCGGTCGCGCGCACGTGCCGCGGCCGAGCGCCACGTGCATGCGGGGCGCGGCCGCCTGCTCGCCAATTTCGATCCGTCGACGCCGGTCGTGGAGCCATAGGAACCGGTTTTTCCGCCACCGGCAGCCGGAACGCCCTCCTTACAATCGGACTTTCCCCGCCGAAGATCAGCCACCGCCACATCTCAGCCGCCGGGGCCGTCCTGTTTCACACCGGCTGAGGTGTCTGTTGCCCGAGCGCTATTACAGAGAATTGATACGTTACTTCACCCGCAATGCGGGTGATGGCGCGGCGGACGTGGTCCAGGAAGCCTATGCGCGCGTGTATGCATTGCAGCGCTCCGGCAAGACCGTGCATGAACCCCGGGCGCTGCTGTACCACGCGGCCCGCAACATCCTCGCCACCATCGCCACGCGCCGTGCCGCCGAGCAGCGGATGCTCGACACGCTGAGCCTGGTGGCGGTCGACGAGGTGCCATCGGTCGAGCGTCAAGCCATCGCCCGCCAGCAGCTGGAGCGCCTCATCGCTCGCCTTGGCGCCATGCCGCGCAAGCGCCGCGACGTCTTCATCCTCGTGCGCATCCATGGCTACAGCTACGCGGAAGCCGGCGAACGCATGGGCCTGAACGAGGTCGCCATCGAACGGCACGTGATGCGCGGCATCCTGGACTGCGCAGGCCTTTCACCTTCACGGGCGCGATGACCATGCCGCCTGCCCTTTCGTGGTCACATCGGCCCTCGCTGCAATGAAAGAAATCGCTCCCCCGCGCCGGATGGTCGAACACGCGCTGCTGCTGATCGGCCGCGTTCACAAGGCGCGCCCCGAGGCCGCGTCGGCCGCCAGGCGGGAACTGATGGACTGGCACGCGACGGATGCGGTCCACGCGGCGGCCATCGAGGCCGCACAGCGCCTGTGGGACAGCACCGACGGCAGCGGATTCAAGGACAGCGTGGCCCTGCCGCGCAGCCAGGCCGATGCACGGCGGGCGCGGCGCAGCTTCATCGGGAACGTGCTGGGGTTCGGCGGCGTGGCGGCGGCGGTGGGCGTCGCCGGGCGCTGGTATTGGCAACAGGCCGTCTACCGCCTGGCGCTCGGCACGAACCGCGGACAGATGCTCAACCACCGGCTGCCCGACGGTTCCGAACTCGACGTGGCCGCACTCACCCGCGGTGCGGTGAGCTATTTCCGCGACCGCCGGGAGATTCGACTGGATTCGGGCGAGATCCGGTTCCAGGTGAGCACCGACGCGCAGAGGCCCTTCACGGTCACCACCGCCTGGGGCCGGGTGCAGGTGCTGGGCACCACCTTCAGCGTGAGTGCCCGTGACGGGCACATGCGGGTCGCGGTCGCCGAGGGCCGCGTGGCGGTCTGGCCGAGCAGGGGAGCCGGCCTGGCCGCGGAGGACCGGACCGACAGCCCCGCCATCACGCTCGGCGCCGGCGAAGCCATCGAATGCGACGCGCAGGGACTCGGCGCCCTGATGTCCGTGCGCGCTGCCGACGTCGGGGCCTGGCGCCACGGCTGGCTGGTGTTCGACAACACGCGCCTGCCAGAAGCCATCGCCCGATGGAACGACTATCTCCAGCAACCGCTGAGCCTCGGCACGGCGCCGGGCCTGCAGGCGCTGCGGCTCAGCGGAAGTTTTCCGCTTCGCAATCCGCAAGCGTTTCTGAACGGCCTGCCCGACATTCTTCCCGTGCGGGTGCAGCGCGACCCGGGCGGCGCGGTCACCGTCCTGCTGAAGTAACCGTCGTTCCCGGAGCGCGTCCAGGGGCGCGCCATGACGGATACATCGAGTTGCATTTCTTTTGTCAGGTTTGAGGCCGCTCGCTGGTCTTCCGCTCGAACCAACCCGGAAGACGAGCTTTTCATGACCCAACACACCGCCGGCGCCTGCCCTGCGCCGCATCGCCCGACCGCACACCGCGCTCCTTCTTCGCACGCCCTGGGCGCCGTCGCCCTCGCATGCGCCGCCGCTCTGGCGCTGCTGGCGGCGCCGCATGGCGCGTTCGCGCAGACCGCGTCCGTGGCCTCGACCGCGCCGCTGCAGGTGCTCTTGCCTGCGCAACCCCTGGCCCAGACCCTGAGTGCGCTGTCGCGCCAATGGGGCGTCGCGATCGGCGCCGAAGGTGCATTGCTGTCCGGCAAGAACGCCCCCGCGCTGGAAGGCAGGCTGACGCTTCAGCAGGCCCTGGAGCGCGCGCTGGCCGACAGCGGCCTGACATCGGTCCGCAGCGGCCCGGACACCATCTCGATCCGCAAGCTGCCCGACGCGCCGCAGGCCGGCGCCAAGGAACTGCCGACCGTCACGGTGACCGCCGACAGCGACGGCAGAGGCACCACGGAAAACACCGGCTCGTACACCACGCGTTCGATGAACACCGCGACCCGCCTGGACCTGTCGATGCGCGAGACGCCGCAAGCGGTGACGGTCATGACCCGGCAACGCATCGAAGACCAGGGCCTGGCCTCGGTCACCGACGTGGTGCAAAGCGCACCGGGACTCACCTACCGCCGCTTCGGACCGGAACGCTCGTCCTTCTATGCCCGCGGCATGACGGTGGACAACGTCATGTACGACGGTCTTCCCGTGAGCCTGGACAGCTCCTACCTGAGCCAGGATCTGCTGCAGACGGACATGGCCATCTACGACCGCGTCGAGATCGTGCGTGGTGCCACGGGCCTGGCGACGGGTGCCGGCAACCCTGCCGCGGCCATCAACCTCGTGCGCAAGCGCCCGACGAAAGAGGCACAGGTGTCGATCACCGAGAGCGCCGGCAACTGGGACCGCTACCGCACGGAAATCGACGCCTCGGGCCCGCTCGATGCCGACGGCAGCCTGCGTGGCCGCGTGGTGGGCGCGTACCAGGACAACAAGAGCTACAAGGATGGTCAGCAGAGCAACCGCAAGCTGCTCTACGGCATCCTGGAGAAAGACATCGACGCGCGAACCCTGCTGACGCTGAGCGCGTCGCGCCAGGAAGACAACCTGGACGGCAATGGCTTCACCGGCCTGCCCGTGGCAAGGGACGGCAGCGACCTGCACCTGCCGCGCTCGACCTCGCTGGCCAACGCCTGGGACTACTGGAACAAGTCCACGACGACCCTGTACGGCGGCATCGAACACCGCTTCGACAACGACTGGCGACTGCACCTGTCGGCCTACCATTCGAGTGCCGGCCTGGACATGCTGGGCGACTACATCGGCATGAACGTGCTCACCGGCAACTACACGCAGTACGCCTCGCGCAACCTCCACAAGGAAAAGCAGGACAGCTACGACTTCTATGCGTCCGGACCCTTCGAATTGCTGGGCCGCAAGCACGACCTGGTGATCGGCGGCAACTACCGCAAGGTCGACTTCGACGGCAACACGCGCCAGGGTTCCATCCTGGTGAGCGGGCTTGACCCCTCCACCTGGACGTCCGGCGCCGTCGCCAAACCCGATATTCCGCTGCGCAACTGGCTCGACTCGAACATCGAGCAGAAGAGCATCTACGCGACCACGCGCCTGCAGCTCGCCGACCCGCTCAAGCTGATTCTCGGGGCGCGCCTGGACTGGTACGACTACAAGGACGCCGTCTACGCCTATGCCAACTTCGCCGCCAACACGCCGTCGTCCGTCACCCACAACCAGTACGGCGTCGACCACAACCTGACGCAGTACGCCGGGCTGGTCTATGACATCGACGGCCGGCATTCGGTCTATGCGAGCTACACGGACATCTTCAAGCCGCAGAACTACCTGGATGCCAACCAACAGCTGCTGGACCCCATCAAGGGGAAGAACTACGAGATCGGCATCAAGGGCGAGTATTTCGGCGGTGCCCTGAACACCTCGGCGACGCTGTTCCGCCTCGACCAGGCGAACCGTGCGTACAAGCTCAGCGACCAGACCGCCTGCAGCGGCTATCCGAGCCAGGTGTGCTACGCGGCGGCCGGCCTGGTTCGCAGCCAGGGCGTCGAGCTGGAAGCACAGGGCGCGGTGTCCGAGAACTGGCAGATCGGGGCCGGCTACACCTACACGAACGCGCGCTACCGCAAGGACGCGAACCCGCTCAACATCGGCCAGCTGTTCGATACCGACACGCCGCGCCAGCTCTTCAAGTTCTCGAGCACCTACCGCCTGACGGGCGACTGGCAGCGCTGGCGCATCGGCGGTTCGGTCTATTGGCAAGGAACGATCTACAACGAGGGAACCAGCAGCGGCGTCGCCTATCGCGTGGAACAGAAGAGCTACGCCGTCGCCGACCTGATGATCGGCTACCAGGCCACGCCCAGGCTCGACCTCCGCCTGAACATCAACAACCTGTTCGACAAGGTCTACTACAACGCGATCACCGGCAGCATCACCTTCCCGAGCAACGTCTACGGCGACCCGCGCAGCGTGACGCTCACGATGAACTATCGGTTCTGAGCGCGATGCGACCGCTCCTGGTCACGCTGCACCGCTGGATGGGGCTGCTGATCGCGGCCTTCCTGTTCGTCGCCGGCCTGACCGGTGCGGTGATCGCATGGGATCACGAACTCGACGAGTGGCTCAACCCGCAACTCTTCAAGGCCCGCGGTCCGACGACGGCTGCGCCCATGACACCGCTCGACCTGGCGCGACGGCTCGAGGCGGCCGACGCGCGACTGCGCGTCAGCTATGTGCCGCTGCATCCGGAAGCCGGCCGCACGGTGATGCTGGGCGTTGCGCCACGCATCGATTCCGCGACCGGCGCGCCGTTCCGCCTCGGCTTCAATCAGGTGGCCATCGATCCGGCGACCGGCACCATCCAGGGAACGCGGCAGTGGGGGCAGATCTCGCTGTCGCGCGAGAACCTGCTGCCGTTCCTCTACAAGCTGCACTACACGCTGCACATCCCCAAGGGGTTCGGCATCGACTTCGGCGTCTGGGTGATGGGCATCGTCTCGGCCGTATGGATCTTCGACTGCCTGGTGGCGCTGTGGGTGTCTTTTCCGAACGCGAAGAGCTGGCGAAAGTCCTTCGCGTTCAGACTGCGCCAGGGGGGCGTCAGACTGAACTTCGACCTGCACCGATCCGGCGGCGTCTGGCTTTGGGGAATCCTGCTGATGCTCGCCGTGACGTCGGTGTCGCTCAATCTCGGGCGTGAAGTGATGAAGCCGGTGGTCTCGCTCTTCTCGACCGTGACGCCGACGCCTTTCGAGGTCCGCCGGCCTGCGGGGATCCAGGCACCGATCGAGCCCGCACTGACCAGGGAGCAGGCGATCGCATGGGCGGTCGACCATGTGCGCACGCTCGGCTGGAACGCCCCGCCCGGAGAGATCTTCTATGCCCACCGATTCGGCATCTACGGCGTGAGTTTCTTTGCGGCCGAGCACGACGGCTCGGACGACGGCATGGGCAACCCTTGGATCTATCTCGATGGCGTCACGGGCGGGATCGTGAGCAGCAAAGTGCCGGGAAGCGGAAGCGCAGGCGACGTCTTCATGCAAGCGCAGCTCCCGCTGCATTCCGGCCGCATCCTGGGTCCGCCCGGGCGCATCCTGATCTCCATCACGGGCCTGGCCGTCGCCATGCTGAGCGTCACCGGCGTGATCATCTGGGCCCGGAAGCGGCGCGCGAGGCAAAGGTCCGGTGCGGCGCGCGTCCTGGCCGGGATGGCGCGTCGTCCCGCGGCCTGAGTGCGCCGCACTCTCACTCTATCCACCGAGCCGCCAGCTTCTCGCGCGCTCCTGCTGCGTCCAGAGCCGGGCATAGGTCCCGGCCTGGGCGATGAGCTCTTCATGCCGGCCTTGCGCAACGAGCCGCCCCTGGTCCATCACCAGAATGCGGTCGGCATGCCGCACGCTGCGCAGCCTGTGCGCGATCACCACGACGGTCCGCTCGGACACCAGCGCGTTCAGCGCGCGCTGTATGTCCACCTCGGCCGACGGATCGACACTGGCGGTCGCCTCGTCCAGCAGCAGGATGGGCGCGTCCTTGAGCAGTGCGCGTGCGATGGCAATGCGCTGGCGCTCGCCGCCCGACAACGACGCACCGCTCTCGTCGATCACCGTGTCGTAACCCTGCGGCAGCGCGCTGATGAAGGCGTCGGCCTGCGCCCGGCGCGCGGCATCGACCACCTGCGCCTGCGTGGCATCGGGCCGGCCGATGCGGATGTTCTGGCTCACCGTGCCGGCGAACAGCACGACGTCCTGCCCGACCACCGCGACATGCCGATGCAGCACGTCGCGCCCCATGTCCCGCAGATCGACGCCACCGATGCGGATCGCGCCCTGCCCCACATCCCACAGCCGCGCGATGAGGTGCACGAGCGTGCTCTTGCCGGCGCCGCTCGGGCCGACGATGGCGGTCAATCCGCCCGCGGGGATCGTGCAGAAGATGCCGTGCAGCGCACTGCCGGCGACGGCATCCGGTGCGCCGCCGTCATCCTCGTCATAGCGAAAGCCGACACCGTCGAGCACGATGTCGTGGCCTGCCGGTGTCCGCGGCACGGCCGGCTCGTGCATGGCCGGTGCGTCCAGCACGGCCTCGATGCGGTGCATCGCCCGGCGCGCGAAGCGCAGCAACGCGGTCGCCACGCCGAGGTCGAAGACCTGGCGGTGGATCGGCAGTGCCAACACCGCGAAGGCGATCAGCACCTGTGGCGTCAATTCGCCACGGCCAAGCCACCACAGCCCCGCGAGCAACAACAGCGCGAAGCCGGCTTCCAGCACGAAGCCGAAAGCCGCGACCCAGGGTGCCGGCCGGGTCTCGATGCGGACCGCCGCGGCGTGTTGCGCGTCGACCGCCGCTTCGAGCCGTCGCCAGGCTTCGCCGAATCGGCCGAAGCTGCGGATGATCGCGATGCCCTGAACGTAGTCGAGCAGCTCCGACTGCGCGTGTGCATTGGCTTGCGCCAGGCGCGGCACTTCACGCGCCATCAGCCGCTGGCTCCAGGCCAGCGCGGCCACCGCCAGCGGCAGCGTCGCCAGCACCACCAGGCTCAGCCGCCAGTCGAGCCACGCCAGGAAAGCCAGCAGAAACAGCGGCATGACGAGCCCCGCGACGAACACGCCCAGGAAGTGCGACCAGACGTTCTCCACCAACTCGAGGTCGGTGGTCAGCCGGGCACCCAGATCGCCGCTGCGGATACGGCCGAACCAGCCCATCGGCAGATGCCGCAGATGGTCGGCCAGCCGCAGCCGCGCCTCTCCCATCATCGCGTAGGCGCCGGTGAAGATGAGCGGCATGGCACTTGCGCCGACCGCCATTCGCGCGATCAGGCAGATCGCCATGCCGGCGCTCGACATCAGCGTGCGCCGCAGGTCAACCCGCCCTGCGAGCACGTCGGCCAGCAGCAGGTACAGCAAGGGATAGGGCGCCGCCGACAGCGCCCCCTCGACGGCCGCGAGCTGCAGCCCACGCAGCAGCCGCGCGTCGCGGGTGCCCGAGAGCCGGAAGCCGGCCTGGAACAGTTCGCGGATCATGCGCGGCCTCCCATCGTGCCGGCGGCCCCGAGCGACCAGTGGCTGGCTTCTTCGTGGTCACGCCACAGCCGGGCGTACAGCGCGCAATCGCGCAGCAGCTCGTCGTGCGTGCCCTGCCCGGCAACGCGCCCCGCATCCAGCACGACGATCCGATCGGCGGCGACGACGGTCTGCAACCGGTGCGCAATCATCAGGACCGTTCGGCCCTGGCACAGCGCTGCGAGCGCCTGCTGGATCAGCACCTCGTTCTCCGCGTCGGCATAGGACGTGGCCTCGTCCAGCACCAGCACCGGCGCGTCCTTCAGCAGTGCGCGCGCGATCGACAGGCGCTGGCGCTCACCGCCGGACAGCCGCGCGCCGCGCTCGCCCAGCAGCGTGTCGTAGCCCTGCGGCAGGGCCGTGATGAAGTCGTGCGCCCGCGCGGCACGCGCCGCCGCAACGATGTCTTCCATCGGCGCGCCGGGCCGACCCATGCGCAGGTTGTCGCACACGCTGGCGTGGAACAGGTGCACGTCCTGGAACACCACGGCCACGGTGTCCAGCAAGGCGTCCAGCGGCCAGTCCTGCACGTCGGTGCCGCCGAGCCGCACGGCGCCGGATTCGGCTTCGTACAGGCGCGGCAACAACCGCGCGAGCGAGCTCTTGCCCGATCCGCTCGGCCCGACCAGCGCGGTGAAGCAGCCGGCCTTCGCCTGAAAGCCGACGCCGTCCAATGCCAGGCGGTCGCCGTAGCGCAGCCGCACGTCGTCGAACACGATGTCCAGCGGTGCCGACGGGATGCGTGCATCGGCGCGATCGGCCAGCGTCGGCGCGGTCAATATCGAATTGATGCGCACCAGCGCTTCGCGGCGATGCATCTGCTCGCCCAGTGCGAAGGTCAGCCGCAGCAGGGGCAGCAGGATCGCCGGCGCCACCAGCAGGAACAGGACGTAGGTCGGCGTATCGAGCGTGCCCTGCCGATGCAGCCAGGCGCCCACCGGCGCCACCACGATCAGGTTCGCCGACAGCAGTCCGGAGAACAGCACCCATCCGGCCGAACTGCCCCGCGCATAGCCGGCCACCCAGGCCGAGGCCGCATGCACCGACGCCGCGAGGTCGGCGAAGGAGCGTGCCGACAGGCCGAAGGCCTTCACGACCTGGACGCCGCGCACGTACTCGCCCAGCTGGTTGGCGATGCGCTTCTGCAGTTCGCCCCATTCGGCCATCCGTGCGCTGGAACGCCGCGTCAGCACGGCCTGCGCCAGCAGCGCGAACGGCAACGGCAGCAGTGCAGCAAGTGCCATGCGCCAGTCGACGACGAACAGCAGCGCGGCGGCGAACAGCGGCACGGCAGCCGCGGCGACGGCATCGGGCAGCATGTGCGCGAGAAAGCCTTCCATGCCATCGACGTCGTCGTTCAACGTGCGGCGCAGCGCGCCGCTGCCGCGGCCGGCGAAAAAGCGCATCGGCACTTCGCCGAGCCGGCGAGCCATCGCCAGCCGCAGCCGGCGCTGCACCGAGAAGGCACCGATGTGCGCAGCGCCATGGCTCAGCGCCATCAGCACCCAGCGCAGCAGCAAGACACCGAACGCCCATTCGGCCATGCGCAGCGCAAGCGTTCGATCGGGAACCGGCGCGAGCAGCGCCGATGCGATGCGGTAGAGCAGCCAGAACGGCACCAGGCTCAGCGCCGCCGACAGCACCGCCGCCGCGATCGCGAGGCCCAGCGAACCGGGTGCCATGGCGATCATCGCGCCGAAGCCGATCGGCTCGGCCGCGGCGCCATCCGGTGTGCCGGAAGGGAAAGAGGAAGAAGCTCGGGTCACCATGTTCCTTCGGGATCGTTGGCCGGGACGGCACCGTCGATGGTCACGACGGCACGGCCCCGGACCGTCTGCAGGGTTCCGCGCACGCGATAGACCGACGCCAGAAGATCGCTGTCGATCACCTCGCTCGGTACCCCCGCGGCGGCGAGGCGGCCGCGGTGCAGCACCAGCACCTGGTCGGCACAGGAAAGCGCGAGGTTGATGTCGTGCAGCACCACCAGCGTGACAAGCTGCCGCCGCTGCGTCTCGCGCACGATCGTGTCGATCACCTGGCACTGGTGATAGAGGTCGAGCGCGCTGGTCGGCTCGTCGAGCAGCAGGGCCGCCGGCTGGCGCACCAGCGCCTGTGCCAGCCCCACCAGCTGGCGCTGTCCGCCGGACAGTGCATCGATGCAGCGGTCCGACAGGCCGGCCAGCCCGAGCTGCGCCAGCACCGCCTCCACGGCATCCAGCGCACCCGCATCGGCCGGCCGGCCGAGCCACCCGGGGCCAGCGCGGCCGGCCATGGCGGCAGCCAGCACCGCCTCGAACACGGCGAGCCGGGAGCGGGTCGGCAACGCTTGCGGCAGGTAGACGAGTTGCCGCGCGCGCACGCTCGCCGGCTGCCGCGTCAGGTCGATGCCGTTCAACCAGACCGCGCCCTGCATGCGCTGCAGGCCCGCCAGCCCGCGCAGCAGGGTCGACTTGCCAGCGGCGTTCGGTCCGATCAGCGCCGTCACCGTGCCGGGACGCAGGGCCGGCAGCGTGATGCCGCCGAGTACCGGCTGCCCGCCGTAGCCGATGCGCAGATCCCGCGCCTCGAGCCCGTCGCCAGACGCGCTCATTGCGAGCCCGCCCCGCGTGTGCGCGCCACGATGACCATGAAGAACGGCACGCCGACCAGCGCCGTCACGATGCCGACGGGAACGAGCACGCCGTCGACCAGCGTCTTGCTCGCGATGGAAGCCAGCGACAGGATCAGCGCACCGGCGAGCGCGGACGCCGGCAGCAGCATGCGGTGGTCTTCGCCGACCAGCATGCGTGCGATGTGGGGCGCGACCAGGCCGATGAAGCCCACCACGCCAACGAAGGACACCGCCACACCCGACAGCAGGCTGATGCGCAGCAGCGAGAACAGTCGGAGCCGGCCGACGTCGACACCGAAGCTGCGCGCGCGCTCCTCGCCGAGCGTCAGCGCCGTCATCGCCCAGCTCTGGCGCAGCGCGCCCGGCAACAGCACGGCCAACAGCACCGCGAGGATCGCCAGCTTGTCCCACGAGGCGCGCGCCAGGCTCCCGAGCGTCCAGAACACCAGTTGCTGCAGCGTGTCCTGGCTGGCCACGAACTGCAGCAACGCCACCAGCGCATTGAAGGTGAAGACCAGCGCAATGCCGAACAGCACCAGGCTCTCGACACCGAAGCCGCGCCAGCGCGCCAGGGCGTACAGCAGCGCAACCGAAGCCAGCGCGAACAGGAAGGCGTTGGCGGACACGATGTATTGCGCCGGCACGCCCGGAATGCCCAGCCCGAGCACGATGGCCATCGCCGCGCCGAACGATGCCGCCGCCGAGATCCCGAGCGTGAACGGACTGGCCAGCGGATTGGCCAGCACGGTCTGCATCTCGGCACCGGCCAATGCCAGCGCGGCGCCGACCAGCACCGCCATGAGCGCGTACGGCAGCCGCACGTTCCAGACGATCACCGACTCCACGCGGGTCACGCCGTCGGGATTCCACAGCACCTCGAACAGGCGGCGCAGCCCCATGCCCGACGGCCCGGTGGCGATGTCGACCGCAACCGACAGGCACACGGCGAGCAGCAATGCGATCACCAGCAGGGCCCTGCGCGCATGGCGCCGGCGATAGCGCCAGGCCGACGTGGCCGATCCGGCGGTGTCGGCGGTGTCGGCGGTGTCGGCAGCCACGACAGCGGATGGCAGCGCACGGTCCCCCGTCATGGCGCGAGGTCCGTGAACAGCACGCCGCCGAGCGGAATCGGCATGAAGCGGCGGTACAGCTCGACGCGCGTCTGCGCAGGGTCGAGGTCGGCGAACAACGCCGGATGCAGCCACTTGGCGAGTGCTTGCACGGCGATCACATGCTCGGGCGAGTCATAGAAGATGTGCCACAGGCCATGGACCCGGCCGGCCTTCACGGCCGGCAGCTCGCGCGTTTCCGGGCGCATCGCCACTGCGCGCAGGCTGCCGCGCGCCTGCGCCGGCGTGGCCGCATAACCCAGCGTGACGCCGCCCTGCCCCGCCGCGAACACGCCGGTCGCCACATAGACGTGCGGATCGCGCGCGAGGATGTACTCGAGGTTCAGGCTGCCGATCGGGCCGGGGATGCGATCGGCGCCGATGTTGTCGCCGCCCGCCAGCGCGACCATCTCGCCGAAGTTGCCCTTGCCCGGCGACCCGCAGCAATCGCGCAGGCCTGCCAGCATGTCGATGAAGATCGATGGCCGGGTGAACCCCGGGCGTGCCGCCGCAGCCGCGACGCGTTCGGTGACGCGACGGATCTGCTGCTCGTAGAAGTCGATGTAGTCCTGCGCTTCGCGCTGCCGGCCCAGCACTTCGGCCATCACGCGCAGGCTCGGCACGGTGTGGGCCAGCGGATGGTTGCTGAAATCGACGAACACGACCGGCACGCCGGCGGCCTGCAGCTGGCGCACGGCTTCGCTGTCGGGCGTAGGGCCGTGGCCGCCGGACACCGCCATGAAGGCGACATCGGGCCGCACCGACAAGGCCTTCTCGACGCTGAAGGTTTCCGAGGAAGTTCCTCCGACCACCGGCACGCGATCGGCTTGCGGGAAGGTCCTGGCGAAAGCGGCATAGCCCTGCACGTCGAGACCGCGGAAGTCGCCCTGCCAGCCGGCGACGCGGTCGAAGGTGTGCCGCCCCTCGAGCAACGCCATGGTGTAGATCAGGCGGCCTTCGCCGAGCAGCACCCGCTCCACATGGTCGGGCACGGTCACGCTGCGGCCGGCGACGTCGTGCACGGTGCGCGCCATGGAAGGAGCGCACATCGCGCACGGGACGGCGGCAAGCCATGCGGCGCACCAGCGGCGCGATGCCGCTTTCGATCTGCGGAAGAGAAAGTTCATGGATTCGGTATCCGGGTGATGGCAGAAGATGCGGAAGAGGAAGACTGCGCGGCCAGGCGCCGGGCAGCGCGCTTGCGCCACCACATCACGAGGCCGGACACGTACAGCAGCGGCAGCGCGAGCCCCGCCAGGAAGACGATGGCCTGGCCGGCCGTGCCCAGCATCAGTTCGGCATGCAGCGAGGCGGCCGTCGGCTTGAAGCCGGCGCCGGCCAGCCAGTCGAACCAGCCGGGGCGCGCCAGCCAGACACCGGTCAGGGTGAGCAGCAGCAGCGGCAGGAAGAGATACGCGGCCGCGACGTTGTGCAGCTCGAGCCAGAAGCGCAGTCCGCGGCTGTGCCGGCGCACGACCAGTGCGGCACGCCAGCGCGCCCACTGCAGGCTGCGGGGCCACCAGAGCCAGGCGCCGGTGCCCAGTGAGATCAGCAGTGCGAATCCGCTGAGCGCGAGCAGCGGCTGGCCGATCGGCGGCGGCAGCAGCAGCGCGCGATGCAGCGCCACCACCTTCGCGAGCAGCAGATCGTCGAACACGAAGAAGGCCCGCGGCGCGGCCGTGTAGGGATCGACCATCGCGATCCCCATCGCCCGGCGCCCCTGTACCGGACCGAAGACCAAGGCGTTCTCGGACGACAGGAAGCCCTTGCGCGGTGCGGCGGCGCCCATCACGCGCACGAGTTGCGGATAGGCCTCGCTCGCAGCGCGCTTCCAGTCGTCCGGCGCCGCATAGGAGGCGCCGGCAGGCGGTGGCGCCTGCAACCGAACGGCAGCCGTGCCGACTTCCCACTCCAGCAAGGGCGCTCGCAGCACCAGCAGCGATCCGCTCAGGCCCAGCAAGGCCAGGACCAATCCCACCGTGAGCGCGACCCACAGGTGGACCTGGCGCCACGACTGGCGCGCGCGTGCCCGGTCAGAACTTGGCACGAAGCGTGATCTGCGTGTTGCGCGGCTCGCCGTACACGTTGCCGAAGCTGGCCGGGCCGAAGCTCGCGCTGCCAAGGCGCGTGTAGTAGGTCCTGTCGAACAGGTTCCCGATGTTCAGCGAGGCAGACCAGTTGGCGTTGATGCGATAGCCCACGCGCAGGCTGGCGACCGCATAGCCGGCCTGCGTCACGCGCACCTTCGGCGTTCCGCCTTCGTTGTAGGTGGCGCTCTGCACGTTCACGCCACCGCCGACGTCCCAGGCGTTCCAGTCGCCGGGCAAGCGGTAGCTGGTCCACAGGCGCAGCATGTGCTTGGGCGAGAAGCTGCGGAACGACTGGCCCTGGTAGGTCGCGTCCTGCTTGTACTTGCTGGTGTTGAAGGTATAGCCCGCGGCGATCTGCCAGCCCGGCAGCAACTGCCCCGAAGCTTCGGCTTCGAAGCCCTGGCTCTGCACCTTGCCGTTGGTCGCGTAGCAGCAGTTGTCGATCACGGTGGGCGAGACCTGCACCGCGCGGTTGCTCTCGTCGATGCGGAAGACCGCGAGCGAGGTGTTGAGCTTACCGCCGTAAAGCGCGCCCTTGATACCGGCCTCGTAGTTCGCGCCGATCACCGGTGGCAGGCCATTGCCGTCCGCGTCCCGGTAATTGCTCTGCACGCGGAAGATGTCGGCATAGCTCGCATAGAGCGCCCAGGTCGGGTCGAGGTCGTACACCACGCCCGCATACGGCGTGAAGCGGCCTTTCTGTCGGTAGTCGGTGGTCACGCGGTCGGTCAGCAGGTTGCGCGTCTGCGTGTCCCACCAGCTGAAGCGGCCGCCGAGAACGACGGTCAGCGGGTCGGCAAGCTTGAGCCGCGCGGCGCCGTACAGCCCATGCTGCGTGGTGTCGGTGCGGCTGCTGCTGGTCCAGACCGGATCACCGGGGTCGGCGATCGCGGACGGGTTGAAATTGAACACGTCGACCGCGGTGCCGCCGAAGCCGGTCAGCCGGCCGCCCTGCGAATCGGCCTGGCGGTCGTACCAGTTGGCACCCAGCACCACTTCATGCCGCCGGCCGAAGGCCTGGAACGCGCCCGTGAGGTTCGCGTCCAGCGCCAGTTGCCGGTTGTCGTAGGCATTCGCGCCGCCGGCCAAGGTCGCGCCGGCGAGCGTCGTGCGATCGATCGCGCCCGTGACGTAGGCGTACTTGAGGTCGCTGGTCTCGTGGTCGGACACGGCACTGAGCTTGAGCTGCCAGTCGCTGTCGAACTGGTGGACCACGTCGGCAAACACCTGCGTGCTTTCGAAGTTCCAGTGCGTCCACGGCGTGCTCAGGAAGGTGCTGCGCGGCAGGCCCAGGTCGCCACCGTCCTTGTAGCGCGGCAAGCCCATCATGGCGGGCAGCCAGTGGCGCTTCTGGTAGCCCGCGCCGAGCGACACCGTCGTGGTCGGCGTGATGTCCGCCTCGATGACGCCGTAGACCGAGGTGCGCTCGCTGTTGGCGTAGTCGACGTGCGAGTCGGCCTTGTCGTAGGACGCGGCCACGCGCGCACGCACCGAGCCGGACGAGTTCAGCGGCGTGCTGAAGTCGAGCTCGGTGCGGCGCGTGTTCCATGAACCCAGGCCCACCGAACCCGAGAATTGCTGCTTGCTCGCCGGCCGCTTGCGCACGAGATTGATGACGCCGCCCGGCTGGCCCGCACCGTTGAACAGGCCGGCCGCGCCGCGCAGCATCTCGACGTGATCGAACATCACCATGTCCGGCTGGCTCCACGACGCCCCGCCGGTCTGGATCGGCACGCCGTCGTACTGGAAGTAGTCGACCGGATAACCGCGCGAGTAATAGGTCGGGATCACCGCCGTGCCCGACAGGTCGACCGTGACGCCAGGCGTCTGCGCCATGATCTCGTCGAGCGTCGACAGGTTCTGGTCCTCGATGCGCTGGCGCGTGATCACCGAGATCGACTGCGGCGTTTCCTTCAGCGTGGCGGGCATCTTGGAACCCACGGTGGTGCCGGACGCGGTGTAGGAATCCGTCAGTTCGGTGGGCCGGTCCTTGGCCGCCTGCTCCGTCACCGTGACGGTCGAGAGCGTCGTGCCTGTAGTCGATGTCTGCGCGCCGGCTTCCGTGCAGAGAACGGCAACCGCCAGGCACACGGGTGCGATGCCGAACCGCCGCGAGACGAAGTACCGGGAAGCAGGCGGTGGAACGGGAAGCGGCATGAACGAACTCCTCTTGAATGGATGAGAATTAATCTCAACGAATGTAGGAATTCGCCATCATTCGCGCTTTCGCCAGCGGCGCGATCTCTTTCGTTTTTCGGCATTTCGCATGTGCCGAGCGAACGTCGCGGCGGCAGCGCCGCACGCGCCGTGGCATCAGGCCGTCAGCACGCTGGGAGACATCCCGAAGCGCTTTCGGAACAGCGTCGAGAAATGGGGAATCGTGTAGCCCACGAAGGTGGCGACCTCCGATACCGAATAGCTGCCGGTGGACAGCATCCGATAGGCCTCCTGCAAGCGCAGTTGCTGGACGTACTCGAACACGCTGAGGCCGAAGAGCTGCCGGAAGCCGGCGGTGAGCTTTTTCACGTTGATGCCGACCTCGCGTGCCAGCGCATGCAGCGTCGGCGGGTCCTGGTAGCGCAGCGTGGCGAGTTCGCGCGCATGCCAGAGCCGGTCCACGTCGAAACCGGCGAGGCAGCCTTGCGGCTTTCCGGCGCCGGCCAAAGTCCGTTCCATGGCCGTCGCCGTCAGTTCCAGGCCTTTGCCGGCGAGGTAGACGTCGCGCAGCGTCCCCTGGAACGGGCAGGCCAGGATCTGCGTCGCGATCGCACGCAGTGCCGGCGTGAGCGGCTGGCGCAGCACCAGGACATCGCTGCCGCACAACTGCGTTCCACCGCTGCGCGCAAGGTCGTCGAGATCGAATCCGTGGCGTTGCGCGCTGTGGGCGTCCAGGCCGACCTTGACGAAGCGCTGCAGCGTTCCGGCCTCGAAACGGTCATAGCCCTCGTGCTCGCCGGTGGCGAGCACGAGATAGGCGCCGGAGCCGTCGATGTCGAAGGGCGCGCGGCCGTTGACGCCGCCGCGCAGCTTGCCATTGAGCGAGACGATGACCTGCAGGCCCTGGAACACGGGCGCCCGCACTTCCAGCAGCTCGCGCGGAACGATGGATTCGGCCGACATCGTCATGTCGGCCTCGAAGCGCCGCGACCAGTTGGCTGAAAGCATCGACGAATCCGTTTCAATTGAGAATAATTCTCAATTGTATGAGTCCATCCAGACGGCGGCGCATGCCCACAGTCGATGACCGCGTGCGCTGTCCGGCTTGCTCGTGAACCCGGCGATGCCAGCAAACGGTGCGGCGCACCCATGCGGGGCCGCGACGGACGCAGCACCCGGATCCTTCATCCATGCCGCAGCGCGAGAGAAATCCAACGAGGGAAAACGAGGAAGCTTATGTCGGCATGCTTGTTGCATCTTGTGCAATCAATTGTTTATAGTCCAAATCTCAACACGGAGAAGTTCGATGACGACCGCTTGCAAGTTATTCACGGTTCTTGGCTGCGTGGCCCTGCTGGCGCTACCCGCGGCCGCACAGGTCAAGAAAGTCGCCATTGCGGGCTGGGGGCCGCATCCCACGCTGAACGAGACCATCGCCGGCTTCAAGAAGGGGCTCGCCAGCGGGGGCTTCAAGGAAGGCGAAACCGTGAGCTTCGACGAGACCAACGTCAACTTCGATCGCGCGCTGATCCCGCAGATGCTCAACAAGCTGGCCAGTGCCTCGCCCGACCTGATGGTGACGATCGCAACGCCGGTGTCGGTCATGGCCAGCCAGCAACTCAAGACGCGCACCTTTCCGATCGTCTTCACGCCGATCGCCGACCCGGTCCATGCCAAACTGGTGCCGAGCTGGACCGCGGGCGCGCCGTTGCTCACGGGTTCGTCCGTGGCTCTCGACTATGAAGTGGTGTTCAAGTTCTTCAAGACGCTGGTCCCGGACCTGAAGCGGCTGGCGGTCCTCTACGACACGGGGGACGACAGTTCGACCATCGCGCTGGACAGCATGGACCAGGCCGCCCGGCAGTACGGCGTGACGATCGTGAAGCTCGGCGTCGACAACCCATCCGAACTTCCGCAGCGCGTGCAGTCGGCCATGGGCCGGGCCGATGCGATCTATCCGGTGGCCTCCGGCCGGATCCAGCAGGGCACGGCCGTCATCGCCGCGACGGCGGACCGCATGAAGATGCCCGTCATCTCGACGATTCCGCAGATGGTCCAGCAGCACCAGGCACTGGGCGCCATGGCCGTGTCGTTCGGCCAGTCGGGAGAAGCGGCAGGAAAGATCGCGGCGCAGCTGCTCAAGGGTGCGGACGCACGCAACCTGCCGGCCTGGAAGCCGGCCGCGGCGGACCACGTGCCGATGGTGAGCGCGGTCCGGCTCAAGGCGCTGGGGCTGACGCTGCCGGCCGCGCTCAAGGACTGCAACTGCGTGATCGAATGACCGCGGCGGCTCCCATGATCGAGCTTCGTGAACTGCGCAAGACCTTCAATCGCCAGGGCCCCGACGAGAAGATCGCCACCGACGGCGCCTCGCTCTCCGTGGGCGCGGGCGAATTCGTCGCGCTGATCGGCGGCAACGGCGCGGGAAAGAGCTCGCTGCTCAATCTCGTCAGCGGTGCACTGCTGCCGGATTCCGGAACGATTTCCATCGCAGGGCGGGATGTGACGAGGCTGCGCGAGGACCAGCGCGCAAGGCTGGTGTCGCGGGTCTTCCAGGACCCGATGATCGGCACGGCGCCACTGCTGAGCGTGGAGGAGAACCTCGTGCTCTCCGAGTTGCGGGCCAAGGGCCGCGGATGGCGCAGCGCGCTGACGGCACAGCGGCGCACGCGCTACCGCGAGGTACTCGCCGAGCTCGGCCTGGGGCTGGAGAGCCGGCTCGGCGCGTTGGCCGGCACGCTGTCGGGCGGACAGCGCCAGGCACTGGCGCTGGTGATGGCGACACTCGAGTCGCCTCAGGTGCTGCTGCTCGACGAGCACACCGCGGCGCTCGACCCCAAGACATCCGCCCTCGTGATGGACGCGACACGCCGGCTGGTCGAGGCCCGGCAGCTGACCACGCTGATGGTCACGCACAACATGGCGCACGCGCTCGAGTACGGATCGCGTGTGGTGATGCTGGCCAGCGGCCGTGTGCGCGTCGACCTCTCGTCCAGTGAAAAGAGCGGCCTCACGGTCGCGGCCCTCGTCGAGCGCTTCCACATCGCAGACGACCGAATGATGCTGAGCTGACACCATGGAAATACTCACGAGCTTCTTCTATCTCGTCCCGATCACGATCGTGCAGAGCCTGCTCTACGCCACCGTGGCGCTGGGCATCATGATCCCGTTCCGGATACTGGCGCTGCCCGACATGACCTGCGAAGGCAGCTTCCCTCTCGGCGGATGCATGGTCGCCGCCACCACTGCGGCAGGCCTCAGCCCCTACGGCGCCACGGCGCTCGCCCTGGCCGCCGGCGCGCTGGCAGGCGCCGCGACGGCCTGGCTGCATCTGCGCTTCCGCATCCATTCGCTGCTCGCGGGCATCCTCGTCTCCACCATGCTGTGGAGCGTCAACCTCCGGATCATGGGCAAGCCCAACAGCCCCACGGTGCCTGGCGCCAACGTGTTCGATTCGATCTGGGAAGGCATCCTGCAATCGAATGGCGTTCAGGTCGCCGTGCTCGCGGTCCTGGCGATCCTGATGGTCCTTGCACTCATCTGGTTCTTCCGCACCGAGATCGGTCTTTCCCTGCGCTGCGTCGGGGCCAACGACAAGCTGGCGCCTGCGCTGGCGATCCGTTCCCGCCGCTTCGTCATCGGCGGTTTCGCGCTGGCCAACGCGATCGTCGCCGGCGGCGGTGCGCTGCTGGTGCAGCAGCAGGGCTACGCCGATGTCACCATGGGATTCGGAGTGGTCGTCAACGGACTCGCATCGCTGATCCTGGGCGAGGCCCTCATCGGCCGGCATACCGTGGCGCGGCAGGTGTGCGCGCCGGTGGTCGGGTCGCTGGCGTACTACCAACTGGTGTCGCTGACGCTGGCGACAGGGCTGAACCCCTCCGACCTGAAGCTTCTCACCGGCCTGTTCGTCATCGCCGCATTGGCCCTGCCCGGCCTGGCGCGCCGCTCCGGAGCGCTGCGCACGTGAGCGCGGCCACGCCACTGATCGGACTCGTCGGCGGCATGAGCTGGGAGTCCACGGCGCTGTACTACCGCTACCTCAACGAGATCGCGCGAACACGGCTCGGCGGACACCACGGCGCGCATTGCCTGATCCATTCCCTGGACTTCGAGCCCCTCCTGCAGGCGGGCGCGGCTCAGCGCTGGGACGACGTCGCGGCTGCGATCGCCCGGGCCGGCCAGGGCCTGCGGGCCGCCGGTGCGCAATTCTTCCTGCTGACCGCCAACTCCGCGCACCGGGTGGCCGAACAGGTCGAGGCCGCCGTCGGGCTGCCGCTGCTGCACATCGCCGATGCGACGGGCGCGGCCCTGCGCAAGGACGGGCGCCGGCGCGTGGGCCTGATCGGCACCCGGCACGTGACCGAGGACGGCTTCTACGCGCAGTGGATCGGCAAGCGCTTCGGCATCGAAGTGATCCCTCCCGAAAGGCCGGACCGGGAACGCCTGCATGCGATCGTGATCGACGAACTCACACACGGGAATCTGCTCGATGACTCGCGCAGATACGTGCAGGAGCTTGTTGCTAAGATGCGCGCCCAACACCTTGAAGCCGTCATCGTGGGCTGCACGGAACTGCCTTTGCTGCTGTCCCGGCCGTCGTTGCTGGCCCTGCCCTGCTACGACACGGCCTGGCTGCACGCCGCCGCCGCGCTGGCGGCGGCAGGCATCCCCGGCGACGGCGCAAGGTAGCGTCGGCACCCACGTCGTCGCTCATCCAGAAGTAATCGCGTGGTCACCGAAAAGAAGAAACTCATCGCCAAGTCCCCACGGACGAGTTCAGCAGCCCAGGGACGCAAGGGCATCCAATCCGTCGAAGTGGGCATGCGCGTCGTGGATGCGCTGGCAGGCGCCGCGCAGGCATTGCCGTTGGGCGAGGTCGGCAGGCTGGCCGGAATCTCCCCCAGCCAGGCGCACCGCTATCTCACCAGTTTCGCCAAGTCGGGCCTCGTCTATCAGGATGCCGCCAGCGGGCGCTACGGCCTGGGTCCGCAGGCGCTGCGCTGGGGCATCTCGGCGATGACCAAGACCGACTTCGTCGAAGTGTCCGCCCATGCGCTGGATGCGCTTTGCGAGCGGCTCGACCTGACCGGACTGCTCTGCGTCTGGGGAGACCGTGGCCCCACCTGCGTGCGCATGCGGCGCAGCAAGCTGCTGCTGGGCACCGATCTGGGCCTGGGCTCCGTGTTCCCGGTTCTCACGTCGGCGACGGGCCATGTCTTCCTTGCGTACCTGGCGGAGAGCATGACGGCCGATTTCGTGAAGGCCGAGGCGGAAGCCGCGTCGCGCCAGGGACGCACGGCAGACACCCGCGCCATCGAATCGATGTGCCATCAGGTCCGTGCGACCGGCCTTGCGCAGGAATTGAGCCACTACGTCGACCGCGTCTCGGCCATGGCGGCGCCCGTCTTCGATTACCAGGGCGACGTCACGGCGGTGATCACACTGCTCTTCCGCGGCTTGCCCGGCGGCTCGGCCACCCAGGGGCCGCTTGCGGAAGAGCTCACCGCCACCACCACACTGGTTTCGCGCGCGCTCGGCTGGACCGGCGCCGATTCGCCTCAACCCGCGTAGTGCAGCGGCAAGGCGGTGGAGTACTTGATCTCCTCCATCGCAAAACTCGAGCTCACGTCCTGCAGGCCGGGCAGCTCGATGATGCGGCGGTACACAGCGTCGTAGGCCGCGATGTCCGGCACCACCACACGCAGCAGGTAGTCGGTGTCGCCGGAGAGCCGGTGGACCTCCACGACTTCCTCGATGAGACTCATGGCCGCACGGAATGCGGCCAGCCAGTCCAGCTCGTGCCGGCCGGTGCGGATCGAGACGAAACACGTCACGCCCAGGTTGAGCTTGGCGCTGTCGAGCAGCACCACGCGTTGACGGATGACGCCGCTCTCTTCCATCTTCTGGATACGCCGCCACACGGCGCTCGCGCCCAGGTGGACGGCTGCTGAAAGCTCGCTCATGGCAACGGTCGAATCCCGTTGCAGGCGCGCCAGGATCGCCCTGTCAAACCGGTCGAGCATGTCGGTTCTCCTGATCCGCGATTTCACGCAACGGCCTCCACCACATCCCTGCCGCGCGCCATGAATGCGCATGCCGATTCGCAGGTCGCGTACCTAGCATCAAGGCATGACGCAAGAGCCTCCAATCCACCCCGACACGCTGCTGGTTCGCACGGGCCGAGACCCTGCCGCATGCGCAGGCTTCGTGAACACACCGATCTATCGCGGGTCGACCATCCTGGTCGACAGCTTCGAGAGTTGGGAGGCCGCGCGCGCAGGCGGCAACCCGTATGCGCACTACGGCCGCTTCGGGTCGCCGACCACGCGCGCGTTCGAGTCGGCCGTGGCCCAGCTCGAAGGCGGGCACCGGTCCCTGGTCTTTCCATCGGGCCTGTCTGCCTGCACGCATGCACTGCTGGGCCTCGTGGGGACCGGCGATCACGTGCTCATGACCGACAACGTCTATGGGCCGACGCGTGCGTTTGCGGACAGCGTCCTGCCCCGGTTGGGCGTGGACATCGAATACTTCGATCCCACGGCGGGTCTCCCGGCACACCGGATACGTGAGCGCACCCGTGCCGTCTTCCTCGAGTCGCCAGGTTCGCTGAGCTTCGAGATCAGCGACATTCCCGCGATCGCACACGCAGCCCATGCTGCGGGTGCCCGCGTCGTGCTGGACAACTCGTGGGCGTCGCCGCTCTATCTGAAGCCCTTCGAACTCGGCGTGGACATCTCGGTCCAGGCCGCCACCAAGTACCTCGTGGGCCATTCGGATGCCCTGCTGGGCGTTGCCACCGCCAACGAGGCGACGTGGCCGCTGCTCGCAGCCAGCGCGCACGACTTCGGTGAAACCGCAGGCCCCGATGACCTGTATCTCGCACTGCGAGGAATCCGCACCCTGGGCGTTCGCATGCGCCAGCACTGGCGAACCGGCATGCGGCTGGCGCAGATGCTGGAGCGTCATCCGGCCGTGCTGCGCGTTCTGCATCCCGCGTTGCCATCGCATCCCCAGCACGCGCTCTGGCAACGCGACTTCCTGGGCGCAAGCGGCCTTTTCGGGTTGGTGCTGCGCAGCGAGGACAAGACGGAGATCGCGGCCTTCTTTCGGAGTCTGCGGCTGTTCGGCATCGGCCTCTCCTGGGGCGGCTTCGAGAGCCTGGCACTTCCGGTCGGACGCCCGTTCCGCACGTCCGGCCTCTGGCCTCAGGAAGGCTATCTCGTGCGGATCCACGCGGGGCTCGAGGACGCCGACGAACTCTGCGAAGACATGCGGCGCGCACTGCATGTCTTCTCGCCGGCGCGAAGCAGCGCATGCCGGTCTTGATTCGAACAATGATGTTTGTTGCACTATGAGCAAGTTATTGGATAATGTGCAAATGCTAACCGCGGTACCTGTTCTTGTCCAAACGGTCCCGCATCAGAGGAGTTCCAGATGAAGGCGGTTTATTTCGATGCGCACGGCGATCTGTCCGTGCTGCGCTATGGCGAGCGTCCGGAGCCGGCGGTGCCAGCCGGCTGGGTCCGCGTGCGGGTGCGTGCGACCAGCTTCAACCACGCCGACCTGTTCGCGAGGCGGGGCATGCCGGGCATCAAGGTCGAACTGCCGGGGATCACGGGCACCGATTGCGCAGGCGAGATCGCGGCACTCGGCGAGGGCGTCAGCGGCTGGAAGCTCGGGGACCGCGTGCTGCCGATCTCGCATGAAGTCGACTGGACCACCGGCAGCTTCGACATGCTCGGCGAGAACCGCAATGGCGCAATGGCCGAGTACTGCGTGGTGCGCGCCAGCCAGCTGATGCGCCTGCCCGACGAGGTGTCCTTCGAGGATGCAGCCTGCCTGCCCTGCGCCTACGGCACGGCCTATCGCATGCTGCACACGCGCGGCCAGATTGCGGCGGGCCAATCGATCCTGATCCTGGGCGCATCCGGCGGCGTCGGCAATGCATGCGTGCTGCTCGCGAAGATCGCCGGCCTGCACGTGGTCGCCGCGGCGGGCGACGACGAGAAATGCGAGCGCCTGCGTGCCATGGGCGCCGACGAGACGATCAACTACACGACCACGGCGATCGACGGCTGGGTCCGGCAGAAGACCGGTTCGCTCCTGCGCGGCGGCGGCATGGACGTGGTGGTGAACTTCACGGCGGGAGAAACCTGGCTGCCATCCATGCGCTGCGTGAAGCGCTTCGGCAAGCTCCTGTGCTGCGGCGGCACCGGCGGCTACAAGGCCATGACCGACATTCCCTATCTCTTCATGTCGGAGATGAACATCATCGGGTCGACAGGCTGGACGATGGAGGAACAGCAGGCCTGCGTGGACCTGGTGGCCAGCGGCAAGCTCAAGCCGGCGATCGACCGTGTGGTCCCGCTTTCCGAGGCCATCGAGGCCTATGGGGCCTTCGAGCGCCGCGAGTTCTTCGGCAAGATCGTCGTTGCGCCATGAGCACGCGCTACCCCCTGCGCGCGCCTTTTGCAGACCCCGGCGACGTCGACCGATTCGCCGCATTGCCGCTCGCCGGGCGCCTGGAGGCCGGAGACCTCCCCGGCCTGATGACGTTGGCGGCGATACGGCATGGCGATGCGCGGGCCATTCGCTTCCTGCCTTCAGGCCTGCCCGGCGACATTGCGGAGGATTTCAGCTTCGCCGATGTCGTCGCGAACATGCACGCGGCGATGGCCGTTCTCCACGGCATGGGCATCACGGCCGGCGATCGGGTGGCCCTGCTGCTGCCCAACCACCCGCTCGGCGTGAGCGCGGTGCTCGCCGCGCAGGCCGTCGGCGTGGCCGCACCCATCAATTTCTACCTGGAGCCGGCGGAAATCGCCGCGCTCCTGACGGCGACCGGCGCACGCGTGCTGGTGGTCGACGGCGAGCTGGCGACGGCCAAGCTGCCGGCGATCCTGCAGGCCTGCCCGCAGGCGCCCGAAGTGCTGAACCTGGCCCGGCTGCACGCCGGAAACGCCCGGCACGCGCCTCCCCTGCGCGACAGGCGCGGCGAAACGGTGGCGCTGTTCCACACGGGCGGCACCACCGGCCTGCCCAAACTGGTACCGCTGTCGGGCCTGAACTTCGCGTCGACGGCGTTGATCACGGCCTATGCCTATGGCTACGGGCCCGACGACACCGTGCTCGCCGCCATGCCGATGTTCCATGTGGGCGGCCTGCTGGCCAGCACGCTGTTCCCATTGGTCTGCGGCGCCGGCATCCTGCTCGCGGGAGAGCAGGGCTATCGGGGCAAGGGCGTCATCGCCGCGGTCTGGACACTGGCACGCGAAGAAGCGCTGAGCATCCTCATCGGACCGCCGACCGTGATGGGCCAGCTGGCCCAGGCCATGCCCGCACGCGAGCAGCTCCCGCGCCTGAGGCTGCTCGTCAACGGCGCGGCCGCGTTGCCGGTCGCCATCGGGCAACAGCTGGTGGAGGCGCTCGAGGTGCCGCTGACCGAACCATGGGGCCTGACGGAGGCCACGCTGGCGGTGACATCCATGCCGCGCGACGGCGCGAGGCACGGCGGGTCCGTGGGGATCGCCCTTCCCTACTGCAGCGTCAAGGCCGTTCATGTCGATGCGCAGGGCAAGGCCGTCGGCGACTGCGCACCGGATGAGATCGGCGTCCTCGCCATCCAGGGGCCGACGGTGTTCGATGGCTATCTCGGCCTGCCGGCATCCCGCCAACCCTGGCTCGGCGAAGGATGGCTCGACACGGGCGATCTCGGCCGCGTGGACGCTCAGGGCTACATCTGGATCACGGGGCGATCGAAGGACCTGATCAAGCGGGGCGGCCACGGCATCGATCCGACCGTCATCGAGTCCGCGCTCTACGCGCATCCCGATGTGGCGCTGGCGGCAGCCGTCGGATGCCCGGACGCCTATGCCGGCGAGCTCCCGGTCGCCTATGTCCAGGCCAAGCCGGGCCGCACGCTGGACGCGCTGGCGCTGCAGGGCCTGGCCGCACGGACGATCACCGAACGCGCCGCCGTGCCCAAGGAGATCTTCGTCGTGGCGACGATGCCGGTCACCGGCATCGGAAAAATCAACAAGCAGGCGCTGCGCCTGGACGCAGCGGAACGCGTCTTCACGCGCCTCCTGAACGCCATCGAAGGACTGAACGGCCAGCTCAGTCTGGCGGTGCTGCCCCACGCCCAGCACGGAACGCTCGTCCGGGCCGAGGTGCCCGCCGAACACGTCGCCGCCTCGCAGGCGATCCTCGCCCGGTTCGCACTGCGCGCCGAGGTGTCCGCGACCGACCCATCCACAGGAACCCACACGCAATGAACAACGGCCTTTCGGAAATCGACCACCTGATGACTTTCGTGGCGGACATCGAAGCCGCCTCCCGGGACTGGGAGCGCCTCGGCTTTTCGCTGACGCCCCACTCGCACATCACGGCAATGGGAATCGTCAACCGGCTCGTGCTGCTGCAGTCGCGCACGCCGGGCACGGCGAATTTCGTCGAACTCATGGGCGTGAGCGATGCATCGGCGCTGCCGCCACCCATGCGCTCGGTGCTGTCGGGCGACGAGGGTGTGAAGTCGATGGTGATGGCGACGCACGACGCCGCGCAGGCGCAGGAGGCGCTGGTTGCCGCCGGCTATCCGTTCGAGCCGCCCCGACACGTGCGCCGCGAGTGGATCCTGCCCGGCGAAGGGTCGGTGTGGCCCGAATTCGACGTGCTGCTGCCGATCGAGGCGCCACTGGCCTTCAACGTTTGCCAGTATCACAACCTGCCGCTGTACCAACGCGCCGATTGGCAACAGCATCGCAATGGCGCCGTCAGCATGCTGGCGTGCTTTGCGACGGCGCCCGATCCGGCGGACGCCATCGGCTACTTCGAACGGCTGTTCGGCCGTGCCTCGCACGCCAGCGCCGGCGGCGGACGGGCGACGAGCCCGGCTGCGGCCGATATCGTCGTGTACGCCCCTGCAGACTTTGCGTCCCGCTTCGGCGTGGAGGTGCGCGTCGGCGCCAGCGCAAGCTACGCCGGCATGCGCATCGGCGTGGCGGACATGGCGCGGATGCGCGATTGCCTGCGCGACGCATCGGTGCCCTGCGCCGACCAGGGCGAACGCATCGTCGTGGGCCCCGCGCACGCCAGGGGCAGCGTCATCGAATTCGTCGAGATGCCGCAATGAGCGCCCTCGCGGAAATCCAGGCCGGCAACGACGAGCTCGTGCGTATCCGCCGCGACCTGCACGCGCACCCCGAGACCGCTTTCGAGGAAGTGCGCACCGCCGGCATCGTGGCCGCCTTCCTGCGTGCATTGGGACTTGAAGTCCATCAAGGCATCGCCATCACCGGGGTGGTGGCGACCATCCACGGCCGGCCCGGCCCCCGATCGATCGGCCTGCGCGCCGACATGGATGCGCTGCCGATCGCGGAGCTCGGCGACAGGCCCTACCGGTCGACCGTGCCGAACAAGATGCACGGCTGCGGGCATGACGGCCACACCGCGATGCTGCTGGGTGCCGCACGCTACCTGTGCGCCCATCGCGACGACTTCGAGGGCGCGGTGCACCTGATCTTCCAGCCCGCCGAGGAAGGCGACGGCGGCGGGCGGCGCATGGTCGAGGAAGGCCTGTTCGACCGCTTCCCGATGGATGCCGTCTATGGCATGCACAACATCCCGGGGATGGTCGCAGGCACCTTCGGCGTCATGCCCGGCCCCATGATGGCGTCCTTCGACCTGTTCGACATCACGGTCCGGGGCAAGGGCGGCCATGCCGCGTTTCCGCATACGACCATCGACCCTTTGCTGGCCGGTGCGCGTCTCGTGGATGCCCTGCAGGGCATCGTGAGCCGACGCGTGAATCCGCTGGATGCCGCCGTCGTTTCGGTCACGACCTTCCATGCCGGGGACACGCACAACGTGATCGCCGACAACGCGCGGCTGTCCGGCACGGTGCGCGTCTTCAAGGCGGACGTGCGCGATGCGGTCGAAGCCGAAATGAGGCGGCTGTGCGAAGGCCTGGCCATCGCGCACGACGTCGGCATCGACCTGCGCTACGAGCGCCGCTATCCACCGACCGTCAACAGCGCACCGGAAGCCGCAATCGCCCGGGCGGCGGCCGAGCGCCTGGTCGGCAAGCCGCAGGTGATCGTGGACGGCCAGGCGCTGATGGCGGCCGAGGACTTCGCCTTCATGCTGGAGGCGCGCCCCGGTGCCTACGTGTGGATCGGCAACGGTGTCGGCGCGCAGGGCGGCTGCATGGTCCACAACCCCGGCTACGACTTCAACGACGAGATCCTGTCGCTGGGCAGCGCGTACTGGGTCAGTCTCGTTCAGACGGCGCTGGGCACGCCGGCGGCCCGCTGACGAATCGTCGAGGCTCGGCCCCCTCTTCCTCAACTTCCACAACCCATTCCCCATTTCGATCATGAACACGACCCAGCAACCGGCCATGACAGTGGACGCCCTCCAGGCGTGGCTCGACAGCTCTCCCTTCATCCGGCTCCTCGATCTCCAATGCACCGAGATCGATTTGGACCACGGCATGCTTTCCATCAGGATGCCGATGCGGCCGGAGCTGGAACGCATCGCCGGAACCGGCCAGTTTCACGGCGGCCCCATTGCCGGCCTCATCGACACGGTGGGCTGCTTCGCCGTCGTGATGGGCACGCACGCGCCCGTACCCACGGTCAACTTCCGGGTGGACTACCTGCGTCCGTCCTCCGGCGCGTTCCTGGTCGGCAAGGCGAAGGTGCGACGGATCGGCAAGACGATCGGCGTGGTCGACGTGGACGTGTTCGATTCGGAGGGTCGATTGACGGCGATCGGACGGGGCTCCTTTGGCATTGCCTGACACCGAAGCGACGCACCCGTCCCCGCCACTGGCCGGGCTGCGGATACTCGACCTGACCCAGTACCTGCCGGGGCCCTGGGCGACGTGGCAGCTCGCACGACTCGGCGCCCATGTCACGAAGATCGAGCAGCCGGCCGGTGATCCGGCCAGGCACATGGGCGCACGCCAGGGGGATTCGAGCCATGTCTTCGTCGCGCTGCATCACGGCAAGGACATGCTGACACTCGACCTCAAGCAGGCCGACGGACGCGATCGCTTTCTCGGCATGGTCGAACAGGCCGATGCCGTGCTCGAAGGCTTCCGCCCGGGCGTCATGGCGCGGCTGGGGCTCGACTGGCCGACGCTGCAGGCGCGCAACCCGAGACTGGTGCTGTGCTCGCTGACGGCATTCGGGCAGGAAGGTCCATGCGCCCGGCGCGCAGGCCACGACATCAATCTGCTGGCGCTGACCGGCGTGCTCTCGCAGATCGCGGCCCGCGACGGGCAGCCCGCACTCTGCGGACTGCCCATCGGCGACCTGTTCGGCGGCAGTCAGCCTGCACTGGTCGCCCTTCTCGCGGCGCTGCTGGCCGTGCACAGGACCGGCATGGGCCGCTGGATCGACATCTCCATGGCACACGCCATGCTGGAGAGCAACTTTCTTGCCGCGGCGACGGTCGACGCGAACCGCCGGGACGAACGGGGCGGCCAAGGCATGCTCACGGGCGGACTGCCGTGCTACGGGATCTACGCGACGGCAGATCACCGGCACGTGGCGGTAGGGGCACTCGAGCCGAAGCACTGGGTCGCCCTCTGCGATCTGCTGAACCGCCCGGACCTTGCAAGGTGCCACTGGAGCCATGGCCAGGTACCTGGCGGCGAAGAGGCTCGCGCCGTTCGCGATGAACTGGACACCATCTTCGCGCAACACACGCTCGCACACTGGACCTCGCGTTTCGACACCGCCGACTGCTGCGCAACGCCCGTGCTGCGAACGGACGAGGCCATGCGGCACCCGCAGTTCGCTGGCTGATCGCCCCGCGATCCTGCACGCACGATCGGCCAGGGCGCATGGCCGCGGCACTGCGGACTTGAGCGCTTCGCCATTTTTTAGTAGCCTCCAGGGTCCGGAGATGGCATTCCTCCGTGAACCGCCGCGGCATCGCCCGGGGCTGATGATGCCTACAGACACCTGATCACATCACGGGGCTGTAGGCGTTCGCGCTCATCATTTCCCTTGCTGGATCAGGCCGATTTTCTCGACACTGATCTCCATGCGCCGCTTTCACCGCCCCGAACAATTCGACCTGTTGCCGTACATCGGCAAATGGCTCGTCGTCGCCAGCATCGTTGCCTTCCTGGCCGGCAGCGCGTCGGCCACCTTTCTCTTCCTGCTCGAACGCGCAACGGTCTGGCGTGAAGGCCATCCGCTGATCATCTGGCTGCTGCCGATCGCCGGCGGCGTGGTCGGCTGGATCTACTTCAAGCTCGGCAAGCCCGTCGATGCGGGCAACAACCTGCTCATCGACGAGATCCATGACCCCCGGAAGATCGTGCCGCTGCGCATGGTCCCCCTGGTGCTGGGAGGAACCGTGATCTCCCACCTCTTCGGCGCCTCGGTCGGGCGGGAAGGCACCGCGGTGCAGATGGGCGGCGCGCTGGCGGACCAGCTCACCCACGTGTTCCGCATGCCGCACGCCGATCGGCGCATCCTGCTGATGGCGGGCATCAGCGCGGGCTTCGCCTCCGTGTTCGGCACGCCGCTCGCCGGAGCGATCTTCGGCCTGGAGGTCCTGGCGATCGGCCGCATGCGCTACGACGCGCTGTTCCCCTGCGTCGTCGCCGGCGTCGTGGCCGAACGGGTCGGCGTGGCCTGGGGCGTGCATCACACGCACTACGCGATCGGGCAGATCGCCGCCGTGACGCCATGGAGCGTCATCGCCGTGGTCGTCGCAGGCGTGATCTTCGGCCTGGCCGGACTCGCCTTCGCCACCGCCACGCACCAGTTGGGCGACCTGGTCAAACGCCGGGTCGGCTATCCGCCGCTGCGGCCCGTGCTGGGTGGCACGGTCATCGCGCTGGCCGTCTGGGGGCTGGGCGCACTGGGCACCGATGCGCACCGGTACATCGGGCTGGGCATTCCCACCATCGTCAACGCGTTCCAGGAACCGGTGGCGCCGTGGGACTCCCTCGGGAAGTTCATCTTCACGGTCACCTCGCTCGGCACGGGCTTCAAGGGCGGCGAAGTGACGCCGCTGTTCTACATCGGCGCCACACTCGGGAACGCGCTGGCCCCGTTGCTTCACCTGCCCTTTGCGATGCTGGCCGGCATCGGCTTCGTGGCGGTCTTCGCCGGCGCGGCCAACACGCCGCTGGCCACCAGCGTCATGGCGATGGAACTCTTCGGCCCCGACATCGGCCCGCTCGCGGCCATCGCCTGCGTCGTGAGCTATCTGTGCTCCGGGCACGCCAGCATCTATCGCGCACAACGTGTCGGCCACAGCAAGCACCGCGGCAGCCTGCCCGAGGGACTGCGCATTGCGGACATTGCGCAATTCCGCAAGAAGCAACGTGAAGACGGCGCCGACAAGAAGGCGCCGGACTGACCGGCGAATTCAGCGCGTGCGAACACCCGCGGGTCGTCGGCGCGCTCGCTGAACCCTACAAGGTGTCGCTGATCGACGCGGAAGGCGTCTGCGCGATGCGTGCGGAGATGGCGCGGCAGGTCTCGAGCAGCGGCGCCACATAGGCGACCTCGGGGTCGGGCCGTTGCCGAAACACCAGCGTGCTGACGCTGATGGCCGCGACCGGCACTCCCGCCGCGTTGCGCACCGCGGCGCCGAAACAGAAGATGCCCGGCTCGTTCTCTTCGTTGTCCACGGCCCAGCCGCGTTCGCGTGCCTGCACGACCTGCTCGCGCAGCACCGCCGCATCGACGGTCGTGTTGTCCGTGTGGCGCGGCATGGGCAGGTTCTTCACCAGCGCCTTGAAGGCCTTGTCGTCGAGCGCGGCCAGGTAGGCCTTGCCGACAGCGGTCGAATGCAGGAACACGCTGGTACCGATGCGCGAAGACATGCGCACGGCGCTGGGACTCTCGAGCTTCTCGATGTAGACCATGCTGGTGCCGCTGGGCACGGCGAGGTGGACGGTCTCGCCGGTCAGGTCGCGCAGGCGCTTGAGCTCATCGACCGCGGCCAACCGTATCGCCGACCGCCCCCAGCTGCGGCTGGCCAGCTGGATGAGCCGCGGGCCCAGCGCCAACGTCGCGCCATGCGCGGTCTCCTCCAGCAAGCGTTCGGCGACCAGCGCGGCGACGATCCGATGCACCGTCGGACGGGGATAGCCACTTGCCCGCATCAGCGCGGCGACGTTCATCGGCTCGTCGGCATCCGCCACCAACTGCAGCACGTGCATGAACTTCGAGAAGGCCGCGGTGCCGGCAACCTGCGGCTGCGCCGGCGGCGAAGAAGGCGCGGGGGTGGCGGGAGATGAACGGGAAGCAGGCATGGAAGAGAACGGGAATGGCACTCGGCGCGGAAGGCCGGACCATTATCCATGCCGCATCCGCGCACCCTGCAGCCGCGGGGGCGTGCCTCGCGCCTCAGGCCACCATGTAGCCGCCGTCCACCGGCAGCACCACACCCGTCATGAACGACGCGGCCGGCGTGCACAGGAACATCGCGGCACGCGCCACGTCGTCCGGCGTACCCCAGCGGCCCAGCGGCGTGCGCGCGAGGATGGGGCCGGCGCGCGCCGGGTCATCCTGCAGCGCTTGCGTCAGCGGCGTGGCGATCCAGCCCGGTGCGACCGCGTTCACGCGGATGCCGTCCGCCGCATAGGCGATGGCCAGCGACTTGGTGAGCTGCGCCACACCGCCCTTGCTGGCCGCGTAGCCCGGCACCAGCCCGCCGCCGAAGAAGCTGAGCATCGAGGCCGTATTGACGATGCAGCCACCGCTGGCCTTCAGCCGTTCGCGGACCATGCCGCACACGCGCATGGTGCCGGTGAGGTTCACTGCCAGCACCTTCTGGAAGACGTCGAGGTCGTGCTCCGCGCCGCGCTGGATGATGCCGGCGCAGTTGAAGACGATGTCGAGCCGATCGAGGTCGCCCAGGGCGGCCTCGAGGCTGTCGACCGAAGTCACGTCCGCCTCGCGCACCTGCACGTCGGCATGCAGGGTGCCGTCGCCGCGGCCCAGGCCGATGGCGGTCACCTGCGCACCGAGTGCGGCCAGGTGATTGGCAATCACCGCGCCGATGCCCTGGGTCGCGCCGGTCACCAGTGCGCGTTTTTCCTTGAAGAGTCCTGGCTGATAGGTCATGGATCCTGTGATGTCAGTTCTTGATGTCCAGCTTGGACATCAGCGTTTTGAAATAAGCGCTGTCCCTGGCCATGACGGCCTTGAACGCGACGTCGTCGGCATAGGTGAAACCGAGGTTCTGCTTGTCCAGCACCGCACGGAACGAAGGCTCGTTGGCGGCCTTCTGGCTGAGGTCCTTGAGGTAGGCGACGATCTCCGGCGGCGTGTTCTTGGGCGCCGCGATGCCGCGCCAGGTGCCGATGCTCAGGTCGATGTTGCGTTCCTTCAGCGTGGGCACGCTCTCGAAGCCCTTGACGCGCTGATCGGCCATGACGGCCAGCATCTTGAGCTTGCCGGATTGCACGTAGGTCGTGACTTCGGCAGGGCTCACGGCCACCGCGTCGATATGGCCGCCCAGCAAGGCGAGGATCGCCGGGCCGGCGCCCTGGAACGGCGCATGGTTGAACCTGGCTCCGGTCTTGTCCTCCAGCGCCGCTGCAGCCAGGTGCCAGATCGAGCCGTTGCCGGCATTGCCCACGCTGATCTTTCCGCTGTCCTTCTTCGCTGCGGCCAGGAACTCCTCGACCGTGTTCCAGGGCGCTTCGGCGCGCACGGTGATCGCAGCCTGGTCGGCATTGAGTTGCGCGATCGGCGTCATGTCGTTGTAGGTGAACTTGGCCAGACCGAGGTTGGGAATGGTGGTCAGTTCCACCGTGACGACGGCGAGGCGGTAGCCATCGGGCTTGGCGTTGACGACGTCCTGCCAGCCGATGGCACCGCTGGCGCCTGGCTTGTTGACGATGATCACGCTCTGGCCCATGTGCTTCTGCGCCGCTTCACCGAATGCGCGTGCGAGCGCGTCCGTGCCGCCGCCCGGCTGGAACGGCACGACGAGTTCGATGGGGTGATTGGGAAAGTCGCGCACCTGTGCCGTGGCCGGATGAGTGAAGCCGAGCGCCACGAACGGCAGCAAGGCAAGTGCCGCATGGCGGCGGAATTTCTGTGCAATTCGAATCATGGTTTTGTCTCCGTTTGTCTTCTTGAAAAATGGGGCCGGCCCTCCGACGCCCGCACGCTGAAAATCAATAGCTGGCCCGACCTCCCGACAGGTCGAAGACCGCCGCCGTGTTGAAGGTGCAGGAGCCGGAGCACAGCCAGGCCACCATTTCGGCGACCTCGCTGCTCTCGCCGAGACGCTTCATCGGACTCTTGTCGATCATGGTCTGCACGTGTTCGTGCGACATCTGGGCGAGGATCGGCGTGCGCACCGCCGCCGGGGCGATCGCATTCACGCGCACGCCCGTCGTCGCCAGTTCCTTGCCGAGCGACTTGGTCAATGCCAGCACGCCGGCCTTGGCCGCGCTGTATGCCGAGGCGTTGGGCGTGCCCTCCTTGCCGGCCAGCGACGCGATGTTGACGATGCGTCCGGCGCCCGCGGCGCGCAGGTGCGGCACCACCGCACGGCACACGTTGAAGGTACCGACGAGATTGACGTCCACGATCCGGCGCCAGACCAGCGGGTCGTAGTCCTCCAGCGGCATCGTCGGTCCGGCGAAGCCGGCGCTGTTGACCACGAAATCGATGCGGCCGAAGCGCGCGAGGACTTCGGCAACCGCCGCTTCGGCGCCCGCCAGATCCGTCACGTCGACCCGCCAGCTGTCGTCTCCGGCGGGCTCGGCCATGTCCCATACCACGACGCATGCGCCGCTGCGCCGCAGATGGGCGACGACCTCGGCACCGATGCCGCTGGCGCCGCCCGTGACGACAGCGACCGCTCCGGCGAAATCGAAGCGCGCGCGACCGTAGTCCATGGTCAACGGATGAACTGCTTGGTGAAGTCGGCGCCCAGCCCGACCGACTCGAAGTGCTTGCGGCACATGTCGATCTTGGTGAACACGTCCTCGTAGCCCATGCCCTTGCCCCAGGGATCGGTGTAATACATGACACCGTTGACCTGGAAGTACGTGATCATTTCCTCGACATCTTCCGGCACGTAGAGCGTATGCGTCTCGCCCGGCGGCTCGAACACGTAGCTGCCCTCGGTCGCTTCCCAATCATGTTCCAGGTAGCGCCAGCGCCCCTTCAGCACGAAGCCGTGCACGGCCTGCGGATGGCGGTGGCGGCTCAGGACACCGGACTTGCGCACGCGCAGCAGGTTCATCCAGTAGCCCTGGCTGGCGTTCAGGCAGAGAGGCCGGAACCACACGTTCTCGGCCTGCGGAACCCACAGGCGCTCGTCCTGCGGGATCGCGTGGTTGATCACGATCTCGGGAAGTGCGTCGGGCGGGTTGGGGTACTGATAGGGGGTCTTCGGATTCGGATCCGAGTCGTCGATCGGCATGGGGTCTGTCCATATTGTGGATATATATCCATATTGTAGACAGACATGCCGGCGCGCAGACACCCTGAGGAAACCCTGGTGTCCGCCGAGACCTGCATGGGACGACTCCGGACCGCATCGCCCGCGACTCGACGCGCCCCCTTCCGCTGACTCCGGCGGTCGCCGGCTGCCCGTCAGCGCCCGGTGCTGCCGTACTGCTGCACCTCGGAGAAGCGCCTGACGAGGTAGTCCCCCGCCTTGACGGGCGCGTGGCGCGGCTGACCGTCGGCGGGCAGGCAGTTGGGCAGGCATGCGACAGGTGCGTCGTAGTCGAGATTCAGGAACATCGGTATCGAGTACCGCTCCCGGCCCGTCCGGTTGACGACGCGGTGCAGGTTGGAGACGAAGAGGTCGTTGGTCCACACCTTCCACATGTCGCCCAGGTTCACGACGAAGGTGTCTTCGATGTAGGGTGCGCCGATCCATTCGCCGTCGCGCTTCTGGAGTTCGAGCCCGCCAATCGGGTCCTGGGTCAGGATGGTCACCATGCCGTAATCCGTGTGCGGCGCCACGCCCAGTGCGCTTTCGACGGCAGGCGGCTGCGGCGGATAGTGAAACAGCCTCGACTGCGCCATCGGCTTGCGGCACCACTGCAAAAAGAAGCCCTCGTCCTGCTCGAGCGCAAGGGCGAGCAACTTGAGGATGTTGCGGCCCACGCCAAGCGTCTGTTCGAAATACGCCTCGGCTGCGGGCTGCAGCCAGGGCGCGCACTCGGGCCAGCGGTTCGGTCCATGCAATGGCCGCCCGGCAGCCACGTCCGGATCGGCCAGCGGAAGATCGAGGCCGAACTCGTAGCTTTCCTTCAGGTCGGCGTCATAGCCCGGATGCTTGTTGATCCCCTGCGGCATGAAGCCACGACGGAAACGATCGTCCAGCCGGTCCTGCAGGCGCGTCTCGAGCGGTAGGTCGAAATAGCGGCGCGTCGCGTCGAACACGCCACTCACCACGTGGGCGGGAACGCCATGGCCGGTCACGTAGAAGAAGCCCGTATTCAGGCATGCGGCACGTATCTCGGCCACCAGCGTGTCGGGGGCACCGCCGGCCAGCCAGGGACCGAGATCGAGAATGGGTACTTCGCTCGGCGAAGCGGATCGGGGCTGTTCGAGCATGTCGGATCTCCTTGGAATCAATCTCTCCATCACGGCTTGCCGTCCTCTGCCAGTGCCTGCACCAGGCTGTCGACGAAAGTGGCGGCCGCGATCGGCAGGCTGCGATCGTGTTTCACGCTGACGGTGAAGCGCTGCGGCTTGACGCGCGGGTCACGGATCGGCACGTAGCGGTAGGTCGCTCGCGCGCTGTTCTTCTCGTTCAAGTGGGGATTGAGGATGGCGATGCCCATGCCGTGCATCGCGGCGCCGCGCAGCAACTCGTAGGAATTGCTCACCAGCAGCGCATGCGGCCGGATCTTGGCCTTGGCGAACATCTCGTCATACACCCGCTTGGCACTGGTCGCCAGGTCGGGCAATGCCATGCCGTATTCGGCGCAGTCGGACAGCCTCACCGATGGACGATCGGCGAGCGGATGACCGCGCGGCACCAGCACACAGGTCGGCAAGGTCCGCTCGAAGACGTGCTTGACGTCGGCCATCGGCGGCGGATTGAAACTGAGCGTCGCGTCGAGTTCGCCGGCAATGACCAGATCGAGCAGGCGCGGCGTACCCGCCATCTCGACCTGGAAGGTGATGCGCGGATACTGGCTGCTGAATCGCGCGAGAAACGCCGGGAAGAAGTCGCGCGTGAAGGACTCCGGGATGCCCACGCGCACATGGCCCTTGCGCAGTCCGCGCAGTGCCTCGATCTCGGACTGCACGCGTTGCATCTCGTTGTCGACGCTGTTCGCGTACTGCATGAGGATCTCGCCGGCGGCGGTGAGCCGCAATGCCGATCGGCCGCGGCTGCGCTCGAAAAGCGGCGCCCCGAGTTGCTCTTCGAGCAGCGCGACCTGGCGGCTGATGGCGGATGCAGCCACGGCCAGGTGCTCGGCTGCGGCGCGGAACGACCCGCGGCGGTTGACCTCGGCGAAGTAGCGCACGCCGGTGGCCGAGATCACGCGGCCTCCAGCACGAGACAGTCCTGCGCCGACCAGCCGGCCCACACGCGCATGCCGACCTCGAGCAACTGATCGGGTCGATGGGCAAGCGCCGCGACGATGCGCGTCGCACCCGATTCGCAGGTGTAGACCACCGTCGGGCCCAGGAAACTGCGTGCATCGATTCGCACCGGAAGTCGCGGCCCCGGCCCTTCGCCAGGTTGCGTGGCCAACGAAACATGTTCGGTCTTCACGACACACACCACGGCAGCGCCGACAGCCAGCGACGTCACCGCCACGCCGCGCAGCGAGCCGGCCGCGGTCTCGGCGGTGGCGACGCCGTCCCCGCACGCCGTGACGCGGCCAGGCAGCAGGTTGGCCTGCCCGATGAAACCCGCGACGAAAGGGTGCGCCGGCCGGCGGTAGATGGCTGCGGGCGTATCGACCTGAACGATGCGGCCGGCCGACATGACGGCCATGCGATCGGCCATCGAAAGCGCTTCGCTCTGGTCGTGCGTCACCATGATCGCCGTGATGCCGACTTCGCGCTGCACGCGGCGGATCTCATCGCGCATCTCGTCGCGCAGCTTGGCGTCGAGGTTCGACAGCGGCTCGTCCAGCAGGAGCAACTGCGGCCTGATCGCAATGGCCCGGGCCAGCGCGACACGCTGCTGCTGTCCGCCGCTCAACTGGTGCGGCAGCCGCGTCGCCACGCCGCTCAGGCGCACCAGGCTCAGGGCTTCTGCGACCGCGGTCTTGATGTCACCTGCCGGCCTGCGCCGCATCTTGAGACCGAAGGCGATGTTCTCGCCGACCGTCATGTGCGGAAACAGCGCATAGCTCTGGAACACGATGCCGATGTTGCGGTGCTCGGGCGGCATCGCCGTGATGTCGACGCCGTCGATCTTCACAGCGCCTGCGTCCAGGCGCTCGAAGCCTGCGATCGCGCGGAGCGTGGTCGTCTTGCCGCAGCCGCTCGGTCCGAGCAGGCACATCAGTTCGCCATGCGCCACCGTGAGCGACACGGCATCGACCGCGAGCGCATCGTTGAAGCGCTTGGTGATCTTTTCGAGGATCAGTTGTGTCATCTGCGAGGGTGGGAAGTCAGGCGAACAGGCGGATGCGAAGCACGCCTTCGATGAAGAAGGTCACGAGCCCGGCCGTGATCGCCAGCAGCGACGCAACGGCCGCGATGAAAGGGGTGAGGTTCGACTCGATGTACGAGAACATCACGATCGGCAATGTCGCCGAGTCGGGCGTGGCCAGGAACATCGAGAGCGGCAGGTTCACGAACGAAAGGATGAAGACGACCGTGAATCCAGCCACCAGGCTGGGCCGCAGCAGGGGCAGCGTCACATGGCGCAAGGTCCGCCAGGGGCTCGCGCCCAGGCTGGCGGCCGCCTCCTCGAGGCCGAAGTTGAAGCGCGCGAGGCCGATCAGCACCATCCGCACCGCGAAGGGCATGAAGAAGGTGGCGTGCAGCGCCACCAGGTTGACCAGCGTGAGCGGCACCTTGAGCAGCATGAACATCTGAAGTGCGGCGACGCCGATGACGATGTCGGGCACCAGCAGCGGGCTCATGAGCAGCGTGGTCAACAGGTTGCGGCGCGCGATCGGCCTGCGAAGGATGGCGTAGCCGGCCAGAAAGCCCACCACGGTGGCGAATGCGGCCGCGCACAGCGCCACGACCAGGCTGTTGAAGATGGCCGCGACGAATTCGCTGCGCTGCGGAATCTGCCGGTACCAGTCGAGCGTGAAGCCTTCGAACTTCGCCGGGAAGCTGCTCGCCGTGTTGAACGACCCGACGACCACCACCAGCGTGGGTGCCAGGACGAACAGATAGACCAGGAGCAGCCAGCCGTAGCCCAGGCGTTTCAGTGCCTTCATGGGCCACGCATCCTTCGGCCCAGTGCCAGCGTCGCGCCGACGATGGCAACCGTCTTGATGATCAACAACAGCATGGCCGCCACCGCCGCGAGTTGGCCGTTGAAGGTCGCGAGCATGAATTCCGAGACCAGCGTGCCGAGCATGTGGCGGCCCGCGCCTCCGAGGTAGTAAGGCGAGATGTACGAACTGGCCGACAGTGCGAACGCAACCACGAGCGCAGACAGCACACCGGGCAGCGACAGCGGCCAGATCACGTGCACGAAGCGCGACAGCGGCCCGGCGCCGAGGCTGGCGGACGCCTCGAGCAGCGCGGGCGGAATGGCACGCAGCGCGCTGTTGAGCATCAGGATGACGAGCGGCAATACGAAGTGCACGATGCCGACGCTGATGCCGGTCTCCGTGCCCAGTATCTTGGGAACGGGCACGCCGAGAGCGGCGAGCGGAGCGAACAACGGGCCGCCGCTCGACAGCAGGATCATCCAGCCCAGCACGACCACCAGCGGCCCCGTGAGGATCGGGAAGGTCGTCCCCATCAGCATGAAGCTGTTCAGACGCGGCGGCAGGCCCCACAGCGCCAGCGCGGTGGGATAACCGATCAGCAGCGCCACCGCCGTCGCGAGCAATGCCAGCCGGATGGTTCGCCAGATGACCGTCAGGTAGTGCTGCTTGCTGAACACATAGCCGTAGTTGTCGAGCCCCGGGCCCGGGAACTGCACGATGTCGTTGGGGGACAGGCTGGCCCATACCGTCGCGCACAAAGGGACGGCGAGAAACGCGATCAGCAGCGCGGCGGCGGGCAGGAGCATCCATGCGGTGCCACGGCCGTGCCGCGGAAGCGATGCCGCGCGTGCCGGCATCGCGCTCGCCTGGGTCAACGCGCGCTCCACATCGGAATGACTTCGGTATTGAGCTTCTCGGTCCAGGCGGCGCGGTTGTTCATGGCGACCAGCGGGTCCATCAGCCGCAGCTTGTCGAGCTTGCCGCCCGTGGTGATCCTGGCCGCGAGATCCGCGGGGACCCTGGCGGTCCTGTTGGTCGTGCCCGCGTAGCCCAGCGCCGCGAGCTGCTCCTGCACCCGCGCATCGATCATGAGATCGATGAACACCTGGCCCAGGTCGGCATTCTTCGTCCCCTTGACCAGCGAGACGTAGTTGAGCGCCGCCAACGCGCCCTCCTTCGGCACCACGAACTCGACCGGATAGCCCTGCGCCTTCATGGTCGCGGTGTAGGCGTCGTTCTCGGTGGCGAGGACCACGTCGCCGGTCTTCTGCAACGGCGCCCAGTCGGTCCAGAAGTTGGTGAGCTTGGACGGACGCAGCGTCTTGAGCTTGGCAAACGCCGGCTCGGGATTCGCGGCGCTGCCGCCCAGCAACTCGGCCATCAGCGCGATGTTGCCCGGCATCATGCTGTGCACCACGGAGAAGTACGCCAGCTTGTCCGCGTACTCGGGCGACCACAGATCGAGCCAGCTGGTCGGTGCCTTCTTCACGGCCTCGGGCGAATACGTCAGTGCATACGAGATCACCGTGTAGGGGGCGCCGGGCAGCGTCGTCGCCGTGTCGAGTTGCTTCAAGCTCAGGAGCCTCGGATCGACTTCGCCGTAGCGCGTGATCCGGCTTCGCTCGCAGGGCTGGAGCAGCCCCTGCTTATGGCCCGATGCCGTCAGCTCGTCGGTGCCGAAGAACACATCGATCGACGGACTGTTGCGCTGCGCCATCAGCTTGTTGTAGCGCGGCCCCTGCGCGCCGATGTCCACCAGGACCTCGGCGCCGGTGAGCTTCTTGAACTCGGGCGCAACCACCTGCTTGATGCCGTCGGCCGCGGTGCCGCCCCAGGTGGACACGGTGAGGGTACGGCCCTGGCCTGCAATGGCCGGCGCGCCGGTCTGCGCCGCGGCGAGTCCGCGAAGCAGCAGGCTGCCGGCGCCGAGTGCGACGCCTGTGCGAACGAAGTCGCGGCGCGATGCGCCGCGGGCGGAACTGGCAATGGGACTGCGGATCATGGGGGCCTTGGGCTGGATGGAAAGGACTCAGCTGGAGGCTGCCGCAAGGGCCGTGCCCAACGTGTCGAGCGACTCGGTGAACTCGGCCCGCAGCCGGCGCTTCTCGGTGTCGTCGAGCCAGCTGGCGTCGACACCGGCGAGGCTGAAGCCCCGCGCCTCCCGATGGCCCCAGCCGCAGGCCGTGCAGACCGCGCGGTACGAGTGCGCGAGATGGGTGCCGAACATCGCCGGGTTGTCGGTGTTGATGGTGACCGGCAGCCCTTCTTCGACCATGCGTGCGATGCTCCTGAAGCGCCCTGCCCGCCGCACTTCGGCGCTGGCGAGCGCCACCGTCGTGAAGTACTTGCCCTCGTCGCGCGCGCGCTTGACCATGTCGCCGTCGGCCAGCAGGTTGTAGCCATGGTCGAGCCGGTCGCAGCCGAGCAGATCGAGGCATGCAGCGAAATTGGACGGCGGCGCCTCGGCCATCGTCTGGTTGTCCTCGCACACATGCGCCGTGCGCTTGAGCCCGGCCCGGCCCGCGCGCTGATAGACCGCCGCAAAGCGCTCGGGAGGACCGTCGCGCTCGGCGCCATCGAGGCCGATGCCGACCACCTCGTCCTCGCGGCACTCGAGGATCGCATCGAGCACCTCGTGCGCACCGCGCTCGTCGATCTGCCGACCGAACGATGGAACCAGCAGGCAGCTCACGCCCCACACGCGGCGCGCCTCGCGAACGCCGTCGCACAGCCCGTCGACGACCGTGCGATACGGAATGCCGCGCGCCATGAAGTACTGCGGATTGAAGAACATCTCGGTGTGCCGCTGGTTGGCGAGCTTCAGGCCATCCTCGAGTGCCTCGAAGATCACGCGGGCAAAGTCTTCACGGGTATTGAGGAACGTGGTGCCCAGGCGGGACAGCTGCAGGAACTCGTAGAAGTCGCGGTACGGATAGAACGCCGCCGCGGGACGCGGCAGATCGATGCCGGCGGTGCGCGCGAACTCGTCGTAGGTCGATGGCCGCATCGAGCCGATCAGATGCGCATGGACCTCCACCTTGGGAATCAGACCGAGATAGTCGTCCAGTGTGATCGCGGTATCGCCAGCAGCTTGCAAATCGAACTCCAGAAGGGAGGAATGAATGTTCCCGGACTGGATCGTAGTGATCGCCAATGATTTGATAAAGCATTGATTTTGATTCGGAAAGTTCTCCGAATTAGCACATTGAATCCGCTCGCAAGGCACGGAAGTTGCGGCATCTGCGCCACCGAATCACATCGCAAACGAGGCCATCCCATGCATCCAGATACCTTCCTTCAAGGCATGCCGAAAGCCGAACTGCACGTCCACATCGAAGGCACAGTGACGCCGAAGCAGCGGTGGGACCTTGCTCGGCGCAACAAGATCGAGTTGCCCTTCTCGACCTTCGAGGAACTGGTGGCCGCGCACGAATATGCGGCGGACAGCCCCGGCGAGGTGCTTCGCAGATTCCTGGAGCTCTATTACGCCAACCATGTCGTCTTCAAGACCGAACAGGACTATCGCGATGTCATGTACGAGCATCTGCGGCGTTGCGCGGAGGGCAACATTCGCTACTCGGAGATCTATTTCGGTGCACAGGCCCATCTGGCGCTCGGCATTCCGCTGCCGATGCTGATGGACGGACTGCGCGCCGGCATCGAAGAAGCCGAACGGGATTTCGGCGTGGTCGCCGGACTGATCCTTTCGATCAACCGTGGTCACAGCGCCGAGAGCGGATTCGAAACGGTACGGTCGATGGTGCCGTACCAGGACGTCGTCGTCGGCATCGGCATGGGCGGACTCGAACCCGGCAATCCGCCAGTGAAGCACAAGGAAGCGTTTGCCTTTGCGCGCGCCGAAGGCTGGCATCTGACCTGCCACTGCGACGTCGACCAGGAGGATGCCGTCAAGCACATGTGGCAGTGCCTGGACGTGCTCGGGGTGGACCGTATCGACCACGGCATCAACGCACTCGATGACGCGCGCCTGACGGACGCATTGAATGCACGCGACATCTATCTCACACCCTGCCCGACCTGGTGGCCCGGCAGCAACGACCCCCATCGGCTCGCCCGCATCCGCCAGATGTTCGATGCGGGTCTCAACATCACGCTGAATTCCGACGATCCCGGCATGATGACCAGCGGCATGCTGCACGAGCTGCTGCCACGCGTGGCACGCGAGTGCGCCTTCACGCAGGAGGAGATCGCGGACGTGATGGCCAATGCATTCAAGGGCGCCTGGCTGCCGGATGCACGCCGCGCTGGCTATCTTCGGCAATTGGACGACTACATGGCGACGGCTCCGCGTACGGGCGCCGGACTCTGACCCTCCGCGATCCGTCCCAACTGTCTTTTGTTACCCCTCGCGGAGCCGGGCCGCAGCGTCGCCCGCCCCTCAGTGCACGGCCATCTGCGCGACCGTCAGCGATCCCATGCGCGCGAAGATCAGGTCGCGCAGAGTCTGGGCCGCCACGGAAAGACTGCCTTCGCGGCGCTGGACCAGGTGGATCGTCCGGCTCAGCCCACGCGCCGTCAGAAGCCGGGTCGACAGCGACACGCTCTGGAAATGGAAGAGCGTCAAGGTCGGCACCACGCTGATGCCGACTCCCGCCTCAATGAGGCCGGTCACGGTGGCCAGATGCTCCACCTCGAAGACCGTGTTGAGCTTCATCGGGTGCAAGGCCGCGTCCAGCGCCTGGCGCACGCTGCTGTTGCGGGTCATCTGGATGAACGGGTAAGGGGCGAGTTGCTTCGGCAGGAGTCGGGACGACTGCATCAAAGGATGGTCTTTTCGGCACACCAGGTGAAACCGATCACTGCACAGCTTCGTGCTGCGCAGGTCCGCCGCCGATGTCGAGCCCGACGCGCTGGCGGAAAGCGCGAAATCGGCGGTCTGATTGCGGACCTGCGCGATGCATGCGTCCGACAGCGCATCGTGCAATTCGACGTTGATTCCGGGCCACGCCTGCATGAACTCGGCAAGTATGGCCGGCAGCCAGCCGGCCGCCAGCGATGGCAGTGCCGCGACGCTCACCCGGCCTGTCCGCCGTTCGACCCGGTCGGAGAGCGTGCCGATCAGGCCCTGCATGTCGTCGAGCAGCCGCCTGGCCGACGCTTCGAACTGCCGGCCTTCGGGCGTGAGATGGACGTTGCGCGTGTCGCGGTCGAACAGCCGACCGCCCACGGTCTCTTCGAGCGTGCGTATCAGCGTGCTGAAGGCCGGCTGCGACAGGTGGCAATGCTCCGCCGCGCGAGTGAAGTTGCGATGGTCGGCAAGCGCTGCGAACGCACGGAGCTGCCGGGTGGAGAGATCGGAGATGGCCATATTGATTCGAATTCTGGATGAGCTGATCTGAACTTTCAATTTTTCCGATGGCGAGATGGCTCTTACATTCTGCGCACACCAAGACAGAACTGATGACCATCGAAGCGTTTCCCCTCCCGTTGCTCATCGGTTGCGCCGCCGGCTTTTCCGGCGACCGCACCGACGCGGCCGGCCCGGTGGTCGACACCTTGATTGCGCGCCTTGCGCAGCAAGGCGCAGACGGCCGGGCGTTCCTGATATTCGAAACGCTGGCCGAACGGACGCTGGCGCTCGCACAGCTGCGCCGGCGCGACAACCCTGAAGCCGGCTACGAGCCCCTGCTCGACGACATGCTGCGGCCGGTGCTCGCACGCTGCCTGCAGCACGGCATCCGCATCGTGAGCAATTTCGGCGCGGCGAACCCACGCGCAGCCGCACGGCACATCCGGCGGATGGCGCAGGAACTCGGCGCTCCCGCGCCCCGCATCGCCGTGGTCGAAGGCGACGACCTGTCGGGCCCCGAACACCGCGCCATGCTGCGCGAGGCACTGGGTACCCGGATGGACACCCTGCGCGTCGTCAGTGCCAACGCCTACATCGGCGCGGAGCCGATCGCAGCCGCGCTCGATGCCGGCGCCCAGATCGTGGTCTGCGGCCGGGTGGCCGACCCGTCTCTCGCCGTCGGCCCGGCACTGTCGCACTTCGGTTGGCGCAGCGACGACTGGCTGCGGCTCGGCCGCGCCACCATGGCAGGCCATCTGCTCGAATGCGGTGCCCAGGTGTGCGGCGGCTACTTTGCCGATCCGGGCTTCAAGGACGTGGCGGGTCTGCACGACGTGGGGTTCCCGATCGCGGAGATCCACGGCGACGGCCACTGCGTCATCGGCAAGGCCGACGGAACCGGCGGACTCGTGAGCGAAGCCACGGTCAAGGAACAGCTGCTCTATGAAGTGCACGATCCGGCCGGCTACCTCACGCCGGACGTGACCGCCGACATCACCGAGGCCGAGGTGCATGCACGCCCCGGCGCGGACCGCGTCGCATTGACGGGCGTTCGCGGCCATGTGCGGCCGACGCACTACAAGGTCAATGTCTGTCTCGAAGGCGGCTGGCTCGCGGAAGGCGAGATTTCCTATGCAGGCCCACGCGCCGAAGCACGTGCCCGGCTGGCGGCCGACGTCCTGGTCAAACGGCTCGAAGGCCTGAAGCTGCGCGTCGACCTCATCGGTGCGCTCAGCATCTTCGGCGACGACGCCGGACGCATGCTGGCCGACACCCCCGATGCGGGCATGCGCGACGTGCGACTGCGCATCGCCGCTACACATCCGGAACGCTCACAGGCCGAGCGCCTGGGCCGCGAGGTGACCGCGCTCTACACCTGCGGCCCGGCCGGCGGCGGTGGCGTGCGGATCGCGCTCACGCCGCGGCTCAACACGCTGTCGTGCCTGTTGCCGCGCGACGCCATCCCCGTTCGCTTCGAACTGCTCGACATGGAGGCCACCGCATGACACCTCGGGACTTGCCCGCCATGGACGTCCCCTTGTACCGCGCGGCACACGGCCGGACGGGGGACAAGGGCGATCGTTCGAACATCAGCGTGATCGCCTGGCGTCCCGAGTTCTATGCGCTGATCGCGGCGCAGATCACGCCGGAGCGCGTGGCCGAGCAGTTCCGCCACCGCCGACCGTCGCGGGTGCAGCGTTTCGAACTGCCGAAGCTGCACGCGATGAACTTCGTGCTCGACGGCGTGCTGGACGGCGGCGTCAATGACGCGCTGAACCTCGACACGCATGGCAAGTCGTTGTCGTTCCTGCTGCTCGACATGACGCTGCGCGTGCCGCGAGCGCTGGAGCCGCTGCTGGCAGGGCCATAGATCACCCCACCCTTTCCAACCATCGATTCGGAGACAAAACAATGAAACGCATTTCCTTCACCCTGCTCGCGACGGCCATGGCGCTTGCACCGCTGCTCGGCCGCGCGCAGTCCTTCCCGGACAAGCCGATCACCTTCGTCGTGCCGTTCGCAGCCGGCACGGCCACCGACCAGATCGCACGCGCGCTCGGCAACCAGATCACGGCCGAGACGAAGCAGGCCGTCATCATCGACAACCGGGCCGGTGCCAGCGGCTTCATCGCCTCGCAGAACGTGGCGAAGGCGGCGCCGGATGGCTACACGGTGCTGATCACGACCAACACGACCCATGCGGCCAACGAGCACCTGTTCAAGAAGCTGCCCTACGACCCGGTGAAGGACTTCGCACCGATCACCGGCCTGGGCAAGGGCGGCCAGATCATGGTGGTCGAGCCGAACTTTCCCGCGAAGAACGTGGCGGAGTTCCTCGCGCTGGCGAAGAAGGAACCCGGCAAGTACAGCTTCGGCAGCGGCAGTTCGTCGAGCCGGATGGCCGGCGAACTGCTGCAGCAGATGGCCGACATCAAGTTGCTGCACGTTCCCTACAAGAGCAACACGCTCGCAGTGACCGACCTGCTCGGCGGCCAGATCAGCATGATGATCACCGACACCGCCACCGGCCTGCCGCAGGTCAAGGCCGGCAAGCTGCGCGCCCTGGGCATGTCGAGCGCCAACCGCTCGCCGCTAGCACCCGAGGTGCCGACCATCGCCGAGTCGGGCGTGAAGGGCTACGAGATGGGCTACTGGTTTGCGGCCTATGCGCCCGCGAAGACACCTGCATCGGTGGTCAACCGCCTCAACGAGTTGCTGGTGAAGGCCGCGAAGAGCGACGCCGCCAAGGCCGCCTTCTACGAACCCACGGGCACCGAGGTCTTCACGACCTCGCCCGAGGAGATGGCGAAGTTCCAGGCCGGCGAATCGCAGAAATGGGGCCGCATCGTGAAGAGTGCCGGCATCCAGGCCGAGTAAGGCACAAGGCAAGGCACCTGCGCCAGGGCGCATCCGTGCCGGCCCTGGGGCCTCCCGGATGCGCCTCGGCATGGCGCCCGCTCCCCGGGGCCGTGGGTAGGCCGTGCGTACGACTCGTTGCGATACGCTACCCCCATGTTCCCAAGAATCCTGTCTGTGGCCAGCCGCGCCGCCGCGTCGCTCGTCATCCTGGTCTCTGCGATGTGGGCGTGCCTTGCGCTGTGGTATCAGTTGCCCACCGGCCCTTCCCTGAAGATCGCGGCAGGTGTGCTGTGGGCCGCGGGCGGCCTGGCGGCAATCGTGCTGCTGTGGCGCGGACGCGCCCCGCGCGCACTGCTGTCCTACGCAGCGGCCTTTGCGCTGCTGATGACGTGGTGGAGCACCATTCTTCCCTCGCAAAACCGCGTGTGGGCGGACGACGTGTCGCGGCAGCTGAGCGCGCGGGTGGATGGCAGCAGCGTCACGCTGGACAACGTGCGCAACTTCAATTGGCGCAGCGATAGCGACTACACCCCGCGGTGGGAATCACGCAGCTACGATCTCCAGCGCCTGCGTTCGGTCGACGTGGCGGTGTCGTACTGGACCGGCCCGGCGATCGCCCACACGCTCGTGTCCTTCGGCTTCGACGACGGCCGCTTCGTCACCTTCTCCATCGAGATCCGCAAGGAGCGCGGCGAGAGCTTCTCCTCCGTCGGCGGCTTCTTCAAGCAGTTCGAGACCAGCCTCATCGCGGCGGACGAGCACGACATCCTGCGCGTGCGCACCAACGTGCGCGGCGAGGACGTCTACCTGTACCGCGTGCGCCTGTCGCAACCCGACATGCGCTCGCTGTTCATGGCCTATCTCGGCGAGGCGGATTCGCTCCTGCATGCGCCCAGCTTCTACAACACGCTCACCGCCAACTGCACCACGATCGTCTACGCGCTGGCCAGGCACGTCGTGCCTGGGTTGCCGATGGACTATCGCCTGCTGGCATCGGGCTACCTGCCCGACTACCTGCATGACGTCGGCGGCCTCACGCCGGGATACGACATGGCGGCATTGCGCAGCGGCGGCCGCATCACCGAGCGCGCCATCGCGTTCGACACCACACCCGGCGCCACCGATTTCTCGAGCGCCATTCGGATCGGCCTGCCCGGAGCGTCGCGATGACGATTCCGGACTTGCATCGGCGCCTCGCGCTGTCGATGCTGCTGTGCCTCGCGCTGCTCGCAGGAGGCTGTGCCGGCGTGAAGGTCGGCAGCATTTCACCCGGCGACTACCTGGCCCAGCGCCGCGGCGACGTGCTGACCACCGGACGGCTCAGCACATCGGCGGAAGAAGTGCTGCGCGTGATCGGCTCCGACGGCGACCTGTGCCGCAGCAATGGCGAAGCCTGCCGGCGGATGCTCACGGATGCCGGCGGCCTCACCGACGAGCAACGCCTGTCGGCATTGTCGGAAGTGTGGTTGCAGGTCGCGCTGGCGACCGACCCGCAGGGAGCGGGTTCATCGCCCCCGGTCGCCATCGAGGCCTGGTTCGAGACCGCACGCCACGCCTATGCCTATCTGTTCTTCACCGAGCGCAAGGCCCGCGACCGTGCATTCGAAGACAGGCAGACGCAGGTCCGCGACTATTACAACTACGCGGTGCAGCAGGCGCTGACGGGCCTGTTCGGCAGTTACCTGGCGCGTCCGCCGTCCGCAGGACAGGCGCCGCAGATACCCCAGATCGCGGGCTGGCGCATCGAGAGCGATCTGTCCGCACTGCAATTGCGCCCCGATGCGCCGCCGGTGAAAGAACTGATCCCCGCCGCCTCGCTGACGTTCTCGGGCGTGCGCAACGTCTATCGACGCGACGGCTTCGGCGCCGAGCTGGTCGCCGCGTCGGCGCCACGCAGCGCGCGGGACGGCCTCAGGGCCGGCACCGAGCCGGCCTACCGCGAGATGCCGTTCCCGCCGGTGACGGCGCTCCTGCAGTTCGAAGGCGACGATCTGGCGCAGGTCCTTGCGTCGCATGTCGTCCGCATCGCGGCGTTCGACCCTTACAGGACGTCGACGCTGCGCGTCGCGGGCCAGGACATTCCCCTGGCCGGGAACTTCACCTCGGGCTACGGCCTGTGGCTGGCGCGTTCGGACTTCGCGCTGCAATCGTTGCGCAGCCTCTTCGGTCGCGCCGACGGCATCACGCAGCCGCGCGTCTACCTGATGCAGCCCTACGACCCGCGGCGCCGCACGATCGTCATGCTGCATGGCCTGGCCAGCAGCCCCGAAGCCTGGATCAACCTCGCCAACGAAGTGCTCGGCGACGAGACGCTGCGCAGCCGCTACCAGATCTGGCAGGTGTACTACCCCACCAACGCGCCGCTGCCGATCAACAGCCTGGCGATCCGCCAGGCGCTCGCCCAGACGCTCGCGCATTTCGATCCGGGCGGCCAAGCCGAGGCGTCGCGCAACATCACGTTGATCGGCCACAGCATGGGCGGCGTGCTCTCGCGCCTGCTGGTCTCGTCGTCGCAGGACAGGCTGCTGGATGCGCTGCGCAGCAGCCTGCCGATGCAGGGCGCGCAGCGGGCGCGCATCGAATCGAGCCTGGCGCCGTATCTCCACTTCGAGCCGCTGCCCGAGGTGAGCGACGTCATCTTCATCGCGGCGCCGCACCGCGGCACACCGCTCGCCAACAACCGCGTGGCGCGCTGGCTGGCCAACCTGATCACGCTGCCGATCGCCATGCTCGGCCAGATCAACGACGTGTCCCGCGAACTGACCGGCATTGCGGTCGGCGAACGCGGCGCAGCGTCGACGCGCCTGCCCACCAGCATCGACAACCTGAGCGACGACGACCCGTACGTGCAGGTGTCGGCGTCCTTGCCGATGAATCCGCGCGTGCGCTTTCATTCGATCATCGGCAACGACACGCCGGGCGTGACGGCGGCCCTTTCGAGCGACGGCATCGTGCCGTATGCCAGCGCGCACCTGGACGGCGCGGCGTCGGAACTGGTGCTGACATCGGGCCACAGCGTTCAGGAAAATCCGCTGGCCATCCTGGAGATACGGCGGATCCTCAAGGCGCAGTTGGCGGTGCCGATGCAAAACCCCGCGCGACCGTGAACTAGCCGAGCACGCTCAGCTTCGGCGACGTGAGCAACAGCCGCGCCGTGGCCTGGAGATGCTCGGCCATGTGCTCCTGCGCGGCCTGGATGTCGCGGTTCAGCACCGCGTCGACGATCGCCTGATGTTCGGACAGCACGTCGCGGTCGACGGTCGCCAGCGGTGCCGACAGTTGCCGGTAGCGCTCGCCCTGCTGATAGAGCATGTCGTGCATGCGCATGAGCCATTGGTTGGGGCAGCCACTGACCAGGGCGCGATGGAAGTCCGCATGCACCGCGGCCCACTCCTCGTTCAGCTGCGTGGGGTGCTTCTCGTCGCGTTCCGCCACACGTGTGAGGCGGTGGAAAGCCGACACGATTCCGCCTTCCCACGCGAGGTCGCCGTGGCGAATGGCTTCGGCCAGGCATAGCTTCTCGATCTCGATGCGCGCCTTGACCAGGTCCCGCAGTTCGACGGCGGACACCGGGCTCACCCGGTAACCGCGGGCCGGCTCCGACACGACCAGGGCCTCGGCCTCGAGCATGGCCAGGCCTTCGCGCACCGCGCCCGCGCTGACACCGATTTCTTCCGCGAGTGCCGCGATGTTGAGCTTGGAACCCGGCAGCAGCCGTCCGCCCACGATGGACGCACGCATGCGCTCGAACACCATTCGCGTCTGGCTCATCCCTTTGGTTCGCTCACTCATCGTGGTCATTCAAGTTCGAAAGTGCTGATCATTCTCGCAAACCCTAATAATAGTCGAACTCAATAATCATATAGTTTCAGACAAATAATATATTTTCAATAGAAGTATCAACGCCACCGGAGACAGCCCATGGCAGACACCGAGCTACGCACCCACAAGCACGCGAACCGCGCGGACATCCAGGGCGTTCATTCGCTGGACCGCATCGTCTTCACAGTGCCCGACCTCGACGAGGCCGCCCGTTTCTACGATGCCTTCGGGCTCCTGACCGAGCGCCACGGCGAGCGCCTCGACCTGCGCACGCACGGCCATCCCCACGTGTGGGCGTCGCTGTTCGCCCAGGCCGGTGTCAAGCGGCTGCAGTACCTGCGATTCGCCTGCTTCGCGGAAGACTTCGACGACATTGCCGCACGCGCGGAGCGCCTGGGCATTGCGCACGCCGCGCCGCATCCGATGGGCGAAGCCGGCGGGCTCTGGCTCCTGCATCCGGAGGGATTTCCGGTGCAGGTGCTGGTGGCGCCCAAGAGCACGCCCGACCGCAAGAGCGACCGCATCGTCGAGCCGCCCGCGCCTGTCGGCCGCGGCGCCTCCCTGAATCGCGCGCGAATTCCGAAGGTGCGACCGCGCCGGCTTTCGCATGCGCTTCTCTTCTCGGGCGACGTCGCAGGCGCCGTCCGCTTCTATGAAGATGTGCTCGGCCTGCGCGTGACCGACCGATCGGCGGACCTCATCGTGTTCCTGCACGGCGCGCACGGCAGCGACCATCACCTGGTCGCGATGGCCAAGTCCGGCGGACCCGGGCTGCATCACCTGAGCTGGGACGTCGGCAGCATCGACGAGGTCGGCCGCGGCATGGAACAGATGTTCGCCGCCGGCCACACCCGCGGCTGGGGCGTCGGGCGCCACGTGCTCGGTTCGAACTACTTCCATTACGTGCGCGACCCCTGGGGCAGCTATTCGGAGTACTCGCACGACATCGACTTCGTGCCGGGCGACTTCGACTGGCGTGCCGCCGACCACCCGCCCGAAGACTCCTTCTACGCCTGGGGTCCCGCGGTACCGGAGGACTTCGTCGTCAATCACGAGATCGAGAAGCCCTGACCACGCAGGCCCGCCGCGTGCGCGGCCGGCCCTTCATTCATTCACCCACCACCACCAAGAAATCATCATGCGTCTCGTCGCCTTCAAGAACAACGGCCAAGCGGCTCTGGGCCTGCGCCTCGGCCAGGAAGTCGTCAACCTCACCGCCGAAGGCCTGCCGGCCACGCTCGACGAACTGCTGCGCGCCGGCCCGGACGGCCTGGCCGCCGCCGAGCGCGCCGCGTCCTCGGCACGCACCCGGCTGCCGTTGTCGGGCCTCCAATGGCTGCCGCCGGTGCTGGCGCCGTCCAAGGCGATCGCCGTCGGCCTCAATTACGTCGACCATGCGGCGGAGGGCAATTTCGCGGCACCGACCTACCCGGTGCTGTTCCATCGCTTTCCGTCCTCGTGGGTCGGGCACGGCGAGCCGCTGATCCGCCCGCACATCTCGACGCAGTTCGACTACGAGGGCGAACTCGTGATCGTGATCGGCAAGCCCGGGCGCTACATCGACAAGGCGAAGGCGCTCGAACACGTGGCGGGCTATTCGCTGTTCAACGACGGCTCGATCCGCGACTACCAGTTCAAGTCGGCGCAATGGATGATGGGCAAGAACTTCGACCGCTCGGGTTCCTTCGGCCCCGAATTCGTGACGCCGGACGAGCTGCCGCCAGGCGCGGCCGGCCTCAAGCTGCAGACGCGCCTGAACGGCCGCTTGCTGCAGGAGGCCAACACCAGCGACATGATCTTCGACGTCGCCACGCTGGTGTCGGTGTGCTCCGAACCCTTCGCGCTGCAGCCGGGCGACATCATCATCGCCGGCACGCCCGCAGGCGTGGGCTTCGCACGCAGCCCGCAGGTCTTCATGAAGGCCGGCGACGTGTGCGAGGTGGAGATCGAAGGCGTGGGGCTGCTGTCGAACCCGATCGTCGACGGCGACTGAGCGCCGGCCCGCAGACGCCCAACAAAAGAACATTGGAGACAAACATGAACATGGACCGTCGTTCCTTCGTCGCGGCAGCGGGTGCCCTCGGCGCCAGCGCGCTTCTGGCACAGCACGCCGCCGCCCAGCCTTCGGGCGCCCCCATCCGCGTCGGCGGCACGCTGGCCCTGACCGGCCCGCTGTCGTCGACCGGCCTCGTCCACAAGCTCACCGGCGAGATCTACGTCGACACGCTCAACAAGCGCGGCGGCCTGCTGGGCCGGCCGGTGGAATGGGTGCTGAAGGACGACCAGTCCAAGCCCGACCTGGCGCGCACGCTGTACGAGCAGCTGGTGACCGCGGACAAGGTCGACCTGCTGATCGGGCCTTACGCGACCGGTGCGATCCTGTCGGCGATGGGCGTGGCGCAGCGCTACGGGAAGACCATCGTGCACCACACCTTCGGCATTCCGAGCCTGGCCAAGTACGACCAGCAGTTTCCGGCCTGGGCACTCGGGCCGGAACCCGAGAAGACCATTCCGGCCACGGTGCTGGATGCGCTGGCCGCATCGGCCCGGCCGCCGAAGACCATCGCGATCGTGACCAGCAAGTTCCCGTCGGTGCACTTCGTGGCGCTCGGCGCGCGCGAGGTCGCGAAGCAGCGCGGCATCAAGGAGGTGCTGTTCCTCGAGTGGGACTTCGGCAACCGGGACTTCAGCCCGATCGCCGGCCGCATCAAGGAAGCCAACCCCGACTTCATCTGGAACGGCGCCATCGGGCTCGAAGGCAACCAGCTGCTCGATGCGATGAAGAAGATCGACTACGCGCCGCTGCATCACTTCTATCACGTGCCCGCCCCCGCGCCGATGCTGAAGGCGCCCGAAGCCAACGGCGCGCTGGCCATCACGATCTTCGAGGATCACCCGCCCTTCACCGACAACCCCGTGGCCGCCGAATTCGTGAAGACGTACCGGGAACGCGCAGGCAAGGCCGGCATGCCCGACACCGCCGTCGAGACGCAGGCCGCCGCGTCGTTCTCGGCATGGCAGATCATCGAGGCCGCCGTCGTCGCGACCAAGGGCCTGGACGACAAGGCCATGGCGGCCTGGCTGCGCGCCAACCAGGTCGACACCATCCAGGGCAAGCTGCGCTTCAACGAGCGCGGCAACTTCGGCGCCGACCTGAACCGCGTGAAGCAGGTGCAGAACGGCAAGTGGCTCACCGTATGGCCCAAGGACTGGGCAGCGCCCGGGGCCGCACTGCAGACCCGAGGCATGGCGAGCTGATGACTTTTCCCAGTGCCACGCTTCTCGCGCAGTCGATTCTTGCAGGCCTCTTCACCGGGGCGCTCTACGGCTTGCTGGGGCTCGGCCTCAGCCTGTCATGGGGCATGCTGCGGCAGATCAACCTCGCGCACTTCGCGCTCGCCTTCTTCGGCGCCTACCTCACCTACGAGCTGTCGAGCCACCGCGGCATCGACCCGCTGCTCACGCTGGGCCTCATCGTGCCGCTGTTCTTCGTGCTCGGCGCCGCCCTTCACTGGGTGCTGACGCGCTTCCGGGTGAGTCCGTTCAACTCGCTGCTGGTCACCTTCGGCATCACCGTCATCATCGAGGCGCTGCTGCAATGGATCTGGACGGCCGACTACCGCAAGCTGGAGTCGAGCTATGCCGAGCAGAAGCTGCGCCTCGGCCCACTCTTTCTGCCGCTGCCCGAGCTGATCACGCTCGGCCTGGGCGTCGGGATCTCGGTGGCCGTCTGGCTGGCGCTCACGCGCACCGATCTCGGCAAGGCGCTGCGCGCGTCGGCGCAGGATGCGCCGGTGGCCGCGTCCTTCGGCATCAACCAGCATGCGCTGGCGCTGATGCTGTCGGGACTCAATGCGGCGCTGGCCGGCGTCGCCGGCGTGTGCATCGCACTGACCTACACGCTGTCGCCTTCGCAGATCTATGCATGGATCGGCGTGGTGTTCGCGGCCGTGATGCTGGGCGGCCTGGGCCGCCCGCTCGGCCCGCTCATCGCGGGTTGCATCATAGGCGTGAGCGAGGCGCTGACCATGGCGGTCACCACGCCGTCGTGGGCACCGCTGGTGTCCTTCTCACTGCTCATGCTGGTGCTGCTCGCGCGGCCAGGGAGGGTCGCATGAAGCGCTCCTTCGGAATCATCCTGGCCGCGGGTGCGGGCCTGGCGATCGTCCCGTGGCTCGGGCTCCCGGCGTTCTATGAATCGATCCTGTACCTGATCCTGCACTGGGTCGCGCTGGCCACGTCGTGGAACCTGCTGTCGGGCTACTCGGGTTACTTCTCGTTCGGCCACGGTGCCTTCTTCGGCATCGGCATGTACACCACGGCCACGCTGGCGACGAAGTTCGATGTGCCCTTCCTCTGGACGCTGCCGGCGGCCGCCGCAGTTGCGGCGCTGTTCGGCTCGCTGCTGGGCGTGGTCGCGTTCCGCGTGCAGGCCGTGCGTGCCGAACTGTTCTCGCTGCTCACGCTGGCTGCCACCTTCGTCGTGGCCACCGTGATCCTCAACACGCCGATCGACGGCGGCCCCGGCATCTACATGAGCGCGGTGACCGTGCCGGCGATCGGCCCGACGCCCTCGGGCACCTTCTACCTGCTGGCGCTGGCCGTGGCGGTGGCCACGGTGCTGGCCGCGCTCGCGGTCTATCACTCGCGCTTCGGCACCGGCCTCTTCGCGATCCACGACGACGAGGACGTCGCCGAAGTGATGGGCGTGCCGACCTTCCGCTACAAGCTGGGCGCCCTGGCGCTGTCCTGCGCGTTGGCGGGCCTGGTCGGCGGCGTGCACGCGCTCTTCATCTCCTACGTGACGACCGGCGACACCTTCACCATCGCGATGCCGCTCACGGTCGTGCTGATGGCCGTGCTCGGCGGCACGCGTCACTGGGCCGGGCCGATCGTCGGCGCCACGGCGATCACGCTGTTGCTCTACGCCTTCACCGGCGGCGACAGCGCCATCATCGGCAAGGGGCTCACCGGCCTGGTGCTGATCGTCGTCATCCTGTTCATGCCCGAAGGCCTGCTCGGCCAGGCATTGAAATGGTGGAACGCACGCCAGCGCGGCGCCGACGTCGCGAGGCGTGCGCCGCCGCGCGCCGGCACCGCGACGCACGTGCCACGCGTACCACCCGCGCCACCGGCTCGGCCGATGAACAGCGGTGTGCTGCTGCGCGCGCAGGGCGTGCGCAAGTCCTTCAAGGGCGTGCATGCGTTGCGCGGCATCGACCTGGAGGTTCGCCGAGGCGAGATCCTCGGACTGCTCGGGCCCAATGGTTCCGGCAAGTCGACCTTCATCAATGTCGCCAGCGGCCACTACGCCGTGACGGCGGGGCTGATCGAGTTCGAAGGCCGGCGCATATCCGGCATTCCGGCGCACCGCATCGCGCACGGCGGCATCGCGCGGACCTACCAGATCCCTCGCCCGTTCGCCCATCTCACGGTGCTGGAGAACGTCGCACTGCCGGCGATGTTCGGCGCCGCATCGCTCGACCGCCCAACGGCCGAGGCCGAGGCCTGGCAATGGCTGGCCTTCACCGGACTCACCGAGCGCGCGCACGCGCTGCCCGATGCACTCAACCTGCACCAGCGCAAGTTCCTCGAGTTCGCGCGCGCACTGGCTTCGCGGCCGCAGGTGCTGATGCTCGACGAAGTGCTGTCGGGCCTGACGCCATCGGAGATCGACGAGGCCGTGGCGCTGATCCGCCGCATCCGCGATCAGGGCGCGACCATCGTCTTCGTCGAGCACGTGATGCGGGCCGTGATGGCGCTGTGCGACCGCATCGTCGTCTTCAACCGCGGCGAGGTGCTGGCCGAGGGCGTGCCGCAGGACGTGATGCAGCGCCCCGAAGTCGTCGCCGCCTATCTCGGCCAGGCCATGGAACCCGACACGCCCATTGCGGCGCCTCAACCCGACAGGACACTGGCCCATGCTTGAGATCCAATCCATCCGCGTCGCCTATGGCCAGGCCACCGCGTTGTGGGACGTGTCGCTGTCCATCGGCCAGGGCGAGCTGCTGTGCGTCGTCGGCCCGAACAGTGCCGGCAAGAGCACGCTGATCAACGCCATCGCGGGGCTGCATCGCATCGGTGCCGGACGCCTGGTGCTCGACGGACAAGACATCTCCCGCCTGGCCGCGCACCGCTTCTGCAGCCAGGGCATTGCGCTGGTGCCGGAAGGCCGGCGGCTCTTCACCGAGATGACGGTTCGCGAGAACCTGGAGCTCGGCAGCTACCTGCGCAGCGCGCGTCGCGCGCGCACGAACTCGCTCGACCGCGTCTGCTCGCTTTTCCCTGCGCTCGCAGAGAAGCTCGGGCAGCCTGCCGGTGCCCTCTCCGGCGGACAGCAGCAGATGGTGGCGATCGGCCGGGCGCTCATGGCACAGCCGCGGCTGCTGCTGCTCGACGAGCCCTCACTCGGGCTCGCGCCCAGCATCGTGCTCGACATGTTCCGGGCGATCCAGCGCATCCACGCCGACGGCATCGCGGTGCTGTTGGTCGAACAGAACGTGAGCATGGCGCTCGACATCGCCGAGCGCGCCGCGGTACTCGAAGAAGGACGCATCGTGGCGTCGGGCTCGCCCGACGAACTGATGGCACGGCCCGAGTTGCGCCGCGCCTATCTCGGCCTCACGACCGAACACGCCTGAGCAGGAAGCTCACGGCGCCTTCGTCGCCCGAACCACGGTGAAGGGCCGCCGCGTGGTCGCTCCGGCCTGCGTCTTGCTCTGCACTTCTTCCTCGTGCCTGATCTCCAGCAGGGCCGCATCCGCTCCACGTTGCCTGTCGAATCCACCCTTCAGGCCGGCAAAGCAGGCGTGGGTCATGCCGGCATTGCTTTCATGCATCACCCGGCCCACTTGCGCGCCGTCATCTCCATGCGGCTGGCGCAGCTGTCCAGCCAGCGCGCGCATCCGTTGATCTTCTGGTGTCCCTGCCATGGCTTGACCTTTCTTTTCCTTGCGAGCGTTCATGTTAATGACTGTCGGTCATTATTGCGATGATCGCATGGACCCAACTTTCAGAAAGGAAATCTCGTGATTCACCATGACCTCTCGCACTGGCCCCTGGTCGTCAGCGTCTCTTCGGGCCTGGCAACCCTGGACGACATGAATGCCTTCACTGCCGAATGGAACCGCTGGCTCGCGCGCGATGTGCCGTTCGCCACCCTGCGCGTGTTCGCCGATGCCGACACGCTGATCCACCCCGAAGGGTCTGCGCAGAACGCCAAGAAGTGGCTGCAGGAACAAGGCGCGGCCATCCGCCGGCAGGTGATCGGCATGGTCAACGTCGTACCGTCGGCCGAGTACGAACGCATGCGCAAGATGAATGTCGAGAAGCTCTTCGGCGTGCCGGCATTGACGGCCCAGGACATGCCTTCGGCGATCGCATGGCTGCGCGATCAGGTGTTCGCGCCGCGAGGCCTGCACCTGGACGAAGCAGCCGTCCTCGCGACCGTCGCTGCGGCCACGACCGCGGCGAAGCCGTCACTATCATGACGGCATGACGCGCCGCCCCAGCCCTCGCAATGCAATCGATAACGAGCCGGGCGAGCCGGCTTCCGGCGACGTTTCCATCGAGCCGCGGCGACGTGTTCGTGCGCCGCAGTCGCGCCGCGCCGAGTTGATGGAGGCCGCCGAACGGTTGTTTCTTGCGAAGGGCGTCATCGCCACCAACGTGGATGACATCACGCGTGCGGCCCAGGTGGCGAAGGGCACCTTCTATCTGTACTTCGCGTCCCGCGACGCGATGCTGTCCGCACTGCAGGAACGCTTCATCCACGACTTCTGCGAACGGGTCCGGCTGGCCATGTCGCGCCATCGGGCCGGCAGTTGGGACGCGCGCCTGCGCACCTGGTTCGAGACCGCGCTGGACGTGCTGCTCGGCCAGGTGATGCTGCACGACATGCTGTTCCACGACGTCCGGCCGGGCGACCGCGACGTCATGGTCGACAACCCCGTCATCCAGCAACTCGCCGACCTCCTGCGCGAAGGCAGCGATGCGGGCGCATGGCGGATCGGCGACGCGCGATCCCTCGCCGTCATGATGTTCCATGCGATGCACGGCCTGGCCGACGAAGCCGTCGCCCGCGGTTCGGCCGACAAACGCAGCCGCATGGTGCGCCTTCTCTCGGACACCTTCTCCGGCGCGCTGCGCCGCGAGTGAGCCACCCGCCAGGCGTTCGGCGTCGCCGGCGCCGGTCCCGTGGCCGACGCCTATTCGTGAGGGCGCATCCGTTGCGCCAGTTCGTCATGGCCGCGCTGTTGCAGCATGTCGGCCGCCCCCGTACGGTCGCGCGCCTCCTTGTTCTGGCTCAGCTTCGACTTCCCCACCAGCGAGGTGACCGCGATCTCGATACCGACGATGCTGCGCAGCAGGCCGTCGATGAACTCCGGCGCGGAATCGCCCATCTTCCATGGCTTGGGTTCGGCCGCCTCGTGGCGCTTGGTCAGGCGCGCGACCATGCGACGCACGAAGCGCTCGTCGTCGAGCACGGTCAGGATGCCGTGGGCGTGGACGACTTCATAGTTCCAGGTCGGAACCTGGCGATGCGCCTCGTGCTTGCTGGGATACCAGCTGGGTGAGACATAGCCTTCCGCGCCGCGGAAGACGACCATGACCGGGCTACCCGTCGGGCAGCGCGTCCACAGCGTGTTGGCGCGCGCCACGTGGGCCGAGAGCAGGCCGTGCGGCCCCACATCCGGATCGAACTCGAACGGCACATGGTCGGCGTCCATGCCATCGGCCGTGCCCGTCACGAGAACACCCAGCGGATGATCGCGAATGATGCGTTGCAACTGTTCGGGCCGGGTCTCTGCGAAGTGGGGCGGGATGTACATCGGGCGTGCTCGTGGGATGGAGCCTCCAATGTCGTGCCACACCGGCACAATGGGAAGAACCAGTTTCTTGATATTTCAATGGACCAGTTGTCTTCCAAAGCGCCGGGCCTCGCGCCGGGTGCGCCAGGGACGGGGCGTCGAATCTACGACCTGCTGCGCGCACAGATCGCCGACGGCACGCTTCTCCCGGGCGCGAGGGCTCCGTCGACACGCGCGCTCGCGGCGGATCTGGGGGTGTCGCGCACCACGGTGACGTCCGCCTACGAACAGCTGGTCGCCGAGGGCTTCCTGATCACTGCGGCCGGGCGGGCCGCACGGGTCGCCACGGCACAGGTGCCCGCGACCGCGAGCCAGGGCGCCTCGGGCGACCGCAGCCTGCCGGCCACCGCGCTGTCCGCGCTCGCGCGCCGGATGGCCGACATCGACATGCCCGCCTTTCGCGAGCCGGAAGGCGCACGCATCGATTTCCTGTACGGCGCAGTGGCATCGCGCGATTTCCCCGCGCACATCTGGCGGCGCGCGTACCAGGCCGAACTGCTGCGCCAGCAGGCCAGCGTGTCGTACATCGCGCCGGAGGGCGATGCATCGTTGCGCCGTTCGCTGCAGGGCTACCTGCGGCGCGCGCGCGGCCTGATCTGCGACGCGGAGCAGATCCTGGTCGTGCACGGATCGCAGCAGGGCATCGACCTGTGTGCGCGGCTCCTGCTGGACGCCGGAGACAGGTTCGTCTTCGAGGATCCCGGCTATCCGATGGCGCGCCGCTGCTTCGAGGCCACCGGTGCCGAGGCGCTGGCGGTGCCGGTCGACGCACAGGGGCTGGATACGGCGCGCCTGCCGCAGGACGAACTCACGCGGCTGGCCTACGTCACCCCGTCGCATCAGTTCCCGCTGGGTGGCGTATTGCCCATCGGCCGGCGCCGCGCGCTGCTCGAGTGGGCCGAGCGGCAGCGCGCCTGGATCATCGAAGACGACTACGACAGTGAATTCCGCTACGGCCAGCGTCCGATCGACGCACTGCAGTCGATCGACGCCAACGCGCGCGTGATCTACATCGGCACGTTTTCCAAGACCTTGTCTCCCCAGCTGCGACTCGGATACCTCGTCTTGCCCTGGGCGCTGGTCAGCATCTTCAGAAAGGCCAAGCGACTGGCCGACCGGCATGCACCCGCGCTGGAACAGCGTGTGCTGGCGACGCTGATCGACGGCGGCGCCTACGAACGCCATGTTCGCCGCGTCCGGCGCGAGAACGAGCGCCGGCGCGCTGCCCTGCTCGACGCCGTGGCCCGATACCTTCCGGCGGATGCGAACGTGGCGGGCACCGCGGCCGGCCTGCACGTCGTCCTGTGGATACCCTCGCTGGCAACCCGCGACGAGCCGGCGCTGGTTGCCGCCGCCCGGGAGCGAGGCACTGGCGTGTACCCCGTCGGCCCTCTCTTCGGCAACGCCGAGGACACGCAGTCGCGATCCGCAGGGCTGATGCTGGGATACGCGAGCTTGACGGTCGAGCAGATACGGCAAGGAATCGCCGATCTGGGCCAGGCGATCCAGGCCGTGAAGACAGGCTCCGACGGGGCATATCCCCCAAACATGGGATAGGCATCGACCCGAAAATCAAGCAAGGTCCGTCGCGCGCAGCAATTCAAGGGTGAACGACGGCGAGACAGACCGCCGCAACAGCGCGGCGAGGTTGGAGACGAAAAAAAAGAGTCGGATCGGGTGAAGGTATGGAAAAGCAGTTTTTGTTGATTGGCGTCGTCGCCGCCCTGGCGGTCGGCTCGTGGGTGTCTCTCGCGAACGAGAAACGGGTGGCCGACGCGCGCGTGGCCTGCGGTGAATACGTGGCCCACCATGTCGGGCCCTCGGTCAACCTCGAGGCAGCCAGCCAGTGGCCGGCCCGGCCGCGCTCCGAGGAAACCTGGGTCGTGCAGGCCAACTACTCGTTGCGCGGGCGCTATGACGCCATGTGGTGCCAGTTGCGCGTGCTCGGCTCGCAGTTCGGCCTCGCCCGCCTGGACAACGACTACGAAGAGAGCCGCCGCGCCCCCTGAGGATTGCGCGGCCCGCCGCGCCGCCGGTCAGTAGCCGGCGGCGGTGTCGACCACACCGACGAGCGGCTCGGCCGCAATGAAGCGGCGGACGTTCTCGGTCACGCGCCGCGCCAGCAGCGGCATGATCATCTCGGGCGTGTCGGCACTGTGCGGCGTGATCAACGCCCGGGGCTCCGACCACAGCGGATGGCCTTCGGGAAGCGGTTCCGGGTCGGTCACGTCCAGCGCGGCGCCGGCAATGCGGCTCGACGACAGCGCGGCGACCAGGTCGTCGGTGCGCACGATCGGCCCGCGGGCCACGTTCACCAGGATCGCATCCTCGCGCATCAAGGAGAACTGCTTCATGCCGACGAGCCCGCGCGTCTCGTCCGTCAGCGGGGCCGCGATCAGGAGCACATCGGCGTGCGGCAACACCTCGTCCAGTCGATCGGTCGTCAAGGTGCGGTCGGCGCCCTCGACCGCATCGCCACTGCGACGCAGCACCGTGGTCTTGACGTCGAACGGCGCACACAGCCGCATGTATTCCTGTGCGATGCCGCCGCCGCCCACGATGACGACGTGGGCACCGTAGAGCATCTTCCCCGACTGCCTGCCCCACGCCGTTGCGCGGGCGCGTTGGTGCAGCTGCCGCTGCAGCGCCAGGGTCAGTGCCAGCGCGTGCTCGGCCACGGGCTGCGAATACGACCCCTTGGCGCTGGTCCAGACATAGGCCGGGTCCATGACCCGCGCCGCCGCGAAATCGTCGACGCCGGCGCTCGGCAACTGCACCCATTCGAGCCTGGGCAGCGTCGGCAACATGGCGCCGAGCGCCTTGACGTCATGCCCGCGGTTCCACAGCAGCATGCGCGTTTCCGGGCCCGGCGGCACCACCGTGCCGCCGCCCGCGCGGACTGCGGCGTCGAACAGGTCGCTCGGCGTGGCCAGCGAGACGGACAGCGTTTGCTCAGCCATGGTTCCACAACTCCAATTCATCGCGATGGCGGCCGGACTCGGTCCGGCTGTCCTGGTCGAAGGTCATCGAGACGGCCTGCGCCTCGTCATAGGCTGGCCATCCCGGCTCGCCGGTCTTGGCGAACGCGACCCACCGGTTGTGCATCTCGGCGGCCAGGGCCGGCGGCGCGTCGTCGCCCAGCATCGCGGGGACGTTCGGATGGTGCAGCGCGTCGAACACGAAAGGCAGTTCGACGAGGTGCGAAGCACCGATCGTTCCGCCGAGCTGCGGCGACTTCCAGGCGAATTCATAGAGCCAGGCCTTGCCGCCGTTGCCCGCATGCACGCCCGCCGAGCGCACCGAACCCGCACCGAACATCGCCCAGGTCTGGATGCGGTCGCGGATCTGGCCAGGCGACGCAGCCTCGCCCAGCGCCCCGCGGACATACGCGATCAGCCGGTCGGGGTTCGCATTGACGCCGGCGGCATAGCGCTGGACGTCGTCCATGGTCGCCTTGGCATGCAGCCCGTTGGGCACGGTGAACAGCGTTGCCTCGTCCGAATTGAAGCCCCAGATGACGCGCTTGCCGGTGGCACAGCCGGCTGCAAATGCGTCCCGGGGGCTGAGCGGCAGCACCTCGCCATCGGCATGGGGGCGTGCGATCAGCGTGCCTTCCGAAGCCAGCAGCGACTTGGCCCGCTTCTTCGCCACATCCTCGGCCGCGACGAGCAGCGTCTCGGGTGGGAGATGGCGAAAGGCCTCGGCGGTCGGCGCGAGCCCCAATTCCTCGGCCACCAGCCGGGTCACTGCGCGTGCGGCATCGGCGGATGGCGCGTCGGGCGCCATGCCAGACTGCGAGATCGCCTTGTGGAACAGCTTGCTCGCCTTCGGCGCCGTCAACAGCAGATTGACGCTGGCGCCGCCCGCGGACTCGCCGAAGATGGTGACGTTGTCCGGATCGCCACCGAACCCGGCGATGTTGCGCGACACCCATTCGAGCGCGGCGATCTGGTCGCGTATCGCCACATTGGCCTCGCCACCTTCGAGCAGCAGGAAGCCTTCGAGGCCCAGTCGGTAGTTGATGGTGACCAGCACCACGCCGCTTTCGGCAAACCGGGTGCCGTCGTACAGCGGCACCGCGCCGTTGCCGTGGTCGAAAGCGCCGCCATGGATGTAGACCATGACGGGCACCTTGCCGGTCAGCGACGGGGTCCAGATGTTGAGGTTCAGCACCTCTTCGCCACGCACCCAGCCCGGGCAGAAGATCGCGCGGTAATTGAAGCCCCGGCCGCGGAAGGCCGGCTCGCGCTGCGGCGACGTGGGGCCGGTCACCGTGGCGTCTCGATCACCCACCCATCCGGGATGGCGCTCGGGCGCACGAAAACGGAGATCGCCGAAGGGGGCCGCGGCAAAGGGAATGCCGCGAAAGTGCAGAACGGCGTCGTTCTTGCGAAAGCCAACGACCGTTCCGCTCTCGGTCCGTGCGGCAATGACTGTCTTGCTCATTCAAAGAATCCTGTTTCTCTGGTTCAGCCCTCTCGGGGCCGGAAGCCTGTCAGGCTGGCTGCTGTTCGGCAGCCAGTTCCAGCCGACGCCGACGCCGTTCCCGCTGGCGAACGGGGTCGGGCACCGGTGCGGCCAGAAGAAGGCGCTTGGTGTAGGCATGCTGGGGGCGGCTGCCGATGATTTCGGAATCGCCCCACTCCACGATCTCGCCGCGGTACATCACGGCCACGCGCTGCGATATCTGCCGAACGAGCGCAAGGTCGTGCGCAATGAACAGATAGGCCACGCCCGTTTCGCGCTGGATCTCGGCCAGCAGCGAAGTCACGCGGTCCTGCGTCGACACGTCGAGCGCACTGACCGGCTCGTCGCAGACCACGAGCTTCGGGTCGACCATCAGCGACCGCGCGATGGCGATCCGCTGACGCTGGCCGCCCGAGAACTCGCGCGGCAGCCTGCGCAGCGCGTCCTTCGGCAGGTTCACGCGTTCCAGCAGCCGGGCCGCCTTGTTGCGCGCCTCGTCGAGACTGCCGATGCGATGGACGCGCAAGGGCTCGATCAGGATCTCTTCCACGGTCATGACCGGGTTCAGGGACGAATAGGGATCCTGGAAGACCACCTGGATGTCGCGGCTGAGCTCGCGCCGAATGGCCTTGCCCGCCTGCGAGATGTCGCGTCCCTCGAAGCTGATCCGGCCGGAGTGCACGGCAGCGAGCCCGAGGATCGCGCGGCCGAGCGTGGTCTTGCCAGACCCCGACTCGCCCACCAGACCGACCGTCTCGCCGCGACGGATGTCCAGTGACACGCCGTGCAGCGCACGCGAGGCCTTGCCGAAGAAACCGGCACCGGGATATTCGACGACCAGGTTCTCGATCGTCAGTAGCGTATCGGTCATTCTTTCTCCATTCACACTTCGCCGAGGTCGCGGTCCAGCGCCTGCGCATGCGACAGGAGCGACCGGGTGTAGGGGTGGCGAGGCGACGCGAAGAGCTGCTCGACGGGCGCGTGTTCGACGATCTGTCCGTCGCGCATGACCACGACCTCGTCGCAGATGTCCGCCACGACACCCAGGTCGTGCGTGACCAGGATGATCGACATGCCGAACTTCGCCTGGAGCTCGCGCAACAGATCGAGGATGCCCGCCTCGACCGTGACGTCGAGCGCGGTCGTGGGTTCGTCCGCGATCAGCAGATCGGGCTGTCCGGCCAGCGCCCAGGCGATGGCGACGCGCTGCGCCATGCCGCCCGAGAGCTGATGCGGATAGCTCTCGAAGACCTTCTTCGGGTCGCGCATGCCGACCGTCTTCAGCAGTTCCATCGCCTCGGCATCCGCCTCGCGACGCGACAGGCCGCGGATGCCCATCAACGGCCCGCGCAGATGCGTCTTGACCTTGAAGCATGGGTCCAGCGCGACCATCGGCTCCTGCGACACCAGCGCAATGCGACGGCCGCGGATGCCCCGGTAGCCCTCGTCGTCGGCGCCGGCCAGGTTCACGCCGTCGAGCAGCACGCTGCCACCGGTGATGCTCAGGGGCTGCGGCAGCAACCCCAGGATGGACAACGCCGTCAGCGTCTTGCCCGAGCCGGACTCGCCCACCAAGCCCACCGTCTTGCCGCGGGGAACGTCGAAGCTGACGCCCTTGACCAGCCTGGCCTTGTTGGCCTCCGCACCGGGGTTGGACACCTCGAGATTGCGCACCGACAGCACGATGCCCCCATCGATCGCCTCGACCGTGGCCGTTGCCACACGCTCCGCCGCGACCCGTGCGGAAGCCAGCATGTTGCCGCGTTGCGCCTGCGGCAACGAATCGCGTGCGGCATCGCCGATGAAGTTGAATGCCAGGGTCGTCAGCGCGATGGCGCCGCCTGCCGGGACCATCATCCAGGGCTGCGTGTACACCTGCATCGACGCTTCGGCGACCATCTGGCCCCAGCTCGGATTCGGTGGCGCAACGCCAAGACCCAGGAAGCTCAGCCCGGATTGCAGGAGCAGCGCGATGCCCAGCGTCATCGAGGCCTGCACCACGATCGGGCCGATCATGTTGGGCAGGACGTGACGCAACAGGATGCGCAAGTCGGCCACGCCGAAGACCCGCGCAGCGTCCACGAACAACTCCCGCGCGACACCCTGGGTCGTCGAATTGGACAGCCGCAGGAAGCCGGCCGACAGCATGATCCCCAGGGCGATCATCGCCAGGTGCATCTTGTTGCCGAAGACGGCCAGGACCGCCAGCAGCACGATGATGCTCGGGATGGTGAGCACCAGGTCGGCGAATCGCAGCGACAGCGCCGCCGTCGCTCCGCCGTAATAGCCCGCCAGCAACCCGAGCGGCAACCCGATGACGACGGCCACCGCCACGGCCAGCAGCGAGCCGAGCAATGCCTCGCCCGCGCCGAACATCAGACGCGCCAGGATGTCCCGGCCGAGCTGGTCGGTGCCGAGCGGATGGGCCCACGACGGCAATTGGAAGGTTGCCGTCAAATCGTTGGCGGTGGGCGAATAGGCCGACAGGTACGGCGCGAACAATGCGGCCGCGATCACGATCAACAGCCATGCGATGCCGAGCACGGCCGTTGGCATCGTCATCACCTTGTGGACATAGCCACGGGGCAGCTGGACCGGACCGTCCACCACGGACTCCGGCACGTCGATTTCCAGTTGGTTCATGACAGTCGCATCTTGGGATTGAGCCAGCCCTGCGCGAGATCCAGCGCCAGGTTGACGAGAAGAACGACGACGGTGATGTAGACCACGACGCCCTGCACGACCGGCAGGTCGCGCTGCTGCACGGCGTTCACGACCAGTTGTCCGATGCCGGGCAAGGCAAAGACCTGCTCGGTGATGACCGCGCCGCCCAGGAGCGCCACGAACTGCAGCCCGATGACGGTGATGACGGGAATCGCGGCATTGCGCAATCCGTGCTTGAAGGCGATCACCCGCACCGGCAGGCCGCTGGCGCGCAGCGAGCGGATGAAGTCACGGCCCAGCACCTCCTGGAAGGAAGCACGGGTCTGCCGGGTGAGCGTCGAGATCGCCGCGATCGAGATGCCGATGATCGGCAGGATCAGGCACATCACCCAACGACCCGGGTCGGTGTCGATGGCCACATAGCCGTTCGCCGGGAAGATGTTCCAGGTCACGGCGAACGCCAGAACCAGCAGGAGCCCGGCCCAGAAGCTGGGGATGGCCATGCCGACGCTCGTCAATGTCCGCAGGTTGCGGTCGACACGGCCACCCTTGAGCGAAGCCCACATGCCGAGCGCGACGCCCACGATGGCCGAGAACACGGTCGCCCCGATCGCCAATGTCAGCGTGACGGTCGACCGCTGGCCGATCGCCTGCAGCACGCTCTGGCGCGTGATGAGCGAATGGCCGAACTCGCCATGGGCAAGGTTCCCGAGGAAAGCCAGGTACTGATGGAGCAGCGGCTGGTCGAGGCCCAGTTGATGGCGCACCGCAACCAGTTGTTCGGGCGTTGCGTTGTCGCCAAGGACGGTCAGCGCCGCGTCGCCCGGCAGCATGTAGACCAGCAGGAACGTCAGGGTGGTGACGATCAGCAAGGTCGGTATGGCTGTCAGCAGCCGCTTGATGGCAAACCAGAGCATGCGGTCTCTCTCATTTCCTGGTGGAACGGTGCAATCACTTCTTCTGCAGTTCGTAGAACAGCGGCACGGTGACGCCCGGCGTCATCTTGATGTCTTTCAGTGCGTCACCGCGGTAATAGGCAACGGCATTGACGACCGTCGTCGGCAGGAACCACGCCTTGTCGGTCACCGCCTTGCCGAGCGCCTGGAAGCCGGCCTTGCGGGCAGCGGGATCGGCCTCGGCCGACGCCTTGTCCCACAGCGAGCTCAGTTCCGGATCGACCGTGCTGAACGCGTTGAAGACGGTGCCGGAGGTGAGGAACAGCGTGCGTGCATCGGTGTACGCGCCCTGCCCGCCATAGCCGTTCACGAACGCGGAATGCTTGCGCACGACATCGGCACTGGTCGGTGCACCGGCCAGCGATGCGATGTTCATGGTCACGCCGACCTTGGACAGATAGTCGGCCACGGCCTGCACGAAATCGTTGTCCCGCTGAGGAAAGAACACGGCAATCGAGAAGGTGAACCCGTTGGCGTAGCCCGCCTCGGCCAGGAGCTGCCTGGCCTTGGCCGGATCGTAGGGATACGCGCCCAGCGCCGGATCGAAGGCTTCGGTGTTCGGCCCGAAGATCTGGTTCGTCACCGAGCCCTGGCCGCGATAGACGGTCTTGAGGATCGCCTCGCGATCGACGGCGTAATTCAATGCCTGCCGCACGCGCTGGTCCTTCAGTGCGGGGGTCAGTTCGCCATTGCGGTCGCTCAACACGATGTGGAAGACGTTCGTCGGCTGCGTGACCACCTGGAGTCCGGACTTCTTGGCCGCATCGACGTTGTCGGGACTGCCATAGCCCAATTGCGCGACGCCCGACTGCAATGCCGTCAGCATGGCGTTCGGGTCCGCATAGATCTTCATCGTGATCTTCTCGTACGGATAGGTGTCCGCCGCGTAGTAGTTCGCGTTCTTCGTGAAGACATAGGTGTCGTTGACGATGGTTGCCGCCGTGTCGAGCACATAAGGCCCTGCGCCCGCGGGCACCCGTGCCAGCGCATCGCCATCGCTCAGCGCGCTGGGGTTGACGATCATGCCGACCACCTGGCTGATGATGCGTTCGAGATCGGGGTTGGGCTTGGACAGCTCGATGACCACCGTCTTGTCGTCCGGTGCCTCGACGGCCTTCAGCGTGCTGGCCAGTTCGCCCGTCATCGGGCCCGTGACGGTCAACAGCCGGTCGAGGTTCTGCTTGACGGCCGCCGCCGTGACGGCGGTCTTGCCGTCAGAGAACTTGACGTTCTCCCGCAACTTCAACTGGAACTTCAGCTTGCTGCTGTCGACGTAGCCCCACTCCGTGGCAAGGCCGGGTGCGTAGGTGCCGTCGGTCTTCTGCTTGATGAGCGTTTCATAGACCGGCAGCATGTACATCTGATACTGGCCGCCCCATACGCTGCGCAGCGGGTCGAACGACGAGGGCCCCCGCTGGACGCCGACGGTGATCGTCGTCGCTGCGCCGCTTCCGGCCGTCTTTTCGCCCTTGCACGCGACCAGACTCGCGGCGATTGCCAATACCGTCGCTGCGGTCGCCAGCTGCTTGATAAATGAAGTACGCATTGCCTCACGCTCTTTCTTGAACTGAAATCGATGATTTGGATATACGGTGGCTCTTCCAGCGGGCATCAGCCACGCAACTGGAAGCGGTCGCAAACGGTGGTGACGATGCTGTCGACGGGCGACTGGACATCGACCTGCACACCGTTCTCATCGGGTGCAAGCGGTTCCAGCGTCTCGAATTGCGATGCCAGCAAGGTGGCCGGCATGAAGTGCCCTGACCGGCTGTTCAGGCGGCCCCGGATGATTTCAGGCGCGCCCGAAAGATGCACGAACAGCACGCCGCCATTCGCGGCGCGCAATTCGTCCCGGTAGACACGCTTGAGCGCCGAACACGCAACCACGGTTCTTTGGCCATCGTCGGTCTGTTGGTCCATCCAGTCGCGGACGGACTTCAACCAGGGCCACCGATCGCTGTCCGTCAGCGGAATCGATGCCGACATCTTTCGGACCGATTCGGGCGGATGAAAGTCATCGGCGTCAGCGAAAGCGCGATGCAGGACTTCTGCAAAGCGACGGCCGACGGTCGTTTTTCCGGCGCCGGAGACGCCGAATACAACGATATTTTTCGGGTCTGACATTGATCCCTGTGTCTCCATTTTTTATTGAGTCCGCGCACCCGGACGGACGGATCCGCCTTTCGCAGGATCCATCAATTCGAAATTTCTCTGTCGTCTTTGGTTGCGCTATCTTTGCCAAACGACACACTGCAATTGCAATCTCTCCAATCGATAATCACAAACGATACCTACCTCGTCAAAGATAAATGATTGGACAGCGCTATCTTAAAATTGCCCACTGGCTTGGCTAGGCGGGTAAACCCTGAGGATCAACGGCCCCTTATGAGTCCCCCCAATTCCAACGCGCGCGGCCGCTCGGCCGGGCGCGTCACGCTGACCGATGTCGCACGCGAAGCCGGTGTCAGCCCGATCACGGCATCGAGGGCGCTGCGCGGCGAACGCCACGTCGCACCGGCGCTGGCGGCGCGCGTTGCGGAGGCGGTCGCGAAGACCGGCTACGTCCCCGATTCGGCTGCGCGGGCACTCGCTTCGCAGCGGGGCACGCAGGTTCCGGTTCTGATTCCGATGCTGTCCAACACGCTCTTCGTCGATGTCCTGGAAGCGGTCCATGTCGTTCTGTTCGCAGCCGGCTATCAGCCCATGATCGGCATCACGCATTACGACCCCCACGAGGAGGAATTGCTGCTGAGAAGCTATCTGGCGCATCGTCCGGCCGGACTGCTCGTCACAGGTTTCGACCGGACCGAGTCGAGCCGGCAGATCATTGCGAACAGTGGTTTGCCATGCGTGCATCTCATGGAGATCGCCAATGCGCCGGGCATCCATTGCGTCGGCTTTTCGCAGACCGAGGCCGGCGCCGAAGTCACGCGCCATCTCCTGGGGCGCGGCCGACGAAGAATTGCATGCATTGCCGCGCAATTGGATCCACGGACGATCCAGCGCGCGGAAGGGTACAGGCGCGTTCTCCGGGATGCCGGCTGCTACGACCCCCGGCTCGAACTCATGAGCCGGCAGCCTTCCTCGATCCGGCTGGGCACGGAGCTGCTGGTCGACCTCATGAAGATCAGGCCCGATGTCGATGGCATCTTCTTCTGCAATGACGACCTCGCGCAAGGCGGGATCCTCGCTGCCCAGCGCATGGGCATTTCAGTGCCGGGCCAGATCGCGATGGCGGGATTCAACGATCTGCCCGGAAGCGATCAGCTCAGTCCCGCACTGACGTCCGTGAGAACGCCCCGCTCCGAGGTCGGTGCGCAGGGCGCGAAGATGCTGCTCTCGCTGATGCGCGGCCACAAGCCGGCAAGCCATTCGATCTCGTTGGACTACGAGCTGATCGTGCGGGAGAGCAGCTGACCCGAGCGGTACTACATCAGGGGAAGTTCGCGTTCGCCGATCATCCTGACGTGTCGCCCCAACGTCACGCAGAAACGGCGCCAGATTCTTCCGCATGTGAAACGGATGCGCGGCATGGGCATGCACCGGTGCTGGAGGCGCCCGCCTTCAGTCGACCTTGGCGCCCGAGAACTTCACCACCTCGCCCCACTTGACGATGTCATCCTTGATCGCCGAAACGAAGCGCTCCGGCGTGCCGCCCAGCGCGGTATAGCCCATCTGTTCGATCTTCTCCCTGAAGGCCGGCGTGTTCAGTGCCGCGTTGAGCGCCTCGTTGATGCGTTGCGTGACTTCCGCCGGCGTTCCCTTGGGCGTCAGCAGGCCGAACCAGGTTTCCGACACGAGCGCCGGATAGCCGAGTTCGGTGGTCGTGGGAACGGTGGGCATGGCCACCGATCGCTTGTCGGACATCACGGCCAGCGCGCGCAATCTGTCCTCCTTCACGAACGGCGCCGCTGCCGCGACGCCCGGAAAGGCGAGCTGCAACCGACCGCCCAGCAGGTCCGTGAACACCGCGCCTGGCGAGGTGTAGGGCACATGGACCATGTTGACGCCGAAGGTCTTCTTGTACAGCTCGCCGGACAGGTGATAGGAACTGCCGCTGCCGGTCGAACCGAAATTCAGCTTTCCCGGGTTCTCCTGCACATAGACCGTCAGCTCCTTGACGTTCTTGACGGGCAGCGACGGGTTGACCACGATCACGTTCGGAATCGATCCGACCAGCACCACCGGGTCGAAATCCTTCAGCGGATGAAAGGGCTTCGCGTCGTACAACGTCACCGCCGAGACCACCGTGCCGGGCCAGCCCATCAGCAGCGTGTAGCCGTCGGCGGGCGCCTTCGCGACGAGAGAGCCGCCGAGGTTGCCATTCGCACCGGGACGGTTGTCGACGATGACGGACTGGTTGACGGCCTTGCCGAGTTCGTCGGCGATGAGTCGGGCGAGCGGGTCGGCACTTCCGCCGGGCGCAGCCGGAACGACGATGCGAATGGGCTTGGTCGGCCACGACTCCGCGACGGCGGGTGCAGCGGCGGCCGCGATCAACACGATCGCTCCGACCAGTTGCAGAAACCGCGAGGCACGCGGCATGGAATGTCTTCTCGATGCGGAAAGCATGGTTGTCTCCTGATGGTGATCGGCGAAGTCCGCTTCAGTAGGACTTGGGCATGCCGAGCACGCGCTCGGCGATGTGGCTCAGAATCATTTCGGCGCTCACGGGCGCGATGCGCGGGATCATGATTTCGCGCAGGTAGCGCTCGACATGGAACTCCTTCGAGTAACCCATGCCGCCATGCGTGAGGATGGCGCGCTCGCAGGCGCGGTAACCGGCCTCGGCCGCGTAGTACTTGGCGGCATTCGCCTCGGCGCCGCATTCCTTGCCGTTGTCGTAGAGCCAGGCCGCCTTCATGGTCAGCATCTGGGCGGCTTCCAGCTCGACCCAGTTGACCGCCAGCGGATGCTGGATGGCCTGGTTCTGGCCGATCGGCCGGTCGAACACCACGCGCTCGCGCGCATAGGCGGCGGCCTTCTGCAACGCGATGCGGCCGACGCCCACCGCCTCGGCCGCGAGCAGGACGCGTTCGGGATTCATGCCGTGCAGGATGTACTTGAAGCCCTTGCCTTCCTCGCCGATGCGGTCCTCGACCGGGATCTCGAGGCCGTCGATGAAGAGCTCGTTCGAGTCGACGCATTTGCGGCCCATCTTCTCGATCAGCCGCACATCGATCCTGCTGCGATCGAGGTCCGTATAGAACAGCGACAGCCCCGACGAGGTCTTGCCGGGCGGCAGGTCCTCGATGGGTGTGGTGCGCGCGAGCAGCATGATCTTGTCGGCCACCTGGGCGGTGGAGATCCACACCTTCTGCCCATGCACGATGTACTTGTCTCCCTGCCGTACCGCCCGTGTCTTGAGCCTGGTGGTGTTCAGCCCTGCATTCGGCTCGGTCACGCCGAAGCAGGCCTTGACCTCGCCCCGAGCGATCGGCGGCAGCATCCGCTGCTTCTGCTCCGGCGAGCCGAAGACGGCGATCGGCATCAGGCCGAAGATGTTGATGTGCACGCTGGAGCAGCCGCTCAGGCAGGCACCGGACTCTGCGATGGTCTGCATCATGATGCTGGCCTCCTGCACGCCCAGGCCGGCGCCACCATACGCCTCGGGGATCGCCAGGCCCAGCCAGCCGGCTTCAGCCATCGCGTCGTAGAACGCATGCGGAAACACGCCGTCGGTGTCGCGTTCCCGCCAGTAGCTCTCGGGAAAGCGGTCGCAGAGGCCCTTGACCGCTTCGCGGATGGCCTCCTGTTCGGGGGTGAGTTCAAAGTTCATGTCGGCGGTCCAAGGCAGGCGCGGTTGTGCGGGATGTCAACGTCCGGTCCATCGGGGTGGCCGCTTCTCTGCGAAGGCCCGCGGGCCTTCCTGCGCGTCTTCGCTCAGATACACGCGTTCGAAGAGGTGCTGCGCCGCACGCAGGCCGGCCGAGCGCCCCATTTCCGAAGACAGGTAGACCAGCTCGCGTGCCGCCTTCACGGTCAAGGGTGCGTTCGCGGCAATGGCACGTGCCATTTCCAGCGCACGCGCGCGCAATTGGTCCGCCGGCACCACGTCGTTCACGAAGCCGAGCGCCATCGCACGCTGTGCCGAGATCGGTTGCCCGGTCAGCAGCAACTCCATCACCACACGTTGCGGCAGCATCTGCGCCAGCGGCGCGGCCCAGGGCATGCCGCGGCCGACCTTCGCTTCGGTGATGCCGAACTTCGCGTGATCGGCGGCGATGCACAGGTCGCACATCTGGACGAACAGGAAGCCGCCGGCGTAGGCGATGCCGTTGACCGCTGCGATCATCGGCTTGCTCACGTGTTCGACGTCGCCCAGGACGGGCAGCATGTCGCGCGGCGGTATCTGCAGCTTCATCGCCGCGGCCTCCTTCAGGTCCATGCCCGCACAGAAGGCCTGATCGCCGCTGCCGGTGAGGATGCCCACACGCACCGCGTCGTCCTGCTCGATCGCACGCCAGGCCAACCGCAATCCCTCGACGACGCCGCGGTTGATCGCATTGCGCTGCGCGGGCCGCTGGATCGTGACGACGGCGATGCAGCCATCCACCACCTCGTAGTCCACTTCGTCCGTCAGCATGCCGATCCCCAGACGTCCCGCGCTTCGCGCAGCAGGGCATCGCGATGCTGTGGTGCCGCGATGGCCGCCATCGCCTTGATGCGCTCGCGCAGGCCGAGCCCGCGCAGGCGTGCGATGCCATGTTCGGTCGCGATCACATCGACGTCGCTGCGCGCGGTCGTCACCGGGCCGGACAGCCGGCTCACGATCTTGCTGTCGCCGGTCTTGCCGACCGCGCCCAGCGCCATGATCGAGACACCGCCTTCGGACTGGCCCGCCGCCCGGACGAAGTCCACCTGTCCGCCGACCGCGCCGATGTAGTCCGCACCGATGGCCTCGGCGTTCACCTGGCCCGTGAGGTCGACCTCGAGCGCCGAGTTCACCGACACCAGGTTCTTCACGCGCGACAGCGTCGACATGTGGTGCGTGTAGCGCGTCGGGCAAAGCCGGATCTGCGGATTGCGATGCGCGAAGCGGTACAGCCGCTGCGTGCCGAACAGCACGCCGGTGACGCTCACGCCTTCGTCCATGCCCTTGTACGCATTGGTGACGGCACCGCTTTCCATCAGGTCGACCAGCGAGTCGCCGACCATGCCGGAGTGGACACCGAGATCGCGCCGGTCCACCAGCAGCGAGACGATCGCTTCGGGCACGGCGCCGATGCCCATCTGCAGCGTGGCTCGATCGGGGATCAGTTCGGCGACATGCGCTGCGATGCGGCGTTCGAGCTCGCCGAATTTCGCGGCAGGCAGCTCCAGCGGCGCGCGGTCGGTATGCACGGCCACCGTGATCTCGTCCGCCCGCAGCGGTGCGTCGCACGGCGTCCATGGCACCTGGCTGCTGACCTCGGCGATGATGACCCGGGCGCGCGAGATGGCGGTGCGCACATAGTCGTTGACGAGACCGAAACTGTGTTCGCCGCGTTCGTTGGGCGGGCTCACCAGCAGCATGACGACGTCGGTGCGGATCAGATCCTTCTCGATCAGGCCCGAGATGGCAGAGATGTGGCACGGCACCGGATCGAGCACACCCGCACTCGACAGCTTGCGCAGCGTCCCGATGCCGCCGATGCCCTTGAAACGCAGATGGTCTGCATGTTCGGGCTTGAAGGTCTGCGAAAAGCCCGAGCCGAAGAAGATGCCCGCGCCGCTGTAGCCGGCACGCTGCGCGACCAACTGCTCGGTCAGGCTCAGAGGCTCCCCGGTACCCTGGCCGAACACGATGCCATCGCCGGGACGGACATGGCGTGCCAGGTCGAGGGTCGAGAGCGATTCGACGCGCGCCATCTCAGACCTCCTCCGGCGCGGCGAGCACGGCGAGCGAGTGCTTGAGCATGGGCCCGTCGACCATCTTTCCTTCGAAGTCGATGGTGCCGATGCCCCGCGCCGTCGCTTCCTCGTATGCATCGACCAGCCGCCTCGCGTAGGCGCGTTCTTCCGATGTCGGCGAGAACGCGGCATTGGCCAGCCTGACCTGTCCGGGGGCGACGCACATCTTGCCGTGGTAGCCCAGGTTCCGGCCGCGCGCGGCGTCCTGCATGAACAGCGCGTCGTCGCGAATGTCGAGCACCACCTGGTCGAGCGCGATGCGATCGGCGGCGCGCGCCGCCATGACGACCCACGAACGCGCCGTCGCCACCTCGTCGCCGCCGGGCGTGCGACGCCCGCCGATGTCGGCAGCAAAATCCTCGGCGCCGAAGTACACCGCGCCCAGGTGCGGCGTCTCGTCGCAGATCTTCACGGCGTTCAGCACGCCCCGCACCGACTCGATGCCGCCGATGATCATCCTGGGCTTCGCACGCGGCGACTCCGCGTCGCGCCGGCGAATCCAGTGCGCCACCGGAAAGACCTGGTCGGGCGACTCCAGCTTCGGAACGACGATCGCGTCGATGTCGCAGGCAAGCGCCGCCTCGATATCCGCAAGGTAGTGCGGCGACGCAGGCACGTTGACCCGAATGGCGAGCATGCCGGTCAGGCCTGCGTCGCGCGCCTGCCGCACGGTCCCGGCCAGCATGCCGCGTGCCTCTGCCTTCTCGGCTTCGGGTGTGCCGTCCTCGAGATCGATCACGCAGCAGTCCGCACGGAAGCGCGGGAACTTGACGACGAGTTCGGGCCGGTTGGCGGGTGCGTAGAGCAGCGAGCGAATCATGGGCAGTCGGTCTCTTGACGGGGAATGTGGTTTCGGTGCGCCGTTCAGCCGACGGCTGCCAGCGGTGCGGCCTGCGCCGCCGTGCCTGCGTCGAGCAACGCGTCGATGTCCGTCGGCGCGTAACCCGCCTGCTGCAGGATCTCGCGCGTGTGCTCGCCCTGGCGCGGCGCCACGCGAGCGACGTCCGGCTGGCTGTGCTGCCAGGTCATGGGGACGCGCATCGTGCGGATAGGCCCTTCGCTCGGATGGTCGATGGTCGAGAAGAATCCGGTGGCCTGGAGGTGCGGATCGTCCAGCACGCTGAGCAGGTCGTGCATCGGCATGAAAGGCACGTCGGCGCGCTCGAGGATCCCGATCCACTCGGCGGTCGACTTCTCTTCGAAGATGGTGCCGAGCTCGCCGTACACGTAGTCGATGTGCCGTGAACGCCCGGCGTAGGTCGCGAAGCGCTCGTCCTGCATCAGCGACGCGCGGCCGACCGCACCCAGGAAGCTGTTCCAGTGCTTGTCGTTGTAGACCAGCGCACAGATGTAGCCGTCGCGCGTCCGGTAGGGCCGGCGCTCGGGCGACAGCTGCCGTGCATAGCCGCCCGCGTCGAGCGGCGGCTCGAAGGTGAGGCCGCCGAGGTGGTCGCCCATCACGAAGGCCACCATCGTCTCGAACATCGGCACGTCGACGCGGTCGCCACGGCCGGTACGGTGGCGCGCCAGCAGGCTCGCGAGGATGCCGCCCACCGCCGTCTGCCCGACGATGCGGTCGGCCAAAGCCGTCGGCACGTAGCGCGGTATGCCACCCGACGCGCGGGCGATCAGGTGGGGCAGCGTGGCGCCGCCCTGGATCAGGTCGTCATAGGCCGGACGGGCCGCGTACGGGCCGTCCTGTCCGAAGCCGAACAGGCCGGCGTAGACGAGCAGCGGGTTGATCGCGGCCACGTCCTCGTAGCTCAGGCCGAGGCGCGCCATGGCCTGGGGGCGCACGTTGTACATCAACACGTCGGCATCGGCGATGAGGCGCCGGATCACGGCGAGGCCGGCGGGCTGCTTGAGATCCAGCACGATGCTGCGCTTGTTGCGGTTGGCGTTCAGGAAGACCGGGCCCATGCCCTCGTGGCGCACCGGACCGATCTGCCGCACCAGGTCGCCCTGCGGTGCCTCGATCTTGATCACGTCCGCACCCATGTCGCCCAGCGCCTGCGAGGCAAAAGGCCCCATCAGCACGGACGTCATGTCCAGCACCTTGATTCCGGCAAGTGGTCCCATGGTCTCCGTTCGTGGTCGCCACAGGAGGCTGGCGCCCTATCATTCACAATAGTGAACAAATCATACATACCCATGAACAAGAACACAACGCATCGGCGCTGCGGGGATACCCGGGTACCCTCGGGTAAAGTGGCCATCCCGGCTCCCAGCCCATACCGCGCATCTCTCGCACAGGCCTCCACGCAGTGATCGTCAAGCAAGCCGCCAACGTCCTGGACCTCATCGAGTTCTTCGCGACCCACCGCCGTCCCGCCACGCTGGCCGAGATCGCAAAGCACTTCGAATGGCCGCGCTCCAGCACCTTCAACCTGCTCGGTACGCTGGCCGCGCGCGGGTTCCTGTATGAACCCCGCGCCCGGGGTGGCTACTACCCGGCGCCGATGTGGGCCACGCTGATCCGCGAGATCGAAGCCGCGCAGCCGATCCCGTCCGAGCTCCACGGCCTGCTGGAAACACTGGTCCGGGAAACCGGCGAAACAGCCGTGCTCGCCGCCGCGAGCGGTGCGTACGCGCTGTTCCTGGACGCGATCGAGTCGCCTCACGCCATCCGCTACACCGCGCAACCCGGCAAGCTGGTGCCGCTGCACGTGACGGCCACTGGCCGCGCCCTGCTCTCGCAGATGAGCGCCGAAGACCGGGCGGCGATCCTGCGCAAGGCCGAGTTCAAGCGCTATACGCAGACGACGCTGATGACGGCGGACATCGTCGAACGGGAGGTCGATGCCTCGCGCAAGCTCGGCTGGTTCGAAGGGCGAGGCGAGTTCACACCCGACCTCGGTGGCGTGGCGCTTCCGCTGAGCCTGCCCAACCGCCACTTCGCCGTGCTGGTGGCCGGGCCGATGATGCGGATCGAGCACCGGATCGCCGAGTTCGTCGGCATCACCCAGGACGCGATCAAGCGGCAACTGTCGACGCGAGCGGCATGACCGACGGGCTCCAGAGGTAACGCGGCCCCAGGTCGGTGACGACCGGGCAACCGATCTGGCCCAGCGTCAGGTCCAGCTCACCGCGCAGGATGTCGAGCGAGCGCCGTGCACCTTCGGCGCCAAAGGCCGCGAGCCCGTACGCCGCCGCGCGGCCCGCAAAACACATCTTCGCGCCGAGGCTCAGTGCAACGGCGATGTCCGATCCACGCCGGATCCCGCTGTCGAACATGACGACGAGCCTGTCGCCGACGGCGGCCACCACTTCAGGCAGCGCATCGATGGCCGCCACGCTGCGGTCCAGTTGCCGTCCGCCGTGGTTCGACACGATCACGCCATCCACGCCGGCCGCTGCGGCCAGTCCGGCGTCCTCCGCCGTCAGGATGCCCTTGAGGACCAGCCGCCCCTGCCATTGCGCGCGGAGCCGCTCGACCAGCGGCCACCCATGCCGCGTGGGCACCTGCGACGCATAGAAGGCCGTCAGGTCTCGTGCGCTGGTGGCGGGCGGCGCATAGGGACTGAAGTTGCTCATCACCGGAAGGCCGTTGCGCAGGTAGCGCGCAACCCATGCCGGATGCCTGAGCGACTCCAGGATGATGCCGGCGGTCGGCTTGTATGGCCGCACCCAGCCACTGCGGATATTGCGTTCTCGCTTGGAATGCAGGGGCACGTCCACGGTGACGACGAGCGTCTCGATGCCGGCCGCCGCTGCCCGCTTCAAGAGGTCGCGCTCGATCGCGTCGTCCTTGCAGGGATAGAAGTTCAACCAGGCACCGGGACACCGCGCAGCGACCGCTTCGATCGAACCATTGCTCGCGCCGGACAGCACGAATGGCAATCCTGCCTCGGCTGCGGCGTCCGCGAGGACCAGGTCGCCATCGTGGCGCACCATGCCGAGCATGCCCATCGGGCCGATGCCGAACGGCGACGCGTAAGTCCGACCGAACACCGTCACCTGCTGCGCACGCGTGGCGATGTCGACGAGATAGCGCGGCCGCAGCTTGTGCCGGCGAATGCGCATCGCGTTCTCCGCGATGCACTCCTCGTCGTCCGCCCCGCCTTCGAGGTAGTCGTAGATCACGCGTGGCAGATAGCGCCGGGCCTGGGCCTGCAGATCCGCGATGTTCAGGCACTTGTTCGCTGAGGTGGCCATGGTGTCAGGAAGCGCTCCGTTGGGCCGGCGTCGGTGCGCCGGGCGTGTCGACCTCGGCCACCAGCACCTGCGTGCCGGCCGTCACGAAGAGCTTCTTGCCGTCCGCACCACCGTAGGCGCAGTTCGTCGTCATCCGGCTTCGCGGCGAATCGAGCCGCAAGGCCGGCTGGCCCACCTCGTCGAAGATCCACACCGCGCCGAGGCCGACATGGCAGATGGCGATGCCGCCCGTGGCATCGAGCGCCAGCCCGTCGGGCCCGCCGCCACCCGACAGCTGGATGTACGTGCCGACCTTGGTGACCAGCCCATGCTGCCTGACCAGCGGCACGCGCCAGATCGCGTTGGCCCGGGTGACCGCGACGAACAGCACGTCCTCGTGCAGGTTGAGCACCAACCCGTTCGGGCTGGGCACGTTCGACAGCAGGCAATCGAGCCGGCCATCGGCCGTGAGCCGATAGACCTTGCCGGTCGGGTCGTGCAGGCCCGTCTGTCCCTGGTCGGTGAAGTAGAGATCCCCGGAGGACGAGAAGACCAGGTCGTTCACGCCCTTGAAGCGCTGCACCAGGGCACGGTCCAGATGCGGTTCGACCTTGCCCGTGGCCGGGTCGAACACCATGATGCCGTTCTTGTTGTCGCAGATGAAGGCGCGTCCGTCGGGGCTGAAGGTGAGCCCGTTGGGCTCGCCGTCGTATTCGAGTTCGCAGCGCATCCGGCCTGCCGGATCGATCTTGAACAGCCGGCCCCACGGGATGTCGACGACCCACAGGTTTCCCTGCGCGTCGAACGCCGGCCCTTCGAGGAAGGCCGGCGCATCGGCGCCATGGAGCTGCACGTTCACCCATGTCGACGACCTGCCGCGGACATGGAACTGCTCGGGAACCTCGGCGAAGACCTCCAGGGTCTTCCGGGGTGGTGGTGCGTACATGACTCTGTTCCCCTCAGTCCATCTTGATGCCGAGATCCTTGGCCAGCGGCCCCATGTAGGCGCTCTCGGACTTGATCAACGCCTTGAAATCGTCCGCACCAAGCCACATCGGCTCGAGGCCCAGACCTGCCATGCGCTCCTTGAGATCGGGCATGGCCAGGACGACCTGCAGATCCGCGGCGATCCTCTTCTGGATGTCCACCGGGAGGCCGGCGGGGGCGAGCACGCCGTGCCAGACCGGTGTCTCCGAATTCTTGAGTCCGATCTCGGCCAGCGTCGGCACATCGGGAAGCAGGGAGATCCGCTTGGCGCTGTTGGTGGCCAGTGCGCGCAGCTTTCCGGACTTCAGGTGCGGTGGATAGGCCGGCACGCCATCCAGACCTACCTGGATCTCGCTGGACAGCAGCCCCTTGGTGACGTCGGCCCCACTCTTGTAGGGAACGTAGGTCACCGTCAGGCCGGCGTCGCGGATGAAGCGCTCGACGCCCAGCTGGATGCCCACGTTGCCGCTGCCGATCGTGACGGCACCGGGATGGGCCTTCGCATAGGCGATGAGTTCCGGCATGGTCTTCGCGGGCAGTGAATCGTTGGCGACGAAGATGAGCGGGACGGAAGCGATCACGCTGATGGGCGTGAAATCGCGCGCCACGTCGTAGGGCAGCTTCGTGAAGGTGAACTGATTGAGCGTCAGCGTGGAGTTGATGGCCTGGAACAGCGTGTAGCCGTCGGGGGCGGCGCGCGCCGCGTCGATCGCCGCGATGGCGGTGTTCGCTCCCGGCTTGTTGTCGACCACGACCTGTTGTCCCCACCGGTCACTGAGCTTCTGCGCGATGTTGCGTGCAGTGGCGTCCGCCGTGCCGCCTGCGGCGAAGGGCACGATCCAGCGGACCGGGCGGGTTGGCCAGTTGGCCGTTTGGGCTTGCGCCGAAAGCAGGGTGGTGGCGCCGATCAGCGCCGCCAGCCAGATACGGAATCTCGTCTTCATGCTGTCTCCTTCGTTGGTGATTTCTTGAGCGGGGGCGTGGCTATCCCCGGAGCGCCTTGGCCTGCGCGCGATAGCCGGAGGGGTCGACCTGCACGTCGATGAGGCAGGGGCCGCGCGCCTTCAGTGCGGATGCCAAGGCCTCCTCGTAGGCATCCACGGTGCGCACGGTGAATGCCGTCAGGCCGAAGCCCCGGGCGACGCTGGCGAAGTCCGCGCTGGGCCATGTCACGCCGGCGTCCGCCATGTTCCGGTTGCGCTGCTTGAGCGCGATGAGCGACAGCGCGCTGTCGTTGAAGACGATCACGCACAGCCGGGCGCCGCATTGCGCCGCGGTAGCGAGTTCGCCCGCACACATCATCAAGCCGCCGTCGCCGGTGAAGGCGATGGTCGGCCGCTCAGGCGCATTCAGGGCACGCGCGATGCCGGCCGGCAGCGCAAAAGCCATGGTGGCGAGGCCGTTCGAGATGAGCGCACTGCCTGGCGAGCAGGCGCGCCAGAACGCCATCGCGGAGAACATGTGGGCGCCGGCGTCCACCGTGATGCTCGCGCCCTCAGGCCCGGCCGCCGTCAGCGCCATGTCGACGACCTGCTGCGGCGTGAGCCCGGCGCCCTCGCCCTGGTAGCCGAGCCGCTCGACCATGCCGTGCTTGAGTGCAGCGATCTCTTCCTCGCGCCAGTCCGAGGCACCACAGGCCGGCAGCAGCGACTCGATGCCGTGGGCCAGGCGCCCATGGACACCGGCCGCCGCCTCGACATAGTGGATGGGGTGGCGAACCAGTGCGATGTCGAGCACCGGCACGGTGTAGGGCCACGGGCGGCCAATCAGTTCCACCGGGTCGAGGCCGCACAGGACGATCAGGTCCGCGGCGGCGATGCAGTCGCGCTCGGCCGCACCACCGGTGAAATGGCCGACGACGAAAGGTTCGTCGTCGCTGACGATGCCCTTGGCCTTGTAGGTGGTCAGCACCGGGCAGCGCAGCCGCTTCGCGAGCGCCAGCACCTGCGCCGGCGCACCCTCGTCACGCGCCTCGAGGCCGACGAGCAGTACGGGCCGGCGCGCCGTGCGCAGCAACGCATGCGCGTCGCCATGGCCGGCATCGGGGTCCGCATCGCCGGGGGCGTGATGCAGATCGCCGGCTTCGGACACCATTCGCCGGGCGTTCTCGCCGGTCAGCTCGATGTGCACCGGGCCCCAGGGCGCACGACGCATCAGGCCGATCAGCTCGGCGAGCTCCACGGCGGGTGCGTCCGACTCCAGGCGCGAACTGGCCTTGACGACCGGTGCCGACATGGCGCGCTGATCGAAGACCTGGTGGGTGTCGAAGGCTTGCTGCCGCGATGTCCATCCGTCGGTGATGAAGAGCACGGGCGCACGGTCGAGCGAGGCATGGGCGAGGCCATTCATTCCGCTGGCGGTGCCCGGGCCCTGCGTCGTGATGGCCACGCCGAAGCCGTTGCGCATCTCGGCATCGGCTGCGGCCATCAGCACGGCGGCGGTTTCGGTCCGGCACAACCGAAACGCAACGCCCTGCTCCGCCAGCGCCTCGATCAGGTCGAGCGAGCTGCCGCCGCCGGGCACGCCGTAGGCGTTCTTCACGCCGTGGGCCGCACAGGCCTGCGCGATCACGGCGGCCACTGTTTTCTGTTCGGTGCCCATGCCGTCAGACCTTCAGCACGAACGGGTCCTGGATCTCGTCGCTCAGCTCGCACCAGACGCTCTTGGTCTGCAGGAACTGATCGACCGACTCCATGCCGTTGACACGGCCGATGCCGCTGTCCTTGTAGCCGCCGAACGGCGAATTGAAGGCCATCGCGCGGTAGGTGTTGATCCAGACCGTGCCGGCCTGCAGCCGACGCGCCATGGTGTGTGCACGGCGCAGGTCGCGCGTCCATACACCGGCAGCCAGGCCGAACTTGGTGCCGTTGGCCAGCGCGACCACTTCGTCGTCGTCGCGAAAGGGCGTGACTGCGAGCACGGGGCCGAACACCTCCTCATGCATCAGCGGGTTGTCCGCCTCCAGGTGATGAAGGATCGTGGGTTCGAAGAAGAAGCCCTTCTCCAGGCCCGGCACGCTGGCGCGGCGTCCGCCGTAGAGCACCTCGGCGCCGGCTTGCACCGCCTTCGCCACCATCGACTCGTTCTTCTGCAATTGCATCGACGTGGCGGCGGGCCCCATCTGCGTATCGCCCAGCAGCGGATCGCCCAGCTTGATGGCCTTGGCGCGCTGCGCCACGCGCTGCACGACCTCGTCGTAGATGCTCTCGTGCACGTAGGCGCGCGAGCCTGCGATGCAGGTCTGCCCGGCGGCCGCAAAGATGCCTGACAACAGGCCGACCACCGCGTTGTCGATCGATGCGTCGCCGAACACGATGTTGGGGCTCTTGCCGCCGAGCTCGAGCGTGCAGCTCGCCAGCCGTGCCCCGGCACGCGACGCGATCACGCGCCCGGCGCCGTCACTGCCGGTGAAGCAGATCTTGGCGACCAGCGGATGATCGACCAGCGCCTCGCCGGCACCGCGGGCACCCGTCACGACGTTCAGGACGCCCGGCGGAATGCCGGCTTCTTCCGCCAGCCGAACCAGCTCGAAGGCCGATGCCGACGTCACTTCGGAAGGCTTGAGCACGAGCGTGTTGCCTGCCGCGAGCGCCGGTGCGCAGCTCATGATGGTGAGGAAGGTCGGCGAGTTCCACGGCACGATCACGCCAACCACGCCCAGCGGCTCGCGCAGCGTGTAGTTGAGCACGCTCTGGCGCTCCAGCGGCACCACACGGCCTTCGATCTTGTCGGCCAGCCCGCCGAAGTAATAGAGCCATTCCTTCGCGATGTTCGCCTGCGCGCGCATCTCGGCGAGCAGCTTGCCGTTCTGGCTGGACTCGAGTTTCGCGATCACCTCGGCGCGGCTGGCGATCTTCTCGCCCCAGGCCATGAGAAGGCGGCCACGGCGCGTGGCCGAGAGTCGTCCCCAGGCACCCGACAGCGCTTCGTGCGCGGCCTGCACGGCCGCATCGACATCGTCGCGGTCGGACTCCGCAAAGCTGCCCCATTCGGCCCCGGTGGTCGGATTGATGCTGGCGAAGCGCCGGCCGCTGCGGGCCGGCATGGCGCGCCCGCCGATGTGGTTGTCGAACGCGTGGTCGGTGTCTGTGGTCATGGACGTGTCTGAATCCGGGCCAGATCAAAATGTTGTACGAACAACTATGTTAGATTCACGCAGATCGAAAGGTCAAGCTTTCTCGTCACTCATAGTGAAAACACCAACAGCTTCCTTGTCTTCATTAATTTCTATCCGGACAACTTAAAGAAAAATGACATCAAGACGACTTCCCTCGACCTACCTCTTCGTACCGGGCGACCGCCCCGAGCGCTTCGACAAGGCGCTGGCCAGCGGTGCCGGCATGGTCGTGCTCGATCTCGAGGACGCCGTCGCGCCGGCCCACAAGGCGCTCGCACGGTCCCATGTCGCCGAAGCGCTTTCGCGTCCGCAAGCAGGGATGCAGGTGTGCCTGCGCATCAACGGGGTCGACACGCCTTGGTTCCAGGACGACCTGTCGTTGCTGTCGCTGCCCGGCGTCCACGCCGCGATGCTTCCGAAAGCGGAAACGCAGGAGGCGCTCGCGGCGGTGGGCGCAGCGACCTCCGGCGCGGTGCCCTGCATTCCCCTCATCGAAACCGCGCGCGGCCTGGCCCATGCGGCGGTGCTGGCCGGCTGCAGCGGCGTGCTCCGGCTCGCCTTCGGCTCGGTCGACTTCCAGCAGGACCTGGGCATCGAAGGCGACGGCGAAGAACTGCTCTTCGCGCGCTCTCAGCTCGTTCTGGCTTCGCGGCTGGGCGGCATCGGCTCACCGATCGATGGCGTCACGCTGGCCATCAAGGATTCGGCGCAGGCCAGCCACGACGCTGCGCGTGCACGCAGGCTCGGCTTCGGCGCCAAGCTTTGCATCCACCCCTCGCAGGTAGCGCCCGTCAAGGCGGCCTTCCTGCCCGATGCCGAAGCCATCGCCTGGGCGCACGGCGTCATGGCCGCAGCGGCATCGACCTCGGCAGGCGCACTCAGTCATGAAGGCAAGCTGATCGACAAGCCCGTGATCGACCGGGCGCGCGCCCTGCTGGCACAACTGGACGCGTGAAGGACGACCGAAGCGGCCCCGCGCGTCGCCGGCCGCTATGTGCCGAAGCCGTAGAGGCGGTGCGGGTTGTGCACCAGCACCGCATGGCGGGCCTCCGGGTCCGGCACCCAGTCGGCCAGCAGGTCGAGCAGGTCGCCCGTGTTCGGCATGGCCCCGCGGAAACTGACGTGCGGCCAGTCCGAACCCCAGACGCAACGCTGCGGTGCCGCCTCCGCCAGCGCACTCGCGAAGGGAATGGTGTCGGCGTAAGGCGGGCCTGTGCGCGACAGCCTGAAGCCGCCCGACAGCTTGACCCACGCCCCGTCGCGCACCATCTGCAACAGCGTGCGCGCGGGCTCATCCATTCCCGGCCCCGCATGCACGTAGCCCATGTGATCGAAAACGGCAGGCACGCGCAATCTCGCGATGCGGCCGGCCAGCGGCATCAGCTGCGCGGGCTCGACCAGGAACTGCAGGTGCCAGCCGAGTTCGACGCACAGCGCCTCGTAGCGATCGAGCTGCGACACGCCGACGCCGCCGCCCGTGGTCGTATTCAGCCGAAGCCCGACCACACCCGCCTCCTTGAGCCGATGCAGCTCGGCGTCCGGCAGGTCGGGCGGAATCACGGCAATGCCGCGCAGCCGCCCGGGGTGCGCCTGCAGGCTGCGCAGCATCAGGCTGTTGTCGGTGCCGTGCACGCTGACCTGCACGAGCACGCCGTGCGCCATGCCGGTGGCGTCGAGCATGCGCAGGTAGGCCGCTTCCGGGGCGGGCCGCGGCGTGTAGCTGCGGGCGTCGATGTACGTGCTGCCGATCACGTGCGCATGCGTGTCGACGGCGCCCGCAGGAAGGCCATACCGGCGTGGCGGCCGCGGTGCGTCGTCCGGCGCCGGATCGACTTCCTGTGGATCTCGGTGATGCGATGAACTCATGGTGCTCGGGTCGCGGTGCCGTTCAACCTGCCTTGATGCGGCCGTTGGCCACCATCTGCTGCATGAAGTCGTTCTCGGCGCGCATCGAGCGCTCGTAGGCCTGCGCCTCGCCCCAGAACACCGACACGCCGACCTTCTGCATGCCTGCCTGGAAGCGCGCGTCCCCGACCGCGGCGCTCGCGGCCTTCTGCAACGCCGCAACCAGCGCATCGGGTGTGCCGCTGGGCGCCGCAATGCCCAGATAGGTCGTGACGTCGAACGGTTCCTTGCCCAGCGTGGACACGGAAGGCACGCCGGGCAGCTGCTCCAGCGGCGTTCCGAACACGGCCAGCGGGATCAGGTCGCCCGATTCGATGTAGGGCTTGGAGGTCGAGACCTGGTCGGCAGCCACTTCGATCTGGCCGGCCAGCATGTCCTGCAGCATCGGACCGGAACCCTTGTAGGCGATGCCGTTGAAGTTCACGCCGGCGACCATCTCCAGATTGAGCATGGCCAGGTGGTTGGGCGTGCCGAGCCCGCTGTAGCCCATGGGGACCGCCTGCGGATTCGCCTTGGCGACCTGCACGACGTCGGCCAGCGACTTGAAGCGGCTGCCCTTCTTGACCACCAGCACCAGCGGTGTCTTGCTCACCAGACACACCGGCCGGATGCTGGTCAGCGAGTAGCTGACCTTCACCAGGTGCGGCGTGACCGAGAACACGCTGGGCGCGGAGAACAGCAGGGTCTGCCCGTCGGGGCGGGCGTTGATGACGTGGGTCGCGCCGATCGCGCCACCGCCGCCGGCCCGGTTGTCGACGATCACCGGCTGCCCGACGGTCTTGGTCAGGGCATCGGCGAAGAGGCGTGCAGTGATGTCGGCATTCCCGCCGGCGGCGTAGGGCACCACCAGCGTGATGGGGCGGTTGGGAAGGCCTTGCGCAAAGCTCAGTCCTGCCGCGGGCGCGGCCAGTGCCACGCCCGCGCGCAATAGGGTACGACGGTCCATTTCTGTCTCCTGTTGTGATGGTTGCTCAATCGGGGGCGAAGAAGGCCCCGGCCTTGAAGATCGTGGGTTGCGCGGCGGCGCCGTTCACCTTCGCGTCGCCGGCGGCGTACTGGCCACCTGGGTCCTTGCGGCTCTGGAGCGCTTCGCGCGGGATCGAGAACCGCGGGTCCAGATCGGACGAGTCCTTCACCGGTCCGCCGCCGACCCGGAACATCACCAGGTTGCCGCCCGCCTCGTTCGCATGAAAGCGGTACTGGGTGCCGCGCGGGACCATCACGCCGTCGAAGGCGCGAACCGACGCGGTGCTGCCGTCGCCAAAGAAGAAGCTGGCCTCGCCCTGCAGCACGAGGAACACGTGGTCCTCGATGTCATGGCTGTGCAGCGCGTTCTCTCCACCCGTCGAATAGACCTTCGAATGCGCCCAGAGCGCGGGCGCCAGACCGAGCAGCTCCATGGTGGCCCCGCCGTCCAGCAGCGGCAGGTTGCGCATCGAGAAGACACGGGTGTCGGCGATCGAGGGGGTATCGGCAAGAACTGTCATGGACGGATCCTTTCTGAGTGGCCGGCATGCGACGGATCATCGCGAGCGGCCGTTATTTGTACGTACAATAAATTTATCAGAAGGTTGAACGGATAAGTTTCAGGGTAATTACCTACCAATACCTCATGAAAATTCAACCCATGAACCTCAAGTCATTCGTACAACAATCTTGTTGACATCATCGCATCGAGCAAACTACAGTTGTACGTACATCTAGGAGCATCATGGAAATAAATACCCACATCCGCGCCATCTCCGCCGACGACGAGGCCGAGTTCATCGCCGCCATCGACCGCTGGATCGAGCGCTCGCTGAAGCCCGAGGTGGTTCGCGAGTTCGACCATGCCGACCGCTATCCGGCCCAGATCGTCGAAGAGATGAAGGAACTCGGCCTGTTCGGCGCCACGGTGAGCACCGAGTACGGCGGCCTCGGATTGCCGGCAAGCACCTACGCGAAGATCGTGATGCGCATCTCGTCGGTGTGGATGTCGGTGACCGGCATCTTCAATTCGCATCTGATGCTGGCGCTGGCGATCGAGAAGTTCGGCACGCCGGCCCAGAAGGACGAGTGGTTGCCGAAGCTCGCGTCCGGCGAAGTGCGCGGCGGCCTGGCACTGACCGAACCGGACGCCGGCACCGACCTGCAGGGCATCCGCATGACGGCCCGCCGGGAGGGGGACCATTACGTCATCAATGGCGCCAAGACCTGGATTACCAACGCGATCGAGGGCTCCTGCTTTGCCTTGCTCGTGAAGACCGATCCGAATGCTCAACCGCGCCACACCGGCATGAGCCTGTTCATCGCGCCGAAGGGCAAAGGCCTCACCAACGGCCGAAAGCTGGAGAAGCTGGGCTACAAGGCGATCGATTCCGGCGAGCTCATTGCAGACAACTACGTGCTGGGTACGGACCACCTGATCGGTGGCGTCGAAGGCCAGGGCTTCTACCAGGCCACCGGCGGACTCGAGCTGGGCCGCATCAACGTGGCGTCGCGCGGTGTCGGCATTGCCGAAGGCGCGCTGCGTCTCGCCACCCAGTACGCGCAGGTCCGCAAGACCTTTGGCAAGCCGATCGCCGAACACCAGGCGATCGCGATGAAGCTGGGCGAGATGGCCACGCGCGCACGCGCAGCCCGCCTGCTGACGCTGGACGCCGCCGCGAGCTTCGACCGTGGCGAGCGTTGCGACATGGAAGCCGGCATGGCGAAGTTCTTCGCATCCGAAGCTGCACTGGAGAACAGCACCGAATCAATGCGCATCCACGGCGCCTATGGGTATTCGAAGGAATACGACATCGAACGGCTCTACCGCGATGCACCCCTCACCTGCATCGGCGAGGGCACGAACGAGATGCAGCGCATCATCATCTCGAAGCAGTGGGTCAAGCGGAATCCCGCCACATGAGCAGCGAACACGACACCGCACGGGACCGCGGTACGCCGCGTCCGGCACACCTTCCATTGCAGGGCGTTCGCGTTCTGGCGGTCGAGCAGTTCGGCGCCGGTCCCTACGGCACGATGTTCCTCGCGCACATGGGCGCCGACGTGATCAAGATCGAGAACCCGGCCAGCGACGGCGACCCGTCGCGGCGCACCGGCCCGCACCTGCTCGGCCCCAACGACAGCCAGTACTTCCAGGGCTGGAACCTGAACAAGCGCAGCATCGCGCTCGACCTCAAGTCGCCCGAAGGCCGCGCTGCGTTCGACGCGCTCGCACGCGATGCGGACGTGGTGCTCAATAACCTGCGCGGCGACCTGCCGGCCAAGCTCGGGCTCGACTACGCCGCCCTGTCCGAGCTGAACCGGGCCCTGGTGTGCGTCCACATCTCGGCATACGGCCGCAACACGAGCCGTGCCGCGTGGCCGGGCTACGACTACCTGATGCAGGCGGAGAGCGGGCTGATGCACCTGACCGGCGAGCCCGACACGCCGCCGGCGCGCATCGGGGCGCCCTCCATCGTCGACCACATGACAGGCATCACGTCGATCGTCGGCCTGCTCTCCGCCCTGCTGCGCGCACGCGAGACCGGCGAGGGATGCGACGTCGATACCTGCCTGTTCGACGTGACGCTGCATCAGTTGGGCTATGCAGCCACCTGGTACCTCAATGAAGGTCATGTCTCGCAGCGCCAGCAGCGCAGCGGACACCAGTCCATCGCGCCGGTACAGACCTTTCCCACGGCGGACGGCTGGATCTTCATCATGTGCATGACCCAGCGTTTCTGGGAAGTGCTGCTGACCGCCATCGACCGCCTCGACCTGCGCGATGTACCCGAGTTCCTGACCGCCGAGACGCGCCACCGCCACCGCGCTCAGTTGAGCGACGTGCTGGACGCCGAGTTGCGCAAGCAGCCGACATCGCACTGGCTCGCCAGGCTGGAGGGCCAGCTTCCGGTGGCGCCGGTGCTCGGCCTGGCCGATGCGCTGGAAAGCGACTTCTTCCGGGAGAGCGGCATGCTCGGCGAAATCGCCCATCCGGCCAAAGCGCGCCTGCAGGTCCTCGCCAATCCGCTCAAGTTCAACGGCGAGCGCCCTTCCCTGCGGCCCTGCTCCGCGCTGGGCGCCGACACGCAGGACATCCTGGCCGACATGACCGCGGAAAGGGATACGCGATGAAGCTCGCTGGCATCCGCGTCCTGGACCTTTCCAACTTCCTGCCCGGGCCCTACCTGACGCTGGCCATGGCCGACCACGGCGCCGAGGTCATCAAGATCGAGCAGCCCGGCGAAGGCGATCCGGGCCGGCACATCGGCGTTGCCGACGGCCCGCACACGGTGTTCTTCCGCAACCTGAACCGCGGCAAGAAGAGCATCGTGCTCGACCTCAAGAACGCCGCGGATCGCGCCGCGCTGCTGGACCTGGCGGCGACGGCCGATGTCTTCGTGGAGTCGTTCCGGCCCGGCGTGGCCAGCCGCCTGGGCGTGGACTACGAAGCCCTGTCGGCCCGGCATCCCGGCATCGTGTACTGCTCGATCAGCGCCTTCGGCCAGGACGGCCCCTACCGCGACCGGCCGGCACACGACCTCGCGGTCGAGGCGTTGAGCGGCATCCTGAGCCTCACGCTGGGCGACGACGGCAACCCCGCGATCCCGGGCATTCCGGTGGCCGACCTGCTGAGCGGACTGCAGGGGCTCAACGGCGTGCTGATGGCCCTGCTGCGGCGCCAGACGACCGGCCGCGGCGACCGCATCGACATCTCGATGATGGACTGCATGGTTGGCGCGCTCCGCAACGTGGTGGGACCGACCTTTGCCGAAGGCCGCCAGCCCGACCCGAAGCTGGAGCGCACCACCGGCGGCAGCGCGTTCTACCGCATCTACCGCACGCGCGACGGTGGCCGCATCGCCCTGGCGGGGCAGGAGCCGAAATTCATCCATGCGCTGCTCGGTGCGCTCGACCGACCCGACCTGGCTGCGCCGTGCCTGCGCGGACCGGGCGCGCACCAGCAGCCGGTGATGGACTTCCTGGCCCACGCCTTCGCCCAGGCCACGCGCGCGGAATGGGAAGAGCGGCTCGGCGCGCTCGACGTCTGCTTCGGCGCCGTCAACACGCTGCCGGAGGCCTTCGAGGACCCACAGCTCATCGCCCGCGGCATGGTGCTGCGCGACGAGGACGGCCGCCCGCACATCGCCAGCCCGATCCGCTTTCTCGACGAGCCCTCGGCGCCCAGCCTGGCATCGCCGCATCTCGACCAACATCACACGCTTCTGAAAGACCCGACCCCATGACCCGCACCGTCGTTGAAATCGCACCCGGCCGCTTCCGCGAGAGCTTCGGCCGCTACTTCGAGGACTTCGAGATCGGCCATGTCTACGAGCACCGCCCCGGCCGCACAGTGACCGAGAACGACAACATCGCGTTCACGCTGATGACGATGAACACGCATCCGCTGCACTTCGACAACGCCTATGCCGCCAGGTCGGAGTTCGGAAAGGCGCTGGTCAACAGCTGCCTGACGCTGTCCATCGTGGTGGGCATGAGCGTGAGCGACGTGAGCCAGAAGGCCATCGGCAACCTGGGCTGGAACGACATCAAGCTGACGAACCCGGTGTTCTGCGGCGACACGCTGTATGCCGAGTCCCGCGTACTCGCCAAGCGCGAGTCGGCCAGCCGCCCGACGCAGGGCATCGTGACCGTCAGGACGATCGGCATGAAGGCCGATGGAACCGAAGTGATCAGCTTCGAGCGGACCGTGCTGGTGCCGAAGCGAGGCCACGGCATCGAGGACTGAGGCGTCGCGGCATCTGGCGCGCAGACCGCCGGGCGGCGACGCCAATGGTTCCGTACAACTGCGGCTGATGCAGAATTGCCGCCATGCCAAGAACCGCCAAGACCGTCGACGCCGCCGCTGCATCACCTTTGCCGAAAGTCGCGCCACGCAAAAGGGTCCTCCCCGCACTGCCGCCGGCCTCCGGCGAGCCGTTGTACCGACAAGTTGTGCAGTCCTTGCGCGCGGACATCGTGAAGGGCGTGTTTCCCGTGGGTTCGCAGATGCCGACGGAAGGCGAACTTTGCGAGCGCTTCTCCGTCAGCCGCCACACCGTGCGTGAAGCGCTGCGGCAGTTGCGAACCGATGGGCTCGTCACGTCCCGCCAAGGGTCTGGCACGACGGTGATGCCACCTCAGACAAGCACTCCGTTCAACGTGCACCGCGTGGCGTCGATCGACGAACTGATCGCTTATGCGGCGGCCAGTCGCTACGTGGTCGAGCGCACCGGCGTCGTCGCCAGCGAAGATGCCGACCAGGAACTGGCGCTGCCGCCAAAGCAACGCTGGCTGCATCTGGAAGGCTTTCGACTGGATGACGAGCCCGCAAAGCCGCCGATCTGCTGGACGGAAGTCTTCGTCGCTGCAGCCTATGCAGGGGTCGAGCGCATGATGAACCGGCAGCGCGGCCCCATCTGGCGACTCATCGAGGACATGTACGGCGAGAGACTCGTCGAAGTCGAGCAGACGCTGCGCGTGCGGCCCGTACCGCCTGCATTGGCCGAAGGCCTGGGGGTCGAACCCGACTCCAGCGTCGTCGAGGTCACGCGAACATACAAGACCACCTCGGACAAGGTCGCCGAGGTTTCCGTCAATCTGTACCCGGCAGAGAAGTTCCGCTTCAACATGAAGTTGCGGCGCGCCTGACGCCGGGGAAGGCAGCGTCAGGGGCCGGCTTCCAGCAGCTCGCCCCTTGTGGGCAGGCCGTCCGAGTCCCCGGGGAACTGCACCACGCGCGCGCCGATGGCGTTGCCACGGGCGCATGCATCGGCGAGGCCCAGCCCTTCCAGCAGGCCGCTGACGACGCCGACCGCAAAGCCGTCGCCGGCGCCCACGGTGTCCACCACCTTGTCGACACGCACACCGGGCGCCGTACCGCTGACGCCGTCCTTTCGCGCAAAGAACGCGCCTTGCGGTCCGAGCTTGACCACGACTTCGCGAGCGCCGCGAGACAGGTAGAAATCCGCAATGCCTTGCGGCGTTTCGCGGCCGGTGAGCAGCGCGCCTTCGGCCAGCCCGGGCAGCACCGTGTCTGCGAGCGCGGCCAGCGCATTGATGCAATCCTTCATGGCTTCCGGCGAAGACCACAGGCGCGGGCGCAGGTTGGGGTCGAACGACACCGTCGCGCCAGCCGCGCGGGCGTGCCGGGCCAGGTGAAAGACCAGTTCCCGCGCGCTGTCCGACAGCGCCGGCGTGATGCCGGTCAGATGCAGGTGGCGCGCCGGAAAGCCGGGGGCCGGCGGTGCATCGCCCAACCCGAGATGGCTGGCGGCCGAGCCCTTGCGGAAGTACTCGATCTGCGGATCGCTGCCGTCGTCGGCCCGCGTCTTCAACATGAAGCCGGTGGGCCTGGACTCGTCGACGGTGACGTACCGGCAGTCGATGCCTTCGCGCTCCAGTTCCGCCGTGATGAACCGGCCGAAGGAGTCCCACCCCAGGCGCGTGATGTAGCCGGTGCGCAAGCCGAGCCGGGCCAGGCCCGTGGCGACGTTCAACTCGGCGCCAGCCGTGGCACGCTGGAAGCGCCGGACCGTGTGCAGTTCTCCAGGCGCATCGGCCATGAAGAGCGCCATCGGTTCGCCCACCGTCAGGACGTCCAGGGTTGCAGGGAACGCATCCGCCATCACATCACCGCGCCCAATTGCCAGGGCAGAAATTCGTTGTCGCCCAGCCCGTTCTGCTCGCTCATGCTGGGCTGGCCGGAGGCCGTGGCGATCATCAGCTGCAGCAACGCAGCGCCGGCCTCGGCAATGCTCTGGTGTCCTTCGACGATGGCGCCGCAGTCGAAGTCCATGTCCAGCCGCATGCGCTGGAACATCGGCGTGTTCGTCGCCAGCTTCAGCGAAGGCGTCGGCTTGCAGCCATAGGTCGAGCCGCGGCCGGTCGTGAAGCAGATCAGGTTGGCACCGCCCGCCACCTGGCCGGTCGCGGACACCGGGTCGTAGCCCGGCGTGTCCATGAACACGAGCCCATGCGCATGCACGGGTTCGGCGTACTCCAGCACGTCCATGAGCCCGCTGCTGCCGGCCTTGGCCACGGCCCCGAGCGATTTCTCGAGGATGGTGGTGATGCCGCCCGCCTTGTTTCCGGGCGACGGGTTGTTGTTGAGATCGCCGCCATGCAGGGCGGCATAGCCTTCCCACCAGGACAGTCGCTTGAGGAGCTTGTCCGCCACCTCGGGCGACGCGGCACGGTGCGTCAGCAGATGCTCGGCCCCGTAGATCTCGGGCGTTTCCGACAGGATGGCGGTGCCTCCATGCTTCACCAGCAGGTCCACCGCAGCGCCGAGCGCCGGATTCGCGCTGATGCCCGAATAGCCGTCCGACCCGCCACATTGCAGGCCCACCGCGAGATGGCTCAACGGCACGCTCCGACGCCGCGCCTGGTTGGCCTGCACGAGCATGTCGCGCAACAGTTCCTTGCCCCTTGCAATGGTTTCGCGGGTGCCGCCTTCGTCCTGGATGGTGAGCGTGGCGAACATGCCGGGCTCGCGAGACACCAGCGTCTCGATCAGCGGAGCGATCTGATTGACTTCGCAGCCCAGGCCGATGACCAGCACACCGGCGAAGTTCGGATGGTTGGCATAGCCGCGCAGCGTGCGCTGCAGCAGCTCCAGCCCCTCGCCGTTGCCACCCATGCCGCAGCCGCTGCCATGGGTGATGGCGACGACGCCGTCCACCTGCGGAAAGTCGGCCAGCGCCTCGCCCTTGAAGGCATCGGCAATGTGGCGACAGACCGTGGCCGAACAGTTCACGCTCGAAATCACGCCCAGGTAGTTGCGGGTGGCGACACGGCCGTCGCTCCGCACGTAGCCTTCGAACGTGAGCGGCTGCGCGACCTGCACGGTCGGCTGGTAGCCGGTGCCGGGCGCGTGGGCATGCACGGACTCGGCCATGCCCACGTTGTGCACATGCACGTGGTCGCCGGCCGCGATGTCGGCGGTCGCGACGCCGATGCTCTGCCCGTACTTCAGCACGGGCGCGCCGGCGGCGATGGACACCAGAGCCAGCTTGTGGCCCGAGGCGATCGCGTTCCGCAGCGTGACCACGTGCTGTCCGATGGTGAGGGTCGTGCCCGCTGCCAGCGCTTGCCGCGCGACGGCCACGTTGTCTGCGGCGCCCAGCTGGAGCGCCTGCGGAGGGGTGTGGGATGGGGTGTTCATCGTGGGACGCCGTCGTTCAGGTTGTCGCCATCGCGGCCTTGAGCGCCGGCTGGGCCAGCTGCGGCAGACGTTCCGCGGCCAGCGCCAGGATCGGACCGAAGCGGCGCTGCTTCTTTTGCGCATGGTTCTGCGCGATGTCGGCAATTCGATGGTCCAGGAACGGGTTCTCGAAGCGCTCGCGCACATCGACCAGATAGGCATCGGCCTGCGCACGGGCTGCGTCGCCCAGTGCGCTGAACACCGGCAGGATCTCGTCCGCCCACAGGCGCTCCAGGCCGGCGCGAAGCGTGGCGTCGGCCATGGCTTCACGCACGGTCTCGCCGGGCGCATGCGCCTCCTGCAGCCAGCGCTCGGCAAGCCAGGTGTGGCCGGCGTTGAGCAGGAACAGCTTGAGCCGTTCATAGAAGGCCAGGTTGTCGGTCAGCACGATGGACGGATGGGTGCACGGCAAGGTCAGGCCGGGTTGACGCTCGATCACCCATACGGCGTAGGGCTCGGCCACGGCCCCGACCGGCTCGATCGCCTCGGACACGATCCGGTCGACCAGCGAGTTGCCCCAGACGCAATGCGCGCCGAGCCATTCGATGAAATCGGCGGGCAGGCGCCATTGGCGTGCGAGCTCCTTGACGACATCGCGCAGCACGTCGCCGTTGCGCTCCACGAGTTCGCAGGGCAACAGCGTCAATGCGGATGCCGGTGCGGTCGACCAGCGGCCATGCAGCAGCACCAGCAGCTTGGCGGGAAAGCTGTGTGGCGCCGGACTGCCGTCGGCAAGTGCGGAAGCGTCGTCGCGCCCGTCCAGCAGATAGCCACGATCGGCGGTGTTCGACACGATCACCTGCACATCGGTCGCCACCGCGCTTCGCAGCGCGGGCCATTGCGCGCTGGCCTGCCATGCCTCTCGCACGGCCGTGCACATGACCGTCCGGTCGATGCGCTCGCCGCCCGCCAGACCCCGGATGCGCACCGGATACCCGCCGCCTGAAGCCAGCGCGGCAATGCGTGCCGCACCGTCGGGCCGGTCGGTGGTCTGCACCACGGTGATGCCGCCGAGCGCGTCATCGGCGCCTTGTTCGCCGGCCAACGCCTCGTGGACGAACAGGTCGACGTGCGCCTGCAGGAAGCGGCTGGTGCCGAACTGAAGAATGGGCTGTGCCATGCGTGGGTCAGACCTCGACGATGGCCTTCACCACGCCACGGGCGGGATCCAGCAGTTGCGCGAAGTCGGCGGGTACGTCGGCCAACGCCATGCGATGGGTGTTCAGGGCGGCGGTCGGCACCAGGCCGTCGCGCATGGCCGCGATCACGGTCTCGAAGTCCTCGGTCGTGGCGTTGCGGCTGCCCAGCAGCGTGGTCTCGCGCTTGTGGAATTCGGGGTCGGAGAAAGTGATCGTGTCGCGCACCACCGAGATCAGCACGTAGGTACCGCCGTGCGCCACGAAGGCAAAGCCGCGCTCGATGGCCTTGCCGTTGCCGGTGGCGTCGAACACGACGTCGAAGTACTCGCCTTCGGTGATGGCCGACAGCTGCGCCTCGTCGCCTGCGCCCAGGGCCACGGCATGGGCCACGCCCAGCTCGCGCGTGCAGAAATCCAGCCGGTCCTGCCGGCCGTCGATGGCCGTCACGATGCCGCCGCGCATGCGCGCGAAGATCATCGCGGCCATGCCGATCGGGCCGGCACCGACCACCAGCACGCGCTGGCCCTTCTGCACGTTGCCGCGCCGCACACCGTGCGCGCCGATCGCCAGGAATTCGACCATGGCCGCCTGGTCGAGCGACACCCCTTCCGCCTTGTGCACGAACGCCTCCGGCAGCGACAGGTACTCGGTGAAGGCGCCATCGCGATGCACGCCCAGCACCTGGATGTTGACGCAGCAATTGGTCTTGCCCTGGCGGCAGGCCACGCACTTCCCGCACGAGAGGTACGGCATCACGTAGGCGACGTCGCCGGCGACCAGGCGGCCGCCGGGAACAGGCTCTTCCACCACGCCCGACAGCTCGTGGCCCATGACACGCGGGTACTGCAGAAAGGGCTGATTGCCGGTGAAGATGTGCAGGTCGGTCCCGCACACGCCCACACGCTTGACGCGCAGCAGCACCTCGCCCTCACCGCGCACGGGGCGCTCACGTTGTTCGGCGCGCAGGGTGCCAGGGGTTTCACAGATCACGGTCAGCATGGTGGTTCCAGCGAGGTTGGGCCCGGAGGGCATGGAGGAATGGCAGCGGCTCAGCCGCCGTGGTACTTCTTGTAGATGGCAGTCAGCTTGCCGTTGGCCAGGTTCTTGGTGACCCAGTCGTTGATCCAGGCCTTGAGCTCGGGCTCGTCCTTGCGCAGGCCGATGCCCAGCGGCACGGTGGACATGGTGAACTTCGTGACCAGGTCCTTCTGCGGTGCCTTCAGCAGCACGGTGCTCACGATGGCCGGCGAGGTCGCGACGATGTCGGCCTGGCCGCTCACGGCAGCGGTCACCAGGGTGGCGTCGTCGTCGTAGCGGACGATCTGCGCATCCTTGGCACCGGTGGTCACGACCTTGTCGTTGTTGGAACCGCGGGTGGTTGCCACGCGCTTGCCCTTGAGGTCGTCGAAGCCGCTGATCTGCACGGCCTTCGGTCCTGCGACCACGGCCAGGATGTGCGCGTAGGGCACCGAGAAGTCGATGACCTTCTCGCGCTCCGGCGTCACCGACAGCGACGCCACCACGATGTCGGCCTTGCTCGTCTGCAGGAAGGGAATGCGGTTCGGGCTGGTGGTCTGCACGATCTCGATCGCCACGCCGAGGTCCTGCGCGAGCAGTTGGGCGGTCTCGACGTCGGAGCCGATGGGCTTCATGGCGTCGTTGACGAAACCGTAGGGTGGCGATCCCGTATCGAGTGCGATGCGGATCTTCTTGGCGTCGCGGATGTCCTTGAGCAGATCGGCGTGCGCCGTGCCCAGGCCGAGCGCCAGCAGGGTGGCTGCGGCGAACAGGCTGATCCGAAGGGAATGCTTTTTCATGGTTTGTCTCCGTTGGGTGGTGGTGCAGAAAAAGAAGGGAACAATGAAAGGACGAGGAACGAGGCGGCGCGCGGCCTAGAGCCCGTTGCCGACGAAGTCGCGCAACTCGGTGGTCGCGGGGGCATCGAGGATGGATGCGGGCCCGTGCTCCCACACGCGGCCCTTGTGCATGAAGATGACCTCGTCGGCCACCTTGCGTGCGAAGGCCATCTCGTGCGTGACGAGGATCATGGTCATGCCGTCGGCCGCCAGCTTCTCCATCACCCGCAGCACTTCGCCGGTGAGCTGCGGATCGAGCGCGGAAGTCACTTCATCGAACAGCATCAGCTGCGGCTGCATGGCGAGCGAGCGCGCAATCGCGACGCGTTGCTGCTGCCCGCCGGAGAGCTGCGACGGATAGCTGTCGGCCTTCTCGGACAGGCCGACCTGCGCCAGGACCTTCAGCGCCAGCTCCCGTGCGGATGCCTTGCTGGTCTTCTGCACCAGCCGGGGCGCCAGCATGATGTTCTGCTCCACCGTGAGATGGGGGAACAGGTTGTAGCTCTGGAACACGATGCCCACGTCGCGGCGCAACTGGTGCAGGTCGAGCCCCGGTGCGGTGACCTCGTGCCCGCAGACGCGGATGTGGCCCTGGTCGACAGTCTCGAGGCGGTCGATGCAACGCAGCGCGGTGCTCTTGCCCGAGCCGCTCTGGCCGATGATCGCGACCACCGAGCCCTTCCTGACGGTGAACGACACGTCCTCGAGGACGCGATTGGTGCCGAAGCACTTGGAGATGTTCTGGATCTCAACGATGGGCGACATGGAAACTCCTCTCCAGGCGGCGGCTCAGCACCGACAGCGGATAACACAGGGCGAAATACATGGCCGCCACGATCACGAAGATGACGAAGGGCTCGAAGGTGGAGTTGTTGATGATCTGGCCGGCGCGGGCCAGCTCCACGAAACCGATGGCCGATGCGAGCGACGTGTTCTTGACGATCTGCACCATGAAGCCGACGGTGGGCGGCGTGGCGATCTTGATCGCCTGCGGCAGCAGCACATGCAGCACACGCTGGTGCCAGCGCAGGGCCAGGCACTCGGCAGCCTCGGCCTGGGTGCGCGGCACCGATTCGATGCAGCCGCGCCAGATCTCGCCCAGGTAGGCCGACACATAGACCGACAGCGCCACCGCGGCTGCGGCGAGCGGCGTGATGCTGAGGCCCAGCGAGGGAAGACCGAAATAGGCCAGCGGCAGCAGCACCAGCAGCGGCGTGCCCTGGATCAGCTTGATGTACAGCGACACGGCGGTGCGCGACCATCGCGGTCCGTACGACGCACCGATGGCGACGAGGAAACCCAGTATCCCGCCGCCCACGAATGCGACCAGCGAGAGGCCGACAGTCCACAGCAGACCGTCGAACAGGAACTTGAAATGTGCAGCGGTGAGAAAGCCCATGACTCGGCGCCTTTCTTACAGTGGCGTGCCGAGCCGGCGGCGGCGCGGGAAGGCGACCATGGCGACCAGCCAGAACACCGCGCGCATGACCAGCGACATCAACAGATAGGCGACCGCGACCAGCACATAGGTCTCGACCGAGCGGAAGGTGTCGGACTGCACGCGGTTGGCAACGGCCGTCAGCTCTTCGGCCGAAATCTGCGAGCAGATGGACGAAGCCAGCATCAGCAGCACGTACTGGCTCGTCAGTGCGGGAAACACCCGCTCGACGGCCGGCGGCAGCACCACATGGCGAAGCAGTTGCCACCGCGTCAGGCCGAGGCAGTCGGCGGCCTCGATCTGGCTCTTGGGAATCGACTCGATGCCGGCGCGCACGATTTCGCTGGTGTAGGCCCCGACGTTGACCACCAGCGCCACCGTGGCAGCGGTGAACGCACCGACCTGGAAGCCCAGCGAGGACAGCCCGAAATACACGATGAACACCTGCACCAGCAGCGGCGTGTTGCGGATGACCTCGATGTAGACGCCCGCCACACGCGCCAGCCATCTGGCCCGCCCGGTGGTGGCGAGCGCGCAGAACACGCCGACCAGGAAACCGAAGAACGTGGAGGCCAGGGAAAGCGTCAACGTGGTCCAGGCACCCGCGAGAAAGTCCGGCCAGTAGGTCAGCGGTGCGGAGAAATCGAAGGAATATTTCAAAGGTGGGGCCCGGGCAATACGACGTGTCGGCGGCGCTTGTGGCGTCTTGGTAAGGCCAATTTGAGCTTGAAAAGTTATTTGGCCTTACCGTATTTACCCCTATGCCCGCCCTTGCGGTCCGCCGTGAAACTCTGAATACCCCTGGGAACGCTCGTATTTCTACGTACATGCGCAGACTGCCGGGGTGAAAATTCTTACAGTGGTCAGGCCAAAATGGTCAGGCCAGAGCTCCAGTGAGGGAATGCCATGGAAGACACGCCGAAAACCGCCGATGCGCGCCGCCTGTACCACGTGATCGCCGACAAGCTGCGGGGCCTCATCCAGCAAGGCGACTACCGGGAAGGAAGCCGTCTGCCGCCCGAACGCGATCTGGCGCAGCAGCTCGGCGTGTCACGGCCGTCGCTGCGCGAAGCGCTGATTGCGCTGGAAATCGAAGGCAGCGTCGAGATCCGCATGGGTTCCGGTGTCTACGTCTGCAACCGGGCACTGCGCCGCTCCGGACTTTCGACCCCGATGGGCGAAAGCCCGGCGGAGTTGATGCAGGCACGCACCGCACTGGAAGGCGCGGTGGCCGTGCTGGCTTGCGTCAATGCGACCCCGCGCGGCCTCGCGCGTGTCCAGGAGAGCGTCGAAGGCATGCGCGCGGACATCGCGGCAGGTCGCGACGTGCTCGATCACGACCGGGAGTTTCACGTCCGCATCGCCGAGATGAGCGGCAACTCGGTCCTCGTGCGCCTCGTCGGCGCCCTGTTCGACGAACGCAGGGGCGCGCTCGCCAGCCACATGCGCAATCGGCTGGAGGGTCAGCCGACGCTGAACGCCGCCCTCGCCGAACACGAGTACATCCTCCGGTGCCTGCGATCGGGAGATCCGTTGGCGGCCGAAGCATCGATCCGGTCGCACATCCGCGCAGCGGCCGACCGCTGGGTGACGCCCTGAAGGGCACGGCCCGTTCCTGGACGGCGAGCTGCCTGAGCGGCAACGCCGCTCAGGATCGTGCCGAACGTCCGCGGCTGCACCAGAGATACAGCCCGCTGCCAAGGACCGCGATGGCCAGCAGGTCCAACAAGGCCCATACGATCTTCAACGGAAGGCCGCCGTAGTCGCCGAAGTGCAGCGGACGCGCCAGCTGCAGCGCCCTGAGATGGACCGGCATCTGCGCCACGGCGCTGAGCGCGCCCGTCTCCGCGTCGACGAGTGCCGCGGTGAACAGCCGATGGGTCAGCGGTGTGTTCCCGTTGGTCCAGACCAGGTAGTGGTGCGGGTTCGAGAACGAGCGGCTGGGAAAGATGAGGCTGGTGACATTGCGCTCCGGCAATGCGGCGCGGACCGTGTCGAAAGCCGCCTGAGGCGGGCTGCGAGGCCAGGCGATCGGCGGACCCTGATGGCCCCGCAGCAAGGCGCTCATGTCATTGCGTCGCCAGTGCGCCGACAGTGGCTTCGACAATTCGTTCAGTACGCCGGTCAGCCCGACGACCAGCGCCCAGGCCAGCACGCACACGCCCAGCAGGTTGTGGCGGTCGAGCCATGTCAGCCGGCGCGTGCGCACGCGCACCACGCCGAAGTCGAGCTTGCGCATGTACGGCGCATAGAGCACCACACCCGAGACCAGTGCCAGAACGAACACCATGCCCACCACGGCCAGCGTCATCTCGCCGGCGAAGCCGACGAACAGATCGGTATGCAGACGCAGCAGCCAGGCGATGGCCGTCGGCGGCTGCGCCCCAACCGGCGGCGTATCGGCGACCACCGCGGCGGTGCGCAGATCGAACTCGACGCGATGGTCCTTGCTGCGGTCCGGGCTGTCGGCCGGCGCCATGACGACCTTGGCACGCGGCTCGTCATCGTCGATGAAGACGAAGCGCACGACTTCGCCCGGATAGCGGTCGCGTGCAATGCCCACCACCGTGTCGAGACTCGCCCGATGCGCACTGGCGGCCGTACCGGCCAGCGGAGGCAATGTCGTGCTGCCGAGGTCCTCGATTTTCTGGGAGAAGATCAGCGGCAGGCCGGTGATGCACAGCACCAGCAGGAACAGCGTGCACAGCAGACTGCTCCACGTGTGGACCCATTGCCAGCCCTTGAGCGTGCGGGACCTCATCGATGGGTTCGGCCCGCCAGGCCACGGCGCCGCATGTTCAGAAGTCGAAGGTGGCCGACAGCAGGAAGGTGCGCGGCGCCCCGCGTGCCAGGCCGAAGGAGCTCGACGCCGCCGCCCAGTAGTCCTTGTCCAGCAGGTTCTCGATGCCGGCACGCAGCGTCGTGGGCAGGCCGGCGACATGGGTGCGGTAACGCGCGCCGACGTCGATCCGGGTCCACGCCGGAATGCTCTGCGTGTTGGCGGCGTTGTAGTACTGCGAGGACGTGTAGATCAGCCGGCCGGTGAGCGTCAGGCCCACGACCGACGGCAGGTCCCACTCGCTGCCGAGGTTGAATTGCGTGGTCGGCACGCCGATCGCCTTGTTCCCGTCGAACAGGCCGCCGGCCGTGCGGGTCTGCACGCCTTTCATGAAGGTGACGCCGCCCAGCAGCCGAACGCCCCGCGCCACCTCGCCGAAGGTATTGAGCTCGATGCCACGGTTGCGCTGTTCACCGTCGACGCCGTAGGTGTTGGTCGCACTGTCGGTCAGTCCGCTGGGCTGCTCGATCTGGAACACGCTCGCGGTCGCGGCGAAGCGGCCGAAGTCGTACTTGGCCCCTGCTTCGACCTGCCTGGCCCGCAGCGGTGCGAACACCTCGCCGGCATTGCGCGTGCCGGCCGGCGCGCTCGGCCCCTGGCTCAGGCCTTCGATGTAGTTGCCATAGACGCTGAGCTCCTTCGACACGCGAACCACCAGCGCGGCGGCAGGCGTGACGCGCTCCTTGTCATAGGCCGTGGTCGGCGCGCCCGTGGAGGCATTGAAGTTCTGCACCTCGACGCTCTGTTGGCGCAGGCCCAGCGTCAGTTGCACGCGGTCGTCCAGCCAATGCAGGGTGTCGGCCAGCGCGATGCTGCGCAAGTCGGATTCGGCCGTCTTCGGCGCCGTGGACGCATAGGTCGCGAGCGAAGGCTGCGCAATGACCGGCGGCTGGTACATGTTGCCGGTGTAGGTCGAGATGACGGGCGCCAGCACGCCCGATTCGGTGTGCAGCGTGCTCACGTTGAAGTTGATTTCGTGCCGGACCGGCCCCGTGTCCCATTTGCCGCGCAGGCCGGCCATGGCCGTGCGCGTGTCCGAATAGGTCGGCTGGTAGTACTGGTTCGCGCGGAAGTCCCCCTGCGCATTGCGCAGGTAGATGAAGTTGTACAGGCCCAGGAATTCGTTCTTGCGCCCACCGACGGCGGCGAATGCGGTCAGGTCCGGCGCGATGTCGACCTCGCCCTGCACCATGCCGAAACGGTCCTGCGACTTCGCGAAGTACCAGGACTGGCCGAGACTCAGCGTGTTGTCCGGCGCCCGCGGGATCTGGAAGGTCGCGTTGTCGGTGTAAGCGATGCGGGTCGGCGCGTCGGTACGCATGTCGTGATAGCCGAGGTCGGCGGACAGGCGCACGCGTTCGCTGCGGTAGTCGAGGCCGAGCGTGGCCGAGCCGGCACGCTGCGACTGGTCGTCCACGCCGGTATCGCCGTCGCGGTAGGCGCCATTGAAGCGCACGCCCCACTGCTTGTCTTCGCCGAAACGCCGGCCCAGGTCCACATGCGTGCCGAACTGCGCGCCGGAGTAGTAGCTGGTCGTGAGCTCGGTCAGCGGCTCGTCGTCGGCTCGCTTGGTCACGAGATTGATGTTGCCGCCGATGCCGCCGGTCGGCGCCATGCCATTGGCCAGCGCACTCGGGCCCTTGAGCAGTTCGACGCGTTCGATCGATTCGAGCCCGCCGGTCATCTGCGGCGCCACGATGCCGTAGAGGCCATTGACGGCCATGTCCGAAGTCTGCGTCGGGAACCCACGGATGGTGAACTGGTTGATGTAGCTGCCGTCGGGCCAGATCGTGCGCACCGAAGGATCGTTCTTCACCACGTCGCCGATCGTGCGCGCCTGCTGGTCCTGGATGCCTTCGGCGGTGAAGCTCGTCACGTTGAACGGCGTCTCCATGAAGTCCTTGTTGCCCAGCAGTCCGACGCCGCCGCCGCGTGCGACCTGTCCGCCGGCGTAGGTCGGCGGCAGACGGTCGGCCGCGGTCGCGCTGGAGGTGACGGTGACCGCTGCCAACGTGCCCGCGGTATCGGCTGTCCTGGCGTCGGACGGCGTCGCCGGCGGTGCCTTGCGCAGCGTGTATTCGCCGCTGCTGCCGCGCACCGCCGACAGGCCGGTGCCGACGAGCAGCAGGCGCAGCGCGTCGTCCGGCGCATGGCTGCCGCTCACGCCAGGACTGCGAAGCCCGGCCGTGAGCTCCGCATTGACGGTGAGTTGCAGGCCCGACTGGCGACCGAAGCGGATGAGGCTCTGATCGAGCGTGCCGGCCGGAATGTCGAAGCTCGAACGCGCGGCGCCGGCCGAAGGCGCTTGCTGTGCCGATGCCGGCGCCGACATCGACGCCGCCGTCGTGAGGGCCAGGCACAGCACTGCGCCACGCAGCGGCGACAAGGCCTGAACCGAAGAATGAGGTGCGCGGGCAGGCGCCATGAGCATGTTCCTTGTAGAGGCTGGAGGCAGAAGGGAAGCGGCGCGCATCGCCCGGCGGGCGCCGCACGCAGCGGTTCTGACAGGGAGGCCCCGCGAGACCGAAAAAACTGCCGGTCGCCTGAAATATTTTTTTTGAATTCGGTGCCGATCGCCTCGGCACGCCAGGGTCAGCGCACGGCCGCCGGGCCCACCGACACCCAGTAGCGCGTGAAGCGCGTGACCTTCACCGGCAGGGTTGCCTCCAGCGCCGTCAGCACCCGATCGGTCGCCTCGGCATCGGCCAGCGGCCAGATCCCGGTGACGCGCAGATCCGCCACCGCCGGATCGCAGCGCAGGCGCCCGACGCGATAGCGATCGAGTTCGGCCAGCAGGTCGGCGAGCCGCATGCGTTCGGCGCTGAGCTTGCGATCGACCCACGACTGCGCAGCGTCGTCGAGCGGTGCGATCGCGTCGACGCCGCCGCGCGTGAAGCGCATCTGCTCGCCGGCCTGCACCCGCACGGCAGCGCCCTGCGCGGACGACGCAACGCGGACATCGACGGCCCCCTGCTCCACGCCGAGCCGCGTGAAGCCCTGCGTGTCATCGACCGCCTCGTCGCGCCGCACGGTGAAGCGCGTGCCGACAGGCGTGAGCGTGCCGTCGCGCGTGTCGACGACGAAGGGGCGTCCGGCCGGGTCATGCGCGGTCGCCACGCGGATCTCGCCGGCACGCAGCGCGATCCGCCGCTGCTTCGCGTCGAACAGGATGTCGACCGCGGTCGCGGTGTTCAGCAGGAGATGGGTGCCGTCGGCCAGCACCAGATCGCGGCGCTCGCCGGTGGCCGTGCGCACATCGGCCGACATGCGGGCGATCTGGCTGCGCCAGGGCACTTCTTCCTGTATCAGGTACAGCGCGCCACCGCCGACACCGGTCCATACCAGGGTCTTGAGCAGCCGCCGGCGTGGCGCAGCGGCGGCCTGGGTCAGCGTGGCACGTGCCATCGGTGCCGGCAGGTGGCCGATGCCGGCGCTCAGCCGGCCGCTCATCGCTTCCAGGCGTTGCCATGCGCGGGCGTGATCGGGATGCGCCGCGTGCCAGGCGGCGAAGGCCGCATCGATGTCGCCCGACGGCGAGCCGGAAGCCCGGCGCACATACCAGGTCACGGCCTGTTCGACGATGCGCGCATCGACCGGGGCACCGTCATCGGGTGCGCCGTCGTCCAGGGACCTGGCGGATGCGCTCACGCCGCAGGCGAATACAGCGCCTGGTAGCAATGCATCAGCGCGCGCGTCATGGCCTTCTGCACGACGTTGACGGTGACGCCCAGGCGTTCGGCAATCTGCGGATAGGTCAGACCATCGAGTTGCGAGAGCAGGAAGGCTTCGCACACCACCGGCGGCAGTCCGTCGAGCAGGCGGGAGATTTCTTCGAGCGTCTCGAGGATGAGCAGGCGCTCCTCAGGCGACGGCGCAAAGGCAATGGGCTGGGCAGACAACTGGTCGAGGTACGCCCGCTCCAGCGCCTGGCGGCGCCAGTGGTTGGCAACCAGGCCGTTGGCGATGGTCGCCAGGTAGGCACGCGGTTCGCGCACATCGATCGGCTCGCGCTTGGCGAGCACGCGCATGAAGGTGTCCTGCGCCAGGTCGGCCGCGTCGAAGGCATTGCCCAGCTTGTGCCGGAGCCACGATTGCAGCCAGCCATGATGGCTGCCATAGAGGACGTCGATGCCGGAGGATGACGCGCAGTTGGAGGCACTCACGATGCAGGCACTGCCCGCGGGCGCGAACAGATTCGGGAATAAGAATTGCTCGCATTATGTGCCGGATCGTGCGACCGAGCCACGCGCCCGCGGCTGGCGCGCCCGTCAGCGCAGCGTGTACCCGCCGTCCGGGTACAGCGTCGAACCGGTGGTGTAGCCGTTGCGCATCAGGAACAGCACCGCATCGGCGATTTCGTCGACCTGGCCGACACGCCGCAGCGCATTCGCGTCGCTGGACGCCTGGTAGGCGGCCTCCCGCTGCGCCTGCGGGCGGTTGCGCCAGAGCGGACTGTCGACGGTGCCCGGCGACACCGTGTTGACGCGCCGCGGTGCGAGTTCCAGCGCAAGCGCGCGCCCCAACCCTTCCAGCGCACTGTTGCAGGCCGCATAGGCTGCCGCACCGCGGATCGGCCGGGCGCCGGCCGCGCCCGCCATCAGCACCACCGACGCCTGTGCGGAAAGCTTCGGCAGCGCATGCCGCACCGACCAGTACTGGCCCCAGAACTTGCTGCGGAACGGGCTTTGCGCCGCCTCTTCGTCGAGAACGTCGATGGGCCCCGTCACGTAGGACGCGCCCGGCGTGAACAGATGGTCGATGGCGTCGATCGGCTCGAAGAAGGCGGCGATCGATGCGGGCTCCGCCACGTCGACGGTCGCGCCCGAAGCGCGCGGCCCGAGCTGCGCCAGTGCCCGGTCGAGCTTGTCGCGCGAGCGTCCGCCGATCCAGGCCTTGCCGCCTTGCGCGATCACCTGCTGCGCCACCCGCAGCCCGATGCCCGAAGTGCCGCCGACAACGACGACCGTCTGATTGCTGAACATGAAGCCCCCTGGTCTTGAAATGGCCCGCCGACTGCGGGCTGCCGGCTATCCTAGGGAGCGCCCGGCGATCGATAAAGACCGTCGCATGCCCACTCGGCGGGAACCAAATTCCCCAATTCATTCATCGATCATGTTGTCCAGCGACCAGTTTTCCGGCATCCAGGCCTTCGTCGAAACGGCACAGGCCGGCAGCTTCACGCTGGCGGCGCAGCGCCTGGAGCTCACGCGCTCCGCGGTGGGCAAGGCGGTGGCACGGCTCGAGCGGCGACTGGGCGTTCGGCTGTTCCATCGCAGCACGCGCCGCCTGTCGCTGACCGAGGAAGGCCACGCCTATCTCGCGCACTGCATGCGCGCCATGGACGCCTTCGAGGCGGCCGAGACCGATCTGCTGGCACGGCGGGCCGCGCCGCGCGGCCGCGTGCGCATCGCCATGCCTGTGCTGTTCGGGCGCCACCGCGTGCTGCCCGTGCTGATGGCGCTGGCGGAGCGCCATCCGGGCCTGGATTTCGACCTGCGCTTCTCCAGCGACCGCAGCGACCTGCAGGAGGAAGGCATCGACCTCGCCGTGCGCATCGGCGAACTCAAGGACGAGGCGGAACTGGTGGCGCGTCCGCTGGGCGAACAGCGCACGCGGCTGTGTGCCTCACCGGCCTACCTGGCGGCGCATGGTGTGCCTGCGCGACCCGACGATCTGCGCACTCACGACAGCATCGTCGGCAACCCGGCACCGGCGCGCTGGACCTTGACGGACCCGGCCGGCCGCCGGCAGATCGCGCACCCCACGGGACGCTGGCGTTCAGGAGACACGCGCGCGACGCTCGACCTGGCGTTGGCCGGCCATGGCCTGGCGCTGTTGCCGCAATGGCTCGCGGCACCGCATCTGAAAAGCGGCGCGCTCGTCGCCGTCCTCGATGGTTGGCAAGGCCCGGTGCTGCCGATCCATGCGCTGTGGCCGCAAGGCGGGCCGCTGCCCCTGCGCGTGCGCACCGTGGTCGACGCGCTGATCGAAGCGTTCGCGCAGCCCGGCTAGGCCGCAGGCACGGCGGGCACCTGGCGAACGCGCCCGGGACGTGCGGCAAAACCCGGCGCCGCCTCGCGATCGAATGCTGGAACTACGCCGGCACTCGCCCGGCGGCTTCCAGCGCCGGCTTGACGCTTTCGAAGGCGCCGCCGCCATCGCACGGGATCAGCGCACCCGAGATGTATGCCCCATACGGCGAGGCGAGAAAGAGCGCCAGGTTCGCGATGTCGTCCAGCGTGCCGAAGCGCTGGAGCGGCACCTGGTTGCGCGCGAATTCCCGGTCATCCGGCGTCGGTGCCATCAGTTTGCGGAAGCCTTCGGTGCCGTCGATCGGGCCTGGCGAGATGGAATTCAGCCGGACGCCGTCCGCGCCCCATTCCAGCGCCAGCACCCGCGTGAGCTGGTCGACGCCGGCCTTGGCCGCGCTCGCGTGCGCCTGGTAGCGCATCGGCACGAAGGACTGCGGTGCCGTGATGTTGATCACCGCGGCTCCCGGCTTGCGCAGGTGCGCATGGGCCTGCCGCAAGACATGGAAAGTGCCGACCAGGTCGATGTCCACCACCACCTTGAAGCCGTTCGACGACATGTCCTTGGCTTCGCACAGGAAGTTGCCGGCCGCGCCGGAGATCAGCACGTCGATCGGACCGAACTTCTCGACGGACGTCGCGAAGGCGGCCCCGACCGCGTCGAAGTCCCGCACATCCGCAACGACGCCGCAGACCTGGCCGCCATGGGCGCTCAGCGCAGCGACGGCGGCATCGACGTTCTCCTGCTTGCGGCTCGCCACCGTCACGCGCGCGCCCTGGCGCGCAAAAGCCTGCGCAATGCCGAAGTTGATGCCTGTGGTGCCGCCGAACACGACGACGTGGCGGCCTGTGAAATCGATGCCTATCTGCATGCCTTGGCTTCTCTGGATGGATCGTGGACGGGATCAGTTGAAGCCGTAGCGCGGCGCAGCGGCTGCGCCGCTGCCGTACAGCGCCAGCTTGCGGCAACCCGCGAAGATGGACTTGGGCGTGAGCCCGTAGACCTGGCGGATCGAGTGGCTGAAATGCGTCGAGTCCGGATAGCCGACATCGAGTGCGATGTTGGCCAGGTTGGCGTTCTGCGTCACGTAATAGAGAACGCTGCGCGCACGCTGCCAGGTGCGGAAACTGCGGAAAGGCGAGCCGACCTCCGCCTTGAAGAGATGCAGGAAGCGCGACACCGACAGGTGGCATGCAACGGCGCATTCCTCGGCGGACGTGTGGCTGTTGGGGTCGCACTTGATCTTGTCGAGCACGGCGCCGATGCGTTTGTCGAGCGCCCGCGTGGGCAGCGCGTCGCCGAAGAAGTTCTCGTCGAAATCTTCCGTGCGGGCGTACTGCCGGCTGGCGCAGCGCTTGAACTTGTCCAGCGCGTCGCGCATGGTCTGCAGCGGCTCCGGCGCATCGACCGCGCCGCGGCCGTTGCGGATGTGTTCGGGCAGATCGTCCAGCCGCACCGTCTCCGACTCGATGAGGATGTTGCAGATCATTCGCTCGTCCGACTCGATGCGATGACCGACATAAGGCGGAACGACGGAGAACTGCGTCTCTTCCCACTTGCCGCCGTCCACGCAGATGCGATGCGGACCACGCAACGACACATAGATCGAGAAAGCGCCGAAGGTCCGCACCGATGGCTCGCCCAACAGCCCGACGTACAGCACGCGATCTGCGTTGAGCCACATCACCCGTTCGGACACGGATGACGAGATGGCCCGCGCGGGCCGCAATTCGCTCGAGTCGACTTGAATCTGCATTTTTTGTCTCCTGGTTGATCTGGCCGCGTATGTGTCGCTTAGGTCCCGCGCATGTCCCGCGGATCGCTCACTTGTCTCTCACGCATCGCACGCTGCTCCGGCGTGGTCCGGCGCCGGACCGTCAACGGTACTTGGCGAGCTCCAATTTGCCAAGCTGTGCGCAATGCACCTCGTCCGGGCCGTCCGCCAGGCGCAGCAGGCGCGCCGTCGCGTAAGCCGATGCAATGCCCAGGTCGTTGTTCGTGCCGCCGCCACCGTGTGCCTGTATGACCCAGTCGATCACCTGGCAGGCCATCTGCGGCGCAGCCACCTTGATCATCGCGATGTCGGCCTTGGCGACCTTGTTGCCCACCGTGTCCATGCGGTGCGCGGCGTTCAGGGTGAGCAGGCGCGCCTGCTCGATCAGGATGCGCGAATGCGCAATGCGCTCCAGCGTCACGCCCTGCTGGGCGATCGTCTTGCCGAAGGCGACGCGCGACAGGCTGCGCCTGCACATGCGCTCGAGCATCCGCTCGGCCAGGCCGACCAGTCGCATGCAGTGGTGGATGCGGCCGGGCCCGAGCCGGCCCTGCGCGATCTCGAAACCACGGCCTTCGCCCAGCAGCATGTTGGACGCCGGCACGCGCACGTTGTCGAACACCACTTCCGATGCACGGTCGGGCACGCCGTAGAAGCCGAACACCGCGATCGGCCGCACCACCTTCACGCCGGGCGTGTCCATCGGCACAAGGATCATCGACTGCTGCTTGTGGCGGTCGGCGTTGTCCGGGTCCGACTTGCCCATGAAGATGGCGATCCTGCAGCGCGGGTCGGTCGCATTGGTCGTGTACCACTTGTGGCCGTTCACCACGTAGTCGTCGCCGTCGCGCACGATGCTCGACTCGATGTTGGTCGCGTCGCTCGACGCAACGCCCGGTTCGGTCATCGCGAAGCAGGAGCGGATCTCCCCGGCCAGCAACGGCTTGAGCCAGCGCGCCTGGTGCTCCGGCGTGCCGTAGCGGGCGAGCACCTCCATGTTGCCCGTGTCGGGCGCCGAGCAATTGAACACCTCGGGCGCGAGATGCGAGCGCCCCATGATCTCGCACAGCGGCGCGTATTCGAAGTTCGTCAGCCCGGCGCCATGCGCCGATTCGGGCAGGAACAGATTCCAGAGCCCGGCCTCCCGGGCCTTCGGCTTGAGCTCGTCGAGCACGGGCGCGACCTTCCATGGCCCCAGGCTCTCGGCCTCCTTGTAATAGCGCTCCTCGTTGGGATAGATATGTTCTTCCATGAACGCGCCAAGGCGTTGCTGGAGATCCTGGACCTTGGGAGAAAACTCGAACACATGAACCTTTCTGGATGGCGTCTTGCCGATGTCGCGTCGTGCGCGGATGGGTGCGGTCTGGGTCGGATGGAGCGGATGGGCCGGGCCTAGCGTTCGCCGCGCGGGAAGTGCGCCTCGACCTGGCGCCACGCCGCCTCCGCGATGGGACGTGCCCTGGCACCGGTCTCGCGTGCCTCGGCGCTCGATGCGGTGCCGTCCATCGCGCGCTTCAGGATGCCCTGCAGGATGGCGGCCAGCCTGAACATGCTGTACGCCAGATAGAACTCCCAATGCGCCGGATCGACCGGCGCGCGGCCGGTGCGGCGGCAATACGCGTCGAGGTAGCTCCGCTCGTCCGGGATGCCGAGCGCGGCGTAGTCGGTGCCGGCCATGCCGCGGAACTGCGCCGCCGTCAGGCGCCATGGCAATGCGTGGTACGCGAAGTCGGCGAGCGGATGACCGAGCGTCGACAACTCCCAATCGAGCAACGCCAGAACGCGCGGCTCGGTCGGGTGGAAGATCATGTTGTCGATGCGCAGGTCGCCGTGGAAGATGCCCGTCTCGTCGTCCGGCGGCACATGGGCCGGCAGCCATTCGATGAGGCGCTCCATGGCGGCCATGGGCTCGGTGGCGGATGCCTGGTACTGGCGGGTCCAGCGCCCGATCTGGCGGTCGAAGAAATTGCCGCTGCGGCCGTAGTCGGCAAGCCCCACGGCGGCGGGGTCGACGCGATGCAGCGCGGCGACCACCCGGTTCATGTCGTCGTAGATCGCCGTGCGTTCGGCGCGGTCGCACGCCGGCAGCGCCGGGTCCCACAGCACGCGTCCTTCCACGAAGGCCATGACATAGAAGGGCGTGCCGATGACGGACGCGTCAGCGCAATAGCCCAGCGCGCGGGCCACCGGCACCTCGCTGTCGCCCAGCGCCGCGATCACCCGGTATTCGCGGTCGACGGCATGCGCCGACGGCAGCAGTTCGCCATCGGGCTTCTTGCGCAGCACATAGCGCGTGCCGGCGCCGTCGGTCACCAGGTAGGTCGGATTCGACTGTCCCCCCTTGAAGCGCTGCAGCGCGGCCGGCGCCTTGAAGTCCGGAATGTTCGCGCGCAACCACGATTCGAGTGGCGGCAAGTTCAGCCCCGCATTCGCGGCATTCGGTGTACCCATGAACCGGATGGTACGGAAGGATTGTCAGACAATAAACTAGGGTTTGTCCGACACCAAGACCATGAACACCACGCCGCCCGCCGCAGGCGTCTCAGTCGCGGAACGACGGCGCCCTGCGTTCTCGCGCGGCGCTCACGGCCTCGTCCAGATCCTCGGAATACAGCATCGCGGCGTTCCACGTCGCGATGTAGTTGAGCCCGTCCGCGACGGGCCTGTCGCGCACGTAGCCGATCATTTCCTTGGTGCCGCGCAGGCACAGCGGCGACTTGGCGGCAAGTTGCGCGGCGATGTCGGCCACCGCGGCAGCCAGGTCTTCGCGGCTTTCATGGCAGCAGTTGACGAGCCGCATGCGCGCCGCCTCGGCGCCTGAGAAACGGCGCGCTGTATAGGCGAGCTCGCGAGCCATGCCCTCGCCCACCAGCCGTGGCAGGCGCTGCAGCGTGCCGACGTCGGCCACCAGCCCCACGTCGATTTCCTTGACCGAGAACCAGGCGTCTTCGCAGCAGTAGCGCATGTCGCACGCCGTGATGATGTCGATGCCGCCGCCGACGCAGGCCGCATGCACCTCGGCGATCACCGGCTTGCGGCAACGCTCGATGGCCGTCACCGTGTCCTGCAGGTCGAGGATGTTGCGTCGCGTCTTCTCGCGCGATCGGCCGTCGCAGGCGTCGGCGGTCTGCGCCTTGAGCTCATCGAGCATCGCCAGGTCGAGCCCCGCCGAGAAGTGCGCACCGGCCGCCGACAGGATGCCGACCCGCGCCTGTGGCGTGACGTCGAGCCAGGTCATGGCCTCGCGCAATTCGCGCCACATCGCCGCATTGATCGCATTGGCCTTGTGCGGCCGATGGAGCTCGATGCGCGCCACGCCGCCCGCCAGGGTCACGTTCAAGGTCTCGAAAACCGGCGTCGCCGTGGTGTTCATTCTTCTTCCTCCTCGAAATGCCGGAGATGGCTCTGGCGCAGTTCGAACTTCTGGATCTTTCCCGTCGACGTGACGGGCAGCGATGCGCGCCGCACGATGGCCTTGGGCACTTCGAAGCGCCCGAGATGCGCCCGGCAATGCGCTTCGATGTCGGCATCCGTGGCCGCCTGCGCGGGGTCGAGCACCACGAACGCCGTGATGGCCTCGCCCCAGCGCGCATGGGGCAGGCCCACCACCGCGACGGCACGCACGGCGGCATGGCGCAGGAGGACTTCCTCGACCTTGATCGACGGCACGTTCTCTCCGCCGGTCTTGATCATGTCCTTGATGCGATCGAGAAAGAGCAGCTCGCCATCGTCGTCCCAGCAGCCCAGGTCGCCCGAGTGGTGCCAGCCGAAGCGGGACGCCGCGGCGGTCGCCTCCGGGTCCTTGTAGTAGCCGAGCATCACGTTCGGCCCGCGATAGACGATCTCGCCGACTTCGCCCGGGCCGAGCAGCCGGCCGTCGTCGGACATCACGGCCAGTTCGTTGGCCAGCGTCGCCACGCCCCAGTACGCGCCGAAGCGCCGCAACTGCTGCTCCGGCCGGAAGATGGTGGCCGCCGTGTACATCTCGGTCTGGCCGGAACACAGTGCGAAGCGGCTGCAGAAGCCGTCGAGCAGCGACGTCAGCAACGTCCTCGACATGGGCGCCATCGCATAGATGCACAGCTTCAGGCTCGACAGGTCCGTGCGCGTTCTGTCGGGGTGTTCGAGCAACGCGCGGTACATCATCGGCAGCCCGACGATCAGGCTGATGCGGTGCCGCTCGATCGCCGGCAGCACGTCGTTCGCGTCGAATCCGCGCATCAGCACGGACGCGCCGCCGCACGACAGTGCCGACAGCAGCACCACGTGCTGCCCGACGTGGAACAGCGGCAAGTGGCAACTGAACACCTCGCCTTCCACGCCCATACCCCACTCGACGAGGTTGGACAGCAGCACCGATTGGATCGACGCATGCGAGTGCATCACGCCCTTCTGGCGCCCGGTGGTTCCGCTGGTGTACATGATCTGGACCAGCGCGTCGCCATCGATGTCGGTGTCCGGCTGCGCCGTGGGGAAGCCCGCGATGCGCTGCGCGAGCGTCGGCCACCGGCTCGCGGTGTCCGACGCACCTGCGTTGCAGACGGTCACCGCCAGGCCCGCCGCGTCGACCCGTGCGCGCCGCGCGGCGTCGTCGAGCAGCCGGGCGTCGGCCACCAGATGCCGCGCCTCGGCGTGCGCCAGGATGAAGGCCACCGCTTCCGGCGCGAGCGCCGTGTTGATCGGCACCCACACCAGTCCGGCCTTGTAGATGCCGAACATCGCGACCACCATGTCGGTCGAGTTGTCGCAGAGCATCGCGACGCGGTCGCCGGCCACCAGGCCGGAGGCGACCAGCGCGTGGGCCATGCGATTCGCGTCGTCGTCCAGCGCGCGGAAGCTCGTGCGGCGCGCGCCCTCGATCAGCGCATCGCGCGTGCCGAAGCGGCGTGCCGCGCGGTGCAGCATGTCGCCCAGGCAGACGCGGCCGATCCGCTGCCGCGGCCCGATGGCCGCCGCCACAGCCGCAGCCGTCACTTCGACACGCCGACCGGCTCGAGGTACTCGCTCACCAACGTCCACTTGCCATTGACGACCTGCGTCATGCGTACCTTCTGGTTGCTCAGGCGGTTGTCCTTCGAGACGTTGAAGCCCGGATTGCCCAGGGCGTCCGGCCCCAGCTTCGTGGCTTCCATCGCGGCGTTGAAGCTGTCGGGCGTCAGTGTCTTCCCTGCCTTGTCGGCCACCTTGGCGAAGGTGGTCATCGCGTAGTACGCATACATCGAATAGAGACCCGGGTCGTCGCCGAAGCGCTTCTTGTAGGCGGCGACCCAGTCGCGCACCGCCGGATTCGCATCGTCCGCATACGGCAGCGGGATGAAGGTCGCGCCGTACACGCCTTCCATGGCGGCGCCACCGAGCGTCGGCACCTGCTGCGAATAGTTGGCCGCGGTGCCCAGGAAGTCGGGGTTGAAGCCGATCTTGCGTGCCTCGCCGACCGAACCGACGAACTCGCGCAGCGTGGAGGCATCGAAGACCAGGTCGCAGTCGGCCGCCTTCAGGCGCGCCATCTGCGACGAGAAGTCGGTGGCGCCCCGCTTGTAGGTCGTCTTCTCCGCCAGCTGCATGCCCTTCGACTTCAGGTAGGCCTCGACGCCCTCGAAGGCCTCGCGGCCATAGTCGTCGTCCTGGTAGAGCACGCCGACGCGCTTGTACGGCTTCTTCTTCATCATGAAGTCGAGCGTCGATGCCGACATCGAGAAGTACGACGGAGCCAGCGCCACCTTGTACGGGCTCGGCGGGTCGTAGAGTTCCTTCGACGCGCCCTGCGGCATGAAGTTGAAGACCTTGTTCTCGATCAGGAAGGGCAATGCGGCCATGTTGGTCGCGGTGCCGAGATGGCCGAGGATGGCGAACACGCCGTCCTGCGTCACCAGCTTCTGCGCCGCGAGCACCGCGCGCCTCGGCTCGTAGCCGTGGTCTTCCACCACCAGCCGAACCTTGCGGCCCTGGATGCCGCCCTTCGCGTTGATCTCCTCCACGGCCATGTTCATGCCGTTGCGGGACTCCTTGCCGTAGTTGGCGATCGGCCCGGACAGGTCGGTGATCGTGCCGAGCACGATCTCGCCGTCGCTCACGCCCTTGCCTTGCGCGAGCGCGAGGCCGGCGGCCCCGAGCAACAACGCCGTGGTGATCCAATTTCTGCGCAACATCGATGTCTCCTTCTTGTGGTGATCGGCTCAGGTGGGCTGGCGGCCGAAGACCGGCGCCCGCTTCTCGGTGAATGCGGTGACGCCTTCGATGGCGTCGGCCGTCCGGCCCGACGCGACCATGGCGCGGTGCTCGTGATCGAGATGCTCGGCGAGCGAATGCAGCGGCGCATCGTCGACGAGTCGCTTGGCACGCCCGAGCGCGCCCGTGGCACCGCGTGCCAGCGATGCGACCAGCGCGGCGGCACGGACGCCCAGCTCGGCATCGGGCCAGACCGCCGACACGATGCCCCATGCAAGGCAACGCTGCGCCGACAGCGCTTCGTTCGTGAAGAAGATCTCCTTGGCGCGCGCAACGCCGACGCGGCGCGTGAGAAACCACGAAGCGCCAGCGTCGGGCGTGAGGCCGATGGCGGAGTACCCGCCGCGCAGCTTCATCGACTCCGCCGCGATCACGATGTCCGCGCTCAATGCGAGGCCGATGCCACCGCCGCCGATCGGCCCGTTCAGCGCGCTGACCACCGGCACCGGCAACGTGGCCAGCCGTTCGATCGCACGATGCAGCGCCGGGATGTGCGCGTCCAGCAAGGCTCCGATGTCGTTGCGCGCCCGCACGAAATCACCGATGTCGCCGCCTGCGCAGAAATGCGATCCCTCGGCCTGCAGCAGCACGGCCTTCACCGTCGCGTCCTCGGCCACGGCATCGACAGCGGCGATCAGCGCCGCCGTCAATTCGAGGTCGAGCACATTGGCCCGTTCGGGCCTGTTCAGGGTGATGACGGCGATGCCGTCGCGACGGTCCAGCAGCACGGCGGAGGACATCAAGGGAGCCTTTCGATCGCCGCTTCGGCGACATGCAGGCAGCGTAGGCAGGCCCTGCAAGACCGTCTTGTGTCCAGGCGCTGTGGCGGCGCCGGCCGTCCCCCGGGGAAACACCCATTCCGGCGCACGTCGGCGCCAGCGCCGGCGCCGCCGCGTCAGATCGGCGAGATGCCGTGCCGCTTGTCGGGCCAGCCGCGGCTGGTCTTGCGCGGCAGGCAGCGCGCCAGCGTCGCCGCGATGACCGAGCGCGTGTCGCGCGGATCGATCACGTCGTCGATGCCGAAGTGCTCCGCCGCGTGCAGCGCACCCAATTGCTCGCGAAAGCGCGCGATCAGTTCCTCGCGCTTCTGCGACGGAACGGGCGCCGCGCTCACCTGCTTCTGGTAGGCGACATTGACGGCACCCTCGACCGACATCGCGCAGATCTCGGCGGTCGGCCATGCCACGCACAGGTCGGCGTCGAAGCTGCGGCCACCGCACATGGCGATGTAGCCCAAGCCATAGCCCTTGCGCAGGACGACCGACACGCGCGGAACGGTGGCCTGGCCCAGCTCGAACAGCAGCCGCGCACTGCGCCGCGCCAGCGCCGTGTCTTCGGCCTGGCTGCCGACGAGAAAGCCGGGCAGATCGACGAGGTAGACCAGCGGCAGGCCGAACGAATCGCACACCGAGACGAAGTGCGCGCCCTTCTCGCACGCCTTGGCGTCCAGCGTGCCGGCCAGATGCAGCGGCTGGTTGGCCACGATGCCAACGGCCCGTCCTTCCAGCCGCGCGAAACCCACGACGAGGTTCGGCGCGAAGCCGGGCTTGAGCTCGAAGAACGAAGCCTCGTCGACCACGCCGGCGATCACGCTGCGGATGTCATAGGGCTTGCGCGGGTTGTCGGGCATCACGTCGAGCAGCCCCGTCTCGGCCTGCGCGTCGGGTTCGCGCGAAGGCGCGGAAGGAACGGGCAGCCGCGCATTCGACGGCATGTAGCCCAGGTAGGCCCGCACCAGCGCAATGGCCTCCGCATCGTCGCCGGCGGCGATGTCGGCCAGCCCGTTGCGGTCGGCCTGCACGGCGGCGCCGCCGATCGTCTCCTTGTCGGCGACCTCGCCCGTGGCGGCGGCCACCAGCGCCGGCCCCGCGATGCCCATGGTCGAGGTGCCGCGCACCATCACCACGAAGTCGCACAGCGCGGCGAAGTTCGACGGGCCGGCAAAGCCCGGGCCCATCACCACCGCCACGGTCGGCACCCAGCCCGACAGCGCCACCGCCGTCTGGAAGTAGTGCGACCCTTGCGCGAAGTGGCGGCTGTCGAGGCCCTCCTGGATACGGTGGCCACCGCCATCGAGCAGCATCACGAAGGGGCAGCCATGCTCCAGCGCATGCAGTGCCAGCCGCTCGACCTTGTATTCGCCGATGCGGCCGTTGGAACCGCCCAGCACGGTGAAGTCGAACGCGCAGAGACAGACGGGACGGCCATCGATGCGCGCATGGCCCGTGATCACCCCGTCGAAGGGCGCCTTGAGCGATTCGGTGTCGAAGGTGTCGCGCTTCGGCTCGACCAGCGCGCCGATCTCGTGAAAGCTGCCAGGGTCCACCAGCAGCGCGATGCGCTCCCGTGCCGACAGCTTGCCGAGCGCATGCTGGCGCGCGACGGCCGCGGGCCGCGCCGCGTCGCCGAGGCTGTCTCGGCGGGCGATGAAATCGTCGAATGCCCGGCGTGTGGCGCCATGGGGCTCTGTGCCTGTCTCGTTGCTCATCTCTTCCTTTGTGGCGCCGCCGGATCGGCCGTGCGGTCGTAGGTCAGCGCGTTGATTCCCGCTTCGCGCAGCTGCTGCTTGCGGATCTTCGCGGTGGGTGTCTTGGGCAGCTCGCTCATGAATTCGACATAGCGAGGCACCATGAAGTAAGGCAGGCGCTCGTCGAGAAAGGCGAGCAACGCAGACGCATCGGTGCCCTGCCCTTCGCGCAGGACCACGCAGGCCTTGATCTCGTCCTCGCTCGCATCGCTCGCGACCGCGATCACCGCGCACTCGAGTACCGCGGGGTATTCGTTGATCTCGGTCTCGACCTCGAAGCTCGACACGTTCTCGCCACGGCGGCGCATCGCGTCCTTGATGCGATCGAGAAAGACGAACTGGCCATCGGGCTCGCGCCGGAACGCGTCGCCGGTGTGCAGCCACTGGTTGCGCCAGGCATCGACCGTCGCCTGCGGCATGTCGTGGTAGCCGTCCATGACCATCCAGGGCTCGTTCGTGCGGATGACGAGTTCGCCCATCTCGCCGTCGGCGACAGGCTGGTCGTGGCGGTCGACGAGCCGCACCTCGAAGTCGGGCCGCGGCCAGCCGACCTTGCCCGGCTCGGCCCGGCCCACCGGGGCCCGCAGCACGGTGGAGCCTTCGGTCAGGCCATAGGCCGTGCATACCGCCTCGATGCCGAAGCGGGCCTTGAACTCGTCGATCTGCGCCATGACCGGCACCATCATCACGCGCCGCAGCGGATGCGTTGCGTCGTCGGCGCGCGCGGGCTGCCGGAACAGGAAGTTCGCCATGGCGCCGAGCAGCATCGTGTAGGTGCATCCATGGCGCCGCACATCGTCCCAGAAGGTGGTGGCGGAGAAGCGCGGCAACAGCACGTTGCTCCCGCCGGCAATGAGGTTGTTGTAGATGGCCGCCCATTGCCCGCCGATGTGGAACAGCGGCAGCGTGCACAGCGAGACGTCGTCCGGATCGGCCAGCCCCAGCACCTGCGGCGCGGCATAGCCGTAGGCGTGGGCGTGCGTGACGCGGACGCCCTTGGACGGCCCGGTGGTGCCCGAGGTGTACATGATCCCGATCACGTCCCACGGGTCGATGTGCGCGGCCGATTCGCGCGGGCCTCGCAAGGCGGCCCAGGGCTGCTGCCGGAGCCGGCCGGCCAGCGTGACCCGGCTCCCCGCCGCATCGCGAACGACCACGTGCTCGAGCCTTTCGAGCTTGTCCGCCACGGCGTTGAGCAATGGAACGTAGGGCGCATCGATCACCATCACGCGGGCGCCGGAGTTGTTGATCACGTGCGCCAGGATCGAGCCCTTGTAGGCCGTGTTGACCGGCACTTCGACGCGCCCGGTGAGCGACAGCGCCCACCAGGCGATCACGAAGTCGAGATGGTTGTCGAGCATGAGGAGCACCGGCTCCTGCCGCGCCACGCCGAGCCGCGCAAAGCCGGCAGCGAAGGCCAGCGCCTCTTCGTACAGCGCCGAGTAGCTCAGGCTCCGCTCGACATCGCGCACGGCCATCTTGTTGGCGCGATCGTGCAGGTGGCCTTGGACCACCGCCGCGAGCGTGCGCTGCGCCAATGGCGGAAGCCCGATGGAGCTGTCGATCTTCTGGCTCATGAACATTGCCTCGGTTTGTGCATGCATCGAGCGGGTTGGCCCCGATGCGCCCGCCTGTGACTGTCTGCCAATATTGCCGGACAATCAATACCTGAAACAACGTGGTTTGCCCTAGGCGGCGGCGTTTTCCGGCCGCGGCGGCGCCGGGGAATCCGTTACGCTGGCGACCTGGCAACTCACCATCCGTACCCTGGAAGCTCGCATGAACGACATCGACAAGGAACCCACGTCAGGGTCCGCGCCAGCGAAGGGCAAGGCCCCCGCCGGAAAGACCCATCCGCGCAGCACGCCGGACCGGGTGGCCGATGCGATCAGCAAGGGCATCCTGATGCGGCGCTTCACGGTCGGGCAGCGCCTGATCGAGGCCGACCTGACGCGCGACCTCGGCGTCAGCCGCAGCACGGTACGCGAAGCGCTGCGGATCCTGGCGTCGAGTGGCGTCGTCGACCTCACGCCGCACCGCGGCGCGGTCATCCGCTCACTCACGCGCGAGGACGCGACCAGCCTGCTGGGCGTGCTGGAGGTCCTGTCGGGCCTGGCGGCCCGGCTGGCCGCGGCCAACATCGGGATCGGCAGCAACGCGCGGCGCTTCGAGGCCGCGGCGCAGAAGCTCATCAGCGCCGAGACGCCCGAGGCGCTCGACCGCGTGCTCGACGAGCGCGCCAACTACTACAAGGTGATGTTCGAGATCGCCGCCAGCAGCGAACTCGACCGCGTGCTGCCCCAGGCGCGCGCGCATCTGTTCCGCGCGCAGTTCTATCACTCGCTGACGACCACCGACCTTCGCTCGATGGTGGCGGAATACCGCGCGATCACCGAAGCGATTCTCGAAGGCGATCAGGACAAGGCCGAGAAGCGCATGCGCCGGCATCTGCAGAAGTCCGGCGAACGGACGCTGCCACGGATGTCGGCGTTCACTTTGAACTGATCGGCTGGCGTCAGAGCTTGGAGATCACGCCATACCAGATGACCAGCAGCAGCCCGACGATGCCGATCATCAGGAGCGGCGTGCCCCAACGGGTCGCACGAACGGCAAAGCCGACGGTCATGATGCCGCCCGCGACAACGGCGGAGATGGCGGCGACGGCGGGAGTGAATTCGATCATCGGCCCATGCTACGGAGCGTGACCTGGTGCGGGGTTGATCTGGCGCAGTCGAATCGAACCGGCCATGACGCTGCAGCACACCGATCGATATCCCTGGCCTGCCGAAGCATTGCTTGCTGGTCGACCCGATTCATGGCACAAGCTGGCGTGTGACGTAATCTTGAAAGGTAAATCCATCGTGTGTGATCTGAATGACCAGGAAGAGCTGAAGAAGTACACCCGCCGCGACTTCGGTACGTGGGCCGCATCCGCCGGACTGGTGACCGCGCTGCCCAGCGTGGCCAACGCCGCGGCAGTGGCCGAGCGCGAGGTGACCATCACCACCGCGGAGGGCAGCTGCGACGCTTACTTCGTGGCGCCCACTTCGGGCGCTGCACCCGGCGTGCTGATCTGGCCCGACGTGTTCGGCCTTCGTCCCGCCTTCAGGCAAATGGGGCGGCGGCTGGCCGAATCAGGCTACAGCGTGCTCGTGGTGAACCCTTTCTACCGGCAGAAGAAGGCGCCCACCGCCCCACAGGGCGGCCAGACGCCGATCGCCGAAGTGATGCCGCTGATGCGCGCCCTGACGCCAGCCATGCACCTGAGCGACGCCACCGCCTTCGTGGCCTGGCTCGACGCCCAATCGGAAGTGGACAAGACGCGCAAGCTGGGCACCACCGGCTATTGCATGGGCGGGCCGATCGCGGTGCGCACGGCCACCGTGGCGCCCGGCCGCGTGGGCGCTGTCGGAACCTTCCACGGTGCCGCCATGGTGACCGCAGCCCCCGACAGCCCGCATCGCCTGGTGGCCCAGACGCAGGCGCGCTACCTGATTGCGGTGGCCCAGAACGACGACGCCAAAGAGCCCGAAACCAAGGTCACGCTGCGCACCGCGTTCGACAGCGCGAAGCTGCCGGCCGAGGTGGAGGTGTACCCCGCAGCGCACGGCTGGTGCCCGCCCGATACGCAGGTCTACGATGCGGCCCAATCCGAGCGCGCCTGGACGCGCCTGCTGGCGACATTCAGCACGGCACTGGCCTGATCACCGTTCGAAGCGGTCGTCCAGGGCGGTCGTCCTGAAGACCGCCGCTGGCCGAGTCCCGCCCCGCCGGGACTCACACCCCTTCGACGATGCGCAGGTCCCGTTCGACACCATCGCCCAGCGCATCGAGCGCGGCCTGGTAGGCCGCGCTGTCATGAACGGATTTCGCCTGCTCGACGCTGTCGAATTCGATCAGCACGACACGCTGGGACAGGCCGAATTCGTACACCTCGGCAGGTAGTCCGCGCGCCAGAAAGCGCCCGCCTCCGGCAGCAATGGCGGGGCCGGCCAGCTTCGCATAGGCCGCAAGTTTGTCCGCGTCCTTGACGGCACGGTACGCACTGATCCAATAGGCTTTTGCCATGGTGATTTCTTTCAGGTTTGGGTAAGAACGGGGCCGCGCATCTCATCGCTCGCAGGCAGCGAAGCGATCGAGCGGCGGCTTCCGTCCTGATATTGCCAGACCTGGCGAACGGTCGCTACCGGTCAGCTTTGAAGAACGCCAGCAAGTCGGCGTTGATCGCGTCTGCGTTCGTCGCGCACATGCCATGCGGGTAGCCGGGGTAGACCTTGAGCGTGGCGCCCTTGATCAGCTTGGCGGTCAGCTCGCTCGAGATGGCGATCGGCACGACCTGGTCGTCGTCGCCATGCATCACGAGCGTCGGCACGTCGATCTTCTCGAGATCCTCGGTGAAGTCGGTCTCCGAGAAAGCCTTGATGCCCTCGTAGTGCGCCTGGACCGAACCCATCATGCCCTGTTGCCACCAGTGCTCGCGTATGCCTTCGGACACCACCGCGCCCGGGCGGTTGAAGCCATAGAAGGGCAGCGTGAAATCCTTGAAGAACTGCGGGCGGTTGGCCGCCACGGCGGCGCGGATGCCGTCCAGCACTTCCATCGGCACGCCGTTCGGGTTGGACGCCGTACGCGCCATGTGCGGCGGCACCGCGCTGATCAGCACCGCCTTGGCCACGCGCTGGCTGCCGTGGCGGGCGATGTAGCGGGCGACTTCGCCACCGCCGGTGGAGTGGCCCACATGAATCGCGTTCTGCAAGTCCAGGTGCGCGGTGACGGCCGCAAGGTCGTCGGCATAGTGGTCCATGTCATGGCCCTTCGAGCCCTGGCTGGAGCGGCCGTGACCGCGGCGGTCGTGCGCAACGACGCGGTAGCCCTGGGCCAGAAAGTACAGCATCTGGCCGTCCCAGTCGTCGGCGCTCAGCGGCCAGCCGTGCGAGAACACGATGGGCTGGCCCGTGCCCCAGTCCTTGTAGAAGATCTCGGTACCGTCGCTGGTGGTGATGAAGCTCATGGGTGCCTTTCAGTGGTGGCCAATGGGTGGTGAGCGATGGTAGTGGGAAGTGCGTGTCATGAAGAAGTCTCGTCAGCGCATGGACGAATCCTTGGAGGCCCCGCCGGAGTCGACGGACATCTCGGGCTGCGCGCCTTGAAGCGCATCGACCAGGAAATCGACCATCACCCGCACCTTCGCGCTGAGATGGCGGCGGCTGGCATAGATCGCCAGGATGTCGATGGGCGGCATGCGATAGCCCGGCATGACCTCGACCAGCCGACCGGCCTGCACGTCCTGCCCGATCACGAAGCTCGGTTGCCAGATGACGCCGCCGCCGGCAAGCGCCGCGGCGCGCGCGGTTTCGCCATTGTTGGCCCGCAGGGCCCAGCGCACCCGCACGGACTCCAGCGTTCCGCCGGGGCCGGCCAACTGCCACTCGTCGGACGTGGCGCCGTACGTGTAGCCGAGGCACATGTGCCGCGCAAGATCCGCCGGGACCTCGGGCATGCCGTGGATTGCCAGATAAGCGGGTGACGCGCAGATCAGGTTGGACGAACTGCCCAGTCGGCGCGCGATGTGGTTGCCCGACGTGGTCCGCGAGATGCGGATGGCCAGGTCGAAGCCCTCTTCGACGATGTCGACCACGCGGTCGATCAGCGCGATGTCGAGTTCGACGTCGGGGTACCGCGCCATGAACTTCGGCCACAGGGGCGCCAGCACCAGGCTGCCGAAACTCAGCGGCGCGTTGATGCGCAAACGCCCACGCGGCTGCAGCGACGCGGTGGTCGCGAGCGCCTCGGTCTCCGCGACTTCCTCAAGAATCGACTTGGCCCGGTCGAACAGCGCCTCGCCGCCTTCGGTGAGCGACAGGCGGCGCGATGTGCGGTTGATCAACCGCGTGCGCAGGTGGGCTTCCAGCTCGCTGACATAGCGCGTCACGTTGGCCGGCGAGGTGTCCAGGGCATCCGCCGCCTTGGTGAAACTGCCCCGCGCCACCACGGTGACGAACACCTCGTATGCACGCAATCGGTCCATGAGCGTCACTTCCAATCATTCAGAAAAGCTGAATGAGTAAACCACTTTTGGCCCCTTTCTGGAAGTGAAGCTGAATCATAAATTCACGTCACCCGAGAAACCAACAGAAAGGAAGTTCAACATGACCGATAGCCACCCCACCCCTTCCCGCCGCGCGCTGATCGCGGGCGCAGTCGCCTTCGGCGCCGCACTGACCATGGGCGGCGCAGCGCACGCCGCATCGGCTGTCGACGCCGTGCCGGGCTTCCGCGCAGGCAGCGCGGAAGTGAACGGCACGCGCATCCACTACCGCATCGGCGGCAGCGGCCCCGCCATCGTGCTGCTGCACGGCTATGCCGAGACCGGCCACATGTGGAACCCGTTGATGCCGCTGCTGGCCAAGACGCACACCGTGATCGTGCCCGACCTCCGCGGGGCCGGCGACTCGTCGAAGCCCGAGACCGGATACGGCAAGAAGAACATGGCCGTCGACATCCATGAACTGGTCCGGTCGCTCGGCATCCGCAGCGTCAGCATCGTCGGCCACGACATCGGCCTGATGGTGGCCTATGCGTATGCCGCGCAATTTCCTTCGGAGACGAACAAGGTGGTGCTCATGGACGCCTTCCTGCCCGGCATCGGCCAATGGCAGAACGTGTGGCTCCTGCGCGACCTGTGGCACTTCCACTTCCATGGCCCGACGCCACTGGCACTCGTCAAGGGACGCGAGCGCATCTATTTCGAGCACTTCTGGAACGACTTCGCGGCCGACCCGAAGCACTCGGTGCCCGAGGCCGATCGCCAGTTCTACGCCAAGGCCTACGCACAGCCCGGCGGCATGCGCGCCGGATTCGAGTACTTCAAGGCCTTCGAGCAGGACGCGGCGGAGTTCGCCGAGCTGGGCAAGACGCCCCTGCCGATGCCGATGCTGGTGCTCTCCGGTGAAAAGGCCGGCGGAACCTTCCTGATCGAACAGGGGAAGATGGTCGCGACCAACGTGAAGGGCGTGATCGTGAAAGGCTCCGGGCACTGGCTGATGGAGGAAGCGCCCGAGCAGGTCATCCCGGCGCTGGTCGACTTCCTCGGCTGATGGGCGAACGATAGAACTCACGGACACAATCGTCCGACCAACCAAGGAGAATCAAGATGGATCTGCAACTCGATGGCAAGCTGGCTCTGGTGAGCGGCAGCACCGCCGGCATTGGCTACGCCATTGCGCACACGCTGGCCGCGGAGGGCGCCAGCGTCATCGTCAACGGCCGGTCGCAGCCTGCGGTCGACGAGGCGGTGGCCCGCATCCGCTCGGAAACGCGTGGCACGGTTCTCGGCTATGCCGGAGACCTCAGCCGGGCCGATGCTGCCGAGGAAGTCGTGCGTCGTCACGCCGGCATCGACATCCTCGTCAACAACCTCGGCATCTTCGAGGCCAAGGCTTTCGAAGATATTCCCGATGACGACTGGCAGCGCTTCTTCGACGTCAACGTCCTGAGCGGCGTCCGCCTCGCACGCCTGGTGCTGCCGGAGATGAAGCGCGCGAACTGGGGACGGATCATCTTCATCTCGAGCGAAAGCGCGGTGCAGATCCCGACCGAGATGATCCACTACGGCGTCACGAAGACCGCGCAGCTCGCGGTGTCGCGCGGGCTGGCGGAATCGGTCGCCGGGACGAACATCACGGTCAACAGCGTGCTGCCGGGCCCGACGAAATCGCGTGGCGTCGGCGACTTCGTGGAAGGCATGGCGCGATCGAGCGACAAGAGCTTCGAGCAGGTCGAGGCGGAGTTCTTCAGCCACGTTCGCCCGACGTCGCTGATCAAGCGCTTCGCTGCGCCGCAGGAAGTCGCTTCGCTGGTGGCCTACGTGGCCAGCCCACTGGCGTCGGCGACCACGGGGGCGGCGCTTCGGGTGGACGGAGGGGTGGTCAAGAGCGCGTTCTGACAGATCCGGGAAGTCCCTGCCACCGCTCCTCGGGATGGACAACGGCTGTGAGAGTGGAGCGCCCTTTGGGTGCCCCGAATTGCAGTTGAAGCGCATCCCTGCACACGCAGGGACTGCTCGCGATCACCAGCACGCCCGGCAATGGCTCGGCGGCGTTGCTGTGGGCACGTGGGCCGCCACGCTTTCGGGCAGCGAAGCGGCTTGAGCAGCGCGGCTGTCAGAAGAGTTGCTGCCAACCGCCGCCTCTGTCCTCGCGAGTGTTCACCTCAATCAGTAGGCCTTCCGGCGTGCGACAGAAGAAGCGCGAGCCGCGGGTGTTGTTGAACACGCCCGTCTCCATGTGCACGCCGGCCTGCTGAAAGGCCGCATGCAACTGTTGCACTTCGAGCAAAGTGGCCATCTCGAAGCCGAAATGGAAGTTCGATGGCCAGGACGTCGTGTCTGCGATGTGGTCCAGCACGATGTCGAAGCCGTCTCGCTGGAGCAGGATGCTGTCGCCCGTGGTGACGATCTCGCAGCCGAAGTGTTGCTGGAAGAAGGCCGCAGTGGCGGCCGGGTCGGTCGTGGGCAGGCTGAGGTGGTTCAGTGTGCCGGTGCATTGCGTTTTCATGGTTCAGATCGGGTTCATGGTGGAGAAGATCGCGTCAAAGCAGCCGTCCCGCTCGGCCCAGCGGCGCGGCAGGTCGCGGTCCAGCAGCAGTTCGCCTCTCGGCGTATCGCCGGCCTGAAGCTTTTCCAGAACCTGCTCCATGTACTGAGACAGCGGCATGGCACGCGGGTCGCTCGCCTGCGCCGCGCCAGTGAGTTCTGTCTGGACGTAGGGCGGTGACAGCTCCAGGACTTCGACGGGGTGGCGGCGCAACTGATGCCGCAGCGATTGCAGCCAGGAGTGCAGGAAGGCCTTGCTCGCGCAGTAGGTCGGAAAGTCGGCGCGCGGCACGAAGGCCAGGGCCGAGCCGGTGACCAGCAAGGCAGCATCAGGCTTGTGCTTGATGAGCGGCAGCACGGCGGCCGCCACACGCAGCACGCCCAGGATGTTGGTCTGCACCACGGCCTCGGCGGCGTCCGCCGTCCAGCCGTCGTCGGCCATGTCCTCGCTGCGCGAGATGCCGGCGTTGGCGACCAGCACGTTCAGCTCGGGAAAACGCTGCTGCAGCTGCTTGCCGAGTTGCGCCAGAGAAGTCGGCTCGTCCACATCGAGCAGCAGGCCCTCGATGCCTGGTCGCGCGGCGGCGATTTCGTCCAGCAATGCCTGGCGCCGGCCCGCGACGACGACGCGATTGCCGCGGTCATGCAGCGCTTCGGCCAGCGCGCGGCCGATACCGCTGGTGCCGCCGGTGATGAGGATGGTGTTTCCGGTGATTTTCATGGGGGATGTCCCTGGGAAAGGTGGGAGTGCAGTGACGCCGCGAACCTGACCTGGGCATGCGCTTGCCAACCCTCCGTCGCCCGTGCGGCCATGCGGCAGCCGCCGTGGAACGGCGGGGCAGAAACGAAAGGTGGGTGGCCCGACAGGGCCGGCGTTCCAGGCGGGCGTGAGCCCGGAACGGCAAACTTGCGGTCATCGAAACGGCGTCGTGGTTCATCGAGAACTGCCCCGCTGGGCTCCTCTCGAAAACGGACGCGTTGGATGACGGTAACGCCTACGGCAGCGCACCTTTCGGCGACTGCGGGCGACAGTCTAGCAACCGTAGGTTTGTGTGGTCAAGGCCACTGCCCTGCCCTGAGTTCATCGTCCTGTGAGCTGCGGCGCGCGGGCGCCACGGGCGCAACGAGAAGCGTTGTCCCCCCGACTACCCAGCATTCATGCGGGTTCCAAGGCCAAGGCAGTTGTTGCGCCGCACCAAGACCATATCGCCAGTATCACCAATAGACACGCATCGAAAGATCAATTTGGCGATGAGGATCGGCAAGTGAAAGAGCGCGCCGAAGCGCGGCTGACGGCCTTCCATTGGCAATTCGCAATAAAAGTGAAAATGCCAAGGGGAGATGCCACGGCCGCGAATGGTCAGAAACCAGAGACTTGCCCGTCCCGGCGCGCATCGCTCGCACCGATGTAGCCGTGTGTGGGGTCATCGTCGAGTCGGGCGATGAATTGACCCGATCCGAAGTCCATGTAGGGGTCATCGACCGCCTGCAGATCGTGCCCGCGTTCCGCGAGCCCACGGCGCAGGTCGACGGCCATGTTCGCCTCGACCGAGACGGTGCCGTTTCGATTGACCCGCCATCGTGGCGCATCGCAGGCAGCCTGGGGCTGCTGGTCATGGTCGAGCATGCGAACGATGGTCTGCAAATGTCCCTGTGGCTGCATGTCGCCGCCCATCACACCGAAAGCCATCACAGGTCGCCCGTCGCGGCTCATGAACGCAGGAATGATGGTGTGGAAGGGTCGCTTTCCGCCTGCGACCACATTGGCCGATCGTGGGTCCGAAGAGAAGCCCACGCCGCGGTTCTGCAGGGAAATGCCAGTACCCGGCACCACGACGCCCGAACCGAAACCCATGTAGTTGGACTGGATCAGCGACACCATTTGGCCGTTCTCATCGGCAGCGCACAGATACACGGTTCCTTCACGGCGCGGGAAGCCCGTCGGGAAGCGTCCCGCGCGCCGCCGGTCGATGAGCTTGGCGCGCGTGTCGAGGTACGCCGGTTCAAGGAAGCGCTCGGGTGCCACGTGCATGAAGCGGCCGTCGGCGATGTGCTCGTAGGCATCGGCGAAAGCGAGCTTCATGGCCTCGATCTGAATGTGGTGGGCATCGACCGATTCGGCGCCGAGCGAGCGCAGGTCGAAGCGCGCACAGATGCCCAGCGCGATCAGCGCTGCAAGGCCCTGGCCGTTGGGCGGGATCTCGTGCACCGTGTGGCCCCGATACGCCTGGGCGATGGGTTCGACCCATTCCACTTCGTAGCGTTCGAGGTCATCCGCAGTCAATGCGGAGTCGGCCAGGCGGGCCGCGGCGGCGAGGCGTTCGCCGAGTTCGCCGCGGTAGAAATCCTGAGCACCATGCTCGGCCAAGCGACGCAGAGTGACTGCATGTCCGGGTGCGCGAAACCATTCACCCGTCGTCGGTGCGCGGCCAGCGGGCATGAAGGTATCGGCATAGCCAGGCTGATCTTTCAACTCCGGGACCGCCGCAGCCCACTTGTGCGCCACGACCGGTGAGACGGCATAGCCGGTTTCCGCGGTGCGAATCGCAGGCGCCAGCAGTTGAGCGAAGGGCAGGTGCCCCGCGCGTCTGTGAAGCGCCTCCCAGCCTGCGATCACACCTGGGACGGTGACGCTGTCCCATCCGCGGTGCGGCCGCCGCACCAGCCCATGGCCGTCTTCTCCGTATCGCGCTCGGAAATAGTCAAGACTCCAACGCGCCGGGGCGGTGCCCGAGGCGTTGAGTCCCAGCAGCTGCCCTTCGTGCCAAAGCAGTGCAAAGGCATCCCCACCGAGCCCGCAGGAGATCGGCTCGACGACCGTCAGCATGGCCGCCGCGGCGATGGCTGCGTCCACCGCATTCCCGCCCTGCGAGAGCAGAGAGAGCCCGGCCTGCGTGGCGAGCGGATGCGAGGTGGCAACGCTGTTGCGTGCGAACACCGGAATGCGCGTGGTGGGATATGGGTTTTGCCAGTTGAACTGCATGTCAGTCGTCGCCTTTTCATATGTCTTGATCAGGGGGCTAGTGCCTCGTCCGCACATCCCGCCGCCCGATGGCGCGATACCACTTCATGTGCGATGACGCCAAACAGGTTGAATACGAGATCTGCCGGCAACTGATGGCGGTCGGCTATTTCCTGGAGAAGCAGGCTGCGCTGCAACTGGCGCTGCGGATGCCTCGCCTGCTCTCCAAGAGTCGCCTTGTGCGCTCCAACCATGTCGGTCTTGACGAATCGCAGCGCAAGCAGTTCGGCGATCTGATCGTCGATGACGTCGATCTCCTTGCGAAGCCGGCTCAGCGCCGCGTCCACTGTTTCCACGCCTAATCCATCCGAATGCCGAGCGGGGTGATATCTCGGCGAAGACGAGCGACTTCGTTGGTCAGGGAGTCGCTGAATTGAGCAGGCGTCGACGCCAGCCTGAACGTGCCGGGTGTCGCGCTGAACGCCTTCACGAACGACGGACTTTGCATGGCCTTGGCCACATCGCGCTGAATCTTGTCGGCGGTCTCGGCAGACATGCCTGGTGGTCCGAACAGGCCAGCCCACGCGGGCACGTCGACACCGCGGAATCCCTTCTCGTTCAGTGTCGGTACGTCGGGCAGGTCCGCCACACGTTTGTCGCCGGCGAGTGCCAGTGCGCGGGCTCGGCCTTGCTGAATGAGGGGTGTCGCAAATCCGGAACCCCAGAACAGCATATTGATGTGGCCCGCAATGAGGTCGTTCATCGGCGTGCTCTTGTACGGCACGTGAATCAGCTTGATTCCCGCCGACTTCTCGAACATGGCACCGACCAGATGCGTCGTATTGCCATTGCCGGCTGATCCATAGCTGATCGTGCCTGGGTGCGCCTTGGCTGCAGCCACCAGCTCGTCGAGCGACTTGTACGGCGAGTCGGCAGGCACCATCAACAGAAATCCCGCCGTCACGGTGAGCTGGGAGATGGGTGTGAATCCTTTCAGGGAGTCGTAGGGCAGCTTGTCGTACAGCACCGCGTTGGTCGCGTGCCCACCCGTGGTCATGAGGAGGGTCGTGCCGTCGGCCTTTGACTTGTTGACGTCGGAAGATCCGATGATGCCGCTCGCACCAGGCTTGTTCTCGATGACATAGGTATTGCCGTTGATCTCGTGCAAGGCGTCGGTCAACTGCCGGGCAAGCTGGTCGGTCGAACTGCCAGCCGCAAAAGGTACGACGATGCGGACTGTCTGTTGCGCCGTCGCCTCGACAACGAAGCCTGCAAAGAGCAGGCCGGCCAAAGCCTTGCCGAGAGTACGACGCCGAAGCGCGGAAGTGGACATGAGCGGGACCTTTCGATGATCTGGAGGGGAATCAGGTTGAAGGAAGCGGTTTGACTTGACGGGACGTGAAATTCGCGATGCACAGGGCCAGGATCGCGGGCGCCTGAACAGCGATCGAATGCCCGGCGTCCGGAACGATTTCAGAAGTGGAGTGCGCCACCCGCCCCGCCAGCGCCGACATGACGGCGGTCGGAACGACCTGGTCGTCCGCGCCCGAAATGCACAGCGTCGGCACCCGGATGCGTTCGGGCGGAAGATCGTGAACCTCGAGCGCCAACGCGCTGCGACGCGATGCACTTCCCGGCCTTGCAAAGCGCTCGGCCAGCGCCGGATGAAGAGCGACGTGCGCAGGCGTGTAGAACATCGCGGCCAGATCCCGCGCCGTGGCGGGAAGGCCGGCGCGCAGTCTCCGGAGACGATCTACGCCCTGCGGATGGAGGTCCGACAGTGCGCGGTCCAGCGGCCACGTGTTGACGAGGCACAGCGCCTCGACACGCTCGGCATGGGCGATGGACAGGGCCTGCGCCACCCGACCGCCCAGAGAGGTTCCCATGACGGAGAAGCGTTCGAAGCCCAGGCTCGCCATGAGCTCGACCGCATCTTCCGCAAGATCGGGGATGTTGTGGGGCGCGCCATCACTGACCGTTTCGCCGCATTCGCGCTGGTCGTATGTCACCGCGCACAGGGGTGCTGCAGCATGAGACGAAAGTGCCTTCGAGAGTTCGGCAAGGCTCTCGCGATTCGCCTCGGCACCGTGGATGAGAAGAATCGGGCTGCCCGTGCCACGCATGTCATAGGCCGTGCGCGCGTGGCTCAGGTCTGCAAACAGCGTCATGGTGCATTCCCGAGTTCTTCGGCGAGATCGAACGTCAGTTCAAGCTTGAGACCGAGCGGATCGCGAATGAAGAGCTGGTGCAGCGTCCAGCCCGGGACCGGCGCCTCCGTGTAGCCGATGCCCTCGGCATCCAGGCGGCCGCGCGTGGCGGCGAGCCCGGTGGCTTTGAAGGCGATGTGATCCAGTGCCACGGCCTCGGGGCTCGGTGCGCGGCCCGAGGCGTAGAGATGCACGACAGGCTGGGCCGATGCGTAGAGCCAGTACCCCGCGAACCTCAGGTCCGGGCGTGCGCCCGGCACCAGCCCCAGCGCGCGGCAGTAGAAGTCCCGCAGGCCGTCCAGATCTTCGGCGTCGCATCGCAACGTGAAGTGATGCAACCCTTGCACGCACGCGTTCATGCGGCCCTCCGTGAATCGGCGGTCCGGCCGGTGCCGAGGATGGTGTTCAAGGCCTGCGCCAGACTGGCCGCCGGATCCTGTGGCGCCCATGGCATGCGCCATCCGACATGCCCATCGGGACGAACCAGCACCGCGCCATGAAGACCCATGTCCAGACCATCGCGAGGATCGACCGTGTCGAGCTGGAACGTACGTACCGTGAGGCCCAGCCGTGCGCTCACGTCCCGCGCGGCCGCTTGCCAGTCGGCAGAATTGGGACCATGCACGATCATGAAGTCGCGATCGAACAGGTCGAGCGTGGAGCGCTCTCTCGCCAGATCCAGCCACAGGTGGGGAAAGCGTCCGCCGGGACGGTCGGAAGGGTCATAGCGGCCGAGCGTCAGTCCGCGCGAGGCAGTTCCGTCAGGCACCAGCGCACCTTCCTCGTAGGCGAATCCCAGGCCGAGACCGATGCTGTGGCTATGGTGGACGACGTCCTTGATCCAGAAGTTGATGGCCTGGAGGTTGCGAGCCTGGAATGCTTCTTCCAACTTCATGAATCGGACGCTGTTCCCGTGGCTGAAATTGGCATTGGCCTGTCCGATCGGCCGCCGCTCGGTATCGTATGTGTCGAGAAGGCTTTCTCCGGCCTGGCCTCGAAGCACCATCGCGAGTTTCCATGCGAGGTTGTGCGCATCCTGAATGCCTGTGTTCATGCCGTAGCCGCCGGTCGGCGGAAAGCGGTGCGCCGCATCGCCAATCAGAAAGGCGCGGCCACGCGAGTACTTGGCGGCAACCTGCTTGCTGACTCGCCATACCGATCGGTTGATGATCTTGACGTCCAGATCGGGAATTCCGGAATGGGCCCGTGCCAGGCGAACGACTTCGGCATCGCTTCGCTGAGGTGGAGTCTCGTCGTTGCCGTCGCCCACCCGGGTGACCGTCAGCCATCGGTCTGCGCCGTTCGTATTGAGAACGCTGGCAGGGATGACTTCCGGATCGGTCGGCATGATGCGAAAGACGCCGATCTGACGCACGCGAGGCAAGTGCGAGAGATCTCCCTGCCAGTAGTCGTTGTTCATGATTGCCAGGCTCGCGGGCCCCATCATGGCAATGTCCAACTGCCGGCGCAGCCCGCTCCCTGCGCCGTCTGCCGCGATGAGATAGTTCGCCGACCAGACAGTTTCTTGACCCGTCGACGTATCGCGCGTGACGGCCGTGAGGCCGTCCGCCGTTTCTTCGTGTCGCAGGAACTCGGTCCCGTAGCAGATGCGTCCCCACGGTGAACGACGTACCACCTGGAACAGCTCGTCTTCGACAACGTCCTGGGACACCGTGCACTTCCATGCGGGCGTTTGCCCCATGTCGATTTCCCGCGGCACGCGCCCATATTCGTGGCCGGCGATGGACTCCACGAAGGCAAAGCCATTGGCATCGTCGGGCAGGCCCCGAGCCTTGACCGCACGCTCGATGCCCCATTGGCGGAACAACTCCATCGTGCGGACCCACGCGCCCCGGGCGCGTGGGTGATCCGTCAACCCGGCGTTGCGCTCCACGAGCACGAAGGGAACCCCGAATCGATCCATCAGCAGCGCCATGGCGAGTCCGGTGGGACCTCCACCAACGATGAAGACTGCAGTGGCATTCGGCGCTGCCGCGACGGGTATTGGTTTCATGGCTCGATTTCGCTATAAGAGTGGAACGTCTGCGTGCGTCTTTGCACGGCAGACAAACTTTCTCACTGCGAGCCCAGATCGCGGTAGCTCGGTACTGCAAATAAGTAGCGAATTTGAGCCATGGATAGCAAGCCTCATCTGTTTCCAACCATCCTCGAGTACAGGGAGGCCCTCAACGTGCTCGGAGAAAGACGGGGCGGACATCGGGTGCTCGCAATCTCCGCCGCCAAGATGCCGTCGTTCTCCGGCAAAACTGCCAAATACGAGGGACGGTGGCATGCGCACCATAGAGGTCAACTGATGTGCATTGCAGACGGCTTGCTGCAGGTGCGCACGGACCGCGGTGCCTGGGCTGTTCCGCCAAGGCGAGCGGCCTGGATGCCCCCGGGTGAGCGGCATGCCGTCAACAGCAACGCCGTCACACACAGCTGGAACCTTTACCTGTCGCCAGCAGCAAGCAAGGTCCTGCCAGCCAAACCTTGCGTGATCGAGATCAATGATCTCGTGGAGTGCATCGTGGCCCGCGTCGTCGATTGGACCTCGCTCCAGAAACTGAATGCCGAACAGAGTCGATTGATGGCAGTGCTCATCGATGAGCTTGCGGTTGCACCTCACGATCGCATGCGCTTGCCCATGCCGCGCGACCGCCGACTGTTTCGGATCGCTTCGGCGATCCTCGAAAACCCAGCCGACCCGCGCACTCGAGAGGCATGGGCTTCATGGGCCGGTCTGTCTGCGAGAACGCTGAGTCGGCTTTTCCAGCAAGAGGTGCAGATCAGCTTCGCCCATTGGAAAGAACAGGCGGTGCTCATGGCAGCGATGGAGCAATTGGCGCTCGGTTCCAGCGTGGGCACCGTCGCGGATTCCCTGGGCTATTCCACCTCGAGCAGCTTCATTGCAATGTTTCGAAGGCACTTCGGCGTTTCACCCCTTCGATACATGAAGGCTCAATAAGCGAGATCCTTCAAACCATTGGAAGATTGGTCACCGGAAACTGGCCAACCCTCCGCCGCCCGTGCGTCAGCTGCCATGGAACGGCTGGGCATAAACGGAAGGTTGGTGGCCCGGAGGGCCGGCGCTCCAGGCAGGCGCGAGCCCGGAACGGCAAACTTGCGGTCATCGAAACGACGTCGTGGTTCATCGAGAACTGCCCCGCTGGGCTCCTCTCGAAAACGGACGCGTTGGATGACGGTAACGCCTACGGCAGCGCACCTTTCGGTGGCCAGTCTGGCAACTGTGGGTTTGCGTGGTCAAGGCCACTGCCCTGCCCTGAGTTCATCGTCCTGTGAGCTGCGGCGTGCGGGCGCCACGGGCGCAAAGAGAAGCGTTGTCCCGCCGACTACCCAGCATTCATGCGGGTTTCAAGGCCAAGGCAGTTGCTTCCAGCATCCAATCGATCAAAAAGCCTGGCGGAATTGCACGCAGGAAGCGGATCGGCGAAAAGAGCGGTTGAGTGCGGCCACCGGACGGAGCCACGTCAACAGTCCGTCGTCCTCGTCGGCGCGGGTCGGTCTCCGCTGCATGAGGCGTCGCGTCGCCGAGCCGCGTCTGGGGCGCCATCGAATGGTGTCAAGCCGACTTGGCCAGCTGCGCGGTCGCCACGCGCGAGCCTGTCTTGCGGCCCAGCGCCTCGCTGATGTACACGCCCGCGTCGATCAGCAGGTCGAGATCGATGCCGGTCTCGATGCCCATGCCGTGCAGCATGTAGACCACGTCTTCGGTCGCCACGTTGCCGGTCGCGCCCTTCGCATACGGGCAGCCGCCCAGGCCGGCCGACGAGGTGTCGAACTGCCACACGCCCAGCTCCAGGCTCGCCAGCGTGTTGCCGAGCGCCTGGCCATAGGTGTCGTGGAAGTGGCCCGAGATGTCGTCGATGCCGAAATGCTTCAACGTCGCATCGATCGCGCGCTGCACCTTGACGGGCGTACCGGTGCCGATGGTGTCGGCCACGCCGACGTGCTGCACGCCGATGCCCTTCATCAGGCCGGCCAGCATCTCGACGCGTGACGGGTCGATGTCGCCCTCGTACGGGCAGCCGAGTGCGCAGGACATCCCGCCACGCACATGGATGCCCCGCTCGCGCGCCGCGGCGACCACTGGCGCGAAACGCTCGATGCTCTCGGCGATCGAGCAGTTGATGTTCTTCTGGCTGAAGGCCTCGCTCGCGGCGCCGAACACCACGATCTCGTCGGGCCACTCCGCGCGCGGTGCGGCGATGGCCGCCTCGAAGCCCTTCATGTTGGGCGTGAGCACCGAATAGCGCACGCCGGGCTTGCGGTGGATGCCGCGCATCACCTCGGCGTTGTCGGCCATCTGCGGTACCCATTTCGGGCTCACGAAGCTCGTGACCTCGATCTCCTTCAGGCCAGCGTCCTGCAGGCGGTGCACGAGGCCGATCTTGATCTCGGCGGAGACCGGTTGCTTTTCGTTCTGCAGGCCATCGCGCGGGCCGACATCGACCAGTTTGACCTGGCTGGGAAAATGAATCATTCGGGAACCTCGGTCATATGGGATGCGGCGCATTGCCCAGACTGCGACGCCTGAGCAACGGCCTCCGACATCGGATGTCTACTCGGCGACCATGCCCTGCTCACGCGTGAGATCGCGATAGCTCGTCCATGAGCGGTCGATGAAAGCCCGCAGGTCGGTGCCCGTCAGGGGCGCCTCATCCTCGGCCAATACGAGCAATGCGCTTTTCAGGCGCGGTGACTCCCGGTAGGCGTCCTGCACAAGCGAAGCGATCTGCGCAACGACCTGATCAGGTGTGTGCGCCGGCAGGAAGAGCACGTTGCTCTCGATCAGATTTTCGAAGGCCGGTCCGTGGAACCCGGCCTCGGTCCATGTGGGGACATCCGGCATGCGAGGCGAGCGCTTTGGCGTGAACACCAGAAAGGGTCTGACAGTGCCTTTCTGAATACCTGCACCGATGCCGGCCAGGGAACCGGCACCGATATCGACCTGACCTGCGAACAGGTCCATCAACATCGCCCCCGTGCCTTTGTAGTTCACCACGTTGAACTGCGCGCCGGTTTGCTTGGACAGCTGGGCCAGCATCAGTTGCCAGCCCGATCCGATGGCATAGTTGCCCACGTTGACGGGCTTCTTGCGCGCATAGGAGATCAGCTGCTCCAGCGTTTGCGCGGGGAAGTCCTTGTGCATGACGGCCGTCACGGGCCCGACGCCGATCGAAGCGACCGGCAACAGATCCTTGTCGGGATCGATCGACGGCTTCTTGAGCAACACGGGCGCCTGGGCGAGCTGGCTGTTGAGTGCAATCAACAGCGTATGCCCATCCGCCGGCGAGCGCGCCACCAGATCGGCAGCGATCATGCTCACCCCACCCGGCCGGTTCTCCACCACGACAGGCACGCCGAGCTTGCGATTGAAATGATCCGCCAGCGCACGCGCGGTCACATCGTTGGACGAGCCGGGTGCCTGCGCCGCAACGATGCGAATGGGCTTGTTGGGCCAGGCCGCACCGTGCGCGCCCAACGCGTAGAGGCTTGCCGCGGCGCCGGCGGCCCTCAGGATGCTCCGCCTGCTGTCAAAGAAGGCGGGGCCTTTGCGATCGAACATGGTTTGTCTCCTTCGTTTTGGGAATCACACTGCAACGTGCGTTGCAACAACGCCTCGCGCATCGGCAGCAACGCCGATACCGGCATGTGGAGAGGTCCGTCGAGAAGGGGGAGGATCTGCTCGATGGACATGGACCCGCCATGTGCCAGGCAATCCTCTGCCTTCCCGATCTGCTGGACCCGGCTCATGGGATCGGACAGCGAGCCAGGCGCCCAGTCGACGGTGATCGCGTCATGCCAGTCGGCACCGCGCACGGCCACCTGAACAGGCGCCGTGTCCAGAGACTCCGACGACGCGCTGCGCTCGCGCAAAGTCACCCGCTGCATGCAGGCGTGCAGCATCGGGCGCTGGACGGCTTCGTCCGAGAAAGTCCCCAGCCCGACGGCACCGTCCAGCCAGGCTGCAGCTGCGCAGTACGTCCCGCTGAACTTGCCCTGCAGACCTGTTCGAGGCCGCGGGTATTTCAATGCGGCGAGCCCGTTGTGTGCGACTTCGATGTCGATGTCCACCGGTTGCCTGGCAGCCGCCTGCGGCTGCCGGGCTCGTATCGCCAGAATGCCGGCGATCAGGCGATGGGACAGGTAGCAGCTTGGGTAGCGCTTCAACTCGAAGCCGGGCTGGACGATCGCCCATTCGGTGTCCGCGTGCCAGGCCAGTGCCGCGGCCGGCACTCCGCCGTTGAATGCAAGTCCAAAGCCGGCAGCCTCCCAGACGTCATCGCTGGCCCCGATGCCCGCGCGCGCGAACGATGCGGCGCGCAAGCCGGCCGCAGCGGCCATCCCCACATGCAGCGGCTTGACGTCGGTACCGAAATTGGCACGCAGTCCCGCTGCGCTGCTCGCGGCGATCGACAGCGCCGCATGAGCCTGGGCGTGCGGCAGCTGCATCGCATGCGCGACGGCGGCCGCACTGCCCACCGTGCCAAGCGTGCCGGTCGCGTGGAAGCCCAGCGCGTAGTGGCGAAAGCCAAGCCACGCTCCGAGACGCAACATGGTTTCCGTGCCGACCAGGTAGGCAGACAGCAGATCGTTCAACGTCATCGCAGGTCGTTCTCGCGCCAACAGGGGCAGACCACCGAGCAAGGCAGAGACGATCGGCGCGCTGGGATGACAGGTGGCCAGCATGCAGACGTCGTCGTAGTCGAGCGCATGCGAAGCGGTGCCCAGCACCAGCGCGGCATCGGCGGGAGAAGGCGCGACGCCTGCGAGTGACATGCACGCCCGCGCCGATGCGCGGCTGCAGTTCTCCGTGATCCCGGCGGCCATCACCGCGAGCGTGTCGAACCAGCTTCGGCGCGCCGCATCGTCGGCCGCTGCTGGCAGCGGCCGGCGTGCGCGTGCCGCGCACGCGCTCCAGGCGGCGAGGAATGTCGGGGATTGATCGTTCATGGCTCTACCCAGGATCCGCCTTCTGCGCGCCTGACTCAGTACGAGCGCGGCATCTGGAGGAGGTGTTGCGCCACGTAGGCGAGCACCAGGTTGTTGGAGATCGGTGCCGTGCGAAAGAGACGGGTCTCCTTCCACTTGCGCTCGATGTCGTACTCGGTCGCAACACCAAAGCCCCCGAAGGTCGTCATGGCCGCCTCGGCGGCCTCCCACGATGCCTCGCTGCACAAGTACTTGGCCATGTTGGCCTCGCCACCGCAAGGTCGGCCGGCATCGAACAGGCTCGCGGCCTGGTTGCGCATGAGCTCGGCGGCGCTCAGGTTCATGTGCGCCTTCGCGATCGGGAAGGCCACGCCCTGGTTCGCGCCGATCGGCTTGTCGAACACGACGCGCTCTCCGGCATAGGTGCGCGCCTTCTCGATGAACCATTTGCCGTCGCCGATGCATTCGCTCGCCACGAGGAGACGTTCGGCATTGAGCGAGCTCAAGAGATAGCTGAACCCCTTGCCTTCCTCGCCCACGCGCCATTCGTCGCCGACCTCCAGGTTCTCGATGAAGACCTCGTTGGTATGGTGATTCAGCATGGTGTCGATGGTGCGAGGCTGGAGTGCCTTGCCCGCCTGCTTGATGTCCACCAGGAACAGGCTGAGCCCGTCCGTCTTCTTCGCGACGTCTTCGTACGGCGTGGTGCGCGCAAGCAGCAGATACATGTCGGACTGTCGGAAACGCGACGTCCAGATCTTCTGGCCGTTGATCATGTAGCCGCCAGGCACCTTCCTGGCGAAGGTCTTGATGCGCAGGGTGTTGGAGCCGGCGGTGGGCTCGGTCACGCCGAAGGCCTGCAGGCGAAGTTCGCCCGCAGCAATGCGCGGCAGTATGGCGTCCTTCTGCTGCGGTGTGCCGTGCTGCAGCACAGCCGCCATCGTGTACATCTGTGCGTGGCAACTGGCCGCATTGCCGCCCGAGGCATTGATCTGCTGCAGGATCATGCATGCGTCGAGCAGGCCCAGACCCGAACCGCCGTAGGCCTCCGGGATCAGCGCGGCGAGCCAGCCCGCCTCGGTCATCGCCTGGACGAAGGCATCGGGATAGGCCAGCTCGGCATCGCACCGGCGCCAGTAGTCTGCGGGAAATCGCTCGCAGAGGCCCCGCACGGCTTCGGCGATTTCCTGTTGGGTGGGTGAGTAGGAAAAGTCCATGGAGTGATTCGCAGAGATCGAAGGATCGAAGATGGTTGAAAGGAAAAAAGGGCTGCTCAGACCTGGACGGCGCCTCGTGCCGTCAAGTCGGAGATCTCGCCGGGCTGCAGCCCGGCCTCGCGCAGGATGGCTTCCGTGTCCTGCCCGACGCGAACGCTCAGGCGGGCGTCGAAAGGCCGTTCGCCATCCAGCCGGATCGGTGTGCCAACCGCTTGCACACGGTCCAACCCCGGCGCGGCGATCGGGTGATGCAGTGCGAGCGCGCCCACCTGGGCGTCACTGAGCAGTTGCGCCATGTCGTTGACCGCACTCACCGGAACGCCTGCAGCGCGCAGCCTCTCCACCACGGTCTGCGTGGACAGCGTGCGCGTGAGCGACGCAATCGCCTCATGCAGATCCTCGCGATGCAGGACCCGATCGGCGTTGCGCACGAAGCGCGGGTCCCGCGCGAGCGCCGGCTGGCCCAGCGCGAGAGTCAGCTTCTGGAACATCCGGTCCGCACCGCAGCCGATGAAGACGTGCGAATCGGCTGTCCCGAACACCTCGTAAGGAGTCAGCATTGCCGTGGCCGAACCCATGCGCCGCGGCAGCTTGCCGCTGGCGCTGAAGTTCGCGATCGGATTGGTCATCCATGCGAGCCCCGTCTCCAGCAGGGAGGTGTCGACCCTCGCGCCCTCGCCCGTATCCTTGCGCTGCGTGACCGCCGCCAAGATGCCGATGACCGACCAGAGACCCGCGCCCATGTCGACCATCGAGACCCCGACGCGCGCAGGCGGCTGCATGTCGTGTCCGTTGACTGACATGATGCCCGCATAGGCCTGGATCAACGGGTCGTAGCCAGGCAGCGTGGCCATCGGCCCGATGTTGCCGAATGCGCTCAGCGCGCAGTAGACAAGCCCAGGGCAATGCACCTTCAGATCGTCATAGCCCAGTCCGCGCTGCTCGGCGCTTCCCGGCTTGAGCGAGTGGATCACGATGTCGTTGGCGCGCAGCATCCGGCGCAGCAGTGCCTGCCCGTCCACATGGTTCAGATCGAGTGCGAGGCTGCGCTTGCCTCGATTGAGCGTGGCATACGTCGGCGACATGCCCTCGCCGATCTGAGGTGCCCAGTGCCGGGTGTCGTCGCCCGAGCCGGGGCGCTCGATCTTGATCACCTCGGCGCCGAGGTCTGCGAGTATCTGGGTGCAGTAAGGGCCTGCAACGTTCTGGGTCAGGTCGATGACCCGCTGTTGCGCAAGTGGTTTGATTTTCATTCTGCGTGGTTCTCAGGGAAAGCAAGAGCGTCAACGGCCCAGGAACTCGGGCTTGCGCTTCTCGTTGAAGGCGCGCACGCCTTCCCTGCGGTCGTGGGTGTCGACGAGCCGGTTGTAGGCTTCGATCTCGAAGCGATATCCCGTCAGCAGATCCATCTGCAGACCGTAGTGGATGGACTTCTTCGCCTGGCGCAGCGACAGGGGCGCGTTGTCGGCGATGGCGCTGGCCGTTGCGAGCGCCTCGACCGTGAGCGCGTCGCCATCGCAGGCCCGGTTGAACACGCCCCATTCCACGCCGTCGTCTGCGGAGAAAGGCCGCCCCGTGAGGATCAGCTCCTTGGCGCGGCGCTCGCCGACCGCACGTGCGAGGTTCTGTGTGCCGCAGCCACCAGGCATGATCCCCAGCTGCACCTCCGACAAGCCAAAGCGTGCGCCGCGCGCCGCGTAGACGAAATCGCAGCAGAGTGCCATCTCGAGTCCGCCGCCGATGGCGTGGCCGTTGAGGGCGGCAATGATGGGCGTGGGACATTCCATCATCGCGAAGAAAGCCCGCTCGAACAGCTCATGCTGCGCCTGCCAGGCTTGCTGCGTCATGTCGTTGCGTTCCTTGAGGTCCCCTCCAGAACAGAATGCCTTGCTGCCAGCGCCGCTGAGGAGCACACACCGGACCGGACCGGGGTCGGCGGTGATGCGGCCGAACAGATCCAGCAGGTCGCGTCCCATCTGTGTGTTCAACGCATTCATCGCCGCCACGCGATTGAGCGTGACATGCAGCACATGCGCACCTGGGGTCTGCGTCAACAGGGTGTCGTAGGCCGGCAGGTTCATGACGCAAGGCTCCGGCCGGAGGACACACCCCGTCGCCGCGCCGGCAGGCCGTGACCGACAGAGTCAGCCGCACGAGTTACCGGTGGCGATGCCCGCCATGCGCTCGCCGTGTCCCTGCCAAACGTCGGAGGGCGATAGCCATCCTGCGCGATGTGAATCGATTCGTCGGTCATCAATGGAAATGTCTCTTTATCAACGTGGACCTGTCCGGCGGACGTTGGCCGTTGCCGGGCAGCGCACAGACCGCCTTCAGAGGCAGCCTGTCTGCACAGGCATACAAGATAACAGGCGAAACCATGAAAGTACAGAGGGGGTTCACCGAAAGGGTCGACGGCGGACCGTGGTGGGCCAAGCGCTTAGCATTCAGGCGTCGAACCGCACTGGATGCGGAGCCTCTGAATGGAAAAACCGTTGATTCCCCAAACCAAACATGGACTGATCGCCGCTGCGTTGACCAGCGAAATCGAGACAGGCCGGTACAAGACCGGCGATCTGCTGCCGTCCGAGCCGGAGCTCAGCCAGCGGTTTGGCGTGAGCCGCCACACGGTGCGTGCGGCATTGCGCTCGCTGAATGAGCTGGGACTGGTGTCCAGCCAGAAAGGCGTCGGGAGCCACGTCCGGGAAGCACAGCTGGCGTCCCGCTACAGCCATGGGTTCAGTTCGGCCGAAGATCTGCTCCAGTACGCGACCAGCACGCGTGTCCGTGTCGTCGGCGAGAAGGAGGAAGTAGCCATCGACGCGGCCACGGCGGCGCAGTTCGGCTGCAAACCCAGGGAACACTGGTGGCGCCTGCGCACGGTGCGCAAGGAATCGGCTGGCAATTCCGTCGTGGCCTACTCCGAGATCCATGTGCCTCTCGCTTTCGGCGCGGTATTGAACGAGCCCCTTGCCCGGCAACCCATCTTTGCGCAGATCGCCGAGCGCTTCGGGCAGACCATCACGGAGATCCAGCAGGAAATCACCTGTATCGCCGCGATGACCGATCTGGAGGCGACCCATCTGCAGGTGCCGCTTCGATCCCCTGGCATGCAGATCACGCGTCGCTATATCGGCAACGACGCCAAGGTGATCGAAGTGGCCCGGTCACTGCATCCCTGCGAGCTCTTCAAGTATTCGATGCACGTGCAGCTTCAGCAGGGAGAGCGTGCAAGATAGGTCACGCTGCTCTTGCGCCAGCCTATCGACGAACTCGGCCTTCAGTGCTCCGGCAGGCCTTCGCGGCCGTCATCGCTACGGAACAGCGCCTTCGCCAGTTCCGCTGCCCGCGATTGCAGTGGTGTGCGGTTCTGCTCGGGCGACGTTGCCAGCGCCAGCTGGATCTGGATCCCCGGCGACACGATCCGCTGCACCGACAAACCCATGCGATGGTTGATGCCCGTCACCGCGAGACCGGTGGCCACGGTATGACCCAGACCCTCGGCAGCCAGTTCGAAGATGGCGTCCAGCACATCGACTTCGGTGCGGATGTCCAGCGTGACGCCTGAACGCACGGCCTCGCGCTCGACCGCGCGGCGCACGGCATAGGGCCGCGACGGCAACAGCAAGGGCGTGCGCCAGACTTCCGCCATGGTCACGACGGCCGGGTCCGCCCCGACCGCGGCGGCGCCGACGAGGTACAGCGGCTGCTGGCGCAAGACCGTGATCTCCTGGTCCATCGAGGGTATGGGATCGTGCGCGACGATGAAGTCGAGCCGAGCGGCACGCAGCTGATCACTCAGCGCGAGCGACAGCTGATTGGAGATGGTGAGCGTCGCATCGGGCAGCTCGCGCCTGAACCGCCGCACGTACTCCGCGATCAGCTTGCGGCCGATGCTCGGTGTCAGTCCGCAGGCCACGTGTCCCGTGAAGCGGCGGTCCTGCCCTTGAAGGGTCCTGACCGCCGCGTTCGCCGCGTCGAGGACGCTGTAGGCGTGCTCCAGGAACCGCGCGCCGATGACTGTCAATTCGACGCCGCGACCGTTGCGGTGCAAGAGGCTGGCCTTCAGTGCGAGCTCGAGCGCACGCACCTGGCGGCTCAAGGTCGGCTGCGCAACGTCGAGCACGTCCGACGCCTTGGCGAAACTGCCCAGCTCGGCCACCTGCACGAAGTAGCGAAGCTGCTTCAGGTCCAAGTCCATCGACGGCAAGTTGCCTGCCATACGCCGCCTTTCATTTTCTGCATTTCTGAAACTGCAACTTCATCATTCCCCTGCACCGGGTGCCTCCCTAGCATCGAAGTCCACCTTCACCCGCTTCGAAAGGGCTCCCTATGCTCGCACGATTGCCGACACGCGCCGACCCTCTGCCCACTGCCGCGTGCATCGCCCTGCCCCGTCCGGCCAGCGCCTCCCTTGACCTGGCGGTCGCCCAGGTCACGCCTGACGCACCCGGCGCACGGCCCGGTCAGCAGCTGCGATTTCCCATGCCTTTTCCTCGATGACCGTCGCCAATGGGGAACGGGCGTGCCCGACGCCAGCACCGCGCGCCACCGAGAGCGCCTGGATCACGCCGATGCGCAAGACGGCACTCTACGTGGAGACGACCCGAACTGCGAGCGGCACCTCGCCCGACCACCTGGTGCGCCGCGGTTTCGCCGCGGCCGTGATATCCAACCCCTGCCTGCCCGGCAACGATCTGGTGCCGGCTGTCGAAGCGGGCGCCGAACTGGGCCATCTGCTCACGCAGCAGTTGCTTGCGGCGCTGGACTGGCACGCGGGAATGCCGCTCGCCTATGGCAAGGCGGCGATCGTCGGCGCGGCAGGCTCGACCGAGCATGCCGCCGCGGTGCTCCATCCACGCATGGGCAAGCCCCTTCGTGCCTTGATCGGACAGGGCAAGGCCATCATCCCGTCGACCGTCAGGCGCGCGGAACCGGGCGCACGCATCGACATACCGCTGCACAAGGCGGACGATGAATGGGACTTCGCGGCACTGGACTCGATCGAGGCGCACGTGCCCGATGCGCCGATGCCAGACGAACTGGTGATCCTCGTGGCGCTTGCGATCGGCGGGCGTCCCGGCGCCGTCATCGGTATGCCCTGATGCGGTGGCCGCCATGCACGACACCGACGAGGCGCCGCGCACCAAGCGCCAGCGGATTGCGGCAGCGCTCGCATGTGGCATCCAGGAAGGCATCTGGCCACCGGGCACCTGCCTGCCGACCGAGGCCAGACTCGTCGAAACCTACGGCGTCAGCCGGCAGACCGCCCGCCACGCCCTGTCGGATCTCGCGGCGAAGGGATTGATCCGCAGCGTGCAGGGCCTGGGCACGATCGTGCTGCGCCAGCAGCCGACGCCCGAGTACGCACAGACACTCGAGACCATCGGCGAACTGGTGCGCTATGCGCGCGAGACCTCCGAGAAGCTGATCGGCATCGAAGAACTCGCGCTCGACGCGACGCTGGCGCGCGAGATCGGCGTGACGCCCGGCCAGCGCTGGTGCCATGCGCAGACCTTGCGCACGGCGGCAGGCCATCGCGCGCCGATGGCGCTGAGCTCGATCTGGCTGCCCGCACGCCATCGCGCGTGCCTGAACGCCGCGCAGGCGAGCCGCATGCCGGTCTTCCTGGAGACGCAGCGCCTGACGGGCCGCATGGTGAGCAAGGTGCGCCAGTCCTTCAGCGCCACCATGCCGGACCGGGCGCAATGCAGATTGCTGCAATGCGGCGCCGGCGAGCCGCTGCTGCGGATCCGACGCTGGTATCTGCTGGCGGACGACGCGGTGGCCGAGATGACCGACACGGTGCATCCGCCGGGTCGCTTCGAGTTCTCGATGACGTTGCGCCATGCGACCGCGAGCGCCGGATTTGTCTGATGCACCACCGGACAACCGTCGCATTTCGGATGCAGCGAATTCATCGCCGCGAAACAGAATTTGCTCATGCGATTTTCCGTTGATCGACTCAATGATTGGAGTGGCAGTTATGCGCAGACGTGAATTGATGATGGGTGGGGTGGCTGGCCTGGCGGCACTGGGCAAGACATTGCCGGCCTGGTCCCAGGGCAGCAAGGAGCTCGTGCTGGCGGGCTCGCTTCCGCTGACCGGCGCAGCAGCCGAGACAGGTCTCAACGTGCACAGCGGCTACATCGCCGCGGCGAGCTTCATCAACGAGAAGCTCGGTGGCGCGGAGATCGATGGCGAGAAATACCAGATCAAGCTGCGGCTGAGCGATGACGCCAGCGATCCGGCGCGTGCCGTGTCCATCCTCCAGAAGGAGATAGACAACGGCACGAACCTGTTCCTGGGCTCGTTCGGAAGCAACATCCTGCTGCCCACGACCGCGCTCGTGGAGCGCGCCGGCAGGCTCATGGTGCAGGCGGGCGGCGGCGCCGACCAGATCTTCACGCAGGGCTTCAGGAACATCTTCGGCCTGTATCCGCGCTCGACCCGGCAGTTCGACACCATGGCGCGCTTTTTCACGAGCCTGAACCCCAAGCCCGCGACCGTGTCCTTCGTCTCGACCAACGACGGCTACGGCAAGTCGCAGATGGCCGGCGCCATCGCTTCCTGCGAACAGCAGGGCCTGCGCGCGATCGACAGATTCGTGCTGCCCGAGAAGCCGAACGATTTCTCCAGCGTGCTGACCGCCATGCGCAGCAAGACCCCTGACGTGCTGGTGACCACCCTGCACGACAACGAAGCCCTGCTACTCACGCGGCAGATGGTGGCCACGGGCACCAACGTGAAGACGATCTTCCACAACCTGGGGCCCCAGGCGGAGAACTTCCGCAAGGTGATGGGCAAGTACGCCGAGGGCCTCACCTTCGCGGTACCCTGGGTCGAGGACGCGCCGTTCAAGGACCGCTTCTTCGGTGACGCCAAGGGCTTCGCAGACTGGTACCGCGCGAAGATCAACCGTCCCGTCAGTTACCACAGCGCAGCGGCGGCGGCCTGCGTGGTGACTTATGTGCTGGCAATGCAGCAGGCCCGCTCCACCGGCGACGTGCCTGCGATCCGCAAGGCGCTCGCGACCACCGACTTCGAGACGCTGTACGGGCGGGTGCGCTTCACGCCCGACGGTGATGGCGATCCGCTGAGCCTCAAGGTGGGCCAGGTGCAGTCCGGGCGGGTCGCGTTGATCTATCCCGACAGCGTGCGCGTGGCGCCGGTGATCCACCCGCTGCCCGACTGGCAGAGCAAGACGGCCTGAGCGTGGACCGCACGATGCCGATCTTCCTCCAAACGCTGGTCGACGGACTGATGCTGGGCGGCGTGTTCGCGCTGTCTGCCGCGGGCTTCTCGCTGGTCTTCGGCGTGCTGCATGTGCTCAACCTCAGCCACGGCATGCTGGCCATCGTGGGAGCCTATGTCGCCTTCTCGCTGACGCAGGCGCTGCACATCGACCCGCTGCTGGCACTGCCGCTGGTGATGCTCGTGATGGCGGCCATCGGTTATGCGCTCCAGCGAATGCTCGTACAGCGCGTGCTCGATCCCACGGGCATGGGTTCCATGCTGTTGACACTGGGCGTGGCGATGATGGCGCAGAACGTGCTCACCTGGATCTATTCGCCCGACGTGCGTGCGCTCACGCCGGCCTGGTCTTTCGCGTCGGCGCAGTGGGGCGAATTGCGTTTCGATCTCGTGCGACTCGGCGCGCTGGGGGTGAGCCTGCTGCTGCTGGGCTGCCTGTCGATCCTGCTGCAGCGGACCACGGCGGGCCGCATGATCCGGGCGACCGCCCAGCAAGGGCTGGCGGCGCAGCTGTGCGGCGTCGACGTGCGCCACATCTACGCGCTGGCCTTCGCCATCGCATCGGCCTTCGCCGGCGCAGCCGGCGTGGTGATCGGGCTGATCCTGCCATTCACGCCGTCGTCGGACGCGACATGGACGCTCAACGCGTTCATGGTCGTCACGCTCGGCGGTGTCGCAGGTCCCTCGGGCGCGCTCGTTGGCGGCCTTCTTCTTGGCGTGATCTACACGATGGCCGGACAGTTTGTCGGGCCCGCGTATGCCAACGCCGTCATGTTCCTCGTACTGGTCGGCACGCTCGTGCTGCGTCCCCATGGCATCCTCGGTCATTCATTCAAAGCCTCGCGCTGAAGCGGTGGACGGCGCGTCCCGCGCGTCGCGCCTCGTGCCGCTGGCTTGCGCCGCCGCGCTGCTGCTCGCAGCGGCGAGTGCGGGGCTGATGTCGGCGTTCTCGCTGCGCATCGGCCAGTTGATGTTCTTCTTCGCAGGACTGGCGCTCGCCTGGAACCTCATGGGCGGGCTGGCGGGCTACCGCAGCTTCGGACATGCGGCGTTCGTCGGCATGGGTGGCTTTGCCGCCGGCCTGGCGGAAGCGCGTTTTCCCGATGCGGGTCCGCTGACGCGCTTCGCCATCGGCGGCGGTGCGGCCGTGGCGTGGTGCGCCTTCAGTGCGGCCCTGCTCGCCTACCCCGTGCTGCGGCTGCGCGGCTCGTACTTCGCGATTGCCATGCTGGCCCTGTCGCACGTGGCCTCCGAGCTCACGACGAACATCGACGCCCTCGGCGGCGCGGCCGGATTGATGTTCGCAACGATCGTGCCTGCCGGTGTGGATGCCAACGTGTTCTTCTACGAGCTCTTCATCGCCGCCGTCGCGCTCATCCTGTTCCTGTCGTGGCGCGTGCGCCACAGCCGCTTCGGCTACGGTCTGCTGAGCATCCGCGAAGACGAAGACACGGCGCGCATGCTGGGCGTGCCCACGGAGCGCTACAAGGCGTCGGTGTTCGTGCTCAGTGCGGTGCTCACGGGACTGCTCGGCGCGGCCTATGCGCATTCGCTGGGCTTCGTGACGGCGGCCTCGCTGTATCGCGATGAACTCAGCCTCAACATCGTGGTCTTCGCCATGCTCGGCGGCATCGGCACGCTGCTCGGACCGATCGTGGGCGCGGTGCTTCTCACCCTGCTGGTGTACGTGTTCCTGAGCGACTACCCGGATGTGCAGCTGTTCGTCACGGGGTTGGTGCTGGTGTCGCTCGTGCTGCTGGCACCCGATGGGCTGCTCGGGCTGCTGCGCCGCCGGCTGCGCAAGGGGGCCGCATCTTGAGCGCGCCACCGATCCTCAGCGTCCAGGGGCTGGTGAAGCGCTTTCGTGGACTGGTGGCGACCGACGACGTCCACTTCGACGTTGCCGCGCACAGCATCACCAGCATCATCGGCCCCAACGGCGCGGGCAAGTCGACGCTGTTCAACCTGCTCACCGGCTACTTCCCGCCCGACCGGGGCGAGGTGCGATTCATGGGCAAGCGCATCGACGGGTTGCCCACGCATCGCATCGCGGCACTCGGCATGGCCCGCGCGTTCCAGATCGCGCGGCCGTTCCGCGAGCTGTCGGTGCTGGAGAACGTCCGCGTCGGCGCGCTGTTCGGGCGCAGCGGCGCGCGGGACGTCGAACAGGTCACGCACCATGCGCTGCGCCTGAGCGGGCTCGATCCCGTCGCAGGGCGCCGAGCCGGCGAGCTGACCGTGGGACAGCTGCGTCGACTGGAGATCGGCCGTGCCATTGCCACGCGCGCCAGCCTGCTGCTGGCGGACGAACCGTGCGCGGGATTGAACCCGACCGAGACGGCAGAGCTCATCGACGTGCTGCGCACGATTCGAACCGAAGGTGTGACCGTGCTGCTGGTCGAGCACGACATGCCGTCGGTCATGGCGGTGTCCGACCACATCGTGGTGCTGGAGGCCGGACGCAAGATCGCCGAGGGGCCACCCGAGCGCATTGCGAACGACCCGCGCGTGATCGAAGCCTATCTGGGCAGCGACGAGGAGCTGACGGCATGAACACCCTTTCGAATGCACAGACCAGCGACGCATCGCTCGTGGTCGACAGCATCGCCTATGCCTACGACGGCTCCTGGGCCGTGCGCGACGTGTCGCTGCGCGTCGGCCCGGGCGAGGTGGTCGCGTTGCTGGGCGCCAATGGCGCGGGCAAGACGACCACGGTCAAGATGATTGCCGGTGTGCTGAAACCCCGCACCGGCACGATCCGGTTCGCGGCGCGCACGCTGAACGGCGCGCCCAGCCACGCAGTGGTGCGCCAGGGGGTGACCCTGGTGCCCGAGGGGCGCCTGGTCTTCCCCCAGATGAGCGTGCTCGACAACCTGCGCATGGGCGCCTGCATGCAGCCCGACAAGGCCCGCATCGCGGGGCTGCTCGACGAGATGTGGGAGACATTCCCCCGCCTGGCGCAGCGGAGGAACCAGTTGGCGGGCCTCATGAGCGGCGGCGAACAGCAGATGCTGGCCATCGCACGGGGCCTCATGGCACAGCCGAAGCTGCTGATCCTCGATGAACCTTCGCTCGGCCTGATGCCGTCGGCCGTGCAGGAGATGTTCGCGCTGATCCAGCGGCTGCATCTGCGCGGACTCGGCGTGCTGCTGGTCGAGCAGAACCTCCGGCAGGCGTTGCGGATTTCGCACCGCGGCTATGTGCTGGAAAAGGGCGCGACGGTCCTGGAGGGCACGGGGCGCGAGCTGCTGGACAACCCCTTCGTGCAGCGCGCCTTCCTCGGTCACTGACGGCCTGTCCCCTACCCACTTTTCATCCCCCATCCAGGAGGCGCCACCGTGCAGCCCTACGATCCCGCTTCATTCAAACACCTGACCTTCCACGACGCCGTCCCCGCCTTCCTCGACGGCACCGACTCGCCGACGGCCTACCTCGAGCGCTGCCTCGCCACGATCGACAGGCGCGAGCCCTCGGTACAGGCATGGCAGGCCATGCGGGTCGATGACGCACGCAACGAGGCCAAGGCGGCGTCGCTGCGCTACAAGGCGGGCAAACCGCTCTCGCCGATCGACGGCATGCCCATCGGCATCAAGGACCTGATCCAGACGCGAGACCTGCCCACCGGCGAGGGCATCCGGAACAACGAAGGAGCGTCGACAGGCGTGGATTCGGCCAGTGCGCAGGCGTTGCGCGCGGCAGGCGCCATCCTGCTCGGCAAGCTGGTGACAACGGAGCTCGGCGGAGGCGAACCCAGCAAGACACGCAACCCCTTCGATGCGACACGCACGCCCGGCGGCTCGTCGAGCGGCTCGGCCGCGGCCATCGGGGCATGCATGCTGCCGGCGGCCATCGGCACACAGGTCGGCGGCTCGATCATCCGGCCGGCCGGGTACTGCGCCAACTTCGCGGCCAAACCGACGTTCGGCGCACTGAACCGTGGCGAGCGTCAGAACTCCAGCCAGGCCTGCCTGGGCGTGCACGCCGGCAGCCTGCGCGACATGTGGAGCGTCATGCACGAGATCGCCCGGCGGGTGGGCGGAGACCCGGGCCACGCCGGACTGTTCGGCCCTGCAGCCGCACCACTCGGCACCCGGCCGACGCGGCTGATCGTGATGGAGTGCACGGGCTGGAGAGTCACCGACGACCGGACCCGGCGCGCCTTCGACGACATCGTGGCGCAGCTGCGCGCGCACGGCGTGAGCGTGCAACGCCGCGGCGACCATCCCTACATCGACGCGTTCGAGGAGAGCCTCGAGAAGGCGAGCGAGTTCACGGGCGTGATCCTCGCCTACGAAAGTCGCTGGTACAACGAAAACCTCGCACGCGGGCCGGCGACGCTCGCCGCCAGCACGTTTTCGTCACTCGAGAAGGCCCGCACGCTCACACTCGACGACTACCGCCATGCGCTCGCTCAGCGGCGTACCGCACAGGCGTGCTTCGCGCGCCTTGCACCGCTGGCCGACGCCTTGATCAGCCCGACATCCCCAGGTCCGGCGCCTGCGCTCGACGCCGCGAAGCCCGAGCCCGGCGCGCCGATCTATGTCGCGACCGGCAATCCCGTCTTCAACCTGCCGACGTCGCTGCTGCTCGCGCCTGCCGTCGCGCTGCCGCTGATGAGCGTGGCCGGGCTGCCTGTCGGCGTCCAGGTCCTGGGACAGCCGCACGACGACTACCGCCTGGCCGACCACGCCCAGTGGATGACCGACAACCTGCACGCCGCGAACGTGGCGTGATCCCAAAGGAACATTCTGATGACAGTCGATTTCACTTCTCTGAGACGCAAGGATCAGCATGCCGAACAGCCGGACTCGACCCAGGAGTCCATGCAGGCCGAGCTGTCGGCCCTGCAGCAGGCCGCAAGCATCGAATCGGGCCGCTACGAATTCATTGACGACTTCCGGTGGCCCGAGGGCGTGCGCGTGGCCGTCAACTTCACGGCCGACTACGACGCGATGCTGCTGCGGCGGGTGTTCGACGAACCCGCCCTGCAGCTGGCGAAGGGCGAGTTCGGCGGCCGGGTCGGGGCATTGCGCCTGGTGCAGCTGTTCGACAAGCACGACGTGAAGGCGACCTTCTTCGTGCCGGGGCGAATCTGCGAGCTCTACCCCGAGAGCCTGCGCGCGATGGTGGCCAGCGGCCACGAACTGGCCGACCACATGTGGGAACACCAGACGCCGGCAGAGCACCGGTTCCAGGTCGACCATGTCGAGAAGACGGCGCAGGCGCTGTCCCGGTTCACGGGACACCGGCCGCGCGGCACCCGCAGCTTCTACCCGCACGCCGTGCTGCGCCAGGCCGGCCATGTCTACAACAGCCACGGCTCCGCGAGCCTCATGCCTCACTACACGGCCGATGCGCAAGGCGAGCATGCGATGGTCGAGTTGCCCTTCCACTTCGCGATCGACGATGCGCAGTTCTTCACCTTCGGCTGGATCGGCAGCGCACCCGACGCGCAGCACCTGTCGGACCCGCAGCGCGTGCTGGAGATGTGGTGGGACGCGTTCATGTGCCAGTACGAGCGCGGCGGCTACCTGAACATCTGCCTGCACCCCTACGTGTCGGGCCGAGCGATGCGCATCGCGATGCTCGACGAACTCATCGCCCGCATGAAGAAGCTCGACGGCGTGTGGTTCCCGACCTGCGAGACCGTCGCGCGCCATTGCCTGGACCAGTTCCCCCCGCGCAAGCTGCGCACCTGACTCAAGAAAGCATCCCATGCCCTGGAAACAAGGTTACACAATCAGCGACGAGGTCGGCATGCGCGACGAGGAGGTGCGCTGGCCCGACGGCCACCGATGCTGCATGCGCATCGTGGTCGATCTCGGGCTGGCCGATTCTCCCGACGGTCTGCTGCCGAGGAACCTGCGCAGTCCCGAAGCCGTCTTCACGATGGGCGAAGGCCTGGACGTCGTGCTGAGCATGCTCGCAAAGCATGCGCTGCGCGCCACGTTCGCGGTGCCGGCCATGATGGCGGCGACGTATCCGCAGCGCGTGCGCGCGCTGCAGGATGCGGGCCACGAGATCGCGGTCAACGGACTCAAGCACGAGGACATGACGCGACTCTCCCGCGAGGAGAAGGTGCGCCGCATCGCATGGGCCACCGACATGGTCAGTGAGATCACGGGCAGGCAGCCGGCCGGCTGGTTCGGCACGCCACGGGTCAACGATGCGTTCGCCGTCGGCACGGCGAGCTCGGCGCTCATCGACCTGCTCATCGACGCCGGATACCGCTACTTCGGCAACGGGCTGGCCGACGACATTCCGCACTACTGGGTGTCGGACTTCGAGCGCCGTCGCACGATGCTCACGCTGCCGAGCTACTACCATTTCAATGACCAGTATTTCATGCTGTACCCACGCCGCGGGTCTGGGCTGGAGAACCCGGATGTGCTGCTGCGCAATCTGCGTTGTGAATTCGACGCGCAGTACGCTCGCGGCCGGCATTTCGAGATGACGCTGCATCCGCAGCATGTGGCCTGGTCCAACCGCATGCCGGGATTCGAGCGCTTTCTGGCACATGTCGCAAGCCGACCCGGCGTCTGGAGCGCGACGAGCGAGGACTGCGCCAGCCATTGGCTTGCCACGCATCCCGCAAACGCGACGTTGCATCTGCAGCCCAGCGTGTGGGTCGATCACGAAGGCAGCCTGAGCTGAGAGGCGGTACCAGACACCTGAGCTCGCAGGCACAGAAGATGGCCGCCGGGCGTCGAGCTGCGCAGCGTGCCGCGGCGCGCGTCCCGCACGTTCATACGCTCCTGTCTGTCATGGCGACGCGAGGGCCGAAACGAGATTGCAAGCCAGGAGACCTGCCATGCAACCCAACTCGTTTTTGCCATCGGCCGTCGGATCGTATGAGGACCGGCCTTTTACCTATCGCGGCTGCCATTTCGTCTGCAGTGCGAGCGCGTCGGGAGGTTCGCTTTACCAGCCGCACGTTCTCTACCAGCACGGGCTGAGCGGCCTGGAGCAGATGGCGCTGCCGATCGACACCGAGCCCTACGGAAGCGCAGCCGAGGCGCTCCGGCATGCCGAGCAGCAGGCGGTGAGATGGGTGCACGACCGCACCGGCGACGGGCAAGGCCGGTTCTAACCGGCAACACATTGCTCGGCGGTGATCGGGGCCGACGCCCGGGTCGGCGACGCCTGGAATGCGGTCGTGCTCGGCGGCTACAGCCGCAACCGCGTGACGCTGGACAACCGCGCACCTTCGGCCAGCAGCGACGGGGACAGCCGATCCGGCGCGTCCATCAATAGACTGGGAGCGCAAAGTCGTCATCGATCTTGCGCGCCTGAGCCGCAGCGCTCGGCTTCAACAACGCTTGGATCGGAGCGCTGCCGAAGAACCGTTGCAGGGTACCAGCGACGGCGATCCCGAACCGTGTCTTCACATGCATCAGTCGAATGAGTCGGGGGCTCAACTCCTGCTGGGAGCGCTCGGCGTACGGTCGGAGGATGCGTTCATAAGTCCGGAAGGCTTCGGTGTGGGTCGAGCGTTTCTTGATCTCCCCCGCCAGCACATAGGCTCCCACGAGCGCCAAGGCGGTGCCCTTGCCTGTGAACGGCGTCGGGCAATGCGCTGCATCGCCAAGCAAGACCAGTCGGCCTTTCGACCAGGTCGAAGCTTGCACTTGGCTCATCGGTCCGAAATAGAAGTCCTGCACCGCGTCCAGCGCGTTGACGATCCGATCGGCCACGGTGCCTCGTCCTTTCAGCGCTTCGCGAAGCAAGTCCCGCGGAGAAAGTGTTGAAGGCCTTTGCGGTTCAGGCTCATCGGCCAGGAAGGTGATCAGGACCGTGGTCTCCGTCGGTCCTCCGGGCCTGAGGTTGATCATCGTTCCGCCGATGCCGTTGACGGAGTGAGCCCACAAGTCATCTTCTGGACGCCGGGGAATCTTGAAGAACGCCATGTAGGCACCGAGGTAGCGCATGCGCGTTTCCTGAGCGAGCGCCAGACCTCTCGTCGGCGAGCTCAATCCGTCGGCACAGATCAACAACCCGAACTCCTCGGTCGAGCCATCGACGAAGGTTGCGCGCACACCATCCCGAATCTCTTCGATGCCAAGGACGGAGGTGCCAAAACGGTATTCGCAGGTGCTGCTGGTCGCATCGAACAGAACACGTGCGAAATCGCCTCGGAGGATCTCGAAATCGCTGGTCAGGCTGCCGAAGCCACCCTTAGGGAAAGCGGCAAGCACCTTGCCGGAAGCGTCCAACCACTTCTGCCCGCACTCCAGCGTGTTGCGTGCCTCGATCTGTGCCGTCAAGCCCATGAGCTTGATGACCTGTTGTCCCGCGCCCTTCACGTCGACGTTCTGCCCGCCGTCCCTGAACGCACTGGCTTTTTCAGCGATTACCACCGAGAAGCCGTAGCGGCTCAGCCACCAGGCACACGCCGGGCCGGCGATCCCGCCGCCGCATATCAAGATCTTCCTCGTTCGTTCCATGTTTCAGCTTTTCTGGTTGCGATGTCAGCCAACACGGTAGGCCCACCGTGTCTTGGCCACAAGAACCTGGCATGCCATGATCTATTGAATTCTTGCCACGCCACCTTCATCGACTCGGAACGCCGTCCCATGCCTGTCTTCAGCAGCGAATCGTCCGTCGACTGGCAGGACCCCGACCTCGTCCCGAGGGCGGTGGTTACTTTGGGCGCGGCGGGTCTGGACACGGCCGCAATGAGCGACGCCGAGCTGCAGATCGGCAACGCAGACGAGACGAACTTTCACCAGCATCGCAAGGGGCAGTTCCTGCTATGGATGCGGGGCGTTCTCACTTGCGAAGTGGCTGGCGGCTTTTGGCTTGTACCGCCAGGGAGCGGCATTTGGGTGCCGGGCGGGGTGCGACATCGGATGGACGTGGCCGGCACGGTCGAGTGTTACGTGGTCTACATCGACCCGGCTGCAGGCGACGCGTTGCCGCACGACTGCTGTACCTTGTCGACGACGCCGTTGCTCCGGGAGCTGGTGATTCGTTCAGCGGAATTGCCCATGCACTACGAAAAGGGAAGCATGGCATCGAGACTGATGACGCTCCTTCTCGACGAAATGGCTTTGATGCAGCCCGGCCGAGTTCATCTTCCAATGTCTACAGACAAGCGGCTTGGCAAGCTTATTGAATGGATCATGGCGAATCCGTCCAGTCCCGGCAGCATCGACTCCTGGGCAGAACGAATGCACGTCAGCCCACGCACGCTCTCACGCCTGGTCTCAAGAGAGACCGGCATGAGTTTCGGACGCTGGCGCAGGCAACTTCATATCCTTCTCGCTCTGCAATGGATGGCCAAGGGAGCAACGGTGCAAGATGTCGCCGATGGCCTGGGTTACGAGAATGCGAGCAACTTTGTGGTCATGTTTCGCAAGGTGCTTGGCGAAACGCCTGGACGCTACTTGAAGTCGAGCGGTTGATGCCTCGAGGATTGGCGAGTGCAGACTTGGCACCCTGCCTTGGCTTGGCGGGGCGGGCGCTCCCCCTGTTTTCAGCGGGCATCGATCGTGTAGGGCAGGTCGCTTTGATTCTGGAAGGTCTGCCACACATGCCAGGCGACCGCCACTCACTCCTCGCTATTCGCAAACTCCATCGAATGTCATCGCGCTGCACATCGACATTGGTAGCGGAGTCGATGCGGCAAGACGATGCTTCAAGGCCTAACCATAAGAGCTGAAATCCTTCATTGCCGTGTTTCGAGAATCGCACTTGTATTTGAGCGAATCCTTTTGGGGCGGCACCTTGCGTTTTTGGAAGTCGGGAAGCAAGCGATCGTGCGCGTGCATCTGAGGCACCAGTTGGACACCGACTGAATGAGCAAGGCTGCGATAACTTTCTTCGCGGATGTTCGCCCTGGGAGCATGCGGTATGCGTTCTTTGCAGCGCAATGACGTCTGGTAGTCGACCAAGGCCGGGAACGGATGGTCTACACCTAACGAGGCGAAATAATCCGTCCGATCATTTTGGAGAGCTCATCCGATGCGATACGAGCCGCGCGGGGTCCATCGCGTTCGCGCAGAGCGGTGAGGATTTCCCGCAGATGCTCGATCTGATCTTTGCGCAATTCGGGCGTGTCGTTCAAGCTTGGGATGGTGGACCATCCAATCGCACTGCGTGCAGTCATCACCTGACGCTGCATCGCAATCACCAGTGCATTTCGACTACTTTCCGCAACACGGAGGTGGAATCGATAGCCCGCCTGGCGAAAGCTCTGCTGATCGCCAGCCTCTTCCATGGCGTGCAACTCAGCCTCCATCTTCTGGAAGTCCGTCTCCGTGGCGCGCGCCACCACCAGATTCAGATACCCGACTTCGAGTACGCGCCGCGCCTCCAGCACATCCGACGGGCTGACTTGCTCGGTCTTGATCGATGGGTCTTCCGGCTGTGGGGCCGCACCGTTCACAAACGTGCCGCTGCCGATGCGCCTCCGCAGCAGTCCTTCGTTCGTGAGGCGATCCAGCGCGCCGCGGACCACGGCGCGGGTGGCGGAGAAGGTCTGCGCCAGTTCGCGCTCGGCCGGCAGCCTATCGCCGGCGCTGAGCGACTTGTTGACGATGGCCGAGCGGAAAAACATTTCTATCTCATCCTGAATGCGACGGGCGCGCTGACGCTCGTTCTCATGGTCCGGTCCATTCATGGCGCTTTTGACCTCTTGCTTGTCCAAATTTGATCCACTTCGGAAGACGACAGTAGTGGCGACGCGCAAAGGTAACACGTTCCACTCCCGATCCGAGAGCATGTCCGCGCCAAGAATGACCAAATTAGTACCAATTCTAAATTGGTTGACATTGGTTAATAAGTGGTGATAATTTGGTTGTCCGCTCTAACGGACCTCCTCCAATCACCAATGTTCAAAAAGTAGAGACGCTGTGCCCAAACTCCTGACCAAAGCCGACATCCATGGCATGTTCCCTCCCCTCATCACGCCCTTCACGGACGACGAGGAACTGGACCTTCCCGCCTTGCGCGCCGAAGTGCGATTCATGATGACGCACGACATCACAGGTCTGGTCATCGGTGGGAGCACCGGCGAAGGCCATGCGCTGACGGCCGAGGAAACAGGTCAGATGGTGAAAACCGTGGTCGACGAAGTCGGCGGCCGGCTGCCCGTGATGGCGGGCATCATCGCCACCACAGCGCGCGAGGCCGTCGCGCGCGGGAAGGCTGCGCGCGACGCCGGCGCTGGCGCGCTCATGGTCACTCCACCGATCTATCAGGTACCCACCCTTGAAGGCCTGAAAGACTTCTATGGCCGTATCCACCGTGAGACGGGCCTGCCGCTGATCACCTACAACGTGCTGCCACGCCAGTCGATCACGCCTGAATACACGCTCGCGCTGGTCTCGGACCCGGCGTGCGGTCTGATCGGCACGAAAGAGAGCGTGGGCGGGTCGCTCGAGACGCTCGGTGAGATCCTGCAAACGGTCGGCGACCGCGTGGCCGTCACCTGGGCACACGACTGGCTGCTGTTCCCAGGTCTTGCAATGGGGGCGGTCGGTTCGATCTCCGGCGCATCCGCGGTGCTGCCTCAACACACGATCGACTTGTTCAAGGCCGTCCAGATGGGCGACATCAAGACCGCTCAGAAGCTCAACAATCTCATCACCAATGTCTCCAAGGAAATCGGCTACGTCAACTGGCCGGCCGGCATGAAGTACGCCGTGAACGCGCAGGGGCGTCGCGTCGGCAAATGCCGCAGCCCCTTCGTACAGGTTGGAGAGGAGCAGGGTGCGCGAATCGAGGCCGCGCTGAAGGCAGCCAAGAGCACGCCCTACAAGGTGGGCGCCTGAAGGCCACGCATGAAAAAGATCCTCAATGACGTCTTCAGCTACGCGAGCGACACGTTGACCGGTCTGTGCGCCGCGTACCCGCAGTTTTACCGCCGGTCAGACGCGAGCGCGAACGTCGTCATGCGGCCCGACGGTGCAACGCCAGGCAAGGTAGGCATCGTGTCGGGTGGTGGCTCCGGACATCTGCCCGTATTCACCGGCTACGTTGGCCCGGGTCTGCTCGATGCTTGCGCAGTGGGCGACGTGTTCGCTTCGCCATCCGCGGATGAAATGGCAATTGCCATGCGTGCAGCGTACGGCGGCGCCGGCGTCCTGCGCCTCTACGGCAACTACGGCGGCGACGTCATGAACTTCGACATGGCCGGCGAGCTGCTCGAAGCGGAAGACATCGAGAGCACCACGGTGGTCATCGCGGACGACGTGGCAAGCGCACCGCTTGCGGAGCGCGAAAAGCGACGCGGTGTTGCAGGCATGGTGTTCGCATTCAAGATATCCGGCGCGGCCGCCGCGGCAGGATTGGATCTGGCCGGTGTGACTGAAGTAGCGCTACAGGTGGCAGACCGCGTGCGCACGATGGGCGTCGCGCTGTCGCCGTGCGCCGTGCCCCAGGCCGGCAAGCCCACTTTTGTCATCGGCGACAACGAGATGGAAATCGGCATGGGCATCCATGGCGAGCCAGGTGTACGACGTGGTCCTTTGCTTTCAGCAAACGAAATCGCAGATGCCTTGATCGACCCGATCCTCGAGGATCTCGAACTCGCGCCCGGCTCCCGTGTGGGTCTTCTCCTCAACAGCCTGGGCGCGACCCCGACGGAAGAGCTGTTCATCATGTATCCGCACATCGCGCACCGGCTCGCGCAGGCGGGCATCGACATCGCACACCCGCTCGTGGGTCGCTACGCCACCTCGATGGAGATGAGTGGTGTTTCGCTCAGCATCCTCGAGCTCGACGACGCGCTCGAGCGATACCTGACCGCGCCGGCTGCGTGCGCCTTCTGGAAGGTATGAACGTGACACTCAACGTCATCTTGGTGCAGCGTGCCATCCAGAACATCCGCGCTGAGCTGGAGCTGTCGCACGACACGCTTACCGTCATGGATGCAAAGGTCGGCGACGGCGATTTGGGAATCACCTTGTTGAAGGCATTTCGCCAACTGGATCAGGACAAGAGCACATTTCCGCAAGACCTCGGCCTGGCGTTTGTACAGGCGGCAGGGTCGGTGGCCAAGGTTTCGAGCTCGAGCTTTGGAACGCTCCTGGCAACGGGCCTCATGGCGGCCGGCAAGCAACTCCGGGGCGAGGTTGCCGTGCCCTGGAGCGCGCTGTCTGGCCTGTTGGATGCGGCCACCGAAGCCATGTCGCGACGCGGCAAAGCCCATCTGGGCGATAAGACCGTACTCGACGCGTTGGCGGCCGCATCGATCGCCACCAAGGGCCACACCGACCCGCAAGCCCTGCACGCCGCCGCCACGGATGGGGTGGACCGCGCCCTTGCCGTCTTTCGCGGTCAGCCCAGCCGGATCGGGCGGGCGCGAATCTTCGGCGACGCGACCATCGGCCTCGACGACCCCGGAATGGTCGCGTTCAAGATCATGCTCACAGCGCTGAGTGGAACTGCCGTATCGAATCCGTGAGCGAGAGCTCACGACACATGGCCGGCGCCCAAGAGGCCGGCCCCATGAAACGGCGTCGAGCAGAACGCTGACGCATAACAGGAGACATCCATGACCAACACTTTCGGCTTCCGGCACATCCGGCCCTTGTCGCGCCGCGCCGCGCTTTGCATCAGCGTTGCAACGCTCGTCACAGGCCTTGCCACTGCAACCGTCAATGCGCAAGGCTTGCCTGAGGGCGTTCTGAACTTCATCGTGCCCGTGGCGGTAGGGGGTGGCACCGACATGACATTCCGCGCACTCGCGGAGGCCTCGCGCCCGTACCTGAATCGCACGATCGTGGTGCTCAACATGCCCGGCGCAGGAGGCGCGATTGGCCTCCTGAACACCCTCTCCAAACCGGCAAACGGTTTGACGATGGTCACATACTCACCGGACGTATTCACATTGCCAATCTTCTCGCAGGTTGCCTTTACGGCCAAGGATTTCAAGCCTGTGATGCTGGTGAACGAAGATCCTGCCTGCATCGTTGTCTCGGCCGACTCGCGCTTCAAAACGCTCGAGCAATTCATTGCCGAGGCGAAAGCCAGCCCGGGCAAGATCAGCGTGGGCAACTCGGGCTTCGGCAACATTTGGCACATGTCCGCCTCGGCCTTCGCCAAGAAGGCAGGCGTCGATCTTCTGCAGGTACCGTACAAGGGTGCTGCTGAAACCATCCAAGCTACGCTCGGTGGACAAATCGAGGCATTTGTCGCAAGCCCTCCAGAAGTGGCGCCCCAGGTCCAGGGCGGCAAGATGCGCATTCTTGCGGTCATGGCGGACCAGCGCGCCAAGGAGTTTCCGGATGTGCCGACGCTCAAGGAAAAGGGAGTGGACTTGAGCATCGGGACTTGGCGAGGCATCGGTGTTCCCGCAGCCACCCCCGACCAGGCCGTCAAGCAGTTGCAGGACGGATTTGCCAAAGGCATGAAGGAAAAGGCATTCATCGACTTCATGGGCTCTCGCGGCCTTGCAATCCGCTACCTCAACACGGACGACATGAACGCCTTCGTGGCGCGCGTGCGTCCAGAGTTCGAGACTTTGGCAACAGAGATTGCCAAGACCAAGAACTAGATACCGAACGCCGCGCGGCCCGTCGCTGTTTGCGCCCCCAAGGACCGGGCCGGCGCGGTCATCTCGCTGTGCCGCATGGGGGCGATTCTGCGCGAGTGGCTCGCAATCAGCGACGTCCATGAAAGGTCCGTGCACCGCGTTCCTTCAGCTGCCGCTTACGTCTTCGTATGCGCAACGGTCGTCGGCGTCGCCGACAACGGCGGCATCGCTGTTGAGTGTCAGTCGAGTTGCTCGGCGAAGACATGCCGGACGCCTTCCGCACCGCCACGCCTGATCTTTCCGACGCGGCACACGACTACTTGGCCAAGGGCGCCCTGCTGCTTTTGCTGTGGTACGAACAACCACATCGGCCGACGCGTGATGCGGACCTGCTGGGCTTTCGGTCCGGACGACATCGACACCGCCGTAGCGGCGTTTCGCGACATCTGCCAGATCGTGGCGGTGGAAGGCATCGCATCTGATTCCGACTCGGTCACCCGCGAGCGGTCCGCATCGCTTCCGGCGGCCGCCACATACATCTGTTTCCTTCGTTCGACCACCACGCGCTGAAGGCCATAAGCGTTCTCGAGGCTCATGCGTTTCGCAGCCCCACAAAAATTCGGCCGGCAGATCACTCGAAAACGGCAGGGTTCAACTTACCTCGATGCCGTGGCCGCCACCTCGGGACATTACTTTGACTTCGCGCACTCCAGCCAAGCCCTGAAGTCGCTCTACAAATCCGTCAATGTCGTTCGACGATACGCGCACCAGTTGAACAGTGATGGCATCTGTCGCTCCACCAGGCTGGACCGTCACAAGGAACCGCCGTAATCGCGCCGGCTGAATCTTCACCGCTTTCTCCAACGTTTCTGGGCTGACCGCGCCGTGATCTGCCAGCACGCTCAAGCGGCAGCTCTGGCTGCGGGCTCTGTAGGCCTCTTCCAGCGGCTTAATGCCAGCCAGGATAACGAGAATGATGACGGTGGATGCTGCCGCTGCAAAGAACAGACCGCCTCCAACGGCGAGCCCGATGGCCGCCACGCTCCAGATGCTGGCCGCGGTCGTCAGGCCGCGCACGATCTCGCCTCGCGCAAGGATGGCGCCAGCACCCAGGAAACCAATCCCGGACACTACTTGCGCAGCCGCGCGCGACGGGTCCAGCACGACGTGTTCGCCGCGCAGGCTATCCGAGAACCCGTACGCCGATACAAGCATGAACAGGCATGCACCCACGCTCACCAACATGTGGGTGCGTATGCCAGCCGCCCACAGAAGTCGTTCGCGCTCAAGCCCAACCAGACTGCCAAGAGCGGCGGCGAGCAGCAGGCGGATCAATGTTTCGCTGTGAGGTAGAAGCTGAGCGGTTTGCATGAAAGGCACTTTAGCCCATCCAAACCATCCGATGATGTATGCGACAACAGGAACAATCGAGGCGCTTCGGCATGCGCTACTCCGGGGGCGTCGCAAGTACGGCGCCTCGTTCGCGCCGGCTTCGGCTTAGCCCCCTGGCTGCCGACGTGCTCGCCACGTCGGCGCCGCTGGTCTTGCCTTGGTGGCCACCCGAAGCACATCAGCAGGCAGCGCCAGATTTCACTAGCGCATCGCTGCCATCGATGTGAGCACGACCATCGCGGACATCATTGCCACATCCAAACTCAGCAATCTGACATTGCCTCTTTGCTTGGGCAGGAAGTGGGCAATCGCTCGAATTCGGCCTGGGTAATCTCCACACGAAAATGCAGGTGTTCAATATGCCGATCCGCCGAGGTCGATGGTGCTAGCACTCCGTAGACCGGACAGCGCCGCTGGCCACTTCGGGCGCGACGCGAAGCACCTCGCGGATGTCTCGCCGCGGCTTTCCCGCGATCAACACGAGTTCGACCGTGTCGTCCTTCGAGAACCGCGACAGGTCGTTCATCACGCGGGCATCCGCCACCAACAGGTCCGCCGCGTGCCCCGCCTTCACGTGGCCGATGGTGTCCTGCAGGCCCAGGAGTCTTGCATTGACCGACGTTGCGGAGCGCAGCACCTGCAGCGTGGAGCCCAGCGCGCCGCGCGCGGCGAACTCGCCTGCCTCACCCCCTTGCAGCGCTCCCAGCAGGTCGCTGCCGAAGCCGATGTTGCAGCCCGCCGCCTCGGCGTGCCCGATGGCACGGTAAGCCGCATCCACCACTGGCTCCAGCTTGGCCAGCGCACCGGCCGGCAAGCTTTGCGCGTGCCGCAGCATCGCGTCGATCACGCCGATGGTGGGCACGATGAAGGTGCCGTGCTCGGCCACCACGTCGGCCGCCTCGCGGTCGAGCATGGTGGCATGCTCGATGGAGCGCACACCCAGGCGCGCGCAACGCAGAATGGCTTCCTTGGTGTGCGCGTGGGCCATGATGTAGGAGCGCCAGCGCGCCGCCTCTTCGACTGCGACGCTGACCTCCGCGTCGTTGAACTGCAGCATCCAGATCGGGTCGGTGGGCGACAGCACGCCGCCCGACACAAAAATCTTGACCTGGTGCGCGCCCATGCGGAACTGATCGCGCACGGCCACGCGCACCTGCTCTGGCCCGTCGACCACGCGAGAAAACACGCCCGAAAATGCGCAGGCGCACGGTTCGGACTCGCGCTGCCCGCGCAGGTCGCCATGGCCGCCGGTCTGCGACAGACCCTTGCCCGCGACCCGGTAGCGCGGCCCGTCGATCAGCCCCTCGTCGATGGCGCGCACCAGCCCCATGTCGCCGCCACCCGCATCGCGGATGGTCGTGAAGCCTTGCTGCACCATGCGCCCGAGGAAACGGGCCGCATGGCTGGCCAAGTAAGAAGGCGGCTGCGCGTCGAGCGCTGCCACATCCAGGCTGGCGCCGGTGGCGTGCGTGTGCGCGTCGATGAAGCCCGGCAGTACCAGCCTGCCCGCCAGGTCGATGCTGCGGTAGCCGGGCTCTTCGCATTGCAGCCCCTCGCGCACGAAGGCGATGCGGCTACCGTCGATGCCGATGGCGAAGCGACGGTCGCCATGGTGCCGTTCGCCGTCGAACAGCGTGGCATTGGCCAGCAAGGTGCGCGTCATGGCGCCAACTCCGTCGACAGGAAATCACCGTCGCTGCGCAGCAGACGCCGCGCGTACATCGCAAAGCTGGCACCGACGATGCTCGGTTGCAACAGGAAGTCGTGCGACTCGCGCGCCAGCGCAGCATCGATCGGCACGATGGTGCCTGCGGCGGCGGCCATGAGCTGGCGCTGCGCGGCCTGCTCGAACATGACCGCAAGGTAGATGGCTTCGGCCACGTCGCGGCCCGTGGTCAGCAGGCCGTGGTGAGCCAGCAGAATCGAGCGCTTGCTGCCCAGCGCTCCAGCAATCATCTCGCCCTCGTCGTCAGCAATCGGCAGCCCGGGCCAATGCGGGAGGAAGGCGCAGTCGTCGTGAAAGGGGGTCTGGTCCATGTGCGCGACGATCAGCGGCTGCCCGATCATGGACAGGGCCGACGCCGCCGGCGGATGCGTGTGGACGATGCAATGCACATCGGGCCGCGCGCGGTACACCCACAGATGAAAGCGCGTCGCGGGGTTGGCCATGCCGTCGCCCTCCAGCGTCTTCAGTTCTTGGTCGACGACCAGCACATCGGCCGGCCTGAGCTCGTCGAAGGCGCTGCCCAGTGGCGTGGTCGAGAGCCGATCTCCATCGAGCCGCACGGTGATCTGGCCGGCCAGCGTCTCGCAGTGGCCTTCGCGGGCAAGGTAGCGGCAGCCGATGGCCATCTGCTCGCGCACGCTCCAGCTTCCACGGGACAGGTGGCGGTGCATCTGTCTGTCGACGTCGCGGTGCAGTTGTTCGCGTTGGGCATTCATGACGCGCTCGCCTCGGTCACGCAGTCCGCAATGAAGCGCTCCGAGCGTGCGGCCGCTTCGCGCGCCAGCGCGGTCGGCAGGAACGTGAAGCCGTGGATTCCGCCCGGGTACACCGCCAGTTCGCCCTGGTTGCCCGCCGCGGCCCATTTCATGGCCATGAACAGGTTGTCGTCGAGCAGCGGGTCGGCCGTGCCGATGGTGAAGAGCGCGCGCGGCAGCCGCCGCAGGTCGGCGTACAGCGAGGACACCGCGGGGTCGTCCGCCGCAATGCCCTGCAGGAAGCGACCGAGGTGCACCTTGAAGGTCGGCAGGTTGAGGATCAGCGCATCGCTGCCCTGCCGCATGCTCGGCGTGAGCGACAGGTCGTAGCCGCCCTGCGACAGGTTGAGCCCGGCGAGCGCGGTGTAACCGTGGCGCTCACGCAGCCGCAGAGCGCAGTACACGCTGAGCGCGGAGCCCGCCGACTCTCCCCCCAGCACGATGCGCTGTGCGCCGTAGGTCGCCAGCGCGTTTCGCACCATCCACCAGGCAGCGGCCTCGGCGTCGGCTGCAGCGGCCGGCAGCGGGTGTTCGGGCGCGAGCCGGTAGTCGACGCTGACCGCCACCACGCCGGCCTCGCGCGCGATGCGCTCGAGCATTGCGTCCTGCCCGCGCGCGGAGCCCAGGCAGAAGCCGCCACCATGAAAGTGCAGGTAAACGCCGCGCACAGGCACGCCTGCAGGCGGAAAGATTTCGCGCAGCATCAGCGGCCCGCTGGGGCCGTCGATATGGCGCTCTTCAGCGCGCAACGCGGGCGTGGCGCGCATCGGCGGCACGATGCCGCCGCCCGGAGGCATCGTGCGTTCCATTTCGAGTGGAATTTCCCAGCGTGCGGGCAGTTCGAGCGTGGCCACGCGCAACTGCTCGTTCATGGCGCGGGTCTCGGCATCGACAGCGGCGGCATCGAAGATGCACGGGTCGATGCGAATCAGATGCGCCATCGCAGTCGGGTGTTCGGCGGTGTGTTCCATGGGGTTCTCGTGTGTTCGGGAAAATCGAAGACGGAATAGGGATCAGCCGGCCTGCATCGCCACCGGCGCGTCGCGCCGGCGGTAGAGCATGCGAAAGGACCACCACAGCAGCAGCAGGCTGCCCAAGGTCGCGGGCAGCGAGACCAGCGCGATGGCCCGGCCCACGGGCATCGACGCGGAGCCGAGGAGACCGTCCGCAATGGCCCCTACCAACAGCGGTGCGCCGCCCGCGGCCAGCAGGCTGAACACCAGCGCCTGCAGCGCCATGCCCTGTGCGCGCATGCGGTTGGGCAGCACGAGTTGCGCCGGTATCGGGCCCAGGCACATCACGCCGCTGAGAAAGAAGATCGACGCGCCGTAGCCCGCCAGCGTGGCGCCCAGCCCGGTGGCGGCAAACGACGTGAACACACCCGCGAGCAAGCCCGCCAGGCACACGCCGCTCACCAGGTAGATGCGGCGCAGCGGATCGGCAGGCCCGCCGGCGGTGGCCACCGTGGACGCGGTCAGCGTTCCGACCGCGCCGCAGACCAGAAAGATCGGCCCCAGCATGGCGCCCACGCCGGCCGGCGCAATGCCGAACTGGCGAATCAACTGCGTCGGGAACCACGCGGCGAGCGAGAAGAAAACAAACACGGCCAGCGTGAGCGCGAGCGTATAGACGATGAAATACGGATGCTCCGCGGCCAGCACGCGAGCGGCCTCGCCGATGCCCAGCACGCGGTTGACGTCGTCCGCCTTGCCCGACGGCAGCACGACCGCCTGACGTCGCGGCTCGCGCACCCACAACGCCACCGCCGCCGCCAGCACCAGCCCGGGTGCACCCACGGCCAGGAATACGATGCGCCACGGCTCCAGCGCCCCCAGCAGCGGCACCTCGACCTGTGCCACGCCCTTGAAGTGATTGAGCACGGCCGCGCCCAGCAGCAATGCAAGCCCACCGCCGATGAAGGGTCCGAGCACGAAAAAGCCGGTGGCGCGCGCCAGCTTCCGGCGCTCGAACAGGTCGCTGAAGATCGACATGGCTGCTGTGGGCAGGCCAGCCTCGCCGATGGCGGTGGACGCACGCATCGCCAGCAGGCCGACAAAGGAGCGCACCACGCCGCATCCCATGGTCGCCAGGCTCCACAGGCCGACACAGATCCAGGCGACCCGCGTGCGCTTGCCGCTGTCGATCAGCCAGGCAATGGGGACGCCGGCCAGCGCATAGAACACGCCAAAGGCAAAGCCCTGCAGCAACCCGATCTGCGTGTCACTGAGCCCCATCGACTGCTTGATGGGCTGCACCAGAAGACTCAGCACCTGGCGGTCGATGTACGAGAACACATAGCAAGTGAGAAACAGCGCCACCACGAGCCACGGGTAGACGCGGACAGTCTCGGGCAATGGGTCGGCGGCGGGGGAAGCGGTTGGCATGGCACACACCTTGGTTGGTTCGTCGAAGGAGAAAACTCTGGAAAGTGGAGACGCCGCTACTGCAGGCGCGACCCCGGTGCGCAGCGAGACGTGCATGTCGGGGTCTGGCGGTTTGGAGTTGACGCCCTGATGATGGGCGTGGTCCCGCCGCGCACCCATCCCCCGGACGGCAATGCTGACATAACCCTCTGTTATCGATTGGGATACGGTAGCCTCGCTCACACCATGTCCAACTCCGACCATGCCTTGCGTCAATTCGTCGTGGCCGCACGCTCGCCCTCGCTGCGCAAGGCGGCCGAGGCACTCGACGTTTCTCAACCCGCGCTCAGCAAGCAGATCCAGCGGCTGGAGGAGCAGTTCGGCTTCGCGCTCTTTCGCCGGCACGGCCGCGGCATTGCGCTGACCGCGCCGGGTGCCGAACTGCTGGCGCGGCTGGAGCCGGCCTTCGAGCAGATCGACCAGGCCGTGACGGACGTGGGACAGGCGCTCACGGGCCAGCTGCGCATATCGACCGTCAACACGCTGGCCGCCTACATGCTGCCGGAGCTCTCGGCCGAATTCCTGCGCCGCGCGCCGGCGGCCACCTTGAGCCTGATGACGGCGAGTTCGGATGACGTCGTGGAGGCCATCGTGCGCGGCAAGGCCGACATGGGCCTGGTGTACGACCTGGCGGTCGACTCCGAGCGGCTGGAGCGCGTGATGCTGCACGACGAAATGCTCGTTGGCTACCGCCGCATCGACGCCTCGTTGCCACGCGAGATGCATGTGGCACAGCTCGCCACGGAGCGCCTCATCCTGCCGCCGCAGCCCTACGTGCTGCGGCGCATCGTGGAGCGCGAGTGCGGCCGCCTTCTGCAGCCCGTGATCGAGAGCAACTCGCTGGAGCTCACGCTCGACCTGGCTGCGGCCGGTTGCGGCATGGGAATCTTGCCGGCGCGCATCGGCGAGCAGTCGGTGGGACCGCGCGGACTGGAGCGCGTGACGGTGCTGGGGGCGCGCTTCGAGCGCAAGGTGGTGGCCATCCGGCGGCGCGCCGTGCGCAACCAACTGATCGACACGGCCATCGGCATTGCGACGGCGTTGGCCTGAGGACTGAAGCGCCTCCGGGCACCCGCAAAGGTCCGCCCGATACCAGCCCGATAACCGGCGGTTATTTCAGCGTTGTCACGCCGATGCGTGCGCCCGCCCGGCGAGGGCATGGAAGATGCAACCGCACCTCGCTACCTTCCCGCCACACGCTGAACGCCAGGAGATCCACGCCATGAACCGAGCGTCCATACACGAACACGACATACCGGCCTTGAGCGCGGTCGAATTGCTGGCCGCCTACGCCGACGGCGCGCTCACGGCCGAGACCTGCGTACGCACGCTGCTGAGGCGCGCCCACGCGCTGAAGCACCTGAACAGCTGGATCACACTCAACGACGCGGGTGCCATCGAGGCCGCCCGCGCCGTCGATGCCGCACGTGCCCGTGGCGAGCCGCTCGGGCCGCTGGCGGGGTTGCCGCTGCTGGTGAAGGACAACATCCTCACGCAAGGCATCAGGACCACCGCCGGCACCCATGCCTTCGACGCGGTGGTGCCCGTCCGCAATGCGCCGGTGCTCGACATCTTCCTGAGTGCCGGTGCCATCGTGCTGGGCAAGGCCAACATGCACGAGTTGGCGTTCGGCAGTACCTCGAGCAACGCCGCCTTCGGCTTCGTCAGGAACCCCTACGACATCGACCGCATCCCGGGCGGCTCGTCGGGTGGCACCGCAGCCGGTATCGCTGCGCGCTTGGCACCCGCCGGGCTGGGCACCGACACCGGTGCCTCGGTGCGCAACCCCGCCTCGTTCTGCGGCATCGTCGGTCTGCGTCCATCGATTGGCAACGGGGGCGCGCAACGGCGCTATGACGGCGCTGGCGTGGTGCCCATTTCGCGCACGCGCGACACCGTCGGGCCCATGGCGCGCACCGTGGCCGACGTGGCCTTGCTCGACGCAGTTGCGACCGGCAGCCCGCCCATCGAGCCCGTACCCCTGGCCGGGCTACGGCTCGGTTTGCCCAGGGCTTATTTCTGGGAGAACCTCGACACGCAGGTGGAGGCCGTCCTGCAGGCCGCCGTGCGACAGCTGCGCGATGCGGGCGTCGTGTTCGTCGAGGCCGACCTGGAAGGTCTGCGCGAGCTGAATGAACGCGTCTCCATGCCCGTTGCGCTGTACGAGTTCCGCCACCGCGACCTGGACGACTTTCTCAAGGAGGAGAACATGGGTCTCAGCGTCGAGGAGGTGATCGCCGTGGTTGCGAGCCCCGATGTACAAGGCGTGTTCGGCATCGCGAAGACAATGCCCAAATCGGCCTACGACGACGCCATCGCGGTGTACCGCCCGCAGCTCGTTTCGCTGTACGCGGACTACTTCGCCACCCATGCGGTGGAAGGCGTGTTGTTTCCGACCGTGCCGATCCTGCCCTCGCTGATCGACCCCACCTTCTCAGGTGCGGCATCGGTCAACGGCATGCCACTGCCCGGCGGTCCCGCAGCCCAGTTTCAAGCGCTGATTCGCAACGTCGATCCAGGCAGCAACGCGGGCTTGCCTGGGCTCGCGCAGCCCGCCGGCATGTCCGTCGGCGGCCTGCCGGTGGGCCTGGAAATCGACGGGCCGCTGGGCAGCGACCGGCGGCTGCTGGCCATCGGCCTGTCCATCGAGAAGCTGCTTGGCCTGCCGCCCGCACCGGCTGTGTGAGAGATCGATCTGCTCCCAGACCAGAGTAAAAAAGGAACAGCGACAGCAGAGCCGCCCGTATGGGCGATGGCGCTGGGAATCGCAGGCCTCGTGCTGATGCTGGTCGGCCTCTGCCTTTTTGGATGGCGACTCCTCTCCTGAGTCACGGAGGTGATCACATCATCAGTTGCAAGCCATGACTGACACAATCCGTTTGCCAGACGATCCACCGCCTCGAAGCAGGTCAAGACACCACCGTGTCGTCGTTGATGGCTGTTCTGGGTGCGCTCGGTGTCGGGATACGACTCGAACCGGTGGGGCGGCCTTCGGCGCAAGATGTGGCCCGCCGCTTCCAGGCCGACGACGATGCTGCCTGAGAAGATCCGCGGGCTGGCCAGCTGCTCAAGGGATCGACCTATGAGTTCCGCTATCTCGAACCCGACCCGGACCAGCCAGCAGCGGCGCAGATCCTGGCCAGAATCGCACAGGCGATGCACCAGACACTGGACGATGCCCCGGGGGGACGCACGGGTGCCATCCACACTTCTGGCGAAGATGCGCGGCGCGTGGGAAGACGGTCTGAAGTACGCGCGCTGAAGCCGCGGCAACCCTGTCGGGCAGGCCGCCTCCCCTGAGTGCAGCAGACGACTCACTGGAAGGACCCCACGTTCCGTGCGCGATATGCGGCCCTCGACACTGGTTCCGACGCGATCGCATTGCAGGGAAAAAAAGGGATCTGCGAAGGCACAATCGACCCAACGACTCCGCCTCGTCCAGAGGCTTGCCAAGGATTCGGACTGGAAAGAGAGATGGCCCGATCGTCGACAACGACACATCCCGATGACAGAAATCCGCATTCGCAGCAGCGGGCATTTTCCGCAGCACCAACTCACGCATGAGTACACAGAGTGGCGACGCAGCGGGCCTGCGGTGCGCCGCGACTGCGAGATCATCGTCGAGACGGCGAACGAACTGTTCGGCCCGAACACCCACTGGATCGAGGAACGCGAGGCCGCGCCGGCCGGCCGCGGCTGGCAGTCCAAGTTCGACGCAGCCTGGTTGCGCGACATGGCGACCACCAGTGCGCACGCCCAGCAGCTGGCCAAGGGCTACCGCGGGGCGCGCTTCGATGCGCCGCTGGAGCGCGAATATTCGAAGTATCTGTTGGTGGCTCACCGACCGAATGCCCGCATCCTGGTCGCCTTTGGAATGGCCGGCTGGTTCCTGCTGATCCTGGCGGACATCTTCCGCCTGCGCGACACGGGAGATCTTCCTGAAAGACCCAATTGGGTCTGGGTCATCGTCGCGATACGCGCATGCGAGTTCATCCTGGGACTTTGCTGTGTCGGCCTGATCCTGACGCGCAGCATGGTGAGCCGTGGGGCGGTGGTTGCCTCGGTGTTTCTGCCAGTCGCCCTGGCAGGCGGGGTCACGTCATCCCTCTACTGGATTCACGACCTGCCGCATGCCGACCTGCTGCTTTTGATTCCCATCCTGGCGGCCTTCTTCCCGATGGGTTTGGTATTTCGACAAAGCATGGTGATCTCGTTCGCGATGGCTTTCTTGAGCACGCTGCCCGGGTTTTTCCTCCTGCCACCGGAACAGCGAAGCGGTCAGGCCATGTTTCTATTCCTTCTGCTGCTGACGGCAGCGTTCGCGAGCATCACGGGTTACTTGCGCGAGATGGCGAGTCGCGAGCAATTCCTGATGCGCGGCCTGCTTCGACAGCAGGTGATGCTCGACCCGCTGACCGGGTTGCAGAACAGGCGTTGGTTGAGCGACCACTTCGAGCTCGTTCGCCGACGCGCGGTACACGAGCAGCGCGCAATCTCCTTTTTGCTCATCAACGTCGATTGCCTCAAGGACTACAACGACACGCACGGGCACTTGGCAGGCGACGCCGCGCTCGTCGCGATCGGTGAGGTGATTGCAGGCTTTCAGCGCGACCCGCTGGACATCGCCAGCCGATTGGGCGGCGATGAGTTCGGACTTCTGTTGTACGACTGCCCATTGCAGGAAGCGCTGATGCAGGGAGAGCGATTGCGTGCACAGATCGCCGCGGCGAACGCCATGGACCCGATGTCCGGTGAAACCACCATGCTCAGCGCGAGTCTGGGCGTGGTGCAGATCCATGCGGAGGAGCGGCCGCAGGCCTTCTACCGGCGCGCCGAGCGTCTGCTGTTCGAGTCCAAGAAGGCCGGGCGCAACCGCACGACAGGTGCGGGAGACGCACGCGTCACGCTGCCGCACGTCGCATAGATCAGGGATATGCATGGATGGACCATCGACGCGCGACGGCGCACATCCAATGGCGTTCGGCACACATCGGCCCCCGCGATGCCTGCGATCCTGGCGCGTCCGGCGAAATTTCGCGGAAACGCCTGAAATCGATGAAATGTCGAAACTGATGCACTGCACACAGTTCCGATTCCAAGTGGCTGATCAGGATTGCAAATCCAGCATGGTCGCCTGCGGCCACGTCGCTCGATGCCGACGCGCGCTCGGCAGAACGTCCGCGTTTTTACCGTCGATGCGATGAAACCAACTGCGCACCTTGGCGGCGCAGGGAGCGGGTACATCAACGCCTCACGCAACGCGCCGTCATCAGTACGCGCTGCGCCCCCCATTGGCCTCGATCGAGGAGCCCGTGATCATCCGCGAGTCGGCGCATGCCAGAAAAACGGCAATGGCTGCGATGTCCTCCGGCTCGCCCACCCAGAACGGATACGTCCGGCTGATCCGGTCGACATCGAAGTGATCGACGTGCTGCCCCGCCGCGCCCGGCATGCCGTAGGCCTCGCGCACGCGCTCGGTGTTGATGCGACCGGCGCAGATGGCATTCACGCGAACGTTGTGCTTGGCATAGGCACCGGCCAGCGCCCGCGTGAGCGAGTTGACCGCTCCCTTGGCAGATGCGTACGCGTGCGCACGGCCTGTTCCCAGGAGCGCAGCACCCGAGGACATGTTGACCAGCGTGCCGCCGCCCGAGCGAATCATGGCCGGAACGGCGTGCCGGGCCATCAGCAGGGTGCCGCGCAGATCCAGGGTCAGGGTCCTCTCCCAGACCGACAGGTCGAGTTCGGTGGCCGGTGCGTCTTCGGGCGAGGATCCACCGAAGGAGTTGAACAGCGTATCCAGCCTGCCGAAGCGCGAGATAACGGCGTCGACCAGTCGTCGCACGCTGTCCTCGTCGGTGACGTCGACGCCGTAGGCTTCCGCCGTCGCGCCTTCGGCCTTCAGTTCACGGGCGAGATCGCGCGCGGCATTGACGCGGATGTCGGCCAGGGCCACGCGTGCGCCTTCGCGCGCGTAGGCCACCGCGGTCGCCCGGCCGATGCCCGTGCCCGCACCGACCAGCAACGCGACTCGATCCTGCAGCCGCCCGATGCGCACCGGGGGCCTGTGCTCCCGAGTGCTCATTCGAGCGTGATGCCCGTTTTCTTGAAGAAGTCCTGCCAGTACTGGACCATGCTCAGAAATTGCTTCTGTTGTTCCTGCGGCGTGTTGGGTATCAGCTCGAGCCCCAGCTCCTTCGCGCGCGCGACGACCGCCGGATCATTCAGGGCCTTGCGGAAGATCTCGTTCAGTGCCTGGACCTTGGCGTCGTCGGTGCCGCTGTTCGCGTACAGGCCCCAGTACGTGTCGGCGTTCATGCCCTGGATGCCCAGTTCCTTGAAGGTCGGGACGTTCGGCAGCAAGGGGCTGCGCTGGTCACTGGTGATGGCCAGGGCCTTGAGCTTTCCGGTCGCCAGATAGCTCTGCGCGGTGGTCGTGCCGCCGAAGTACATCTCCACCTGGCCACCGACGAGCGCCGTCATGGCGGGCGCGACGCCTTGGAACGGCACATGAACGATGTCCAGACCGGTTGCCAGCTTGAACATCTCGCCGGCGATGTGGGTGGACGCACCGTTGCCGCCCGAACCGTAGTTGAGCGCGCCCGGCTTCGACTTGGCCAGCGCGATGAGTTCGGGCAACGTGTTCACGGGCACCGAGGGATTGACGAGCAGCACCAGCGGCGCCTTCGCCAGGCCGATCACGGCACGGAAGTCCTTCGTGGTGTTGTAAGGCATCTGCTTGAGCAGGCCCGGATTGACCACGATGCCGAGATCGGTCAGCAGCAGCGTGTAGCCATCGGTCGGCCCGCGTGCCACAACGGATGAGCCGATGGTGGACGCGCCGCCCGGACGGTTGTCGATGACGAACGGCTGTCCTGCGGCCGCTTGGGCCGGCACCTGCAGCATGCGGGCCAGGATATCCGTGGTTCCTCCGGCCGGGAACGGCACGATGAGGCGCACCGGCTTCTCCGGGAAGGTAGCAGCCAGGGCTGCGCCTGCGGTCAGCAGGCAGAGGGCCGCGGCCCCCGCAAGTCGTTGGATGAGGTTCACGATGAGGCCTGAAGGGTTGAGGTTGGTGGAGAAGCGGTCGAGTTCATTGGCCGACGGGAAGCAATCCGGCGTCACGCAAGATCTGGACGCATTCCTGCAGCTCGTCGGCTGTCGGCGGACTGAGCGGCGCACGGACGCCGCCGCTCCTCAGCCCGAAAAACGCAGTCAGCTCCTTGGACAGTCCCACGTTGTGGAAGCCCTTGGCGAAGTAGCGACTCTGCAGCTTCTCGGCGATCGCCACGATGCGGCGCACGCAGGCGGCAGCGGCCACGTAGTCGCCCTGCTGCACGGCGTCCAGAAAATCGGCGCATTGCGGATTGGCGTGCGACTGCACGAACATCGGCCGTGACGCGCCGAAAAGGAAGTCCGGTGCCCGCTCGGGAAAGGCCAGCTTTCCGAACAGGAAGTACTCCTCGAGCGAGGTGGTGACGCTGACCCTGTCACCCACGCGCTCCATCATCGCGGCGTAGCTCGAGAAGTTGAGTGTGGTGCTCATCACCGCGGCCAGATGCTCGATGTGCAGCAACCTCTCGACCATCTCGGGGGTCATGTAGAAGCCGAGTTCGGCCAGGGTCGTGCTGTAGACGAACATGCCGATGTCGATCCGGCCGGCCACCTGTTCGTAGAAGGCATGCACGCCATCCGCCGTGCGCACTCCGTAGTAGGGCGGCCAGACCATGACGGCGTCGGCACCGGCGCTCTGTGCATGGCGCACGAAGTCGATCACGTTGGCCGCGGCGGGGTCCGAGCAGCCCACCACCACCGGCTTGCGGCCCGCGACGGCCTCCAGCACCACATCGGCCACGCGCTTGCGCTCCGCTGCCGTCATCGTCCAGAACTCCTGATGCAGCGAGTTGACCGCGAGACCACCGACGCCAGGCTGGCGAAGCGTCATCTCGGCGTTGTGTCGAAGACCGGGCTCGTCGATGCTGCCGTCGGGCAGGAACGGCGTGTACAGGACGGTGATGTACCCCCGGAGGTTCTGGCGAATCCAGGGGCGGGCTTGCGAGCGGGCGTAATGCGGCATGACGCTTCTGTCGTGTCACGCGCTCGCCGCGGCGAACACGGACGGTCGGCGTGCAGCCCAGGGCGCAGCGTCCTCGAGTTGCGCCGACAGCTGCAGCAGCTGGTCTTCGCGACCGAAGTTGGCGATCAACTGACAGGCCACGGGCAGACCCGCCTCGGTCCACTGCAGCGGCAGGCAGGCGGCGGGCAGGCCGGCCGCGTTGACGACCGCGAGGAACGGCGTGTAGCGCGCCACCTGGCGGCGGAAGTCGGCAAAGCTCGGGCCCCGCATGGACAGCTGGCCGAGCGGCACCGGCAGCGACGTGAGTGCGGGCGTGAGCACCATGTCAAAGCCTTCCATCGCACGTGCAAATGCACGTCCGATGGCATGGAAGTTCTGGATCGCGGCGATGTACGCGCCCGCACCCATGCGGGCACCGAGTTCATAACCGTCGAGCATGGCGGGTTCCAGGTCATCGTCGCGCAACGCACGACCCAGGACGGCGAGCCGCACATCGCTCGACGCCTTGATGTTGGCCGCCATCACGTCGATCACACCCTGAATGAAGGCGGTGTAGTCGATGGCAGGCACGGCGCCGTCCACCACGGTGTGGCCCAGCGCACGGCAGAGCGCGACCGTGTGTTCGAGCGCGGCCGCAGGCTCTCGGTCGACCGCGATGTCGTTCCAGGCCTCTCGCCAGACGGCGATGCGGAATGGCCGCGGGGTCGCGCCGAGCTGCGCCAGGAACGAGTCCGGCCGTGCGGGAGCGGCGTAAGGGGCGCCAGGTTCGCTGCCTGCCACGGCGTCCAGCGCCGCGGCGGTGTCTCGCACGGTGCGGCTCAGCACGCCATCGGTGGCCAGGCCACCCCAGCCCTCGCCGCGCGCCGGCCCCATGGGCAGCAACCCACGCGAAGGCTTCAAGCCATAGACACCGCAGCACGCCGCCGGGATACGGATCGAACCGCCACCGTCGTTGCCGTGCGCCAACGGCACGATGCCGGCGGCCACCGCCGCGGCGGCCCCACCGCTGGAGCCGCCAGGCGAACGCGATAGATCCCAGGGATTGCGCGTCGGGCCGCCATTGTGGGCGGCCTCGGTGGTCGGCGCCATGCAGAACTCGGGCACGGTGGTGCGCGCGAACGGCAGCAGGCCGGCGCGTTCGAAGCGCTGGACCAGCGTGGCGTCGCAGTCGTAGCGCGTACCCGCGAACAGCCGCGAGCCCACGCTCGCGGGCAGCCGGGTCGATGCCAGCGACGCGTCCTTCAAAAGGAAGGGCAAGCCCTGGAACACGCCCCGCGGTGTCCAGCGCTCGGCCCATTCCTGCGCCGCGTCGTATTCGGCGTGGCAGATGGCATTCAGCACCGGGCCACGTTCGCGTGCGAGCGCAATGGCGCAACGCATCAGTTCGCCCGGCGTGACCTCGCCCGCCGCCACGAGCGCGGCAAGCCCCAGCGCATCGTGCTGGATGTATTGCTCAGGCGACATGTGCCAGTGCGCGGTGGCGCGCCAGGAAGCTCAGCAGATCGGCGACGCAGCGTTCGGGCAGGTATTCGCAGATGCTGTGGCGTTCGCCTTCGTACAACAGCACCTCGGCGCGCGGCATCTGCTCACGCATCGGCCGGTAGACATCCGCCGAACCGATCCGGCCGGCCCCGGGCACCACGACAAGCGTGGGGCACTGGATGCGGTGCAACTGCGCCGACCATTCCTGCGAGGCCATGTAGCCGACGAACTTGCCGATGAAGGGCACGTCGTTGCGCGACAGCGCATCCAGGAAATGCTCGACCTGGGGTGTGCCGATCAGGTGCGGCGGAAAGCGGTCGTCGATCGTGTCGGCCAGGAAGTTGCGCAGGCCACGGTCGCCCACCTTCGCCAGCCAGGTGCCGGCCTGGCTGTTCTTGAGACCGGGTGCCGAGCCGAACAGCGACAGTGTGGCGATCCGCTCCGCATGGTCCATCGCCATGTGCTGGCCCACGTAACCGCCCGCCGAGTTGCCGACGAAGTGCACCTTGTCCAGGCCCAGGTGATCCATCAGCGCCAACGCGTCGCGCACCAGCACCTTCAGCGACAGTTCCGCATCCAGGGACGGCACGCTGCTCTCGCCATGGCCGCGCATGTCCATGCGCACCACGCGGTACTGACGCGACAGGCCGGGCACCCAGGACGCGAAACGCTGTGCGTTCGCCATCGCGCCGTGCACCATGAAGATCGTGGGCGCATGGCGCCATGCATCGGTGAAATCGTCGATGTAGTAGTTCAGACGGACGCCGTCGTTTTCGAAGGAGGCTTGCACGGGTGGTGTCTCTCGGTAAGGAAGGAAATCAGGGCACGCGGCGCGCGATGTGCTCGTGCGCCGCGTCGCCCAGGCGTTCGAAGGACGCACCTTCATCACGCAGCCGCGCGATCAGGCGCTCCAGCATGCGCATGCGATGGCCGCGACCGATCACTTCGGGATGGAAGGTGTAGGTGATGGCGCCCCAATCGAGGTTGTCCTTCATGTAGAGGAAGTCCTCGACCCAGTTGTCCAACACGGCATTGGCGTTCATCAGTCCGGGGATCGCGGTCGAGGTGCCGATGCGCGTGTATTCGAAGTGCGGAAAGTCGTCGAGCGTCCAGCTGACCGGCATCTCCAGCAGCGGACTCCGCTCTCCGAAGACCACGGGCGTGTCCTGCGCGAACACGTCACCCTGGCGAACGCAATAAGGCGTGTAGTCGTCAGCCATCATGCTGCTGTCGTAGGTGAAGCCGTGGGCGAGCAGCAGCTCGATGGAATGCGGGCTCAGGTCCCACGCAGGGGAGCGGTAGCCGGCGGCGTTGGCACCGGTGATCGAGCGGATCGCCTCGTTGCCGCGCACCAGCCCGGATTCCTCCTGCTCGCGCGTGAGGTTTCCCGGCGCCACATGCGACCAGCCGTGGTGACCGATCTCGTGGCCGGCATCGAACACTTCGCGGCACAGTTCGGGATAGGTCTGGATGGTGTGGCCGGGAATGAACCACGTCGAGCGCACCTCGAAGCGCCGGAGCAGCGCCAGGATGCGGCGCGCACCGACCACCGCGAACTCGCCGCGCGACATCGGCGTCGGCGACGTGATGCCACGCGCCAACCAGAGGGAAAGCGCATCGAGATCGAAAGTCAGACAGACGACGGCGCGGGGCATGGGCGGCTTTCGGATGGACAGGGCACGCCACACTGTAGGCAGCGGTGCAGGCGCTGTGATCCATAAAACGCCATAGCTGGTTTGCACCGGCTGCAAGACGGCGATCGGCGTTGGGCGCTGACGCCATCGGCTAGCATGAATATTGCGCTGTCCGTCGACGAGGCTCGCGCCTCCTCCTGTTCAGTTCACGTCTGCCCCCGCCCTTTCACGATGCCCAAAGCCAGTTCCATTCAGCTCGACATCACCGCCAACCTTCAGCGCTGGAAAATGTTCGTCACGGTGGCGGAGGAAGGAACGCTCACGCGCGCGGCCCTGCACCTCGACAGCAACCAGACCGCGCTCAGCCGCCACCTCACGGCGCTCGAACTGCAGTGCGGCGCGCGGCTGTTCGAGCGCACCGGTCGTGGCGTGAAACTGTCGGAGACGGGCGCGCGCATCCTGCCGCAGGTGCGCGAATTGCTCTGCCAGGCCGAGCAGCTGGAGCTGGACATCCGCGGCCGCACCCGTCCACTCTCCGGCCAGGTCACGCTCGCGCTCATGCCGTCGATGGCCCACGTCATCGTGGGTCCGCTCTTCGCCTTTCTGCGCGAGCACCATCCCGGCGCACGGCTGCGCGTGCTCGAGGGCGCGAGTGGCAAGGTCGAGGAGTGGCTGGCCGATGGCCGGGCCGACATCGGCCTGCTCTATCGGTACAACACCCCGCTGCCGGCCCATGAGACCGCCCTGTTGGTCGGCGATGCGTTCCTGGTCGGTGGTCGAGGAGACCGCCCCACGGCGGGCGAGACCGTGCCATTCCGCGCGCTCGCGTCCCTCCCGCTGGTGCTCCCGAGTGCACCCAACGGCCTGCGGCATGAAATCGACGTCAAGGCGCGTACCGCGCGCGTCACCCTCACGCCGATCCTCGAGACCGACTCGCTCGGTGTACTGAAGACGCTGGCCATGAACGAACACGTCAACGTCATCCTCTCGCACCACGCCCTGGGTGAAGAACTTGCCGCCGGCAAGCTGCAGGCGGCCCGCATCGTCGACCCGACGATCAGCGCCACCATCTCGATTGCCCACAGCAAGACCAAGGCGCCCGCCAGTGCGGTGACGCTGGTCTCGCAGAAGGTGAGCGAACTGGTGATGACAGCGGGTCGCCACAGCCTGTTCTGATCCCCGGCGGTCCGCTTCGCAGCACGTGGCGAGATCGCCCACTGCATTGCGCAGGATGCAATACAGCTATGGCGATTGCGGAAACACCACCGGGGCAGCGATACCTACATTGAAGCACTGGACACGCGCAGGCGTGTGGTCGACCCCTTCAACATCGGACGCTCCATTCATGCATGCATCCATCCGCCTCCTGATCGTGGGCCTGGCCGTCGGTCTGGGCATCCCGGCGCTTGCGCAGAACGAGTACCCGTCGCGTCCGATCAAATTGATCGTGCCGTTTCCGGCAGGCGGTGGCGGCGATCTGCACGGCCGCCTGCTCGGACAAAAGATGGCGGAGTATCTGAAGCAGCCGGTGGTGATCGAAAACCGTGCAGGGGCCAACGGCAACATCGGCTACACGTACGTTGCCAAGGCGGCACCCGACGGCTACACGATCTTGCTGGGCGGCGCCAACCTGACGATGGCGCCGTTCATCTACCAAAGCCTCCAGTACAACGTGCGCACCGAGCTCGCGCCGGTGTCGCTGGTGGCCCGGATCCAGAACGTGTTCACCGTGCGCGCCGATCACCCGGCCCGCAGCCTGCAGGATCTGGTGACCGCGGCTCGCACCCATCCAGGCACGCTCAACTACGCGTCCTCCGGTGCCGGCGGCAGCCCGCACCTCACGATGGAGATGCTGCGGAATCTCACGCAGACCGAGATGACGCACGTGCCCTATCAGGGGGATCAGCCGGCCTTCCTCGCGCTCTTGGGCGGCCAGGTCGACGTCTATTCGGCACCCATGGCCGGCGCAATGGCCCTGATCGAAAGCGGCAAGCTCCGTCCGCTGGCTGTCACGGCCAGGACGCGCTCTCCCCTCCTGCCCAATGTGCCGACCGCGGCCGAGGCCGGCGTGCCCGGCTTCGAACTCGAGTCGTGGTGGGGCCTGTTTGCGCCGGCCAACACGCCGGCACCGGTCATCCAGACCCTGAACGCCGCCATCACGCAGGCGTTGCGGGACCCGGAGGTCCGCAAGAAGCTGCTGGTCACCGGCTCCGAGGCCGCGCCGAGCACGCCTGCGGAGCTCAATGAGATCGTTCAGAAGGATCTTCTGAAGTACGAGAAGCTCATCAAGGCGGCCAACATCCAGCCGCTCTGATGTGCGGCATTTCCGCGCTGGATCCAATCACCCGCGCCTCGTCCACGCAGGGGGAAACTCAACAGCCTGCTAAGCCAGATAGGCCTCGAGAACGCCGGCATCTGCACGCAATGCATCGACCGTTCCCTCCGTCACGATCGAACCCCTCTTCATCAAATATGCGTAGTCGCAGACGGACAACGCAATCTCGGCGTTCTGCTCGACGAGCAGGATCGACTGGCCTTCGCGATGCAGGGTGACGATCGCCTGGAACACCAGGTCCACGATCGATGGCGCCAATCCCATGGAAGGTTCGTCGAGCACGAGCATGCTGGGCTCGGTCATGAGCGCGCGGCCGATGGCGAGCATCTGCTGTTCGCCACCGCTCATCAGGCCCGCGATCTGGCCACGTCGTTCCTTGAGGCGAGGAAACAGGTCGTAGACACGCGCCATCAGGTCGCCCGCCTTGCCGCGCCCTGCGTAACTGCTGAGCTTCAGGTTATCTTCCACCGTGAGCGGCGCGACAACCATCCGCCCTTCAGGCACCAGCGCCAGCCCACGGCGAACCACACGATGAACCGCCATCGCCGAAATCTCTTCGCCATCCAGTTTGATCGAGCCTTTGACAGGCCGATGCAAGCCGGCGACGCTGCGCAACGTGGTCGATTTGCCCGCGCCGTTGGCACCGAGTATGGCCACCATGCTGCGTGGCTTGACCTCGAAGCTGAGGTTGGTGACGGCGCGGATGGCGCCGTAGCTAGCGCAAAGCCCGGATACGGTCAGCATCGGCAGTATTTCCAAAATAGGCAGCCTGCACATCGGGATGCGCCATGCAGTCTGCGGGTGTTCCATGGGCAAGCAGTCGGCCGAAGTTCATCACCGTGACGTGGTCGCAGAACTCTTTGACCAGCCGCACGTTGTGTTCCACCATCAGCACTGTCAATCCGCCGTCGCGCAGGCTGTGCACGAGACTTCCGATCTCGTTCGATTCCTGCACATTCATGCCGGCGGTGGGCTCGTCGAGCAGCAGGAGTCGCGGCCCGGTCCCCAGTGCGCGCGCAATTTCGACGCGGCGCTGTTCTCCATAGGACAGTGTCTCCGCCAGCACGTGGGCCAGCCGACCCAGTTGCACGCGCTCAAGCAGTTCGAAGGCGTGAAGCTCGACCGCTTTGCGCGCGGCGCGTGCCTTGGGCAGCCCGAGGAACGACGACCACAGCGACGTGCCGCGCCGCAGATAGCAGCCTGCCATCACCTGCTCGAGCACCGTCATGCCGCTGAAGAGACGCACGTTCTGGTACGTCCGTGCGATTCCCTGCGATGCGATGTCGTAGGCAGGACTGCGCTGGATCTCGACGCCGCCGAAGCGGATGGTGCCGGTGTCCGATGGCAGCAGGCCACTGATGAGATTGACCAACGTGGTCTTGCCGGCACCGTTCGGTCCCATCACCCCTGCGACGCTGCCGGCCTTCACCGTCATCGAAAGGCCGGACACGGCGGCGACACCGCCGAAGTTCTTGCCAATGGCGTCCACGGCCAACAGCGGCGCGTCGGATGCGATGCCCGTCGCGGTCACTGTGCGGCTCCGGCAACGGGCGTCGCTCTCGCGGGCGCGCCTTCGGCATCGGCGTTGCGTGCAGCTCGACGTAGACGGATGGCGCGTGGATCGACCAGCCCGCGCGGCAGGAAGATCATGATGAGCAGCAGCACGACCCCGTTCGCCACTTCCTGGAAGTGCGGCACGAAAGCCTGCGCGATCACCGGCAACGCGGTGAACACCGCCGCTCCGATGATCGCGCCGATCCAGTGGTACGACCCGCCCAGCACCACCGCCGCGATCATGGTGAACGCGATGTTGACGAAGTAGGTGTCAGGCGAGAGGAACTGCAGCACCAACGCCAACAGCATCCCGCCCAGGCCGCCGACCGCGCCGGAGATGATGAAGGCGATCGTTTGTATCCTGCGTGGCGCGATGCCCAGGCTCGATGCAACGGCCGGGTCTTCGCGCACCGCCTGCGCGGCGATGCCGTACCAAGATACCGAGAGCCGGTAGAACACGATCATGGCGGCGGCCAGCAGGACGCCCAGAATGCCGAGCGGAAGGGTAACCGGCACGCTCAGGCCGTTCACACCGCCGGTGACGCCGGGCACGTTGATGACAGCCACACGTACGATCAAGATGAGTGCCAGTGTCGCCAGCGCCATCCAGTGGCTCTCCAGCCTGAGGAAGATCAAGGCGACCGCATAGGCCAGCAACGCGCCGGCGGCCATGGCCGCGGGCAAGAGCAATATCGGATCAAGCCCCGTCTGCAGGATCAGCCGCGCACCCACGAAGCCGCCGATGGCGGCGTAGGTCACCGTGGCAAAACTCAGGATACCGACCGAGAGGACCGAATAGGTGCTGAGTGCGAAGAAGGAATTGACGATCGCGAACGCGACCGTGCTCTGGTAGGTACGCCAGAAATCGGCAAGTGCTTGCATGGTGTCAGGCCCGCGAAAAACCGAGGCTGCCGAAGAGGCCGCGCGGTCGAACGAGTAGGAAGGTCAGTAGCAGCGCATAGGTGATGCCATCGCGCAGCCCCGACGACAGGTACTGCGCCGACATCACTTCGAGCACGCCGAGCCCGACGCCTGCGACGGCCGTGCCGCGAACGTCGTCATAGCCGCCGACCACCACGGCGGCGAACCCCTTGAGCAGCAACCCTTCGCCCAGGAGAAACGAAACGTTGTGCGTGGTGATGCCGCCGAGAACACCGGCCAGGCCGGAGGTCGCCCCGGCGATGAAGGCAGTCACGATCACGACATAACGCGGATTGACCCCACCCAGCGAGGCTGCTGTCTGATTCCAGCCGACGGCGCGCATCGCCGCACCGAAGCGGCTGCGCCGAATCAGCATGTGCAGGCCGAACGTCACGACGAGCATGACAGCCACCGTGATGAGCTGCATCGCCGGAATCGGGATCTCGCCGATACGGAACATGGTCCCGGGATAGCTGCCGCGAGGAAAGCTCAGGCTTTGCTGACCTGTCGCGGTGCCGGCCAGGTTGTCGAGAATGATCCAGAACGCGATGCTGGTGATGAGCGCGCCGAGCATGCCGCTGCCACGCTTGCGCAGCGGCTGGAAGGCGATCTGATCGACCACCACGGCGAGCAGCCCACCCCCGACGACACCGATCACCAGCGCTGGAAGAAAAGGCATCTTCAGTTGTTCGACCGCTGCCAGTGCCGCGATCGCGGCCCAACTCGCATAGCTGCCGTGTGCCGCATTCAGAATGCCGAGCGTCGAAAAAACGATCCCGAAGCCGAGTCCGAAAAGTGCGTACAACGCACCGAGCGCACAACCGTTGATCAGTTGCTCGATGAAGAGTTGCATGATTGCGCGCCTATTTGGGTGCGACCCAAGGCACGATCTTGCCCTCGGCAGACCAGGCCACGACCAGCGTGCCGGCCGTCTCTGCCTGCCCGTCCTTCATGGACTCGCCGCCGTAGACCTGATGGTCGATCTTCGTCACCTTCGAAAGCGCCTGGGCCAGCGCTTCGCGGGTCGGCTTGCCGGAGAGTGACTTCAACCCCTGCGCAATGAACCACACCACTTGATAGCCCTGGGCCGAATAGATGTCGGGCGACGCGTTGAACTTCTTCTGGTAGGCCGCAACGAAAGCCTTGGCTTCAGGCGTCTCCACGATCGAGTCCGAGAAGCTGACCGGGAACGGCACGCCGACGACCGAATCGCCCATCTTCTTGAAGATGGAAACTGGCGACAGAACGTCGTTGCCGACGATGGTCTTGGTGTAGCCGCGATCCTTCAATGCGGTGATCGAACCGGCAGCCGCACCTTGCGTTGCATAGACCAGGATCATGTCGGGCTTCAGACCCATGGCCTGCGTCGCAGCAGCGGTGAAGTCGGTGTCTTTCGTGAGCACGCTGACCACGCCGGCGGTCGTTATGCCCTTGGCCTCGAGCGCTTCACGCGTCGCGTTCATGCGGCCTTTGAAAGCGTCGTTGTCGGCCGCGAGGATGTACGCGGCAGTCTTCGGTTTGAGTGCGTCGGCGACTCTCAGCGCCGTGGCCTTGTCCTTGGGACCGGGCAGAATGGTCATGCTGTAGACGAACGGCAGTTGCGGCAAGCCGGCCGCCGTCGCGCCGAAGATCACCAAAGGCGTTTTCGCTTCGGTCACGATCGGCTTCAGCGAACCGGCCACGGGCGAAAGAATGCAGCAGCTGATTGCCAGCAAAGACGGATCGGCCACGAACTGATTGGTCGCCTGGATGGCACGGGCGGCATCGCTTCCGCTTTCCTTCGGGTCCAGCACGATCGACGCGGCGCCGAGATACTTGCCCGACTTGACTTCTTCCGCCGCCAGTTGCGCGCCGTTCCAATAGGACTGGCCGGCGGAGGCGATCGCACCCGTGTTTTCAGTCACGAAACCGATCTTGTAGTCGCCAGGCGCCAGGCCCTGCGCCGACACCGGCACGGCGTACACGGCCAGGGCGGTCAAGGCGGCCACCGCCCACGAACCATTCTTTGTGTTCCAGTTTTTCATCTCGTCTCCTCAGGTGGTTATGTCGTTCGAGCGTTCAGGGATGCGCGTGTTGGGCAGTCCGCGTCGCATCGGCAAGAAATCTCTTTTTCAAATAGGTCTCGAGTCCGCCGGCTTCCAGCATGTCCAGGTCGGCGCGTGGCAGCGGCTCGAAGGCGATCTCGGTTCCCTGCGTCAGATTGCGTATGCATTGCTGCGCCCAATCCACCTCCAGTTCATCCCAGCGTGCGGCGAACTGAAGGATGCCCGGACAGGACACCTGGGGAAAGCCCATGCTGATTTCGCCGCGCCAGTAGCCTGGCGAAAACGACTCGGCAATGACGCCCGCGATGCCCATGTGGCGCATGGCTTTCATCGGCGGATAGTGAGGATGTCCGTAGCCGAAGTTGTGATTGCCCAGCAGCAGATCGCCGGGTTTCACCAGGCTGGCGAAGGCCGTGTCGTATTCCTGCATCGCGGCCTTGCTCAGCTCGTCGATGTTGGTGGTCTTGATGTTCTTGACGCCGACGATCTGGTCGACGTCGAAGTCGACCTCGTCGAACTTGAAGGCCACGCGGCCGCGTAGGTTCATGAGAGCCATGCCTTGCTCCTTCAACCGGCCAGATAAGGACGCGGGTCGGCGATCTTGCCTTCGACCGCCGAGGCCGCGAGAACAGCCGCGTTGCACAGATAGATCTCCGAATCCGGGCTGCCCATGCGCCCGCGCACATTCAGCGTGCCGGTCGACACGGCGCGTTGCCCGGGTGCCATGGTCGCAATACGGCCGAAGCAATAGTCACACGACGGCGATGACACGAAAGCGCCGGCCTCGACGAACACCGACAGCAGCCCTTCCCTTGAAGCGGCGGCCATGATTTCCTGGCTGGTCGGCACGACGTGCAAGGCGAAACCGGGCGCGACCTGTCGACCTGCCAGCACCTTCGCCGCGGCACGCATATCTTCAATGCGGCCGGAGGCGCAGGAGCCGAGATAGCCCGTGTGGACCGGAAGGTCGAGATAGTCCTTCAGGTCACGCGTGTTCGCCGGACTCGGCGGTATCACGATGATGGGCTCAAGCGTCGAAAGGTCGATCTCGTGGCGTGCGGCATAGTGCGCATCGTCATCGCTGTAGACGGGATCGAGCTTCTTGCGCGCACGGGGCAGCGCGTATTCGAGGCGCTTGGCATCGGGGTTGACGATGGCGGTAACGGCGCCGGTGAACATCGCCAGACCGGTGATGGTTTGCAGGGCATCGTTCGACATGTCGGCGACCGCAGGTCCGCCGATCTCGAGCACCTGGAAACGACAGGACGCCGGACCCAGCACGCGCACCAGGTGATGAAATACATCGCGCGCCATGACTCCCGGCTGGAGCTTGCCGACCAGATCGACACGGGTTGTCTGCGGCACGCGGATCGAAACCCGCTCCAGCGCAAAGGCCTCGAGCACGTTGCGGCGCAGACCCATCGCCAGCGTACCGAAGGTGCCCAACTGGCTCACATGGCCGTCAAAGTGAACGACGAACGCGCCCGGCGTCGCGTAACCCACCTCGGACGACACCTGATGTCCGATGCCCTTGCGCTCGTAGAGCTGGACGTCGTTGTTCGTCGTCCATTCACGCGTTCCCTTGTGCAACTCTTCTTCGGCCGGTGTGATGGTCGGGACCATGTGGTCGATGAAGATGCCGAAGCGCTCCGGCTCCGGCATCTTGGTGATGCCGAAGTCGTTCTTCAACTGCTTGAAGATCACATCGGTGTAGCCGGGGAAGTCATAGGCCAGAACGAAGTCGGGCTTGGCCATGACCTCGTCGCCGGCCTTGACGGACTCCAGGCCCGACACGCGCGCAAGGATTTTTTCAGTGATCGTGGAACCCATAGATTTGTCTCCGGTTCGAGTATGTTCAACAGCGCTCAAGAGCGCTTTGCTTCAGGCCGCGTTGCGTAATCCGAGCGAACCGGGATTCATGAGGCCCTTGGGGTCCAACGCGTTCTTGATGGCCGTCAGCATGTTCCAGGTCTCCTGCTTCATCACCTGCTGCAGCGGGTAATCGCGGCCGATTTGCCAGTTGACGCCGCCCAGTTCCAGATAGACCTGCTGTACACCCTTGCGCAACGCGATCACCGCCTCGCGAGCCGCCAGGTTTGCGGGGCGGTCCAGCCACGGCCCGACGACGTCGTCGCCCAGGCTTTGGCGGTGCAACGGCGTGATCTCGTCCTGCCAATAGAAGGCCGGCTCCAGAAAGAATTCGTTGCCGACCGTCATGGTGAGGTGCGACAGGATGATCCCGTGCGCCTTCATCATCGCGGCCTGACTCCTGAAATAGGCCGCACTCGCTTCAACGACGCGCGCGGTCTCGCTCAATGGAAATACCGCATGGATGGGCACCCAGCGCTGACCATCCGCGCCGAGCATGCCGCGCACCGGGTTGAAGGGACGCGAGCGCATCACGCGCGCCGCCGCGTTCTCGATCTCGATGCCGTGCTTCTTGCCGATCGCGCGCAGTGCGACCAGGTTGGCGGCCAGCGCGTCGGCCGTCTTGCCTTCGACGACGAGATGCAGCGAACACTCGTGGTCGGCCAGGTAATTGGCGCCTGTGGTGGCGACGTTCACAGCGTCCTTGATTCCCTGAAACAGACCTTTGGACGACCGGGCAACGCTGCCCAGGATCTTCACCCCATCGGAAAGCTTGTTGACGCTTGCCGAGTTCAACGCCTTGGCGCGGTCTATGCCGAAGCCTTCGGAGATGGCCTGCACTGCACTCATCTCGGCCTGGGCCAGCGCCATCGACTTCATGTCTTCGAATCCGAAGCCCAAATAGTCCAGATGTTGATTGGCCGCGTCGAGCCTGAGCGTGGCGGCGAGCTTCAGACCCAGCGAGCCGGTGTCGCCAAGAAAGAGACCCGTCATGTCCGGCCCGGCGTAGCGCGTGAAAGGTTTCGTGCCCACGCGGCCACCCGACCCGGTAGTGACGACTTCGCCGCTGGCCAGCAGCACTGTCACGCCCAACACGCTCGCCGCGACAGTGCCATGCAGCGTCGATCCGAAGAAGGCGCTGTTCTGCGACAACGCCCCGCCGACCGTGGCGTTGATGCCGGAGAGAGGCCCCCAGTAGCCGGTGTTCATACCCGAGCCCTTCAGCGCTTCGTGCACCTGCGCCCAGGTGCAACCGGCCTCCACCGTGATGTACCTGTCGGGCACGTTGATCTCGAGCACCGTGTTCAGCTTGCGCGTATCGATGACGATCGTCTGCGTGCTCTCCGGCAGGTAGCCTTTGGTATAGGACATGCCACCGCCGCGCGGCACGATGGCGATCTCGTGCGCAGAGGCCGCCTTGACCGCAGCCACGGCCTGCGCCTGCGTTTGCGGCAACACGACGCACAGCGGCACGATGCCCGGCTGCCAGAAGATGTCGTTTGCGTAGTACTCGCATGTCACGCTGTCCGACAACACCTGGGCCGAGCCCACGGCGTCGCGCAGTACGGAGAGAAAGGATTCGTCTTGCATTGGGGATGGATCTTTCGGGTTACCAGGCAATGTCAGAAGCCGGACTCAGCCGGCCACCACGAGGTCGTCGGCGGGTTTGAAGTCGTAGCCGGTTGCATGGCGCTTCACGTATCCGCCATGCGGGGCACCGAAATGGGCCGGCAGCAGCAATGCATTGCGCTCGTGGCAATAGTCGAGGATCGAACGCCGCGTGGCACGAGCCTGGCTCGGCAACTCGCAGAAACGGCTGTTCCAGTCGGGGCGAAACACCTGCATCGGCTGATGCAGCGAATCGCCCGGAAAGATCGCCGCATCGTTGCCGGACTCCAGCTTCAGCATGCCGTGACCGGCGGTGTGGCCGAGCGCGTCCTGGAAGAACAGTCCTTCGATGATCCTGGATCCGTCATCGATGAATTCGGCCTGCCCTGCTTCGATGATCGGCATCACGCTGTCTTCGATGACAGCGATGTTCTCCGGCATCGTGAGGTGACCGCCGGTCGGCGACTGCCAATGCTCGAATTCGCGACGCGAGAAGATGTACTTGGCGTTGGGAAAGGTCGGAACCCATTTGCCGTCGACCAGCCGCGTGTTCCATCCCACATGATCGATGTGCAGGTGCGTGCAGATCACCAGTGTCACGTCCTCGGGGCGCACGCCGGATTCGGCAAGGCGGTCGAGGTAGGGCAGATGCAATTGATGGAAGCGCTCGAACAGCGGCAGGGCCCGCGTCTTGTCGTTGCCGCAGCCGGTATCGACCAGGATCGTGTGCTTGTCGTCGCGGATCATCCACGAGTGCATGCTCGACATGACCTTCTGTGTGGGCACGTCCCAGAATCTCGGCCCGCCCAGGACCTTGTGCTCTTCGAAGATGTCGGGTGTGTAGTCCGGAAAGAGGAACTCGGGCTTGAATCCCGGCGTCAACATTTCTTCAATGCGCGTCACGTGATACGAACCGATCTTGAATGTCTTCATTGTTTTCGCCGTGGTCTCTTTGTGAACGGATTGTTAGGCTGTCCGATCACCGCCTTCACAGGGTAAACGTACATATCTCCACGATGTGGAGAGGAAATTGACTTCGATCACGAGTGAATTGCTTGAAGTTCGCTTCAAGGTCTGTTGGTGTCTCCACAATGTAGAGATGATTTCGCCCTCGGCCGACCTCCAGGAGACATCACTGCGCCGTCATGCGGCCCGCAGAAACGCCTCGTACGAAGCGATCGTTGTGCGTACCGCTTCGGGTGCCTGCCCTGGATACCAAACCGTGGCCGGCGTTGCTGCGACCTGCGTACCGGCAGGCGCGAGTCGCCGCGCTTCCTCCAAGCCTTCGACCAACATGTCCGCCGGACCGGCGCAAACCAGTGCGGGCCGCGGGAGCAAGGGCAGTCTCGAACGCGTGTCGTAGACGAAGGCCGCGCGATAGGACAGGTGGTAAGTCGTGCCGCTCTTGAGCAGGCCGACCGTCCAGTCGTGCAGGGTCCGAAGCGGCGGCGAGCCCAGCGATCTGGCAGCGGCGCGTTCCTGCCGGTACCAGGGCCAGAACAGAAACATGTCGCGTCGCATGTTCCATGCGCGCAGCAAGTGCGTGCCCCACCGGTCCGGCACCAGGGGCGGAAGGTAGTGCGCCAGGATGTCCGCGGCAAAGTCGGGGTCGATCAGCACCGGCGCCTCGAGGATCATGCGACCCACGCGCGCCGGCCACCGTATGGCGAACTCCATCGCGATCATCGCGCCGGTGTGCGTGCCGAACAGGTCCACCTGCGCCAGGCCCAAGACATCTGCGACCTCCCGGCCATGGCGCGCCAGTGTCGCGATGTCGATGTCCGCATCGACTCCGCCGACGGCCTTGTCCGAGTCTCCGTTGCCGAGATAGTCGCAGGCCACGACTTCGCGATCCTGGGCCAGGCCCCGAATCAACGCCTCCAGCGGTGCGGCGGAGCCCGGCGCGGAATGAAACATCAGCAGCGTGCGGCCACTGCCGCTGCCGGCGCGTCGAACATGGACACGCCCGGATGGCGTTTGCAGGTACCCGGAGCGCACGGCTGGCGCGGTCGACGTCATGCTGTCGGTGACCGGCCTGGATGTCCGGGCATCGGGCTCCGGCACGGGTGCCTCTCGAAGCCATTGCGCGAGCAACGCCGCGACATCCGACGACGCGACTTCGCGACTGCGATCCGTGCGGCTGGCGCTTCGATCGAAGTCCGCAGCGCAGCAGGCCCACAGACGCTCATAGCCTCCCGGGTCGACCGCGGCCGCCACCACGGCCGCATCGAGATCCTCTGCATCGAACAGCGGACTGCCAACCTTCGAAACCCGCGTCGGATTCCCGGCGTCAAGCATGGCGCAGTCGCGAATGTGCGTCCACAAGGCGCTGAGATGCGTGCCGTCCGGACGCAACGTCAGCGAAGGCGGCGCGACATGGCGAGCGACCCACTCCCCGGCGATCTCGGCATCGACCAGTAGCCACCGCATCGATGGGTGTCGCATGGCAAGGGCCTCGGCGATGGGCGCGCTCAAATCGTAGGCCAGCACCGCCGCGACCGCGCGCATGTCGATGCCCAGCGATGCCACGGCCTCTTCGGTCAACGCAGCGATCTGTACGGTACTCAGCGGCGCGATGCGGGCCGAACCACCGATGCCAGGCAACTCGAGTACCGTGATCGTCCAGCCCGGACAGGCCTGGCCCAACCGTCGTGCCATGACACTCGCCGAGCACAACAGTCCGGGCAGCACGAGCAGCGAAGGCCCGGTGCCGCCATGCCAGAGTCGCAACGGACCGGCACTGGTATCCACATAGTCCGGTGCGATCGACAGGTGAGGCGTCTTCATGGGCTCGATGCTAGAAGTGCAGCCAGCCACCGCGTTGAGGGTTAATAGTTAGAGCATCACAATGTGGACTCCATATGATCGGCGCGATGATTGCAAAAGCCAGTCCCGCAGCCGATCGATTCAAGAATCCTTCACAAAGTGGGGACTCTCGATCCGGCACTCAAAGCATTGAAAGGGTCGTCGACGTGCTGCGCGTCATTGCCTCGCGCGGACGTCGCGGCATGCGTGTCGGCGAAGTCGTCGCCACATCGGGACTGACCGAGGCGACTTGTTTTCGGATGCTTCGTCGGCTGGAAATCGAAGGCATGCTCGACCGCGACCCGCACAGCAAGAAATACTTTCTCGGTCCCCTGCTGCATGAATTGGGCTTGCTGGCACGACCCCGCTACCGGCTGGCCGAACTGTGCGATGCGACGCTGCATCGCCTGGCCGAATTCACGCAGGACACCGTCTACCTGAGCGAGCGCAGCGGTCTCGAAGCGGTCTGTGCAAACCGTGCGCTCGGCGACTTCCCGATCAAGTCACTGTCGCTCGATGTCGGCGTCAGAAGGCCGTTGGGCGTCGGCGCCGGTGGACTGGCAATCCTCTGTGCATTGCCTGCTTCGGAGGCGCATGCGCTGGTCGAGGCGAATGCCCATCGCTATGAAAAGTTCGCGTCGTTCACGGCCGACTTTCTGTACGACGCCATCGCCGAAGGCCGCGCGCGGGGCTACTCGTTTCTGGAGGGCGCGGTCACGCCCGGCACCGCGTCCATCGGCGTGGCGTTTCCGCCCGACAACCCGGTGGCGGCCATCAGTGTGGCGGCCATCGCAGGTCGCCTGCTTCCGGAGCGCAGGCACGAGATCGCGCGGCAGATGCAGCGCGAGGTGGCCAAGCTGGTCGCCACCATGGAAGCGGCCAGGCCGACGGGCGACGCTGCCGTGTCGCCCGCCGAGCGAAACTGACGGGTCAGACCGCTGGCGGTTGCGGCAACAGCGGGGCGTCACGCGCCATCGGCGAAGCCGCGTTCAGGCCATCGTTTCGTAGTACGTCTGGCGCTCTTCGATGGTCTTCCAGCCGATGGTTTCCTTGAACGCACTCATCGTCGTCTGGCCGCACGGCAGGCTGTTCATGTCACCGCCACGACGGCTGGCCATCACGCGAAGGTTCTCCTGCAGCGCATGGACCGTGCTCATCAACGTGATCAGGGGATAGCTCGCGAAGGCGGCGACGGACTCGACCTGTTCCCGTGTGAGGTCCGCCATCCAGAGTCCCTGCATCAGTTGCAACGAGAGACGACGGCCTGACACCTCCTTGAGTTTGACCAACTCTTCGTAGCGGCTGAAGGTGCGCGAGATCGGCTGGATCAGGTCGGCGCCCGCCTCCGCATATTGAGCGCAGCGGTCGATCGCTTCCGACGGGTCCAACACGTCGGTGCGCGCGACGATCAGCAGGTCGGGGTCGACGCGCGCATCAACGGCGGCCTTGATCTTGGCGACGGCATCACGCACGGGAATGACCGGCATGGTCGACGCCGCGGCGGGACAGCGCTTGGGGCTGAATTGATCTTCGATCTGGATGGCGACCACGCCCGCCTTCTCGAATTCGCGCACGGTTCGCGCCATGTTGATGACGTTGCCGTAACCGGTGTCCGCGTCGGCAAAGACCGGCTTGTTGACCACATTGACGATGCGATTCACCACGCTCACGTTCTCGGTCAGCGTGTAGATTTCGACATCGGGCTGGCCCAGCAGTGCAGCGGCTATGCCGAAGCCGGTGGTGAAGATGCCGTCGAAATCCGACTGATCGACCAGCAATGCGGACAGCGCGTCCTGCGCGCCCCCCATCCACAGGGTCGGTCCGGACTGAATACGCTGGCGCACCGCTTTGCGATGGTTTCTCATGGCTTGCTCCTTTTGATGGCGAGATGAAACGGGGGGGCATGTTTCACAATCCACAATGTGGAGAAAAAGTCGATGCCCTGAATGAAATTAGGCTTTGCCAGCGATGTGCTTCCTTACAAGGTTTACCCTGTGATTTGCACATAGTGGCGGTAATCGCAAAGCCGCCATCAATGCATCGCCCGCATGGCGGTATGGCGGCTCCGTGCCCATGTCCAGACTCAATGCCTCAAGAAGCAACCTCTTGGCGCTTCACACCTGACCACCGCCGTCTCAACACCCGCGCCACCGCGCAGCACGCTTCTCCGCAAACGCCGCAGCCCCTTCCCTCGCATCCTCCGACCCATTCACCGCCACAGCCACCGGCCTCTGCCGCTCGAACATCTCCGCATCGCTCCACGTCCGCGACCCTTGCACCAATTGCTTGCTCGCCGCCACAGCCAGCGGCGCGTTCGCGTCGATCGCATGCGCCAGCTTCAGCGCCGCCCCCAGCGCCTCACCCGGCTCGACCAGCCGATTGACCAAGCCCCACGCATGCGCCTGCTCGGCCGAAATCGGGTCGCCGAGCAGCGCCATCTCCATCGCCAGATTGGCCGACAGCCGGTGCGGCAGACGCATCAGCCCGCCCGACGACGCCACCAGCCCGCGCTTGGTTTCCGGCAGGCCGAAGCTCGCAGTGCGTCCTGCCACCACCATGTCGCAGGCCAGCACGATCTCGAAGCCACCCGCCACCGCATGGCCTTCGACCGCAGCGATCAGCGGCTTGCGTGGCGGCGCCTCGCAGAAGCCGGCGAAGCCCCGGCCTTCGATGGCGGGCTCGACGCCCTCATAGGCGAAAGCCTTCAGGTCCATTCCCGAACAGAAATTGCCGCCGGCACCGGTGAGCACGCCGACATGGAGTCCGGGGTTGGCATCGAGCTCCTGCATGGCGGCGGCGAGACCCAGCGCGACGGCCATGTTGACGGCGTTGCGGACCCGGGGCCTCTGGATGGTGACGATCAGCACATGCCCTTCGACACGCACGCCCACCGCCTCGTCTGCCTGCTCGCTCATTGAAGTCCTTTGGCGCCGGGCATCGCCGCGCGCAGTTTGCCGACGATGCCGCTCGGGAAGAAATAGACCGACAGCACGAACACCAGGCCGAACCAGAGCATCCATCGGTCGGGGTGAAAGAGGTTCGCCAGAAGCGGTATCGAAGTGAGCGATCCGCTGAGACTGCCCATCAGGCTCTGCAGGTAGTTCTCGGCCACGACGAACAGCGCGACCCCCACCACCGCGCCATAGACAGTCCCCAGCCCGCCGATGACGGCCATCAGCAGGATGTTGAGCATCACGTTGAAGCCGACCGTGGTCTGCGGCCCCACATAGCGCAGCCACAGCGCCATCAGGATGCCGGCGCAGGTCGCCAGCGCGGCAGACAGGCAATTGATGGCGATGCGGTAGTAGAGCGTGCGGTAGCCGATGGCCTCGGCGCGAAAGTCGTTCTCGCGGATGGCTTCCAGCACGCGGCCGAAGCGCGAGTTCACCACCCGCAGCATCAGCAGGAAGAGCGCGACCGACACGATGAAGACCAGGTAATAGGTCAGCACGCGTCCGTTGATGGCGGTGCCCAAGACCGGATCGTCGAACACCCGGTAGGCCGGCGTCAGCACCTCCGGCAGGCGGAAGGTGCGGCCGTCGTCGCCACCCGTGAGGCCGCTCAGCCGCATCACGAGGGCACCGAAGGCGGCGCCGAAAGCCAGCGTCATCATCGTGTAGAAGATGGCCTTCACCCGCAGCGAGATCAGCGCGATCAGGAACGACAGCAGCACCGACAGCGCGATGGCCGCCACGGCGCCGACACCCATCGCGGTCCACGTCGGTCCCATCTTGTACATGGCGATGGCCACGCCATAGGCGCCGATGCCATAGAACATCGCGTGCGCGAACGACACCACGCCGCAGTAGCCCAGCAGCAGGTCGAAGGACGCCACCAGCACGATGAAGGCGCAGATGGTGGCGGCCACATTGAGCGAGCGCGCGCCGGAGAACAGGAACGGCGCGGTCGCCAGGTAGATGAAGACCAGCACCAGCATCGTCGAGAGCACGCGGCTGCGGGGAAAGTCACCGGACAGGATTCGGGTCAGCATGGTGCGCGCTCTAGTGCTTGTTGACGGGATAAAGCCCCTGCGGGCGCCACAGCAGCACGACCATCATCACGAGGATGTTCGACACCAGCGCCAGGTCCGGCAGAAGAAAGCTCACGTAGTTGGTGCTCAGCGCGATGAGCATCCCGCCGGCGAAGCAGCCGGTGACCGACCCGAGCCCGCCGATGATCACGATGATGAGCATCTGCACCAGCACCTCGGCACCGATCGCCACGGTGAACTGCTCGCGGTAGAAGCCCCACATCGCGCCGCCCAGTCCGGCCAGTGCCGAGCCGGTGACGAACACGCCGACGAAGATGCCGCGCACGCGGTAGCCGAGCGCCTCGACCATCGATCGGTTCTCGACCCCGGCGCGGATCAGCAGCCCGACGCGGGTGCGGTTCAGCAGCAGCGTGAGGCCGACGAACACGACGACGCCCACCGCGACGGCCACCAGCCGATAACGCTCGATGGCGACGTCGCCGACCAGGAAGGACCCGCGCACGGCCTCGGGCAGCGGCAGCAGCATCTGGTTGGCACCGAAGATCACCAGCACGAGCTGCTCGATGATGATCATCGAGCCGATGGTGATGAGGATCTGCTTGAGGTGGTCGCCGTACACCGGCTTCACGAAGAGCCGCTCGTACACCCAGCCGAGCGCCGCCGTCACGGCCATCGCGGCGGCGATCACCGCCGCGATGGCGGCCAGGCTCGCCCAGACGGACGGCGATTCGAGCAGGTGCTTGAGCGGCCCGACCAGCAAGGTCGCGGTGTAGGCCCCGACCGCGACGAAGGCGGCATGGCCGAGGTTCATCACGTCCATCAGGCCGAAGACGAGCGTGAGGCCGCTGGCCATGATGAACAGCATCATGCCCATCGCCAGCGCGGCCACCGTCAGGGTGATCCACGTCGGCACGCTGCCGATGACGGGCAGCGCGAGCGCGATGAAGGCGACGATGATCGCGCCGGGCACGAGGTCCCGCGTGCGTCCGGGCAACGGCTCCAGCACGGGTGGCGCGGCCGTGGGCGCGGCAATGGTGGATTCGAGGGCAGCCATGGGCTCTCCGTTCAAGGGGGCGGGTGCTTGGCGCTCAGTGCACGGCACCGGCATGCAGGCCGAGCAGCCGCGCCTGCAATGCTTCGTCGGCGGACAGCGCTTCCATGCAGCCGGTGTGCACGATGCGGCCGTCGTCCATCACCGCGACGTGGTCGCCGAGCGCGCGGACGAAGTGGAAGTTCTGCTCGACCAGCAGGATGGTGGTGTCGCGGGCCTTGAGGTCCTCGAAGGCCTGCGCCAGGTTGTCGACGATGGCGGGTGCCAGGCCCTTGGTCGGCTCGTCGATGAGCAGCAGCTTGCGCGGCTCGATGATGGCGCGCGCGATCGCGACCATCTGCTTCTGGCCGCCCGACAGCGTGCCGCCCGGCCGCAGCCAGAAGCGCTTCAGCGCGGGGAAGAGCCCGAAGATCCAGTCCAGCCGCGCCTCGTCGAAGCGCCCGCCGATGGCCGCCAGACGCAGGTTCTCCTGCACCGTCAGGCCCGAGAAGATGCCCATGTCCTCCGGCACGAAGGCGATGCCGCGGCGCGAGATCTCCGGCGTCTTCTCCGCCGTGATGTCGGCGCCGTCGAAGCTCAGCCTGCCCCGGCTCGCCTGCCACAGGCCCATGATGGTTCGCAGCGTGGTGCTCTTGCCCGCGCCGTTGCGCCCCAGCAGCACCGTGAGGCCGGCGCGCGGCACCACCAGGTCCACGCCCTGGAGGATGTGGTATTCGCCGATGTGCGTGTGCACGCCGCTGAGCGTGAGCAGCGGCCCGGATGCGTCGAGGACTTCAGGCATGCGCCGGCTCCTTGCGCGCCGTCGGCGTGCGCTTCACACCCAGGTACGCCTCCTGCACGATGGGCGACGCCATCACCTCGGCGGGCCGGCCGTCGGCCACCAGGCGGCCGTTGTGCAGCACGACGATGCGGTCGGCGAGCGAATGGATGACGTCCATCTTGTGTTCCACCAGCAGGATGGTCTTGTCGCCGCGCGCCTTCAGGCGGCGGATGAGTTCGAGGATGACGGGCACCTCGTCGACGCTCATGCCGGCGGTGGGCTCGTCGAACATGACGATCTCCGGCTCGAGGGCCATGAGGATCGCCACTTCCAGCTTGCGCTTGTCGCCGTGCGGCAGCTTGGCCGCCAGGTCGTCGCGCCGCGCCGCCAGCCCGACCTGGCTCAGGTACGACTCGGCCTGCTCGATGAGGTCGCCGCGGCTGCGCCACATGGCGAGCATGTTGAAGCCCGCGCGGTGGCGGCTCTGCACCGCCAGCCGCACGTTCTCGACCACGCTGAGCCGCGGGAACAGGTTCGTCAGCTGGAAGGCACGGCCGATGCCGCGTGCCGTGCGCTGCGCCGCGTTGAGGCGCGTGATGTCCTCGCCCTTGAAGTGCACCGAACCCGCGCTCGGTGCGAGCTGCCCCGACAGCAGGTTGAAGTACGTCGTCTTCCCGGCGCCGTTGGGCCCGACGATCGCGGTCAGCGTGCCGGCCGTGAACCCGGTCGTCACGTCGTCGACCGCGGCATGGCCGCCAAAGCGGATGCCGAGCCCGCGGCTGGCAAGCGCGGGCGCAGGGACGGCCGTCATCTCTTGACGGTGATCGGCAGCGGCATCTCGGACGCCGGGATCTCGCGCACCAGGTCGAACAGGTCCCATTCGCTGGCCGGGTTCTTCTTCATGCGGAACTGGTACTGCGACTGCAGCGCCTGGTGGTCTTCCTTGCGGAAGGTCATCTTGCCCTTGGGCGTGTCGAACTCCATGCCTTCCATCGCGGCGATGAGCTTGGGCGTATCGACCGAGTTGGCCTTCTTCACGCCGGCCACGATGGCCGCCGCGGTGACGAAGCCGCCCGCGGTGAACAGGTCCGGCGGCACCTGGTAGCGCTTCTGGTGTTCGGTCACCAGCCAGTCGTTCATCGCGTTCTTCGGGAAGCCGTAGTAATAGAAGGTGCCGCCGTTCACGTCGAGCCCCTTCCAGGGCTTGGCGTTCTCCAGGTTGGCGCCGCCGATCGACATGAACTCGATGCCGTAGCGGCCCGGGTTCAGCTCCGATATCTTGCGGATCGGGTTGGGCGCACCCCAGATCACGACCAGGTACTTCTTGCCCTGCAGGTCTTTCATGCGGTCGAACACGCGCTGCATCGGCGCGGTGAAGTCGGTGGTCGACAGCGGGATGAATTCCTCGTGGATCACCTTCGCCTTGCTCTGGGTCGACACCATCGCGTCCTTGAAGGCCTTCACGCCGTCCTTGCCGTACACGTAGTCGGGCGCGAGGAAGGCGATGTTGTCGCCGTCCTTCAGTGCGGCGGCGGTCGCCAGCGCATCCTGAAAGGAGTTGCGGCTGGCGCGGAACAGGTACTTGTTCCAGGCCGCGCCCGTCAGCGAATCGGCGATGGCCGGCTCGACCATCAGGATCTTGCCGTACTCCTCGGCCACCGGCGCCATCGATAGCGCGCCGCCCGACCACGAGGTGCCGATCGCGATGTCGGCCTTGTCGTCGGCCAGCGCCTCGGTCAGCATGGCCTTCGACAGTTCGGGCTTCATCTGGTCGTCCTTGACGATCAGCTCGATCTTGCGGCCGAGCAGCGTCATCGAACCCTGCGTGAGGTATTCGAGCCCGAGGCGCAGGCCGCGCTCGGTGTCGCGCGCATAGGCCTCCGACGGGCCGGTCTTGCTCGCGATGAGCGCGATCTTGATCGGCTTCTCCTGGGCCAGCGCCTGCGGCGCGATCCAGCAGGTGAGCGCGGCGGTCGCCGCGACGATGAGCTTCTTCAACATGCTTGTCTCCTTTTTTATGCAGGGGTGATCCGCTTCGAGAAGGCCGCGCGGCGCTAGCCCACCGCGCGCTTCTGGCCCTTCCAGTAGGGCTCGCGCAGGACGCGCTTCAACACCTTGCCGCTCGGGTTGCGCGGCAGCGCATCGACGATGTCGATGGTCTTCGGGCACTTGTAATGCGCGAGGTTCTCGCGCATGAAATCGATGATGTCGCACGCATCCGCCGCTGCGCCCTGGCGCAGCACGACGCAGGCCTTGACCGCCTCGCCCCAGGTCGCGTCCGGCACGCCGATGACGGCGCCGTCCGCCACGGCGGGATGGCGCATCAGCACGTTCTCCACCTCGGCGGGATAGATGTTCTCGCCACCCGAGACGATCATGTCCTTGATGCGGTCGTTGATGTAGAGATAGCCGTCCTTCAGGTAGCCGCCGTCGCCGGAGCGGAACCATCCGCCATTGCCGTTGCGCCCTTCCGGGTAAGCGGCGGCCGTGGCCTGCGGGCTGCGCCAGTACTCCTTCAGGTTGCGGTCGGACTCGATCCAGATTTCGCCGACCTCGCCGTCCGGCAGGTCCTGCATGCCGATCGGGTCGACGATGCGCAGCCGGCCGCCGCCGATCGGGCGGCCTGCGGAGCGCAGCAGTTCGGCATCGCCCGCACGGTGGTCGTCCGGAAACAGGAAGGTCGCGGGCCCCGACACCTCGGTGAGCCCGTACACCTGCAGGAAGTCGCAGCGGAAGACATCGAAGGCCTGCTGCAGCACCGTCTCGCTCACCGGCGAGCCGCCATAGGCCATCAGCTGCAGCGTGCCGAAGTCGAAGGACTTCGCTTCGGGCACCTGCAGCATGAAGAGGATCATGGCCGGCACCACGAAGGTGTGGGTGATGCCATGTTGCCCGATGGCCTGCAGGTAGCCCCGCGGGTCGAACTCGGCATAGGCCGAGGTCTGTCCGCCCGTGTACAGCGTGAGCAGCAGCATCGTCATGCCCGCGACGTGGAACACCGGCAGCGGGTTGCCCAGCACGTGCCGGCTGTCGAACTTCCATTCCTTCGACACCACGCGCGACGTGGACAGCAGCCCCGCGTGCGACAGCACGATGCCCTTGGGCAGGCCGGTGGTGCCCGACGAATACAGCTGCAGCGCCGCGTCGTGCGTGTCGGCCGCCACCGGCTCGCAGGTGTCTGCGAAGCCGGCATACCACTGCGCCAGCGATGGCACCGCGCCGCTCGCTTCGCCGGTGCACACCAGCGTCTTCACGCCCGGCATGTCCGCCTTCTGCACCGCCGGCAGGAACTCGGCATCGGCCATGAGGAACGGCGCCTCGCCGTTGTTGACGATGTACTCGATCTCCTTGGCCGACAGCCGCCAGTTGACCGGCATGCACACCGCGCCGAGCTTGCATGCGGCCAGCGTCACGAGGATGCATTCGATGTGCTGCTTGGTCAGCACCGCGACGCGCGTGTCGCGCACGACGCCGGCCCGGGCCAGCGCGTTGGCGATGCGGTTGGTATGCGCCTCGACGTCGCGAAAGCTGAGCCGCCGCTCGCCATTGCGGTAGGCGATCTCGTCCGGCCGCGCCGCCAGCTGCCGCTTCAGGCCGTCGATGAGGGTGAGGTCTTCCATCTGCTTGTCTCCGTCTCTTGTTCTCTTCTTCTCGTTCTTCCTCGGCGCCAGGGTGGTTCAGGCCACTTCGAACAGCGCCGCCGCGCCCATGCCGCCGCCGACGCACATCGTGGCGACCACGTACTTCACGCCGCGGCGCTTGCCCTCGATCAGCGCATGGCCCACCACGCGTGCGCCCGTCATGCCGTACGGGTGGCCGATCGAGATGCCGCCGCCGTTCACGTTGTATTTCTCGGGGTCGATGCCCAGGTGGTCGCGGCAATACAGCACCTGGCACGCGAACGCCTCGTTGAGCTCCCACAGGCCGATGTCGTCCACCTTCAGCCCGTGGCGCTTCAGCAGCTTCGGGATCGCGTAGATCGGCCCGATGCCCATCTCTTCCGGCGCGCAGCCGGCGACGGCCATGCCGCGGTAGACGCCCAATGGCGCCAGGCCGCGGCGCTCGGCCAGTCCGCGCGCCATCACCACGCAGGCGGACGCACCGTCGGACAGCTGGCTGGCGTTGCCCGCCGTCACCACGCCACCCTCGATCACGGGCTTGAGCGACGCGAGCCCTTCCAGCGTCGTCTCGGGCCGGTTGCCTTCATCGCGGTCGAGCGTCACCTCGCGGTACGAGACCGCCTTGGTCGCCTTGTCGACCACCGCCATCGTGGTGGTGAACGGAACGATCTCCGCGTCGAAGCGGCCGGCCGCCTGCGCCGCCGCGGTGCGCTGCTGCGACACCAGCGAATAGCGGTCCTGCGCGTCGCGCGAGATGCCGTACTTCTTCGCGACGAACTCGGCCGTCTGCAGCATCGGCATGTAGGCGTTGGGTGCGTGCTCGATGACGCGCGGGTCCTTCTCCTTCGCGACCCAGGCCATGTAGGCGTCCTGCACGGCGGAGATGTTGTCGTGCCCGCCGGCCACCACGATGTCCATGCCGTCGACCATCACCTGCTTGGCCGCCGTGGCGATCGCCATCAGGCCGGACGCGCACTGCCGGTCCATCGTCTGGCCCGACACGGTCGCGGGCAGCCCGGCCGCCAGCACCGCGTTGCGCGCCAGATTCATGCCGGCCGTCCCGCCGGTCAGCACGCAGCCGATGACGGCGTCCTCGATCTCGGCGCCGTCCACCTTGGCGCGCTGCACCGCATGCGAGATGGCATGGGCCAGCATCGACGGCGACTTCGTGTGGTTCAGCGCACCCTTGTAGGCGCGGCCGATGCCGGTGCGCGCGGTGGAGACGATGACGGCTTCTTTCATGGGGGTTCTTTCGCAGAGTGCTTCGGGTGCGGATTGCATGAATCGCGGATGCGGTTCAGGCGGCCTTCCAGTCGGAGATGCGCTGGCCGTCACGCGCCAGCGCGGCCAGCAGCGGCGACACCGTCCAGTAACCGAACGCGTCGCCGCGCGTGCGGCCGTAATGCGCGAGCCGCTCGACGATGCGGGCGAGCCCGATGCCGTCGGCCATCCACAAGGGGCCGCCCTTGTGATCGGGAAAGCCGTAGCCGGCGGTCCAGACGATGTCGATGTCGCCCGGCCGGTAGGCGATGCCCTCCTCCAGGATCTTCGCGCCCTCGTTGATCAGCGGGTACAGCAGGCGCTCGACGATCTCCTGCGCACCGATGTCGCTGCGCCGCACGATGCCGTGCCGTTGCGCCATCTCGCCGGCGATGCGCGCGGTCTCGGGATCGTCGACCGGCTTGCGGCCTTCGTAGCGGTAGTAGCCTGCGCCGGTCTTCTGGCCGAAGCGGCCCAGCTCGAACATCCGGCGCACCACGGCGCGGTAGCTGTCGTCCGGCGGCAGCCCGCCGGCCTTGCCGTATTCGATGACGGTCTTGGCACCGACGTCGATGCCGGCCATGTCCAGCATGCGGCACGGCCCCATCGCCATGCCGAGCGCCTCGACGGCGCCGTCGATCTGCGACGGGCTGGCGCCTTCCATCATCAGGAACTCGGCCTCGCGCATGTACACCTCGGCCATGCGGTTGCCGATGAAGCCGTAGCAGACGCCCGACACCACCGCCACCTTGCCGATGGTGCGGGCCAGCTGCATCACGGTGGCCAGCACGTCCGGCGCGGTCTGCGCGCCGCGCACCACCTCAAGCAGGCGCATCACGTTGGCCGGGCTGAAGAAGTGCATGCCGACGACGTCCGCCGGGCGGCCGGTGGCGGCGGCCAGCACGTCGACATCGAGCGTCGATGTGTTGGTCGCGATGATCGCGCCCGGCCGGCAGACCTGGCCGAGCCGCGCGCAGACCTGCTTCTTCAGGTCCATGTTCTCGAACACGGCCTCGATGACCAGGTCGCAGTCGCCGAGGGCCGCGTCGTCCAGCGTGCCGCGCAGCAGCGCCATGCGCTGTTCGACCTGCGCCGCGGTCATGCGGCCCTTGGCGGCGCTGGCCTCGTAGTTCGAGCGGATCAGCCCGAGGCCGCGGTCGAGCGCCGCCTGCGTGGCCTCGACCAGCACGGTCGGGATACCGACGTTCGCGAAGTTCATCGCAATGCCGCCGCCCATCGTGCCCGCACCCAGGATGCCGACGGTGCGCACCGGGCGCAGCGCCACGTCACGGCCCAGACCGGGGATCTTCGCGGCCTGCCGCTCCGCGAAGAACAGGTGGCGCATGCCGCGCGATTCCGGCGACACGCGCAGTTCCTCGAAGAGCCGCGCCTCGGCCGCCTCGCCTTCGGCGAAGGGCAGCGTCGCCGCGGCCTGCACCGCGAGGATGATGTTGCGCGCCGACGGGTGAAAGGGATTGCGCAGCGCCGCTTCCGCCAGTGCCTTGACGAAGAAGTCGGCGGGCAGCCCCTCGTCGGGCACCTGGCGCTCGCTGGCGCGCCGCGTGCCGGCGCCGCTTTCGAGCCGTTGCCGCAGGAAGGCCAGGCCCACGTCGAGCGGCGCGCCGTCGCGCACGTCGTCGACGATGCCGGCGGCGCGCGCGGCGTCGGCGCCGATGCTGCGGCCGGTGGAGATCAGGTCGAGCGCCAGCTTGACGCCCGCGACGCGCGGCAGCCGCTGGGTGCCCAGCGAGCCGGGCAGGATGCCGAGCTTGACTTCGGGCAGGCCCAGCTTCGTGGACGGCAACGCCACCCGCCAGTGGCAGGCCAGCGCGAGCTCGAGCCCGCCGCCGAGCACGGTGCCGTGCAATGCCGCAGCCACCGGGCGGTCCAGCGATTCGATCCGCCCCAGCGTGCCGTTGAAGAGCGACGCCGAGAAATTCGGGTCGTCGAAGGAGTTGATGTCGCCGCCCGCGACGAAGGTCCGCCCGGCGCTGTGCACGAGCAGCGCCTTGTACGAGCGATCGGCCTCGAAGGCCTCCACCGCGGCGGCCAGCCCGGCCACCACGTCGGGCGACAGGGCATTCACCGGCGGGTTCGAGATGGTCAGCACCGCGATGTCGCCGTGCCGGTCGAGAGAGACGATTTCAGTCATTGGAAAGACGCTTGAACGCGTGCTGCGAGGTGATCGGGGGAGGCTAGCAAAGGGGTATCGGACTCTCTTGCGTCAAGTCGCTGATCGGTTCAGGACAGACCCGGCCGCACCAGCAGCTTGATCTGCGTGGTCGGACGGCGCAGCGCCTCGAAGGCGGCCGGCAGCGCGTCCAGGCCCACGGTGTCCGTCACCATCGGCGCCGGGTCGACGCTGCCTGCGTCCAGCAGGTCCAGCACGCGGCGCCAGTCGGGCTTGCCGTAGCCCATCACGAACTGCAGGCTGATTTCCTTGGCCATCGCGCGCTGCGGCAGCACCCGGTCTTCGGTCGGGCACACGCCGACCACCACCACGCGGCCGCGCGGCCTGGACAGGTCGACGCACTGCTGGATCAGGCCGGCGGCGCCGACGCATTCGAAGATCACGTCGGGCGCGCCGCCCGTCGCCTTCGCGAAGGCTTCGCCCACGTCGCCCGCTGCGGGATCGATGGCCGCGGTCGCACCGAAGCGCGCCGCGGTCTCGCGCCGGCCCGGGGCGAACTCGCTGACCACGACGTGCGTCGCGCCGGCCTGCCGCGAGAAGGCGCTGACGGCCAGCCCGATCGGGCCGCCGCCGATCACGAGGACGCGGTCCGCCAGCCCCACCCGGCCCGACTGCACCGCGTGGAGGCCGACGGCCAGCGGCTCGATCAGTGCGCCTTCGCGGTCGCCGACCTGCCCCGGCAAGCGCAGCGCCTGCCCGACCGGTACTTTCACGTATTCCGCCAGGGCGCCGGGCCGGCTCGGGCTGAAGCCGGTCAGGCGGTTGTTCGGGCAGATCATCCCCAGCCCGTCGCGGCATTCGCGGTGGCCGTCGGCCATGCAGCTGCTGCAGGCATTGTTCGGCAAGGCGGTCACGCGCTCGCCGACCTTCCAGCCGGCCGCGCCGCTGTCGACGACTTCGCCGGCGAACTCATGGCCCAGCACGGTGCCGCTCTTGACGGTGAACAGGCCGGGGTGCGTGGCGTGCAGGTCCGACCCGCACACGCCGCAGTAGAAGACGCGCAGCACCAGTTCGCCGGGACCGGCCTGCGGGAGCGGAAGGTCCTCGATGGACAGGGGTTGGTCGACCCCTCGGAAAACGGCTGCTTTCATGGTGGAGTTTCCTGCCTCGGATTCACGTGGTGTGCCGCTGCATGGCGGCGTTGCGCGAAGGCTAGTGGCGTCGCCGCCGCTTTGCTTGCGCGCAGTCGCTGTCGTGCGCGGCAGCCGTTCGACGCAAGACGCGACATCCGCCGCGGGCTAGCCTGCGCCTTGCAGCGCAACGGGCACCCAGCGCAGGAGATCGCTCATGGAGTTGAAGAACAAGGTCGTCGTGGTCACCGGCGGCGCCAGCGGCATCGGGCTGGCGATGGGCGCCCGCTTCGTGGCGGAGGGCGCACGCGCCGTGGTGCTGGCCGACCGCGACGTCGAGCGCGCCCATGCGGAGGCGGCGCGGATCGGCGCGCATGCCATGGCACTCGACGTCACGGCGGACGGCGCTGTCGCGGCACTGGTCGACCAGGTCGAGGCCCGGCACGGGCCGATCGACCTGTTCTGCTCGAACGCCGGCATCACCGCGATCGGCGGGCCCGAGCTTCCGGACGCGGATTGGGCACGGGTGATGGACGTCAACCTCATGGCGCATGTGCGCGCGGCGCGGGCGCTGCTGCCGCGCATGCTGGCGCGCGGCCACGGCTACTTGCTGCAGACCGCATCCGCAGCGGGGCTGTTGTCGCAGTTCGATGCGCCCTACGCGGTGAGCAAGCACGCAGCGGTGGCTTTTGCGGAGTGGCTGTCGATTACCTATGGAGATCGCGGCATTCGCGTCAGCTGCCTGTGCCCGGGGGCGGTTGATACGCCGCTGCTGAGGTCTGAATCAAGCGCGCGGCAGGCGGTGCTGGGGCAAGGGCTGATCGGTGCAGATGCGGTGGCGGCCACGGTCGTCGAGGCGATCGCCGAGGAGCGCTTCCTGATCATGACGCACGGCTTCGTGCAGGAGCAGTTGCGCCGCAAGGTGGAAGACCCGGAGCGCTGGCTGCGCGGCATGCGCCGGCTGTGGGGGCAGGCGATCACGCCGTGCTGAAAGGCCGGGCCAGTCCGAGCAACCCGGCGCGCCGAGGCGTTCTGCTCACCAGCAGCACACTCAGCAGATAGGCTGCTGTCGGGGTGGCCCCGGGCGATCTGCGTTCAGCGGACGGTCGGTACTCGCAAAATCTCGGTGAGGCCTACCCGTTGTATCCGATGGCGCAAAGGGCTTTGATGCGTCATTCATCTGGCGGGAGTTGAATGCCTTTCAGAAGCTGACGCAGGGGATCACCAACTCTTTCATTGCCAGGCGGAGGTGGCCGTCCACTATCGACCAGGCGTTCGACAACTGAAAGCATTGTGTCGAGATTGAACGGCTTCACCAGGAAAGCGTCGAAGTTGGGAAACGCTTTCCTGACAACGTCCTGGCTGGTCGCACTCATGAAGACAAAGGGAATGTGGCACAGCGCGGGATCCTGACGCACCGCCTCACCCAGCTCAGCGCCGTTCATGACCGGCATCATGAAATCCGAAAGGATCAAGGCAGGCTTCTCACCCTCCAGAAGCTCCAAGGCGATCTTGCCGTTGGATGCCGCAGCGACGCGATAACCCTCTGCTTCCAAAAGGAGCTGAAGTACTTCGGCATTGCCGTATTCGTCCTCGACAATCATCACCAATTTCATCGGGACGCACTTTCATCTAATCGGTTGAAAACTCGTCGGACTCGAGCGAAGGGATATGAACGTTGACGACCGCTTGCGTCGCACGACCGCCTCGCACCTTTTCGATGGCAAGGTTGCGTATCCCGACGGACATGCCTCTCGGCGACGCTGCTTCGAAAGTGAAGGCGTTGTCGAACCAGCCGACCACGCCTTCCGCCAAGGAGGTTCCGGCAGCAATCGCCAGCGCGGATGGGTCGACAGTGAACAACGACGTCACGCCTCGTGCCCTCAGCTCCAAAAGAAGCCGGCCAAGGAAACGGTAGCCTCGTTCGGGAAACGCCAAGGTGTCCGCCAGTCCGGCCAACCCGTCGACGACCAAGCGACGAACCTTCATTTCATCAACAAGCCTCAGAAGCTTGTGACCCATCTCGTCCATCGATTCGTCCTCTTGGCCCAGGTTTTTGATTGTCAAGACACCCGCATCGACCGCCTCACCCAACCCTATCTCCAGCATCGAACTCGTTCTCCGCAGGTCCGAGGCCAGCTCGGTGCACGAAAGTAGAAGACCTCGGGCTTCCGACGTCGACGCTGCCGCGAATGCAAGTGCAAAGGTCGTCTTTCCCGAGCCACTGTGACCGATCAACACCGAGCCACCACCCGAGAGGAGCCCTCCGCCTTGTAGGACGAAATCCAACGCAGCCAGCCCGGTGGTGACCGCTTCGGTACCCAGCTTCACGTTCGCGTTTCTCAACGGCAAACTTTCAAGCCGCGGAAAGAACTGCAGTCCCTGGTTCGATATGCAGAAGGTGTGCTGGCCACGGATGATCTGGCTGCCGCGAAACTTCCTGACCTGCATGCGGCGCTCGGCACGCCAGTGGAAGCCGTGGTCTTCGAAGGAGAAGATTCCATCGACCATGGTCTGTTCGGCGCTCAGCGCATTGCCGGTGCCACTCGTCAGCACGAGACAGGTGCACGACATCGCGCTCACCAAGCTCTGCAACTCGTGCACGAATTGACGAACGGAATCGTTGGCCCTCGACGCCAGGCTTTCAACGACCAGGCCATCGATGACCAGCAGCGACGCGCGATGGCGCATGAGCTCGCCTCTCAACAGCTCCACCACGGCGCGTAAGCCACCCTGCTCCAGCTCGCGGTAGCCGCTCACGTAAAAGACCTTCGCGTTGACCTCTTGGTGGTCAAAGAAAATCTGCTCTTCCATGTGCTGCAGCATGCGGGCGTGCGATTCGGCCAGCATGGTCACGTAGAGCGTGCGCGTCTCGCGCCGTGCCAGTGTGTAGGCAATCTGATTGGCCAGGGTGGTCTTTCCGACGCCAGGAGGGCCTTCGAAGATGTAGACGCCCCCCTCGAACAAACCACCGTTGAGTATCTCGTCCAGACCTTCGACGAGTGTGGGTAGTCTTTTCATTCTTCGTGAGCGGATGTGAGGGTAGATTTGGAACGCGGCGCCGACAAGAAGCCGAGCGGAAACCACAGTCGCCAGCCAACCGATTTTAGGTGCCGGCGCCCTGCCGCCGCCCGGCAGAGCGCTGCGAGACGGCCTCATGACGTGCTCCAGATGGCCGAACGGGCAGAATGGCTGCCTTCCGGCGTTACACCGCCGCCATTTCTCTTTGTTTTCGGGCTTGTCCGACCCTTTTGATGAACATCCGTCAGCGCAACAACGTCCGGACCCAGGGCTGCGGCTCAGCGACGATGATCTTTGCGCACGGATTCGGCTGCGACCAGAACATGTGGCGTTTCATGGCGCCGCACTTTGCCGATCGCTACCGCGTGGTGACCTTCGACCTGGTCGGAGCGGGCAATTCCGATCAGGGCGCCTACGAGATATCGAAATACGCGAGCCTGCAGGGCTATGCCGACGACCTCCTGGAGATCGCGCGCGAGTTCGCGCCGGGTCCGGTGTTTTTCGTCGGTCATTCGGTGAGCGCCATGATTGGCATGCTGGCCGACCTGCAGGCACCGGGCACCTTCGCGGCCCACGTGATGATCGGCCCCTCGCCCTGTTACATCAACGACGGCGATTACGTCGGCGGCTTCACGCGCGAAGACATCGACTCGCTGCTGGACACGCTGGAAAGCAACTACCTCGGCTGGGCCGGCAGCATGGCTCCCGCGATCATGGGCGCACCCGAGCGTCCTGAACTTGGCGAAGAACTCATGGCCAGTTTCTGCCGCACCGACCCGGACATCGCCAAGCGGTTCGCCAAGGCGACCTTTCTGTCGGACAACCGCAAGGATGTGGCCAGGCTCCAGACACCCGCGCTGGTGATCCAGTCATCGGAAGATTTGATCGCCCCCGTCGCCGTGGGTGAGTACATGCACAGGACCTTGCCACACAGCACGCTGCGCATCGTCGAAAACACGGGCCATTGCCCGCACTTGAGTGCGCCGGGTGCGAGCTGCGATGCGGTCGACGAGTTCCTGCGCTCGCTCGGCCAGCGCTAGGCAGCGATGACCCCATCCCTGCCAGACGCGAACGTCCTTTTCGACGAGGCGCCCTGCGGCCTGCTTGTGACCGGACTGGACGGCACCATCCTCAAGGTCAACACGACCTTCTGCACGTGGGTCGGAATGCCTCGCGAAGACCTTGTGGGCGCGAAGCGCATACAGGACCTGTTCACCGTGGGTGGGCGCATCTTCCACCAGACCCACTGGGTACCGACCCTGCAGATGCAAGGCTCGCTCGCAGAGGTGAAGTTCGACGTGCGCCATAGCGACGGACACACCGTGCCGATGATCCTCAACGCTCACCGCCGCAAACGCGCGGAAGGCGATTTCGACGAGATCGCCGCGTACGTGGCGGAAGATCGCAGCCGCTACGAACGCGAGTTGATGAACGCACGCAACAAGGCCGACAGCTTGCTCGCGGCTGAGTTCGACGCACAGAACCTGCTCAGGGACCGCGCACTGTTCGCCGAGCAGATGGTGGGCATCGTGAGCCATGACCTGCGCAATCCGCTGTCGGCGATCCTCATGGGCGTACAACTGCTGGGTCAGGCCGACAACGAGCGTCGCACTCGAGTGCTGGGCCATGTACGCAATTCGGCCGAGCGCGCTCAGCGGCTGATCGAGGAACTGCTTGACTTCACACAGGCGCGGCTCGGCTCCGGGCTCAGCGTGAACCTGCAGCCCATGAACCTTCATCATGTGACCACACGCACGCTTGACGAGCTGAGGCTCGCCTTTCCTGCCCGGGAAATCACCCATGTGTCGCATGGCGAGGGGCCATGCACGGGCGACGACGACAGGCTGGCCCAGCTCATCGGCAACCTGGTGAGCAACGCTGCGACCTACGGCCGCGTCGGCACGCCCATCGTCGTGCGTTCGTCCATCGACGACGGGATGGCCTCGTTGGAGGTCAGCAACGAAGGTGAGGCGATTCCACCGGGCATGCTCGTCAACGTTTTCGAGCCCATGGTGCGCGGCGCCACAGGCAGCAACACGATCCGCAGCGTCGGCCTCGGGCTCTTCATCGTCAAGGAGATCGCCAAGGCGCACGGTGGCGAGATGGCGGTCACGTCCTCGGCGGAACAGGGCACCATTTTCACGTTGCGCTTTCCATCGCACGTTCAGCACTGAGCAGCGGCCCTTGAAGGGCCTGCTGCTGCTGCGCGGCGCCTGACTGATCGCGCACTGGACATCGGCCGACTGCTTTTTATCGCTGGAAGGTCAAGTCCAAACCGAGCTTTCTGCCAAGGACGAAGGTGACGAGCAACAGCCCCAGGAGCGACAGCAAGAACACTGCGGCCACCTTGCCGGCCGCCAGAAGCACCGCGCGCGCCTCTTTCCCTTTTCCTTTCATCCCTTGGTCGTAATGCCACTTGACGGCGAAGCACATGCCCGTGCCGAGCACGAGGACCTTGAACGTCACGAAGACTATAGGGAACCAATCCATCATTTCGGGTATTTCCAGGCTATGACTCGGCACTGTCTCGCGTGTGGAGCGCTGCTCAAAATGCCGCTTCAAGAGCTTCGTTTTTTTGTTCGGTCAGGAGAAGGAAGAAAACGTCAGCAACTGCCGTGCAGGGAGGGAAGTGCCGCACACGCCGAGTCATGCTACTTAAAAACAACTTCCCTGCATTGAGACAAAACGTCCCAGTCGACGCTGCTGCGGGTTAGCTGTTCGGAAGCACTGCGCTTCATCTTCTTGCCCGGCGCTGGAGCCTCTTTCAGGCTGCCCGCTGCTCGTACATCGACTCAATCAACCCCGCGTACTTGCGATTCACCAACGACCGCTTGAGCTTCATCGTCGGCGTGAGCTCCTCGTCCTCGGCGCTCAGCTGCGTCTCGATCAGGCGGAACTGCTTGATCTGTTCGACCCGGGCGAAGCGCCGGTTGATCTTCTCGATCTCCTCGGCGATGAGGCCGACCACCTCGGGGCTGCGCGTCAGCGACCGGTAGTCCGAGAAGGCGACCGAGCGCTCCTGCGCCCACTGCTCGACGTTGTCCTGGTCGATCATCACCAGGCAGCTCAGGTAGGCCCGCCGGTCGCCGATGACCACGGCGTCGGTCACGTAGGGGCTGAACTTCAGCTGGTTCTCCCATTCCGACGGCGTCACGTTCTTTCCGCCGGCCGTGATGATGATGTCCTTCATCCGGTCGGTGATGTAGAAGTAGCCGTCGTCGTCCACGCGCCCGACGTCGCCGGTGCGCAGCCAGCCGTCCTCGAACACCTCGGCCGTCTTCTCGGGCAGGTTGAGGTAGCCCATGAAGACCTGGCCGCCGCGCACCTGCAGTTCGCCCTGCGGCGACAGCCTGACCTCGGAGCCCGGCAGCGGCACGCCGATGCTGCCCGGCCGGCTGCGGCCTCGCGGGTTGCAGGTGGCGGCACCGGTCAGCTCGGTCATGCCCCATAGCTCGTTCAGCTCGATGCCCATTGCCATGTACCAGCGGATCAGGTCGGCCGATATCGGTGCCGCGCCGGTGATGGCCAGCTCGACGCGGCCGAGCCCCATCAGGCTGCGCACGTTGTCCAGCACCAGCTTGCGCGCCAGCCAGTGGCGCACAGCGAGAAGTGCGGGCACCGCCTGGCGCCGCTCGCGCAATGCCCCGACGCGCTCGCCGACCGCCAACGCCCGCGCGTAGGCCCAGCGTTCGAGCCGCGTCGCTTCGCGCATCGCGGTCGACACGCTCGAATAGAGCTTCTCCCAGATGCGGGGCACCGCCATGAAGACGTCGGGCTGGATCTCGCGGATGTTGTCGAAGATCGTCTCGGGGTCTTCGACGAAGTTCAGCACCTGCCCGGCAAGCAGCGCGTAGTACTCGCCGAAGATGCGCTCCGAGACATGGCACAGCGGCAGGAAGGCGGCCCGCTCGCGCAGCGACGTGCGCGGCAGGAACTCGGCCAGCGTGCGGCTCGCCGCCATGACGTTCGCGTGCGAGATCATCGCGCCCTTGGGCCGGCCCGTCGTACCCGAGGTATAGACCAGCACCGCCAGGTCCGCGGCGCCGCGGCTGGCGATGCGTTCGTCGACCAGGTCCGGCTGCGCGGCTTTCTGCGATCGGCCCAGTTCGCGCAGCGCGTCGAGCGACATCACGCGCGCGTCGTCGAGCCGCGCCAGCCCTTCCATGTCGAACACGACGACGTGGCGCACGCCCGGCACGCGATCCTGCACTTCGAGGAACTTGTCGAGCTGCTCCTCGTTCTCGACCACCAGCAGCGTGGAGCCCGAGTCGTTGCAGAGGTATTCGACCTGCGGCGCCGCGTCGGTCGGGTAGATGCCGTTGACCACCGCGCCCGCCGACAGGCCGGCGAGGTCGATCCACAGCCATTCGCGGCAGGTGTTGGACAGCACCGACATCACGTCGCCCGGACGCAGGCCCAGCGCGGCCAGGCCGCGCGTCAGCTCGTCGACGATCACGCCGACCTCCGCGTAGCTGTAGGCGCGCCAGATGCCGAGCTCCTTCTGCCGCAGCATGACCGCGTCGCCGCGCGTCTGCACCGCGTGCCTGAACAGGCGCGGCACGGTGTCGATGTCCGCCGGAACGGATGGGAACGGCGCTGGGATGGCCATGTCGGTCTTCCTGGTCTCAGTGGTCTGCTTGGGTCGAAAAGCCGCTGCACTCAGCGCCAGGTCTTCTTCTTTTTCCAGCGCCGCTCGCCGCGCACGCCGTCGTCCTTGGCACCGAGATAGAACTCCTTGATGTCGTCCTTCTCGCGCAGGGCGCTGCAGGTGTCTTCCATCACGATGCGGCCGTTCTCCAGCACGTAGCCGAAGTCCGCGGCATTGAGCGCCATGTTCGCGTTCTGCTCGACCAGCAGGATCGTCGTGCCGCGTTCGCGGTTGATGCGCACGATGATCTCGAAGATCTCCTTCGTCAGCCGGGGGCTGAGGCCGAGGCTGGGCTCGTCGAGCAGGATCAGCTCGGGCCGGGCCATCAGCGCGCGCGAGATCGCGAGCATCTGCTGCTGCCCGCCGGAGAGCAGGCCTGCGTCCTGCGCGGCCCGCTCGCGCAGGATCGGGAAGTAGCCATACACGCCTTCGATGTCGCGCGCCACGCCGTCGCGGTCCTTGCGCGTGAAGGCACCCATCATCAGGTTGTCGCGCACCGACAGCAGCGGGAACACCTCGCGCCCCTCGGGCACATGGCTCAGGCCGGCGCGCACGATGGCGGCCGGGTCGCCGCCGGTGATGTCCGCGCCCTTGAATTCCACGCTGCCCTTGGCCGGGTCGAGCACGCCGGAGATCGTCTTCAGGATGGTGCTCTTGCCGGCGCCGTTGGAGCCCAGCACGGTGGCGATCTCGCCGCGCCGCACGCGCAGGCTGACACCGCGGATCGCCTTCACCGGGCCGTACGAGCTCTCGAGGTTCGACAGCCTGAGCAGGGCGTCGTCCGCCACGGCCGGCGCGGGCGCCTCGACTTGCACGGCGCTCATTGCACTACCTCCCGCCGAAGACTCGACACATCGTCGATCGTGCCCAGATAGGCCTCGATGACGCCCGGATGCGACTGCACCTCGCCGGGCGTGCCCAGCGCGAGCACCTGGCCCTGGTTCATCGCCAGCACGCGGTCGGACACGCGCGACACCAGCGTCATGTCGTGCTCGACCATCAGCACCGTGATGCCCAGCTCGCGCTGGATGTCCTGGATCCACCAGGCCATGTCCTCGGTCTCTTCGGCGTTGAGGCCGGACGAAGGCTCGTCGAGCAGCAGCAGCTTGGGTGCGCTGCACAGCGCACGCGCCAGCTCGACCACCTTGCGCACGCCATAGGGCAGCCCCGCCACGCGCTGGTCACGGTAGCGCATGAGCCGCAGCAGCTCGATCACCTCTTCCGCCTTGCGGCGTGCAGCGATCTCGTTGCGCCGCGCCGCGGGCGAGAAGACCAGGTCGCTCCAGAAGCCCGACCTGCGGTGCGTGTGAAATCCGATCAGCAGGTTCTGCAGCACGGTCGCGTGCTCGAAGAGCTCGATGTTCTGGAAGGTCCGGGCGATGCCCAGCGCCGCGATGCCGTGCGCCGGCGTCCGGTCGATCGGCTGGCCGTCGAACGACAGGCTGCCGCTGGTCGGCAGGTAGATGCGGCTGATCAGGTTGAAGACCGTCGTCTTGCCGGCCCCGTTGGGCCCGATCAGCGTGAAGACCTCGCCCTTGAGGACGTCGAAGCTCACCTGGTTGACGGCCAGCACGCCGCCGAAGCGCACGCTGAGGTCCCTCGCGGAAAGAAGGACGTCGCTCATTTCAGGCGCTCCGATTTCTGGAAGCTCTTCTGGCGGCGGAACATGCCGCGCCGGTATGTCGGGAACAGCTCCAGGTAGGTCCGCAGCTTGACCCAGCGCCCGTACAGGCCGGCCGGTTCGAAGAGCACGAAGACCATGAGCACCACGCCGAACACGACCGCCTGCAGGCCGGCGGCCTGCCCGATGGCCGGCGGCAGCCAGTCCTTGAAGATGGCGATGAACTGCGGCATGGTGATCAGGAAGATGGCACCGAAGAACGCACCGTGGACCGAGCCCAGGCCGCCCACGACCACCAGCAGGAGCAGGTCGATCGACTGCGCGATGCCGAACTGCTCCGGCGAGATGAAGCGCAGCTTGTGCGCATACAGCGCGCCCGCCACGCCCACGATGGCCGCCGACAGCGCGAAGGACAGGGTCTTGTAGCGCGCCAGGTGGATGCCCATGCTCTGCGCCGAGATCTCGGAGTCGCGGATGGCGATGAAGGCCCGGCCGGTAGAACTCCGCAGCAGGTTCAGCACCCCCAGCGTCACGAGCAGGCACACCACGAGCACCACCATGTAGAAGCCCTGCGCGCTGCTGGCCGTCCAGCCGAACATCGCGGGCGCCTTGAGCGACAGCCCGGCATTGCCGCCCGTGACGTGTTCCCAGCGCGCCATCACCTCTTCGACGATGAAACCGAAGGCCAGCGTCGCCACCGCCAGATAGATGCCCTTGACCCGCAGCGCCGGCAGCCCGACCACCACGCCGACCGCGGCCGACAGCCCGGCCGACGCGGCGAGCGCGACCGGGAACGACCAGCCCTGCCCCGTGAGCACCGCCTGCGTGTACGCACCGACGCCGAGGAATGCGGCATGGCCGATCGACACCAGGCCGGTGTAGCCCGCGAGCACCATCAACCCGAGCCCCGCGATCGCGTAGATCAGCACGAAGGTGAGCTGCGAAGTCCAGTACGACCCGACGACCCAGGGTGCCGCCAACAGCACGGCCAGCAGCAGGCCGTACCAGAAGACATGGCCGCCGTGCTGCGCCAGGCGGTAGTCCTGCCGGTAGCTGGTCCTGAAGATGAATCTCATACTTTCTTTCGCAGCTTTTCACCGAACAGCCCGCTCGGCTTGACGACCAGCATCAGCAGCACCACGACATAGGCCGCCACGTCCTTGAAGCCTTCCGGCAGATAGAAGCCCGCGAAGGCCTCGACGAGCCCGATGACCAGTCCGCCCACCACCGCACCCGGCAGGCTGCCGAAGCCGCCCACCACCGCGGCCGGGAAGGCCTTGAGGCCGATGAAGCCCATGTTGACGTGCACGAAGGTGATCGGCGCCAGCAGCAGGCCGGCGACCGTGGCGACGGCCGCCGACAGCCCCCACACCATGCCGTTCAGCCGGCGCACCGGGATGCCCATGTAGTAGGCGGCGAGCTGGTTCTGCGAGGCGGCCTGCATGGCGACGCCGAGCTTCGTGTAGCGGAACATCACGAACAGCGCCACGCACAGCAGCAGCGTGATGCCGATCACGGCGCCCTGCTCCGCGCTCAGCACCAGCGTGCCGAGCTTCCAGACCTCGCCGCGGTAAGGCACGTCGAGCACGTGCGTGTCGGTGCCGATGCCCGGCAGCATCGTGACCAGGCCGCGCGTGATGTACCCGAGCCCGATGGTCAGCATGACCACGGTGAACTGCGGCTGCCCGAGGATCGGCCGGATCGCCAGGCGCTCCAGCAGCATGCCGAAGCCCGTCATCCCGACCACGCTGACCAGCGCCGCCCAGAGAAAGGGCAGCTTGAGCCACAGCATCAGCAGGTAGCCGGTGCAGGCACCGAGCATCATCAGCTCGCCCTGGGCGAAGTTGACCGTCTCGGTCGCCTTGTAGATCAGCACGAAGCCGAGCGCAATCAGCGCATAGATGCAGCCGAGCGCGGCGCCCGAGATCAGCAGCTGGACGAATTCCAAGGCACCGCCCTCAGGGCTGCAGGTAGTCGGTGATCGGCACCCAGCGACCGTTCACGATGCGCGAGATGCGCACGGCCTCGGACCCGAGGCGCTTGGTCTTGGTGAAGCTCATCGTGTCGAAGCCCAGCTTGTCACGCGGGAAGGTCGAGGTCTCCAGCGCCTGGACGAAGCGCTGCGTCGTGAGGTCTGCGCCGACCTTCTCCAGCGTCTTGATGGTCCAGTCCATCGACGCATAGCCGAACACCGCGTACTGGCCCGGCTCCTCGTTGTACTTGGCCTTGTAGGCGGCATACCAGTCGCGCAGCGCCTTCGACGCGTCGTCGGGATAGGGCTGCGAGCTCGCGTGCGCGGACAGGAAGCCCTCGGTCACCGCGCCGCCGAGCTTGGGCACCAGGTGCGAATACGACGCCGCCGTGCCGATGAAGTCCGGCGCGAAGCCGACCTTCTTCGCCTCGTTCAGCGTGCCGATGGTTTCGCGCAGCGTGGTGCCCACGACCACGGTGTCGCAGCCGGCGCTTTTCAGGCGCGCGACCTGCGACGAAAAGTCGGTCGCGCCGCGCTTGTAAGTCGTCTTCTCGGCCATCGTCTTCTTCAGTTCGCCGAGCTGCGACTCGACGCCCTTCATCAGCTCCGAGCCGAGCTCGTCGTCCTGCATCAGCGAGCACCACTTGCGCTCCGCCCGGGTCTGGGTCATCGCCTTCACGATGACCCGGCCCTGCTGGTAGTACGGCACGGTGAACGAGAAGGCCAGCGGATTCGGCGGGTCGTAGAGCCCGCGTGCCGACGCCAGCGGAAAGGCGTGGATCACGCCGCCCTCGGTGAAGATCGGCATGGTCGTCAGCGCCAGCGCCGTGCCGATGTTGGCGACGGTGATGAAGATCTTGTCGTTCTGCACCAGCTTCTGCGCGGCCAGCACGGCCTTCTTGGTGTCGTAGCTGGAGTCCTCGACGATCAGCCGGATCTTGCGGCCCGCGGTGCCGCCGGCCGCGTTGAACTCCTCGATGCGCATGTTCATGCCGTTGACCGTCTCCTTGCCGAAAGCGGCGATCGGCCCGGACAGGTCCTGGATGGTGCCGACCAGCACCTCGGTCTTGGTCACGCCCTGCGTGGTCTGGGCCTGCGAGGCCGCCGGCAACATGCTGGCCAACGCGGCGAGCCCGAGGCTGGCTGCGGCGGCTTGTCTCGTCATCATTCTGCGCACTCCTTGGTCCGGCGGGCCGGGGTCGGCCTGCCATCCGGGCAGTGTCGCGATCGGGTGCCGCTGCGGTCTTGTGCCGAGTCGCTGGACGGGGGGCATCCCAGGGAAAGTCCTAGGCGATGCGGATGGTGCTGCCGGCGGTTGCTGAAGACCCCGTTGATCGGTAGACTGCATTAACGAAAACGTTAATGAATTCAATATGACGCTCAGAGCCTCGGACATCGTCCCCATCAGCGAAGCACGCGCCAGACTCACCGAACTGGCGGAAGACGTGGTGGGCAATGGGTCGGAGAAGGTGCTCACCAAGAACGGCGCCAGCTACGTGGCGTTGGTCGATGCGCGTCGGCTCGACTACTACCATGCTCTGGAAGCGGAACACGCCAACCTTCTTCTGGCGGACGATGCGATCACCGGCCTGCAGCAGGCGTTGGCAGGCCAGTTCGTGTCGGACGACGAACTGGATCAGGCCCTTGGCATACGTCCTGCATCGTGAGCATTCCTGTCGATGCCAGGATTCGCGCGGTTCCCAATTTCCTGACGTGCCTGCAGGTCGCACGCGGCTTCATGGAAGCGCAGGACGCCGCATCCATGCCTGTACGCTTCCAAAAGCTGCAAGCTGAACTGGTGAAGGCCAGGGCCCTGCTCTCCTTCGCGCCAGGTAGCGGTCGCCCCGCCCGGTTCCTCGATGCGAGATCAGGCTGGGGAAGATTTCAGGCCGAACAGGCGAGACAGTTGGCACAGTCACTCGATTGCCCTGAACTCAGAGAATTCGTCCTGGCGCGTCATGTGCTGCTGTACGCGCACTCCGCACATGAGGCGGTGTTGCTTTCCATCCGACACGAACGGCAACTGACGTATCAGTTGCCCCAGCCGCTGAGCTAGCCCATCTTCCCTACGCGCAGCACGACCTTCCCCATCACCTTCCGATCAGCCACCAACCGCAATGCCAGCGCGGCATCTTCCAGCGGGAACCGCGCCGTGATCGCGGGTTTGATGCGCCCCTGCGCCAGCAGGCCCACGAGCTCCTCCATGAACGCCTCGTAGCGCGCCGGCTCGGCCTGCGCGAAGCCGCCGTAGAAGACGCCGACGATCGCGCAGCCCTTCAGCAGCACCAGGTTGAGTGCGGGCTTCGGAATCTCGCCGGCGGTGAAGCCGATCACCAGGTAGCGCCCGCGCCAGGCCATGCTGCGCAGTGCGGGTTCGGTGTAGCTGCCGCCGACCGGGTCGTACACCACATCCACGCCGCGCCCGCCCGTCAGGGCCTTGATGCGCTCGCGCAGGTCCTCGGTCGCGTAGTTGATGGTGTCGTTCGCGCCATGTGCCCTGCACAGCGCCAGCTTCTCGTCGGTCGACGCGGCGGCAATGACGCGCGCGCCCATGAGCTTGCCCAGCTCGACGGCGGAAATCCCGGTGCCGCCGGCTGCCCCCAGCACCAGCAAGGTCTCGCCCGGCTGGATGGCCGCGCGGTCCTTCAGTGCGTAGTGCGACGTGCCGTAGGTGATGACCAGCGCGGCCGCGGCCTCCATGTCGATGCCCTCGGGCAGGCGCACCAGCTTGGCGGGCACGGTGCGCACTTCCTCCGCGAAGCCGCCCCAGCCGCAGACGGCGATCACGCGATCGCCCACCGCGAAGCCCTCGACGCCGGCGCCGACCTGGCCGATGGTGCCCGCCACTTCGCCGCCCGGCGAAAAGGGCAACGCCGGCTTGAACTGGTATTTGTTCTCGATGATCAGCGTGTCCGGAAAATTCACGGCGCTCGCATGCACGCGGACGATGACCTCGCCCGGCCCGGCCTGCAATGCGTCGACCTCCTCCACGACCAGCGATTCCGGCGGGCCGTGGCGCCTGGCAAGTACTGCTTTCACTTCTCTCTCCTCACAACATCGAAATGGACATGCCGCCGTCGACCACCAGGCTCGCACCGGTGGTGAAGGCACCGGCCGGCGCGCACAGGTAGAGCACGGCCCAGCCGATTTCCTCGGGCCGGCCGACGCGGCGCACCGGCGTCTTCTGCAGGATGCGCTCGCGCGCCTCGCCGTCGAAGGCCTCCGCCAGCTTGGTCTCGATCACGCCGGGCAGCACCGTGTTCGCACGGATGCCGAACGGCCCGTATTCCAGCGCGAAGGCGCGGCTCATGCCGATGAGCGCGGTCTTCAGCGTGCCGTACAGGCCCAGCATCTTCTCCGGATGCAATGCGGACACCGACGAGATGTTGACGATGCTGCCGCCGCCACGCGGCTTCATCAGCTTCACCGCCTCGCTCGACAGGAACCAGTAGCCGCGCAGGTTGACGTCCACCGTCTTCGCGAACAGGCCCGGATCGATGTCCTCGATGGTGCGCCACGGACTCAGCACCGCGTTGTTGACCAGGATGTCGAGCCCGCCATGCACGGCCTGCAGGTGCGCGCCCATCGACGCGATGTCCTCCATGCGGCCGATGTGGCAGGCCCGCGCCTCGGCCCGGAGGCCTTCGTCGCGCAGCGCCTGCGCGACGCGTTCGCAATCGTCGACCTTGCGGCTGCTGATCACCACGTGGGCGCCGGCTTGCGCCAGCACGCGTGCGGTCGCGGCGCCGATGCCTTGCGACGAGCCGGTGACCAGCGCGACCTTGCCGGTCAGGTCGAAGGGCCGGATGTGGGTCATGTGGTTCTCCATGTCGGTGGGCGCGCGGCGCCGGGGTCGAGGATGTCCAGCCCGGCCTGTGCGAACACGTCCATCGTGTCGCCGAAGGCCCGTGCGCTTTCGGCCACGGCGGTACCGAGCGCGGCCCGCCTGCGCAGGCCGGCGGACATGGCCGCCTGCCGGAACATCGCGAAGGCCTTGTAGAAGCGCATGTCGGTGTGCGGGTCCATGTTCATGGCACGCAGGTAGCGCCCGGCCAGCTCGTCCTGCGTGGGCAGGCCCAGCGCCGCGCGGTCGATGCCGCGCAGGCCGGGCAGAAGATAGTCGTGCGGCAGCTCCTGCACGCCCAGGAACTGCCCGAGGTCGGCCAGCGGATGGCCCAGCGTCGAAAGCTCCCAGTCGAGCACCGCGATCACGCGCGTGCCGGCCGCATCGAACATCAGGTTGTCGAGCCGCGAATCGCCGTGCAGCAGGACCACCGGATGGGCCTCGTGCGGCAGCAACGCCTCGATCCGCCCGATCAGCCTGTCCATCGACGCCGATCCTTCGGGGAGGGCGGCGCGGTACTGCTGCGTCCAGCGGTGCAGCTGTCGTTCGAAGTAGTTGCCGGCGCGCCCGAAGTCGCGCAGGCCGAGCGCATCCACGTCGGCGCGGTGGATGGCGACGAGACTGTCGATGGCGGCCTCGTACACCGCGCGGCGCCGCGCCGGCTGCACGTCGGGCAGGCCGACATGCCGGTGCACCACGCCGTCGACGAAGTCCATCAGGTAGAACTGCACGCCGACCACGTCCAGGTCGTTGCACAGCACGCGCAGGCGCGGCACCGGCACGCCGCCGTGCCGCAGCGCGGCGATGACGCGCGCCTCGCGGTCCAGCGCATGCGCCGACTTCAGCAGTTCGCCGGCGGGCTGCGTCCGCAGGATGTAGCGGCCGCTTTCGGCTTCGACACGCCAGATCGGATTCGAGTTGCCGCCGACGAAGCGCTCGGCCTTGCGCAGGCCGTGGAAGCCCGGCGCATGCGCGTCCAGGTAGCGACCGAGCCGTTCGAGGTCCAGCGGCGGCGCACTGACCACCGTGCCGATCGGCGCGTTCATCGGCATGCCTTCAGGCGGGTGGTCGGCGCTCACGCCGATGCGCGCGCGGCGCTGCGCTTGAGCAGTTCCTTCCCGACGGCCGACAGGTGCACCTGGTCCGGCCCGTCGCCGATGCGGATGAAGCGCGCGTAGACATAGGCGCGCGGCAGAAAGGTGTCCTGCGAGACGCCGGCCCCGCCGAAGACCTGGATGGCGCGGTCGATGACGCGCGCCGCCATGCTCGGCACGACGATCTTCGCCGCGGCGATCAGGTCCTTCGCGGCCTTGTTGCCCTCGCGGTCCATCTTGTCGGCCGCATGCAGCGTGAGCAGGCGCGCCTGCTCGATCTCGCAGAACGAATGCGCGATGTCTTCGCGCACCGAGCCCTGCTCGCCGAGCGCACGGCCGAAGGCGACGCGCGTGTTGGCGCGCTCGCACATCATCTCCAGTGCGCGTTGCGCGCAGCCGACGAGCCGCATGCAGTGATGGATGCGCCCCGGGCCGAGCCGGCCCTGCGCGATCTCGAAGCCGCGGCCTTCGCCGAGGAGCATGTTCGATGCGGGCACGCGCACGTTGTCGTAGACGATCTCCGGATGTCCCACCGGCGCGTCGTCGTAGCCGAAGGCCGTGACGTCGCGCACGATGCGCACGCCGGGCGTGTCCTTCGGCACGAGGATCATCGACTGCTGGCGGTGGCGGTCCGCATGGTCGGGGTCGGTCTTGCCCATGACGATGAGCAGCGTGCACTCCTCGTTGAGCGCGCCGGACGTGAACCACTTGCGGCCGTTGATGACGTAGTCGTCGCCCTGCCGCCGGATCTCGCACTGGATGTTGGTCGCGTCGCTCGACGCCACCGCGGGCTCGGTCATCGAGAAGGCGGACCGGATGGTGCCGGCCATCAGCGGCTCGAGCCAGCGCGCCTTCTGCGCGGGCGTGCCGTAGTGCGACAGCACTTCCATGTTGCCGGTGTCCGGCGCCGAGCAGTTGAACACCTCGGGCGCCCACAGCACGCGGCCCATGATCTCCTTGACCGGCGCGTAGTCGAGATTGCTCAGGCCGCCCTTGGCCGACGAGAGAAAGAGATTCCAGAGCCCCTGCCCTTGCGCCAGCGCCTTCAGCTCCTGGAGGATGGCCGGCGTGCGATAGGGATGGTCGCTGGCCTGCACCTGCTCGTAATAGAGCTTCTCGACCGGAACGACGTGCGTCTCCATGAAGTCGCGCACGCGCGCCTGCAGGTCCAGCGACTTGTCGGAATGCTTGAAATCCATCTTGTCTCCTGTCTTCGTTCCCGGGCTGAGCCCGGCCGTGCTCAGCCCTGGCCGGAAGCGGTATCGCGCTCACGCAGCTTCGCCTTCAGCACCTTGCCGGTCGGGTTGCGCGGGAGCGCGTCGACCAGCCGCAGTTCCTTCGGCAGCTTGTACCGCGCCAGCCGCGTCTGGGCGAAATCGCGCAGGCCGTCGAGCGTGACGGTCCTGCCCGGCTTGGGCGCGATCACCGCCACCACGCGCTCGCCCCATTGCGCGTCGGGCGCGCCGATGACGGCCGCCTCCGCGACGTCGGGGTGGTCGTACAGCACGCTCTCCACCTCGGCCGGGTAGATGTTCTCTCCGCCGCTGATCACCATGTCCTTCAGCCGGTCGCACACGAAGAGAAAGCCCTCCGCATCGCGGTAGCCGACATCGCCGCTGCGGAACCAGCCGTCGGCGGTGAAGGCCGTGGCGTTCGCCTCGGGCCGCTTCCAGTAGCCGGGCATCACGTTGCCGCCGCGCACGCAGATCTCGCCGGTCGCGCCGGCATCGGTCACCGCGTCGCCCATCACGTCGATGAGCTTGATCTCGGTCATCAGCGGCGGCGTGCCGCTCGAGCCGAGCTTGTCGGTCGATCGATCGGGATGCAGGAAGGTGATCATCGATGCGGTCTCGGTCATGCCGTAGCCCTGGTGCACCGGGATGCCGCGAGAACCGTAGAGCCGCAGCAGCGGCTCGGGCATCGGCGCACCGCCCACCGCCACGAGGCGCAGCGACGACAGGTCCGCCGCCTCGAACGCCGGATGCTGGCTGATGAACAGCAGCATCGCCGGCACCGCGAAGCTCACGCTCACGCGATGCCGCGCCACCGCGTCGAGCACGGCCTCGGGCTCGAAGCCACGCTGCAGCACGAGATGCCCACCCGCCAGCAGCGTCGTCATGCTGCCGCACAGCAGCCCGCCGACATGGAACATCGGCGCGAAGTTCAGCGTGACGTCGGTGGAGACGATGTCCCACAGGAACATCTCGTTGAGGTTGTTCGCCCAGAAGTTGCCATGCGTGAGCATCGCGCCCTTGGGATGGCCGGTCGTGCCCGACGTGTACATGATCACCGACACGTCGTCCGCGCGAACCGGCACGGCGGCAGGCACCGGCGGTGCGTCGGCCAGCAGCGCGTCGGCAGATTCCCAGCCCGGCGCGCCCGCGCCGCGGTGGATGTAGCGGCTGCATGGCAGGCCGTCGCGCACCGGATCGATCACCGCGATGTGCTCCTCGCCGACCACCAGCGTGTGCACGCCCGCATCGCCAATGACGAAGGCGAGCTCCGCGCCGCTGAGACGGAAGTTCAACGGCACGCAGATGCCGCCGAGCCGCGCGGTGGCGAACAGCACGACCACGAACATCGGGTCGTTCAGCCCGAGGTAGCCGACGCGCGCCCCGGCCGTCACGCCGCCCGCGGCCAGCACCGCCGACATGCGCTCGATGCGATCGACGAGTTCACCGTAGTTCCAGTGCACGTCGTCGCATGTGAGCGCCGGGCGGTGGGGCGCACGTGCGGCGCGGCGCGCCAGCCATTCGGCGAGCCCGACGGCATGCGCGCTGCCGTCGGTCGGCGCGCCCGCGTTCAGCGGCCGGTCCACACGGGCCGCCGCTTCTCGTTGAAGGACGCCAGGCCCTCGCGCGCGTCCTCGGTCATGGCGAGCAGCGCGATCTGACTCTCGGTGTAGGCGATGCCTTCGTCGAAGGACATCGAGGCCATGGCCCGCATCGCGTACTTGCCGCGGCGCAGTGCCGTGGGCGACTTGCCCGTCAGGCGATCGATCAGCCACTGCGTCTTGTCGTCGAGTTCTTCCTTGGGCACCGCATAGTTCAGCAGGCCCGCGTCCCGGGCTTCCGCGGCGCCGAAGGGCTCGCCGGTCAGGCACCACTCGCGCACCGTGCGGCGCGGCACGATGGATTGCAGCAGGCTCAGCACCTGCATCGGGAACAGCCCGATCTTCACCTCGGGCAGGCCGAACTGCACGTGGTCGGCCGCGATGGCCATGTCGGTCATGCAGAGCAGCCCGACACCGCCGGCCATGCAGGTGCCGTTGATGCGCGCGATGCTCGGCAGCGTGGCGTTCTGCACCTCGCGCAGCATGTCGGCGTAGTCGATGTTGGGTTGCGACAGGTCGAACGCGAAGCCCGCGCCGGGCTGCAGGTCGCCGCCGGCGCAGAAGGCCTTGTCGCCGGCCGCGGTCAGCACGATCACGCGCACGTCGCCGTCGGCATGCGCCAGGCGCCAGCCGTCGCGGATGCCGGCCACGACATCCTTGTTGATCGCGTTGCGCTTGTCCGGCCGGTTGATCGTGACCCACATCGCGTGGCCGCGCTTCTCCACCAGCACGGCCGGTACGCCGGCCTCTTCGTTCGTCTTCGTCATGTCTCGCTCCTGGTTCCTAGGCCGGCACGGCTTCCTTCGGGGCCACCTCGATCTCGACCACCACGCGACTGGCCGCCACCTGGTCGCCGGTCTTCACGTGCAGCGCGATCACCTTGCCGGCCACCGGCGCGGAATGGATGTGTTCCATCTTCATCGCCTCCAGCGTGACGACGGGCTGGCCCGCCTCCACCCGGTCGCCGACGGCGGCCATCACGGCGACGACGCGTCCGTTCATCGACGCGCGGACCTTGCCGTCGCCACCGGCCTCGCTCTGGCGTGCGGTGGCGGCGCGGGTCTTGTCCTCGACGCGGGCGGGAATGCCGCGGTAGTGCAGCAGCAGCGTGGCGCCGTCGCGATGGAAGGCTGCGCTTTCATAAAGCCCGTCGCACACGAAGCGCGCCGTGTGCTCGCCGATCTCGTCGAGTTCGACCACATGGTTCGTCTCGCCGATCGACACGTCGAAGCGGCGCTGGCGCGTCAGCACCACGCCGGCGCTCACGGCGCGGCCGTCGACCTCGAAGCGCAGCGATATCGGCAGGCTGTGCGTCATGCGCCGGCCGGTCGATGGCTGGCGCCGCGCACCGGTCGTCTCGTAGAGCAGCACGGCCGCGATGGCGGCGGCGCGGCTGCGCGTCACGGCGTCGGGTGCGAGCAGCGCGTCCTGGTTCTGCGCGATGAAGGCGGTGGTCGCGCCGCCGGCCGCGAAGACCGGATGGCCGAGGCAACGGTTCAGGAAGGCCTGGTTGGTCGTCACGCCGAGCGCCACCGCATCCTCCAGGCCGGCCATCAGCTTGCGCCGCGCCGCATCGCGCGTGTCGCCGTGGCTGATGACCTTGGCGATCATCGAGTCGTAGTAAGGCGGGATCTCCGCGCCCGAACGCAGCGCATGCTCGACGCGCAACTGCGACGGCATCTCCCACAGCGCCATGGTGCCGCTCTGCGGCATGAAGCCCTTGTCGGCGTCCTCGGCGCACAGCCGCACCTCGATGGCGTGCCCGCTGAAGCGCACCTGCTCCTGCGTGACCGGCAATGCCTCGCCACCGGCCACGCGCAACTGCAGCGCGACCAGGTCGAGCCCGGTGATCGCTTCCGTCACCGGATGCTCCACCTGCAGCCGCGTGTTCATCTCCATGAAGTAGTAGTTGCCTTCGGCGTCGAGCAGGAATTCCAGCGTGCCCGCGCCTTCGTAGCGGATGGCCTTCACCGCGGCGACGGCGGTGGCGCCCATGCGTGCGCGCAGGTCGGCATCGACGGCGGGCGACGGCGCCTCTTCGATGAGCTTCTGATGGCGGCGCTGCACGGAGCAGTCGCGTTCGCCGAGGTGGATCGCATTGCCGAAGCGGTCCGCGAAGACCTGGATCTCGATGTGGCGCGGCTCGACGATGGCGCGCTCGAGGATCACCTCCGGGTCGCCGAACGCGCTCTGCGCTTCGGAGCGGGCGCTGCGCAGCAGTTCGGCGAACTCTCGGGCCGACGGCACCAGCCGCATGCCGCGTCCGCCGCCGCCGGCGGTGGCCTTGATCATCACCGGGAAGCCGATGCGCACCGCCTCGGCCGCCAGGCGCTCCTCGCTCTGGTCGGCCCCCTGGTAGCCGGGAATGCAGGGCACGCCCGCCGCCTGCATCAGGGTCTTGGCGCCGGCCTTGTTGCCCATCGACACGATGGCCTCGGCCGACGGGCCGATGAACACCAGCCCCGCGTCCTTGCAGGCCTGTGCGAAGTCTTCGTTCTCGGCCAGAAAGCCGTAGCCGGGATGCACCGCATCGGCGCCGCTGAGCTTCGCGGCTTCCACGATGGCGGGAATGCGCAGGTACGACTGGGCCGGCAGCGGCTCGCCGATGCACACGGCCTGGTCGGCCTCGCGCACATGGCGTGCGCCGGCATCGGCGGTGGAATAGACCGCGACGGTGCGATAGCCGAGCGCCCGGGCGCTGCGGATGATGCGCAGGGCGATCTCGCCGCGATTGGCGATCAGGATCTTGCGGAAGGGTGTGAGCGTGGATGTCGTGGCGGTCATGAAGCGTTCGTCGATGTTGTCGTTCAGTGGGCGGACGGAAAGGTGCCCATGAACTTGCTGAGGATCTGGAGCATCACTTCGTCGGCGCCGCCGCCGATCGAGGTCAGCCGGCCGTCGCGGAAGATCCGCGAGATCGGGCTTTCGTCGACGAAGCCCATGCCGCCCCAGAACTGGAGGCAGCCATCGGCCACTTCGCGGATCACGCGGCCCGCCTTGAGCTTGGCCATGGTGGCGGTGCGGGTCGCGTCGTGCCCGGCCACCACCTCTTCCACGCCCTGCCAGCAGAGTGCGCGCAAGGCGGCGACTTCGGTCTGCAGCTCGGCCAGCCGGTAGTGCACCCACTGGTTGTCGAGGATCGAGCGGCCGAACGCACGGCGCTCGCGGGTGTAGCCGATGGTGGTGTCGATGGCGCGCTGCGCCATGCCGACGTTGTTGAGCGCGCCCCAGAGGCGCTCGATCTGGAACTGCTCCATCTGGTAGATGAAGCCCATGCCCTCCTCCCCGATGCGGTAGCGCTGCGGCACCCGCACGTCGTCGAAATGGATCTGCGCGGTGTCCGACGAATGCATGCCCATCTTGCGCAGCTTGCGGGCGACCTCGACGCCTCGGGTCTTCATCGGCACCACGATGAGCGACTTGTTTCGGTGCGCGGCGCCGTCCGACGTATTGGCGAGCACGCAGCAGAAGTCGGCCTGCGTGCCGCTGGTCGTCCACATCTTGCCGCCGTTGATCACGTAGTCGTCGCCGTCCCGGCGGGCCGTGGTCTTGATCGACGCCACGTCGGAGCCACTGCCGACCTCCGACACGCCCAGGCACGCCACGTAGTCGCCACTGATCGCGGGCGCGAGGAACTCCGCCCGCAGTTCGGCACTGCCGCGGTGCGCCAGGGCCGGCGTCGCCATGTCGGTCTGCACGCCGATGGCCATCGGAACACCGCCGCAGTTCATGTGCGCGAGCGTCTCGGCCATCACCGCGCCATACGAGTAGTCGAGCCCGGCGCCGCCGTTCTCGACCGGCTTGGTCAGGCCCAGCATGCCCAGCTCGCCGAGGCGCTTGAAGACCTGGTGTGCCGGAAAGACCTCGGCGCGCTCCCATTCGTCGACATGGGGGTTGACCTCCTTGTCGATGAAGCGCTTGAGCGTGTCGCGCAGGGTGTCGTGTTCGGGTGTGAGTTGCATCGCTTGCCTCGGCTCGTGCGGACCATGCGGCTCAGGGCCGCGCCACGGAGAACTGCATCTTCTGCGGCTGCCGCAGCTCGGCGTCGCGGCAGATCGACAGCACCTTGCCCAGCATTTCGCGCGTGTCGCGCGGGTCGATCACGCCGTCGTCGAGCAGGTGCGCGCTGGTCGTGAAGACGCTCATCTGGCTGTCGAAGCGGTCGACGATGCGGCGTTCCATCTCGGCGAGCTTCTCGCGATCGACCTCGGCGCCCTTGCGCTTCATCGCGGCCTCGGTCACGTTGACCATGGTCTGCGCGGCCTGCTCACCGCCCATGACCGCCGTCTTGGCATTGGGCCAGGAGAAGCAGAAGCGCGGATGGAAGCCGCGGCCGCACATGCCGTAGTTGCCGGCACCGAACGATGCGCCGCAATAGATGGTGATCTGCGGCACGGTGGCGTTGGTCACGGCCTGGATCATCTTGGAGCCGTGCTTGATGATGCCGGCCTCCTCGTAGTCCTTGCCGACCATGAAGCCGGTCGTGTTGTTGAGGTAGAGGATCGGCGTCTTCGACTGGCAGCAGGCCTGGATGAAGTGCGTCGCCTTGGTGGCGCCGGCCGGGTCGATCGGGCCGTTGTTCGTGATCACGCCGAGCGGCATGCCTTCGATCTTGATGTGGCCGACCACCGTGGCGCTGCCGTAGTTCTCGCCGAACTCGAGGAACTCGGAGTCGTCGGCGATGCGCGCGATGACCTGCTTCATGTCGACCGGGCGCTTGTGGTCGATCGGCATGATGCCGAGCAGCTCCTCGGCGTCGTAGCGCGGCGGCTTGAAGCTGCGCACGGGCTCCGCCGGCATGCCGCGGTTCCAGTCGATGTTCGACAGGATCTCGCGCGCCAGGCGGATCGCGTCGCGGTCGTCCTCGGCCAGGTAGTCGCCCAGGCCCGAGATCGCGGTGTGCATCAGTGCGCCACCCAGTTCCTCTTCGGTCGCGATCTCGCCGGTCGCAGCCTTCAGCAGCGGCGGCCCCGCCAGGAAGGCCCGCGAGCGGCCCCGCACCATGATGATGTAGTCGGACAGGCCGGTCTGGTAGGCGCCGCCGGCCGTCGACGAGCCGTGCGTGACCGTCACCACCGGGAGCCCGGCCGCCGAGATCCGCGCGATGTTGCGGAACAGGTTGCCGCCGGTGACGAACTCCTCGACCTTGTAGGTCATCAGGTTCGCGCCGGCGCTCTCCACCAGCTGCACGTAGGGCAGCTTGTTCTCCAGCGCCAGTTCCTGCATGCGCAGTTGCTTGGGAATGCCCATGGGCTGGAGTGCACCGGCGTCGATGCCCGAGTCGGACGCGTTGATCATCACGCGCACGCCGGAGACCCAGCCGATGCCGCCGATCACGCCGCCGCCCGGCACACTCTTGTCGAGGTCGGGGTCGTCCAGCCCGAGCCCCGCCAGCGAGCCGATCTCGATGAAGGGCGTGCCCGGGTCGAGCAGCAGCGACAGGCGCTCGCGCGGCAGCAGCTGCCCGCGCTTCTCGAAGCGTTCGCGGGACTTGCCCGATGTGGCGATGCTGCGCTTCTCGTAGCCGCGTACGCGGTCGATCAGGGCCAGCATGCCGGTGCGATTGGTCTCGAAGGCCTCGCTGCCGGGGGATACGTTCGACTCGATGATTGCCATTGCTGTTGTGCTGCAGGTGCCTGTTGGCGTTCGCGGACTGTGTATGGCTGTCAGCTTAGGCAAAGGCCGGGGAGCGGTCTTGCGCGGACTGGCTGTTGGCGCGGTTCAGGCGCGCAGCGAGATGCGCCACTTCGGCAGCAGCGCCGTCGGCTGGTAGGAACGCTTGCTGCGGCGAAAGCCGGCGATGCCCATGTCCTGCTCGAAGTTCAGCCACTGCACCGGCCGCGGGAAGTGGCGGCAGAAATGCTGGAACATGAAGGGATAGACGCCGACATGGCTGTCCAGGCCTTTCGCGAAGCGCACCGCGAACACGCCGGGCTGCAGTTCCTGGACGAGCAGGAAGGCCACCGGCGATTTGTCGACGTAGTGGACGAAGCCCTCGAACCCGAAACGCGACGCCTGGGCGATGGCCTCGATGCAGGCGCGCTCGTCGGCCTCGCCCTCGGCCTTTTCCTTCTGAGCCATCCAGCCCGCCAGCACCGCCAGCGCGGCGTCTGCCTGCGCCGCGCCGAAGGGCACGGCGTGCGACACGTGACTGGCCAGGAACTGCCGCACCAGATTGCGCTTCTTGGCGAGCGCGCGGCCGGCATAGTCCTCGAAGGTGGACGCGCGGTACAGATAGTCCGAGTCGTCGGCCGAGGCGGACGCGACGAAGCGAGCGGGAAGCGCCCTCAGGTGCCGGGTCGCCACCGGATAGAGGCAGCCGTGCGCCTCGATCAGGTCGCCCAGGGTCGCGGCGGGGAGCTTCGCCACGTCGAAGAGCGGCATGAAGTGGCGCGCGCCATCGTAGGTCCGCCCTGCCACACCGGGCCATTCGCCGGGGACAAAGCGGTAGTCGTGCGCCTGCCGGAACAGGTAGAGGTTGGAGAAGACGTGGTCGGACAGGCACTGCTCGCCGCTGTCGCGGCGAAGCGGCTCCAGCGCCGCCTCGATGCCCGGCTGCAGCGCCAGCGTGATCGCCTGCCCGCTCAATCGACGTACGCCACCTTGCGCACGCCGGGCGCGGGCGCATCCGCCGGGTCGCCGGCAAAGCACTGTGCGATCTGCAGCCAGTCGCGCGCCGCGTCGCCGCTGACGCTCAACGCGGTGTCGGCCAGGTTGCGGCGCTGCGTCACGAGAAGGCAGAAGTCGAGCGCGGAGCCGCGCACCTGCGACGGCGACGCCGGGTCGCCCCACGTCCACAGCGCCGCACCCTGGGGCGCGCGAAGTTCGACGTAGGGAACGACGTCCGGCACCGGCCGCTTGCGGTTGACGAAGCTCCAGCCGAAGGTGGTGACGCCGATGTGCGCGATGTGGCGGAGCCGGTCGCCCGCAGGCCGGCGGCGGCGCACCACGTCCCACACGTCCTGGCCGTGCGCCCATGTCTCCATCAGGCGGGCGGTCGCGAAGGAACGCGCACTCATCGACGGCCCGTACCACGGCAGGCGCGCCTTCGGGTCGAGCGCCGACAGCGCGTCGATCAGCCTGGCCGAGACCGACTCCCAATGCGCCAGCAGCGCAGCGCCGTCGAGCCGCGCATATTTCTCCCGCGCGATGGCGCTGATCTCCCGGCCGGTCGCCAGTTCTGCGAGCAGCCCGGCGGTGTTGGCCGCGAAGGCGCCGGCATCCGTCGCGGACAGCAGGGCCGTCTCGTCGAAGAAGCAGAGGTGCGCGATCTCGTCCCAGGGCGTCCATCCGTAGAACGCGCTCCGCTCGGCCCATTGGGCGGGCGTCAGCGTGCGCGCCAGGTCGGCGAGTTGGGCGTATTCGGCACGCAGGTCATCGGTCGTCTGTTGCATCGTGGTCTTCTTCTTTGAGCTGCCATTCGCTGGCGGTCCGGCTAGACGCCGAGCTGCCGTGCGGCAAGGTCCTTCATGACTTCCTCCGAGCCGCCGCCGATCATCATCACCTTCACTTCGCGATAGATGCGTTCGCTGCGCGTGCCCCGCATGAAGCCCATGCCGCCCAGCAGCTGCACCGCCTGGTCGGCACAGAACTGCATGGCCTGCGTCGCCTGCACCTTGGCGAGGCAGACGCGCGCGACCAGTTGCGCGGGGCGCGCCAGGCCGTGCTCGATGCGATAGGCCAGGTCGTAGAGCAGCGCCCTCGCCGGGTCGATGCGCAGCGTCATGTCCATGAGCTTGTGGCGCACCACCTGCCGCTCCGACAGGGTGCTGCCGGAGAGCGTGCGCTGGCGCGTCCAGTCCAGCGCCTCCTGCAGGCACACCTCCGCGTAGCCGCAGGCGAGCGCCGACATGAACAGGCGCTCGCTGTTGAAGTTGTTCATGAAGGTCTTGAAGCCCTTGTTCTCCTCGCCCACGAGATTGGCCACCGGCACGCGGCAGTTGTCGAAGCGCAGGTGCGCGGTGTCCGAGCTCCACCAGCCCATCTTCTTGAGCGCGGTGCGCGACAGGCCGGGCGTGTCGCCGTCGATGAGCAGCACCGAGATGCCGCCCGCCCCCTTGATCGCGGGATCGGTCCGCACGGCGGTGGTGATGAAGTCCGCGCGCATGCCCGAGGTGATGAAGGTCTTCTCGCCGTTGACCACATAGAAGTCGCCGTCGCGAATGGCGGTGGTGCGCAGGTTGGCGACGTCCGATCCGCCCGAAGGCTCCGTGACCGCGAGCGCGGCGATCCTGTCGCCGGCCAGCACCGGCGGAATCACCCTGCGCTTGATCTCGTCGCTGCCCGCCTTGAGGATCGGCGGCAAGGCGATGCTGTGCGAATTGAGCGACGCCTGGACGCCGCCACCGCCGCAGCGCGCGAACTCCTCGGCCACGATGAGCTGATAGAAGATGTCCGCCGGCGTGCCGCCGTACTCCTCGGGATAGCCCAGCCCCTGCACGCCGAGTTCCGCCACCCGGCCGTAGAGCGCCCGCGGGAAGGTCTCGGCCTCGTCCCACTCATTGACGTGCGGCGTGATCTCGCGCGCGATGAAGTCGCGCAAGCTGGCGCGGAACTGCTCGTGCTCGGGGCTGAAATAGAAGGGAAGCGGCGGCGCTTCGAGAAATTCCATGCGGGGCTCCTTGGTCCCGCACGAGGTTAGCGACGGCCACCGGACGGGTCTTGCGCGAACTGGCTGCGAACAGCGACTTCACGCAAGCCAGGCGCGCGCCCATTTCATAGGCTGTGCGGCTCCCCACCCCAGCCTCCGAGCCATGCCCGCCTCAGCCCACGCCACTTCGACCGCCGCATCGCCCGGCGCACCGCACGGCCTTCTGCATGCGGCGCTGCAGCATGCCGCGGCATCGCACCCGGAAGTCGTCGCCTACATCGACGGCGACCGGCGCTTCTCCTTCGCGGACATGGAAGCCGCGAGCCGGCGGCTGGCAACGGCGATGCTGCAACGCGGCCTGGGGCGGGGCGACCGCATCGCGGTTCTCTCGCACAACCAGGTCGAATGGCTGCAGATCTTCTTCGCCGCGGCGCGCATCGGCGCGGCGGTGGTCGCCCTGAGCCCGCGCTACCGCGATGCCGAGATCGCCTTCATGCTGTCCGACAGCCAGTCGAAGGCCGTCTTCGTGACGAGCCGCATCGACGGCTTCGAGTTCCTGCCGATGCTCGATCGCATGGCCGCGACACTGCCCGAACTCCGCCATGTGGTCGCCATCGACGGCGACGCGTTCGCCGGCATGGCGGGCACGCCGGCCGACGGCGCGGCGCTGGCCGAGGCGGCGCTGGCCGTGCAGCCAGCCGACCTGGCGATGGTCATCTACACGTCGGGCACCACCGGCCGGCCCAAGGGCTGCGCGCTGACGCACGCCAGCCTGCTCGCCTCGGCGGGCGGACAGTTCCACCACACGCGGACACGCCCTGGCGACCTGGTGCAGCTCGCCAACCCGTTCAATCACGTGGGTGGCATCACCTGCGGCATCCTGGCGCAACTGCTCGCCGGCGGGAGCTGCGAGCTGGTGCCGGTCTTCAAGGCGAAGACGGTGCTCGACATGATCCGCCGGCATCCGCCGGCCATCCTCATCGGCGTGCCGACGATGATGACGCTGCTGCTCATGCATCCGGAGTCGGCCGAGGTCGACCTGAGTTCGGTGCGGCTGATCATCACCGGCGGATCGAACGTCGATGCCACGCTGCTCGCGCACCTGCAGCGGCGCATGCCCGCCGCCACCATCATGAATCTGTACGGGCTCTCCGAAGCGTCGGGCGCACTCGTGATGACGCCATGGCACTGCAGCGACGACGACCTGATGCAGAGCATCGGCACCACGCTGTACGGTGCGCAGGTCCGCGTGATCGGGCCCGGCGGCGACGAGCTGCCGGCCGGCGAGATCGGCGAACTGCAGTTCAAGGGACTCGGCGTGGTGCGCGACTACATCGGCGCCGCGGCGAGCCAGGGCGCGTTCGACGGCGGCTGGCTGCGCACCGGCGACCTGGGGCGCGTGGACGCTCGCGGCTTCATCACGCTGAAGGGCCGGATGAAGGACATGTACATCCAGGGAGGATTCAACGTCTACCCCGCCGAGGTGGAGGCGTTGATCGCGACCCATCCGTCGGTGGTGATGGTCGCGGGCATCGGCGTGGCCGACCCCGTGCTGGGAGAAGTGGGCCGTTATTTCATCGTCGCGAAGGCCGGCAGCCAGCTCACGGCGGACGACGTGATCGCGCACTGCGCGGGGCACATCGCCGACTACAAGATGCCGCGCCAGGTGGTGCTGCGCGACGAGCTGCCGCTGACCCCGGCCGGCAAGATCCACAAGGCGCAACTGCGCGCCGAAGGCACCTGAGGACAGCGCATCGTCAGCGAGTCGGCGCAAGCGTTGGGGCCGTCGCCTGGATAAGCTGGCCTGCGCAGAGGACACCTATGACAGACACATCAAGCACAACGGGCCGCACCGTGCGCATCGGCGGCGCATCGGGATTCTGGGGCGACAGCATGGTCGCCGCGCCGCAACTGGTGAAGGGAGGCCGGCTCGACTACCTCGTCTTCGACTACCTGGCGGAGACGACGATGTCGATCCTCGCATCGGCACGCGCCAAGAACCCCGACATGGGCTACGCCACCGACTTCGTCGACATCGCGATGAAGTCGGTGCTCGCGGAGGTCAAACGCCAGGGCATCAAGGTGGTGAGCAATGCGGGCGGCATCAACCCGCACGGCTGCGCCGCCGCATTGAAGGCGCTGGCGGAGGCCCAGGGTGTGTCGCTGCGCATCGCCGTGATCGAGGGCGACGACGTGAGCCCGCGGATGCCCGAGCTGCGCGAGCGCGGCGTGCGCGACATGTTCACCGGCGAAGCCCTGCCCGAGAAGGTCCTGAGCGCCAACGCCTATCTCGGCGCGGCGCCGATCGCCGCGGCGCTGGCGGCGGGCGCCGACGTGGTGATCACCGGCCGCTGCGTGGACAGCGCCGTCACGCTGGGCCCGCTGATGCACGAGTTCGGATGGCGCAGCGGCGACCACGACCTGCTGGCGTCGGGCAGCCTGGCCGGTCACATCATCGAATGCGGCTGCCAGGCCACGGGCGGGCTCCACACCGACTGGGAAGACATACCCGACTGGGCGCACATCGGCTACCCGATCGTCGAATGCCATGCCGACGGCAGCTTCGTCGTGACCAAGCCGGAAGGCACCGGTGGCAAGGTGATCAGCGCCAACGTGGCCGAACAGATGCTCTACGAGATCGGCGACCCCGGCGCCTACCTGCTGCCCGACGTGAGCTGCGACTTTCGCGACGTGACGATCGAGCAGGTGGGGGAAAACCGCGTGCGCGTCAGCCCCGCCAGGGGCCGTGCGCCGACGCCGCACTACAAGGTGTCCGCCACGCAGCTCGACGGATTCCGCTGCGCCGGCAGCATGGTGATGATCGGCATCGACGCGGAGAAGAAGGCGCGCCGGACGGCCGAGGCCATCATCGAACGCACGAGCGGCATCCTGCGCGAGAGCGGCCTGCCGCCGTTCACCTCGACCTACATCGAAGTGATCGGGTCCGAGACGCTCTACGGCCCGCATGCACGGACGCGCAACGTGCGCGAGGTGATGATGCGCGTGGTCGCCAACCATCCGCAGAAGGCGGCGCTCGCGATGTTCGCGCGCGAGATCGCTCCGTCGGGCACCTCGTGGGCGCCCGGCACCACCAGCCCCGGCGGCGGCCGGCCGGCGGTGTCGCCGCTGATCAAGCCCTTCTCGTTCCTGCTCGACAAGCGCGCCCTGCAGCCGGTCTTCGTGATCGACGGTGAGCGGCATGCGGTGCGCATCGCGCCCGGCGCCGCCGATGCGCCCTCGCCCGCGGCGCCGCAACCCGAGGCATGGACGGGCGACAGCGGCGAAGTCCTCGAAGAGGTGCGGCTCATCGAACTGGCCTACGGCCGCAGCGGTGACAAGGGCAACATCTCCAACATCGGGCTCATCGCGCGCCGCCCCGAGTGGCTGCCGCTGCTGTGGGACCGGCTGAAGCCGGAAGTGGTCGAAGCCTATTTCGCGCACCTGCCAGCGGGCAAGGTCACGCGCTTCCACCTGCCTGGCACCGCCTCGATGAACCTGCTGGTGCACGACGCGCTCGACGGCGGCGGACCGTCTTCGATGCGCATGGATCCGCTCGGAAAAGGCATGGCGCAGATGCTGCTGGACATGACGATCTCCGTGCCGCGCAGCGTGGCACGCGCGGCCGCCGTGCGCAGCACGGGCTGAATCGGGCGCGCCGATCGTATGCCCGTCGGCGGCGCGAGCCGATGGCGGTCTGCCACCTCACTCCGCCACCGCTCAGTGAACGGCGGCATACATGATCTTCTTCTCCTCCGCATCTTCCGGCGAGAACTCCTCCACCACGCGACCTTGCCGGGTCACCAGGATGCGATCGGACAGGCTCAGGATTTCAGGCAGATAGGACGAGATCACCATCACCGCCATGCCGTCATCGGCGAGCCGATGGATCAACTGGTGGATCTCGGCGATGGCGCCCACGTCCACGCCGCGCGTCGGCTCGTCGAAGATCACCAGCCGGGGCGCCTGCACCAGCGACTTGGCGATCACGACCTTCTGCTGATTGCCGCCCGACAACTCGATCACCTTGGCATCGCTGCTGATCGCCTTGATGCCCAGGGTCTTGCGCCACTCGTTCGCAAGCACCTGCATGTCTTCGTAGCGCACGAACATGACCGGCTTGTCGGTCGAGGCCAGGCGTCCGCTGTAGATGTTCTCGGCAATCGACATCGTCTCGAAGAAGCCTTCGAGCTTGCGGTCTTCGGTCACGTAGACGATGCCGTCCCGGACGGCGGGCCGCGGCGTCCGGTACCGAACGGGCTGGCCGTCGAGATGGATCTCGCCACCGTGCAGGAAGTCCCGCTTGGCGACGCCCGCGATGATCTTCGCCGTCTCGGTCCGTCCCGAGCCGATCAGGCCGAACATGCCGGTGATCTGCCCCGCATAGAGCGAGAACGCGTTGTTCTTCACGATCGTTCCCATGGACAGGTTCTGCACGCTCAGCACCTTCGCGCCGCGCGGCCGGCGCCGCCGCGCCGTCCGGTCCTGGCCATAGAGCTCGTCGGACAGCACCCGGCCCACCATCGCCTGGATGACCGAGTCGCGGTCCATCAGACTGGCGTCTTCCGTGACGACGTGCTCGCCGTCGCGCAGGATCGTGATGCGGTCCGCAATCATCAGCGCCTCTTCGAGCGCGTGCGAGATGAAGACGATCGACACGCCGTCCGCCTTGAGTCGGCGGACCAGTCCGAAGAAGTGGTGCTTCTCTTCCGGCGTCAGCGTGGCGGTCGGCTCGTCGAAGATGATCAGCCGCGCGTCGTGCTGAACGGCCCGCGCGATCTCCACCATCTGCCGTTGCGCCGCGCCGAGTGTCGAGACGAGGCGGGTCGGATCGACATTGAAGTTCAGCCGCTGCAGGAACTGCTGGGCCGCGATGTACAGGCCGCGCAATCTGTTGAAGAACGGTTCATCGCCCAGGTAGAGGTTCTGCGCGACCGTCAACGACGGCACCAGGCTCGTCTCCTGGAAGACCATCGCGATGCCGTGGCGCAGCGCCTCGTTTGGCGTCGCAAACGTGATCGGCTTCCCTTCCAGAACGATCTGTCCGCTCGACGGCTGCACCGCGCCGGCCAGGATCTTGGTCAGCGTCGACTTGCCGGCACCGTTCTCCCCGAGCAGCGCGTGCACCTCGCCGCGCCGGACGGAGAACGAGACATCCCGCACGGCATGCGCGCCGCGGTAGTCCTTGCCGATATTCTTCAGCTCGATGAAGTTGTCCATGGCTTCGATCTCCGGGTCAAACGGGCAATGCGACGATCTCGTCGCCACCCTGGCTGCAGGCATAGAGTCGACCATCGAGCTCCACCGTACTCGTCACCCCGTGCCGGCGTCCATCGGCTCGGCTGTGTGCGCTCCATTGCGGCTGGAAGTCCGCATCGAGCTTGCAGACCAGGCCATAGGAGCGCGTCGGTGCCCAGGGCTTGAGCATGCCCATCGACTTGATGGCGCCGCCCTGCATCGGCTCCCGGAAGTCGCGCCCCGACGAGAGCGCCGGCGCGACCCAGTAGCGCTCCTCGATCTCGGCCATCATGCGTTCCCGGTACTCCCGCTCGCGCAGGACGAACTCCACCAACTGGCTGCGCGGCGCGAAGAGACAGAGCCAGTAGCCGCCATCGGCCGCCGGCGACAGTCGCGATGGATAGCCCGGCAGGTCGTCCAGCAGCACGGTCCGGTTTCCGTTCGCGCCGATCTTGACCAGGCGGTGGGCCCAGGCCTCGCTCACCACGAGCGCGCCATCGCGATGGAGGGCGACGCCGGCCGGATAGGCAAGACCCGACGCCAACTTCTTCGCCTCGCCCGTGCCGATGTCGAGTCGCCACACGCTGCCGCTCGACTCGCTTCGCAGAAGGTCGGCGCGCCATTGATCCGGACGATGCCGGCTCGAACCATCCGTCACGATCAGGGTCCGGTCATCGACCGCGGCCATCGCAGTGGGGCAACGGACGGACTGGAGCGCCGTGGCGGCTTCAGGCTGGACGGCGCCCGGATGGCCGATGGAATGAACGCGGCCATGGGCCGAGATCGCGACCGCGCGACCGTCCGGCATGGACGCCATGGCACAGACATCGCCATCGAGCCGGCCCTCGCTGGCGACCGGCCCGCCTTTCACGCCCACCGCGTACAGGTCCGGACCGCTGCTGAAAAAAAGTTGGTCGCCGAAGCGCACCAGGTTGTCCGGCCGCACGGCCTGTGCCACGCGCGCCGCCCGGTCGAGCATGTTGTTGGGCTGGAGCGCGCCATCCATGGGCGGCACGGTGACCGCGTGCCGGCCGCGTCCGAGGACGCGATCGAGAATGGACGTCATGAGTCCTGTCGCATGGATGTCGTTCATTGCGCGCCCCAATAGCTCTTCTGGCCAGTCCAGTGCGGATCGGCATCCGGCAGCTTCAGCCTGCCGATGCGGTTGTTGAGCAGCCCGCCGAGATAGAGATAGCCTTCGTGCTCGCGCATCGAGGTGATCATCGGATGGTTCTCTCCGCCGAGGTCCCAGAGCGACTCCAGCACGTCGCCTCGCTCGTTGAACTTCACGACGCATCCGGTGTTGATGTTGGGGAAGATCAGTTCCTGCGGTGACACGCGCCGGGCCATCCGCTTGCGGAAACCCGGCATGCGCAGCGACAGGTCCATCGACGGCGTGCGCATGCCGACCAGTGCGACCCAGAACGTGCCGTCCGAGGCGCGGTTGATGTTGTCGGGATATCCGGGCAGATCGTCGATGACGCGTTCCAGCTTGCCGGCTTTGGGGCCCGCAAACCAGTAGCGGTTGATGCGGCATGCCCATGTCTCCGCGAAGAAGAAGGACTCGCCGTCGTGCGCCATGCAGACGCCGTTCGGGAAGATCAGGTTGCGGATGACGGTGCGCGTCTTTCCCGACGCCGGGTCGTAGCAGATGATGCGGCCGTTGCCGCGGCTCTCGAGCGCGTCGTAGGCCCAGTTGTGCATCTCGTACCGGACCGTGGCCTCGCTGAAGAACACGCGGCCATCGGGCGCCACGTCGAGGTCGTCCGCCAGCTTGAGGCGGGAGTCGTCGATGACGGACCATGTCGTGCGGTTGGTCTCGTCGGTCAGCCGACGCACTTCCCGGTCCGGCGAGATGCTGTACAGCCCCATCCCTGCAATGCACACCAGCAGTGAACCGGCGCGGTCGAAGGCGAGCCCCAGCGGATGGCCGCCGACGTGCGCGAACACCTCCATCCGTTGATGGTCGGGTCCGAAGAACCTGACGATGTCGCCATGGCGAGTGCCGGTGTAGAGATTGCCTTGCGCATCGAAGATCACGTCTTCGGGCCCCTCGACCTGCCCCAGCCCGATCAGCTCGACCTCCCTCAACCTGTCATTCACCGCATAGGGCGACGTGGCGCTCTCATCGGTGGCCGGACAGTCCGGCAGCGCCAGATAGGCCGGCGACACATAGACCTTCGCGAGGAGCTTGTGCTTGTTCTTGAGCCACCGGACATCGATGCCGATCGCGGCGAGCAGGATCAGTCCGAGTGCCAGCGAGCCCGCGCCACTCTGAAAGCCGATGCGGACCAGGCCGTTCGTGATCAGCAGCACGATCACGGCGCCCATCAGCGCCTTCACGACCGAGCCGCGCCCACCGCCCAGGCTGTTCCCGCCGACGACCGCGGCGGTCAGCGCCATGATCTCGAGCCCGACCCCGGTGTCCGAGCCCGCGCTGCCCAGGCGTGCGGCATACATCAAGCCCGCCACGCCGCACAGCGCGCCGGAACCGACGTAGGTCAGGCAGATGGTTCGACGCACGGGAATGCCGACGTTGTAGGCCGACTTGCGCGAGCCGCCGATGGCCATGATGTGCCAGCCCGGCCGGGTCCGGCTCAGGAAGACGTGCGCCCCCACTGCGAAGGCGATCGCGAGGCAGACGCTGAACGGCAGGCCGAGAATCGATCCGATGCCGATGAAGTCCCAGGCCGCCGATTCGGGAATATGGGTGGAGATGTCCACGGCGTGCGCAAGCAACAGCATGTCGACGACCGCGCGGACGATGATCAGCATGACGAGCGTGGTCAGGAAAGCCCGCAATCGCAGATAGCCGATCAGGACGCCATTGATCAACCCGACGCCCGCGCAGACCAGCATGACGGCCGGGACGACCACGAAGGTCGGCCAGCCCACGACGTTCATCAGCAGCAGGCCGACGAGGTTGCCCAGCGCGAAGTTGGAGCCCACGCTCAGATCGATGCCGCCGGCGAGCATCACGATCATCATCGCGAAGACCACGAACGAGAACTCGCCGAGCTGCCTGCTCGAATCGCTCAGGTTCGCAGCGCCGAAGAAGTTCGGGATCAGGCCTCCGAAGACCAGGAAGACGATGACCAATGCCACGAATGGCACGGCGTTGTCGATCCAGTTCTTGGACAGGACCTCACCGACGACATGGTCCGGGACGTACTTGTACCGCCATCGGGCGACGGCATGGGAAATTGACATGACGGGCTTCTCCTGAGAACGGCCCGGTGGTCGGCGGGCCGTTCGACTGACGGACTGACTGGCTTGCTTACTTCTTCTTGTAGTCGTCGAGGTTCCAGCACGAGTCGCCGCGCAGGTTCGCCTTGGTGATGACGGTGACCGTTGTCACCCGCGAGATGTCCGTCGCAGGCCTTCCGCTGGTGGTGAGCAAGGTCTTGATGACTTTCACCAGCTCGTCGGACTGCTGCTTGACGTCATAGGTCATGTAGGCGCTGAAGTTGCCGTTGGCGATGTTCGCGCAACCGGTTTTCGCGGCACCGCCGTTGGTCGTGAGAAAGACCTGGTCCTGCTTCTTGGCCTCGCGGATCGCCGCGGCCGTGCCGGTGTCCTGTCCGTCCCAGAAGCCGATGACGCCGCACAGGTCGGCGTTCTGCTTGAGTGCGGTGTCGGTCACGGCGCGCGCCTTGGACGCGTCCCAGTCTGCGGCCTGGTTGGAGACGACCTTGATCTCGGGGTGCTTGGCCAGCACGTTCTGCACGCCCTTCATCTGGTAGCTGCTGGCCGCCGCGGTCAGCACGCCCTGGACGATGCTGATCTTGCCGGACTTGCCCGAGCCGGTGCCGCACTTCTGGACGACGGCATTGGCCATGGCCTCGCCGATGCCCACCCAGTCGGCGCCCACGAAGGCACTCGTGTTGGCGGACGAGCGCATGTTCACCTGGACGACCCGGATACCGGCGTCTTCCGCGCGCTTCAGCAGCCGTGCATAGGACTGGATGTCGGGGTTCTGCACCAGCAGCACGTCAGGCTTCTCGCTGATCAACGAGGTGATCGCCTGGGCGCCCGCGTCGGTACTCCAGTTCGGATCGCGGACGACGATCTTCACGCCGAGTGGCTCGAGTTGCTGCCGGATCATGGCGTTCCAGCCATCGGTCAGGTCGTAGCCCAGCGACGTGGGAACGAACGCGACCGTCTTGCCCTTCAACGCTGCATCGTCCGCATGAGCGGTGCAGACGATGCCGGCCGCGATGGCCACTGTCAGGCCGAGTCTGAGAAATCTGCTTGTCATGGTTTGTCTCCTTCTTCGAATGTGCGTGGACGCACGGGTTGGCTGCACTGAACTAGATATCTCCCTGCTGGGCGGTCTGCTCGTCACGCGGATTGATCAGGCTGTCGAACACCAATGCGCCGAGAAGAATGGCGCTCTTGATGACGTTCTGCACCGTGTACTGCACGTCGAGGATCGTCATCCCGTTGAGCAGGATGCCGATCAGCACGGTGCCCACGAGCACATTGCGCACGCCGCCCTTGCCGCCACTGAGTCCGATGCCGCCGAGAACGACGACCAGGATGACGTCGTAGATCATTGTTGAGTTGACGATGCGCGTGTTCATGCTTCCCACCGATGCGGCGGTGATGATTCCGGCGACGAAGCCGATGCACGAAGCGATGGCGTACTGCAGCACGACGATCGGGCGCACCGGAATGCCCGTCATCCGGGCCGCCAGGTAGTTGTCGCCCATCGTGTAGATGTATCGCCCGGTGCGGGTGAATCGAAGAAACAGCGCCGCTGCGGCTGCCACGGCCAGCAGGAAGACGACGGGCAGCGGAACGCCCGCGACCTCGCCCTGGCCCATGCGGGTGAACCAGGCGGCGTTCTCGGGCACATAGACGACGTCGAGCGGTATCAGCTTGAGCCGGCCGAGTCCATAGACGAAGGTCCCCATCGCCAGGGTGGAGAACAGCGCCGGTATCTCCACATACGCGACCAGCACGCCATTGACCACGCCCAGCATCACCGCAAAGCCGAGTCCCACCAGCAGCGCGGTGCCCATCGGCATGCCGCTGTTGGCAAGCGCCAGGGTCCACGCCACGGAGATGGCCATGATGGCCACGAGCGAGAGATCGATGCCGCGGCCGATGACGACCAGCGCCATCGCGAGTCCGAGGATGCCCAGCACGGCCACGCTGCGAACCAGCGCGAGCAGATTCTCCCGGGAGGCGAATCCCGTGAGGAACAGGCTGAATCCGAGGAAGAGAATGGCCGCCAGCAGCAAGACGATGCGCTCCTGGGTGAACCAGCCGGCCCTCAGGAACGATGGCCCGGCCCCGGGCGCGGCCGCCTCGGTGTTCTTCGATGCGTCACTTGTCTTCATGTGCGGCTCGATTCATTTCTCTGGATGATTCGGTGTCGTCGGGTGGGGATGCAGGAAGGCCGGCTTCAAGCCGGCTCTACTTGGTTCTGGCCATGAAGCGCCGCAGACCTTCCCTGGCTTCGTCCGAGGTGAAGGCGCGCTGGCCGAGAAGCGCTTCCTGGCGGAATGCCTCGTCGAAAGGAAGATGCCCCAGCGTCAGCGCGGCCTCCTTGATGACCTCGACCGCCACAGCCCCTTTGGCCGCGATGCCGCGCGCATAGGCCAATGCCACCGCATCGAGTTCGCTCGGCGGAACCACCCGATTGAGCAGCCCCATTTCGGCCAGGCGCTTCGCCGGGAAGCGCTCGGCCGTGAGCATCAATTCCATCGCGAACGCATAGGGGATCTGGCGGGCGAGCCGCACCAGCGTGCCGCCCGCCGGCGCAAAACCCATCGACGCCTCGGGGAAGGCGAACACCGCCGTCTCGGAGGCGACCCGGATGTCGGCGGCCAGCATGATCTCGAAGCCGCCGCCCATGCACAGGCCGTTCACCGCGGCGACCACCGGCTTGTAGAAGCCGTTCTGCTTGATGTGGGCGCCGTCCCATTCGGAAATGTCGAAGCGCCCTTCCGCCAATGCCGGAATCGATTCCGTGAGATCGGCGCCCACGCAGAAGGCCCGCTCGCCGCTGCCGCAGAGAAGCACGACGCGCACGGCCGGGTCGGCCTGCGCGCTCGCGAAGGCGCGGCCGAGTTCGTCGTACATCGCCAGCGTGAGCGCGTTCAGCTTCTCGGGCCGGTCGATGCGGACCGTCGCGATGCCATCCTCGACCTGGTAGACGATGCCCATCAGATCACCCCGTCCGAGAGATGCCGCGCGTAGTCGGCGGCGCTGAGTCCCAGCCAATCCTTCAGGACGACCTCGTTGTGCTCGCCGAAAGCCGGCGCCGATCCGGTCGCACGGGCCGGCGTCTTCGACAGCTTCATCGGCGTGCCGAACGCCTGCACGCTCGTGCCGTCGATCTCGACCGGCACGACCATGTCGCGTGCTTTCAAATGGGGGTCGGCGACGACGTCCGCGATGGTCTTGATGGGCGTCATCGGAATCACGTCGCCCGCCATCGCCTCGAGTTCCGCCTTGGTATGACCGGCGCACCAGCGGCGCACGATGGGCTCGACGCGGCGCGCGTACGTGGCCTCGTCGAAGCGTTTCTCCATGGTGTCGATCTCGGGGTCGTTCACCAGCTCGGGCTCGCCGAAGATCCGGCAGGCTTCACGCCAGAACTTGTCCGTGTAGGCGCCGAAGAACACGAACCCGTCCTTGCACGCGTACTGGCCGTAGGGCCGCACGAAGGGATGGTCGTTGCCCAACGGCTCGCCGATCTTCCCGGCCACGGTGTAGTTGACGATCGCGTGCTCGGTGAGCGTCATCACCGAGTCCTGCTGCGCCACGTCCACCAGTTGGCCCTGGCCGGTCTTCTTCGCATGGATGAGCGCGGCCAGCGCGGCGATCGCCGCGTAGAACGATGCGGACAGGTCGCCGATGATGGTGCCCACGCGCAGCGGCGAGCCGCCCTTCTCGCCGTTGAGGGACCACAGGCCGCCGGTTGCCTGCGCGCTGTTGTCGTAGGCCGGGCGGCGCGAGTTCGGCCCGGACTGCCCGAACCCGCTGATCGACACGTACACGAGCCGTGGATTGACCTTGAGCAATTCCTCGTGCCCGAGACCCATGCGGTCCATCGTGCCCGGCCTGAAGTTCTCGACGATGAGGTCGGCCTTGCCGGCCAGCTCCCGCAGCAGCGACTTGCCGGCCTCGGTCTTGAGGTCGATGCTGACGCCGAGCTTGTGGCGGTTGTATTGCGCGAAGAAGGCGCTGGCCTTGCCCGTCTCACCGTCCACGAAGGGCGGAAACGTGCGGACGTAGTCGGGTTCGGACGGGTTCTCCACCTTGATGACCGTCGCGCCCAGGTCGGCCAGCATCATGGTGCAGTAAGGTCCGGCGACCACACGGGTGATGTCGATGATCACGACGCCACGCAAGGGCCCGTCGCCCAACGGCAGGTTCTTCATCTCAGAGTCCACTTGTCTTTTCTCCAGTGCGGCATTCGCCGCTTGTTTCATTCGGTCCGTGTCCCACGGACAGCACGCTGCCTCTCTCGATGTAGAGCGTTTCGTTCTGCACACCATCGAGCAAGGCGGCGTTCGACTCGGTGACGATCACCGAGAGATCGGGATGCGTCGTCCGCAGGGAAATCAACGACTCGCCGTACTGCCGCGCCAGCGCCGGCGCCAGGCCCTGGAAGGGCTCGTCGAGCAGCACGAAGCGGGTGCCGACCATCAGCGCCCGTGCCAGCGCGACGATCTTTCCCTGGCCGCCCGACAGCGCGGCGCCCGAGCGCGGCAGCATCGGCTTGAGCTGGGGCACGGCGGCGAGCACGGACGCCATGCGCCGGGCGATCTCCGCCTTCGACACGCCGAGCACGTCGCACGGAAGCGCCACGTTCTCGGCCACCGTGAGCGTCGGCAGGATCACGCGGTCTTCCGGCGCATAGCCGAACCCCGCGGCGGCCCGCTGATGGGCCGGCTGGTGCGTGATGTCGGCGGCGTCCAGCAGCACGCGGCCGGACCGCGGCTTGACGAGGCCCATGAGGGTGCGCAGCAACGTCGTCTTGCCGGCACCGTTGCGGCCGACGACGGCGACGGTCCTTCCCGCCGGGAACGCGACATTGACGTCGCGCAGAACGGCATGGCCGGCGAGATCGACGTGGACTGATTCGAGCCGGAAGGTCATTTCATCCCCAGTACTTCGCGCCGGATCACGGTGTTCGCGAACACCTCCTCGGGCGTGCCGTCGGCCGCGATGCGTCCGTCGATCCAGGCGGCCACCCGCGTGGCGTAGGCCATCACGATGTCGACGTCGTGCTCGACGAACCAGCTCGTGACCTCGCGCTCCTGCAGTGCGCGCATGAGCGTCTTCATGACGCCGTGCTTGTCCTCGGCCGCGACGCCGCTGGTGGGCTCGTCCATGATGACGAGGCGAGGCTCCAGCATCAACGCGATGGCCACGTCCAGCAGCTTGCGGTGGCCTTCCGGCAGCACGGTGACCGGCTCGCCCGCAAAGGGCGTGAGCTCGACCAGCTCGAGCATCTCGGCGACGGCCCGCTGGTTGGCGGTGCGCGACATCGGCAGGAAGCGCGACAGCTTTCCCGCATGGCCGACCGACCCGAGTTCCAGACATTCCCGGACCGTGTGTTCGAGAAACAGCTGGGGCAACTGGAAGGAGCGCCCCACGCCGAGGCGTGCGATCTGCCGCGGGCCCACCGAGGTGATGTCCCGGCCGTTGAAATGGATCCTGCCGCTGGTCGGCTTGATGTAGCCCGTGCAGATGTTGATGAAGGTGGTCTTGCCCGCACCGTTGGCACCGATCACCGCGAGACGCTCGCCGCGCTTCAGTTCGAAGTCGATGTTGTCGGCGACCGTGATGCCGCCGAACTTCAGCATCAGGCCTTCGGTGCGCAGCAGCGGCTCGTTCAGGTTGGCGCTCATGCCTCGCCCTTTCGCAGCGGCGCCTTGCGGCGGAGCCAGCCGATCAGTCCGTTGGGCGCGAAGAAGATCACCGCGATCAGCGTCGACCCCAGCAGGATCTGCCAGGCATTCGTGAAGTAGGCGGCCGCCACGAGCTTGATGACCTCGAAGACGGCCGCGCCGAGAAACGCGCCCACGGCATGCCCCGCACCGCCGAGGATGGCGATGAAGACGTACTCGCCGGAACGGATCCAGTAGCCGCTCTCGGGCGTGACCAGGCCCTGCACCAGCGCGAGCAACGCACCCGCGAGGCCGACCAGCCCGGCCGACAGGACGTAGCCCTCGGCGAGCGCGAGGCGCGCCGAGACGCCGATGTATTCGAGGCGGGTCTCGTTGGTCTTGATGGCGGCCATGACCTGGCCTGCGGCCGAGTCGAAGTAGCGCTGCACGAGGCAGATGACGAGCACGGCCAGTGCCAGGGTGATCAGCAGCATCGCCAGTTCGAACTGGCCGCGCTCCAGCACCATGCCCAGCACCGAAGGCCGCTCGAAGCGCAGGCCGTCGGTTCCGCCGGTCCAGGTGTAGAGCTTGCCGACCAGGGAGAACAGGACCATCGAGATGCCGAGGTTCAGCATGCCGAAGAAGATGCCGCGATAGCGCGACAGGAACGCCGCTGCGAGCACACCCACCAGGATGCTGGCCAGCGTGCCCGCGAGAAGCATCACGATCGCGTCCGCGGCCGGAAAGCCGCGCGCGACGAACGCGGCGGCATAGCCGCCGATGGCGGCGTACATCGCATGGCCGAACGACACCTGGCCTGCACGCATCAGCACGGTCAGGCCCAGCGCGGCCATGCCGAAGCAGAGAAAGGTGATGGCGGGCACGCGCGTCCAGGGCAAGGCGATGCCGAGCGCCACGATGACGGCAGCCACGCAGGCGATGCCCGCGATGAGTCGGGTGAACGTCATCAGATCCTCCGCGCGGTGGCGACCGTGAAGAGACCGTGCGGACGCACCAGCAGGACGACGACCATCATCAGGTAGGGCATGACGACTTCGAGTTCGGGCAGGGTGTAGACGGCGATCGATCGCGCGAGGCCGATCAGCACCGCCGCGACGAGTGCGCCGGTGATCTGGCCGAGGCCCGCCGTGGCGATGACGGCGAAGGACGTGACGATCATCTCGGCGCCGAGCCCGGGCACGAACGAGGTCATCGGCACCGACAGCGCGCCGCCCAGCGCGCCGAGCGTTCCCGCCAGCGCGAAGGTCAAGGTGCCGACGCGCGCCGCGTTGATGCCCAGCGCGGTCGCCACCTCCCGGTTGTGGATGATGGCCACGATCTGCTTGCCGGCAACGGAATGCCGCAGCAGGAACTGCAGCGAGACATAGGCGACCAATGCGATGGCGGGCACCAGCATCAGCTGGTAGTTCATGAAGGTGACGCCGAGGAACTCGGACGTGCCGAGCCGGGTCGCGATCTCGCCGGCGTTGACCGGCGTCGCGCCCCAGACCATGCGCTGCACGTCTTCGAGCACCATGAACGCAGCGAAGGTCACGAGCAATTGCAGGATCGGATCCCGGTCCTGGAAGTGGCGCAGCAGAAAGCGCTCGAGCACGGCGCCGAGTGCGCCACCCACGATGACCGAGGTGACGAAGAGCGACAAGACCAGGACCAGCGTCGACTGCGTGTGCGGCATGAGCCACGCCACCACGCTCGCCGCGCTGTACCCGCCGATGGCATAGAGACTCCCGTGCGCCACGTTGATGACGCCGAAGACGCCGCAGATCAGCGTCAGGCCCAGGGAGATCAGGAACAACAGGCCCGCATAGGACAGCCCGTCCACCGCCGCCAACAGGATCAGGTTCAGATTCATCGATTGCAGGCCTTCGACCCGTCCTCAGTTGCCGACGCGCTGGATCAGCTTGCTGTCGAGGAGCGACGGCTTCAGCGTCTTCACCCAGTCGGCGGACTTCTGGCCGACGGGCGCGGCCACCAGTTCGGCGGGGTAGTACGTGAGCTGGCCGACCATCGGGAACGGCTGTGCGGGGTCGTTCCGGGTCACGCCGTAGAGCTGGCCCTGCAGCGCCTGACCGTCCTCGCGCAGCTTGATGGGACGCGAGAGCCCGCGGTATTCGAGCTTCTGCAGCGTCGCGACGAGCTGGTCGGTGGTCGGCCATTGGCCCTTGTTCGACGCGATCGCCTGCCGGTAGGCGCCGGTGGCGGCCTTCAGCGCCTGGATCATGTGATAGACGGCGAAGTTGGGATAGGCGCCCGTCTGCTTCTTGAACTTCTGCACGAACGCGCTCGTCTCCGGGTCCTTGGCGAATTCGGGATCGCCGAAATAGCCGTCGCCCACGAACCCGACGATCACGCCGGGCGGCACGGCATTGCCGAGTCTCTCGAGCGACGAATCGGCCAGTGGCAGGATGAATTGCGAGGACTTGAGCAGGCCGCGCTGGGACGACTGGCGCAGGAAGGTGTCGAGATCGCCGCCCCATGCGGTCGACAGAACCACGTCGGGCCTGAGCGCCTGCAGGCGGGTGACTTCGGTGGAGAAGTCCGGTGCGCCGAACTTGGGGAACATCTCCGCCACGACCTTCACGTCGGGACGCAGCGCGGCCAGGGTGTTCCTGAAGATCTCCCAGGAGTCGCGGCCCCAGGCGTAGTCCTGGTTCACGACGGCGATCGTCTTGAAGTCCGGCTTGACCTTCAGCAGGTGCAGCACGGCGGACACCATCTCCATGGTGCCGTTCGGCCCGGTCCTGAAGACGTACTTGTAGCGGCGTTCCTCGAGCACCTTCTCGGTGGAGCATTCCCACAGGATGTTGACGACCTTCAGGTCTTCGGCCACCGGTGCGAGTGCATTGCAATAGCCGCTGGAGATGGCCGAGAGCATCAGCTTCTCGCCCGGCTCCTGCGCCAGGCGGCGGTATTCGGACAGGAACTTGTCCGCGCCCTGGCCTTCGTCGATCCATGTCGGCTTGAGCTTCACGCCGTCGATGCCGCCGGCAGCGTTGAAGTCCTCGATCCACATGTCGGCCGCTGCCTTGGCCGGCGCGCCCAGCACGGCCGCGGGACCGGTCATGAAGGTGCTCATGCCGAGCTTGAGTTCGGCGGGCTTGGCGGACTGGGCGACGGCCGTTGCCGCGACGGCGAGCAGGGCGAGGCCCATCGCCAGAATTCTGGTGAGTCGTTTCACTTCGTTGTCTCCTGAGATGCGCCGGGCATCGTTTATGGGAATGTGTGAATGGTCTGCGTATCGGCACGCCGAACCAATGTGCGCAGCGCCCACCGAAGCGGCTTCTTTATGGAGACATCGCACAGGGCACCGGGTCCGCCGGACCGGGACTCGGGTTTTCACTGAGCGATTCGATGCACACGCGCCCTCGCCTTCGGCACAGTAGGCGGATCGACGACAGGAGACCAAGAGATGCAAGCCGACGAGACGCACGTGATCCGCGCATGGAGCACCAGCGCCGCAGACACACCGACCCCCTTGACGCTGTACGCGAGCGCGCTGCAGTCGGAACTGCTGGAGATGCTCCAGCGCAATGCCGGCCTGGCGGAGTTCACCGGCATGCTGACGCGGGTCGAGGCCAGCATGCACGAGCCCGCGCACCGCGAGCTGCTGCTCGGCAACATCCGCGCCGCCATCGCCGTGCGCCAGCAGCAGGCCGACCAGTTGAGGCGCGAGAAGGGACTGCTCGTCGTGCTCGAGACCGCGCAGGACCTGACCGCGATCCGCGACCTCGAACTCGTGCTGCAGGCCATCGTCCGCCGCGCGCGGCAGATCTTCGCGTCGGACATCGGCTACCTCACCAACTTCGACCGGGTGCGCAACGACTTCTACATCCGCGCCACGGATGGTGCGATCTCGGAGCGCTTCAAGAATGTGCGCGTGCCGCCCGACCACGGCATCTGCGGCTACGTGCTCAAGCACAAGACGCCCTACCACTCCACCAGCTACCTGAACGACGAGGGCTTCACCCACGAACAGGGCATCGACCTGGCGATCAGGGACGAAGGCGTCCTGTCGCTGCTGGGCGCGCCGCTGATGATCGGCAACCACTGCATCGGCGTGCTGTGCATCTGCGACCGGCAGGTGCGACGGCATGCGCCGTGGGAGGTGTCGATGCTGGCAACGCTGGCTGCGCAGGCGTCGATCGCGATCGAGAACGCGCGCCTGTTCCAGGAAGCCCAGGTCGCCTTGCAGCGTGCCAGCGAGGCGAATCAGCTGCTGCACCGCCAGGCCAAGGAGATCGAGGTCGCCGCCGAGGCACACGAGCGGATGACCAAGCTCGTGGCGCAGGGCTGCACCGCGGGGGACATCCTCGCCATGATCGCGTCCATGCTCGACGGCCAGGTCGCGCTGCTGGACGAGGCCGAGCAATGGGTCCAGGCCGCCGCGGGCACCGCGCTCCACACGGACCGCATGGACCGCCCGGACCGCATGGACGAGGGGCTGGCACCGCTGCTTCGCCGGATCGAAGTGCAGGACGCGGTGCACAGGGCGCTGAGCGAGAGCCGGCTGGCCGGCGGGTCACGGCTCGCCGCGATCCAGGCCGGCCCGGTCCTGCGGGTGGCCGCGCTGATGGGCGCAGACCGGCTGCTGGGCGCCATCGTCATCCTGAAGGACAGGGACATGACGGAGACGCAGGTCCGCATCTTCGAGCGCGGCGCGCTGGTGGCCGGCGTCGTGCTGCTGTCGCAGGAGCGCAGCGAGCTGGCCGTGAGCAGCGAGGCGGCGGCGGCGATCCGCTCGCTGGTCAGCTGGCAGCAGGAGAACGTGGCCGCGCTCCAGGCGCGGGTGCAGCCGCACGGCATCGACCTCCATGCGCCGCTGCGGATGCTGGTGATGAGCGTGGACGGCAGGCACATCGAGTACACGCTGCGCCGCGTGCGCTCGTCGCTGCCGCGCGGCGTCCTGATGGAGGAATGCGAAGGCCTCATCGTCGCGATCGCGGCGGCCGACCTGTTCGCGCCCTTGAAGGCGGCGATCGAGTCCACCTTGCTGGGCGACGCACGGATCGACATGGTCTGCGTGACGTCGGCCGTGATCCCGCGCGCCGACATGCTGCCGCGGCACTTCGGGTCGCTCAAGCGGGGCGTGGACGTGCTGCGCGCACTCGGTCGAACGCACGAACTCGTGACGGAAGAATCGCTGTCGATGTACGCCCTGCTGTTCGAGCAGCGGCAGGCCGGCGAGCTGGCCTCGTTCATCGAAGCCAATGCCGGCGCGTTGCTGGAACAGGACCGCCGTCGCAAGTCGGATCTCTGCGCGACGCTGCTGGCTTACTTCGAGCATGCGCAGAACGCGAAGCCGACGGCCGACTCGCTGAAGATCCACGTCAACACGCTGCGGCAGCGCCTGGAGACCATCGACGAACTGCTGGGCGACTGGCGCTCGGGCGGCCGCGCGCTCGAACTGCACATGGCCTTGCGGATGCAGATGCTGCGCAGCCAGCTGACGCCGCAGGCCCAGGCCTGACTCCGAAAACCCCGCCACCGCGCGGTGGCGGTCGGGTCCTCAGGCCGTCATCGCGCGCGCCACGCGCGAGTTCGACGCGCGGCCCAATGCGGCATTGATGAAGCTGCCCGCGGCGACCAGCTTGTCGATGTCCACGCCGGTCTCGAACTCCATGCCCTGCAGCAGGTAGACCAGGTCTTCGGTGGCCAGGTTGCCCGATGCGCCTGCGGCGTAGGGGCAGCCACCCAGCCCGGACACCGAGGTGTCGAAGGTCCGCACGCCCAGCGCCAGCGAGGCGGCCACGTTCGCCGCCGCCATGCCGTAGGTGTCGTGGTAATGCCCCGCCAGTTGCGACACCGGCAGCCGCTTCAGGCAGGCCTCGAGCATGCGGGCGGTGGTCAGCGGGTTGCCGCGGCCGATGGTGTCGCCCAGCGATATCTCGTAGCAGCCCATCTCGCTGAGCAGTTCGGCGACTTCCGCCACCTTGCCGGGCGCGACCGGCCCTTCATACGGGCAGCCCAGCACGCAGGACACATAGCCGCGGACCTTCACGCCTTCGCTCATCGCGAGCTCGGTCACGGAACGAAAGCGCTCCAGGCTTTCGCGGATCGAGCAGTTGATGTTGCGCTGCGAAAACGACTCGGACGCCGCACCGAAGACCGCGACCTCCTTGCAGCCCGCGTCGATGGCGGCCTGCAGGCCGATGAGGTTGGGCGTCAGCACGCTGTAGTGCACGTCCGGCGCGGCCGGCACGCGCCGCATCACGTCGGCGCTGCCGGCCATCTGCGGCACCCACTTCGGCGAGACGAAGGACGCCGCCTCGATGTGCTTGAGCCCGGCGGCGACCAGCCGCTCGATCAGGCCGACCTTGGTGTCGACGTCGATCGACTGCTTCTCGTTCTGCAGGCCGTCTCGCGGCCCGACTTCCACGATCTTCACGCGTTCGTTCATGACAGGTTCCTCGTGTGCGTGCTGCTCGTCAGCCGACCAGCTTGACGATCGCCGGCACGGTGAGCACCGCGGTGTAGTAGCCCATGAACTGGACGCCCGCGTTGAAGCCGATGGTGCGCAACAGCAGCCCGCCCATCAGGCCCATGGTGAGGATCACCAGCAGCCCGAGGAACTGCCCTTCCCACACGCTGATCACGATGATCAGGCCGACGAAGGTGGCGATGATGGCCTCGTGGCTGACCTTGCGCGAGACGAAGAGCGCCGCCCGGCGCGCGAAGTTCATCGCGAAGGGATAGGACACCAGTGCGGCGAGCAGCACCGACAACATGCCGTAACCCAGGAACTCCCAGTTGTTCATGAGGTTGTGCAGGTTGTGGGTCTGGCCGGTGGCGGCGTCGACCGTGAAGCGCGGCGGTGCATTGAAGAGCGGCGCGGCCGGCCCCGCGGCCACCGGGCTCAACGGCAGGCCGAAGGCGATCAACGGGATCAGCGCCTCGGCGATGTAGGTGGCCTCGGTCACGCCGTTGCGTGCGGCAAGCACCGTGGTCAGGCGGTGGTACGCGTGCCTGATGCGCGAGCCCACCAGTTCGCCGAGCACCACGGTCATCGCGACCGGGCTGAAGACGAAGGTCGCGCTCGAGATGCCGGCCGTCGCCAGCGTCCACTTCGTCTGGCTCCTGTCGAGCACCTTGAACGGATTGGGGAAGTAGCCCGTCCATCCCTTCGCGTCGGGTGCGAGCTGGAAGGTGCGCACGCTGTCGCGCTTCATGCGGCCGCGGTCGGCCGGCGAAATCACCGAGAACAGGTCGGCCACCAGCGGACCGATCGCGATGCCCAGGAAGTAGCTGATGCTCAGCTTGACGTTGTACTTCGCCGTCAATGTCTGCAGCGCGATGATGACCACCACAAAGGGCACGAGCGTCGCGACCGACGCCCAGCGTCCACCCGAGAAATAGGCGATCAGCACCGCAGCCGCCACGAAGATCCACGGCGCGGCCTTCGTGATGGCCGGACCGAACGGCGCGAGCAGGACCGCGAACAGCACCGCCAGCGGCACCGCGATGAAGGCGGCGACGATGGCACCCGACAGCATCTTGCGCAGCGCGATGTGCGGCACGCCCAGGTTGCGCAGCACGTTGGCGTCCTGCATGAGGGGCGTCGCCAGCGTATCGCCCGGGATGCCCAGCAAGGCCGTGGGAATCGCATGGGTCATGTGCTTGGCCACCGCACCGGCCAGGAAGAAGGTGAAGACGCCCGCCACGGGAACGCCGAGCAGCACGACCAGCAGGGTCAGCGGCGCCAGCGTCGTGGTTTCGTCGGTGCCCGACACCAGGCCGATCGCGGCGAAGACCACCGCACCGATCAGCCCCATGCCGGCGGCGACCAGTATCTGATTCAGGAGATTGGCGTCCATCATGCGTTCCTTGTTGTCTCTGGCGCGGCGTGGACCGCATCGCCGCCACCCGGCCTGTAGCTGGCGAAGAGCTCGTAGATCTCCAGCTCCTTCATTTCCTTCACGACCGCGGGCGGCAGGTCCGCCACCGAGCCCAGCGGCCCGGTCTGTTCGACCAGCCTGTCGAGCACTTCCTGGCGCCATGCCGGGTCGGCGCTGCGGCCTTCGATGACCTCGCGCTTGGGCTTGAACAGCACCGCGCAGAGGACGCCCGAGATCAGGCAGCCGGCCAGGCCGGCCAGCATCGCGTAGGCCTTCGCCAGCTCGGGCGTCGCCACGCTGGCCGCCAGGAGCCGGCTCGCAGCGGTGTAGCCGGCGAGGCTGATCACGATGCCGATGACGATGGCCCAGGCCAGATGCTTCAGGTCGACCGTGTCGCCCCATACCTCAACCAGTTGCCACCTGTGGGGCGCTCGGCTGTCCTTCATTGCTGTCTCCTCATGTTGATGTGCCGCACCGCGCCGGATGCGGCCGAACCGCCGCCCCGCCCCGGGGTCTTCGACACCCGGCGCGAGGGACGGCGGTCGCGGCAGCCGCGGCCCGTGGGCTACTTGCTGCGCAGTTCGGCGAGCAGTGCCACGGCGCGGTCCGTGCGCACGTCGTGCTCGCCGGCCATGCGCTTGGCGACGATGTCGATCTCGTCGCCGGTGGCACCGGCCACCAGCGCGATGTTGCGCGCATGCAGGGCCATGTGGCCGCGCTGGATGCCTTCGGTCGCCAGGGCGCGCAGCGCGCCGACGTTCTGCGCCAGGCCGACCGCCACGGTGACTTCGCCCAGCTCCTGGGCCGACTCGACGGCCATGATCTTCAGCGCCAGGCGCGCCAGCGGATGCGTCTTCGTGGCACCGCCGACCAGGCCCACCGGCATCGGCATCTCGATCGTGCCGACCAGGGCACCGGTCGTGTCCTTTTCCCAGGTCGTGAGCGAGGTGTAGCGGCCGCTGCGGCAGGCATAGGCATGCGCGCCGGCTTCCACGGCACGCCAGTCGTTGCCGGTCGCGACGATCACCGGGTCGATGCCGTTCATGATCCCCTTGTTGTGCGTCGCGGCACGGTAGGGGTCGACGGCGGCGAAGGTGTACGCGTCGAGGATGCCTTCGATGATCTCCTCACCGCTGCGCTCCTTGGTCTTGAGCGTCTCGGGGGTGTAGCGCACGCGGGCACGCGCCAGCCGCAGATCGGCCAGGTTCGACAGGATGCGCAGCCGCACCGTGCCGCCGGTGAGCTTCTCCACCAGTGGAGAGACGGCCTCGGCCATCGTGTTGACGGTGTTGGCGCCCATGGCGTCGCGCACGTCGACGATCAGGTGCATGACGATCATGGCGCCACGCGGCGTGTCGGGAAACACATGGATCTCGATGTCGCGGCAGCCGCCGCCCAGGCCGATCAGCACCTTGTCGCGGCTGTTGGCCACTTCGAGGATCTGGTCGCGCTGCCGCAGCAATGCCTGCCGTGCGCCATACGGATCGGTGATGCCGAGCACCTGCACCTGCGCACGCATCAGCGGCCCGGTGCTCGAGGTCTCGAAGCCGCCGGATTCGCGTGCGAGCTTCGCCATGAACGAAGCGGCGGCGACGACCGACGGCTCTTCCACCACCATCGGCACCAGCACGTCGCGCCCATTGACCTGGAAGTTGCCCGCGATGCCGAAAGGCAGCTCGAAGGTTCCGATCACGTTCTCGATCATGCCGTTGGCGCGATCGACGCTGAGCGCGCCCGGCTGCGACACGAGCGCCACGTCGTCGTCGGACAACCCGGCGATGCGTGCGACATGTTCGAAGCGTTGCGCTGGCGTCAGCGCGCGAAAGTTGGGAAGGCGGGAATCAACGACCATCAATGTTCCTTGGGATACGACGACATGGCGGCCAATGTAGTTTTTCTGTACCCAACATCAAAGGTACAGTTTCAAGGGACAGTGAAGTTGCCTCTTCTTTTTTCAATGGCTGTGTCATCATGAATCTCATGACAGCCACCCCCGGAAAATCGCCCGCGAAGGGCCGCGCCACCTCGCTGCCGGTCACGCTGGCCGATGCCATCGAACGCCAGATCGCCGACGGCGCATTCAAGGCCGGCGACAAGCTTCCGTCGCTCAGGGAGCTTGCCGAACTGCACAGGTATTCGAAGAACACGGTCGTCGCCGCCTTCGAGCTGCTGGTGTCGCGCGGGCTGCTGGAGCCACGCCGCGGATCGGGCTACTTCGTCGTCAACCGCGCCGCGCCCAGGCGAACCGACGAAGAGGCGGGCCGGCTCGGGCGGGCCATGGACATCGTCTGGCTCATGCGCGAGCAGCTCAAGACCGAGCCCGACATGCTGGCCGTGGGCGACGGCTTCCCGCCCGTGGAATGGCTGGCCGACGTGCGGCTGGACAAGTACCAGCAGAAGGTCGTGCGCACCGGCCTCGGCGCACTGTTCCGCTATGGCAGCCGCTTCGGCTATGCGCCGCTGCGCGAGCACCTGGTGCGCAAGCTGGCGGACTTCGGCATCGGCGCCGAGCCGCGCCAGATCGTGTTGACGCACGGCGCCAACGAGGCGATGGACATCGTGATCCGCTACTTCGTGCCGCCGGGCGGCAAGGTGCTGGTCGACGACCCCGGCTACTACCCGCTGTTCGGCAAGCTGAAGCTGGCCAGCGCCGAAGTGTTCGGCGTGCCGCGGCTCGCGGACGGGCCCGACCTGGAGGCGCTGGAGCAGTTGCTCATCACCCAGCGCCCGCGGCTGTTCTTCACGCAATCGCTGGCGCACAACCCGACCGGCTCGGACCTGTCCGCGGCCAAGGCGTTCCGCGTGCTGCAGCTGGCGCAGAAGTACAACCTGCTGATCGTCGAGGACGACCCGCTGGCCGACTTCAAGCCGATGTCTTCGCCGAGGCTGTCGTCGCTGGACCAGCTGGAGCGCACGATCTACATCGGGAGCTTCTCCAAATCGTTCTCGGCCGCCTTGCGCGTCGGCTTCATCGCCTGCGGTGCCGACCTGGCGAGCGACCTTGCCGACCTCAAGGCGCTCATCCATGTGAGCAGCTCCGAGTACTGCGAACGCACCGTCGACGTGATGCTGAGCGAAGGCCACTACCAGCGGCACCTCAAGCGCCTGCGTGCGCGGCTCGAGGAAGCGACGGCCGACGCGAACAAGCTCTTCGAATCGGTGGGCGCCACGGTCTTCGCGAGAAACCTGCAATCGCTCTATCTCTGGGCGACGCTGCCCGGCGTTCCGGACTCGCTGGCCCTCGCGCAGGCGCTGCTCCCGCAGAAGATCGTCCTGGCGCCGGGACGCGTCTTCAGCATCGATTCGGCAGAGGCGTCGCCCTGGTCGCGATTCAACGTCGGCGCCGTCACGGACCCGCGGTTCGCGAAGTCGCTGCATGCGACGTTGCGGCAGTTCGGCGGATAGGCCTGCAAGCCCGCACCCGCGTGCCGCCGCCCGGCCGACGGAAACGTCACCCTACAATAAGAACCATTCTCATCAAGTCTGCGTCGAGGGCCGCGTGCCTGTCGGAGGTTCTTTCATGTTGGCTGCCGGGTCCGCTGCGCCACCCGAGGTGCATGCGCTCTACGTCGAGCACCGGAGCTGGCTCCACGGCTGGCTGCGTCGCCGTCTCGGAAACGCCTTCGACGCCGCCGACCTCACGCAGGACACCTTCGTGAGCGTGATCGCCGGCCGCCATGTGGGCGAGATCCGCGAGCCGCGACCCTTTCTGGCCACCGTGGCCGCGCGCCTGATCGCGCATCGCCACCGGCGGCAACTGCTGGAGACGGCCTACCTCGAAGCGCTGGCGGCCCAGCCCCAGGCCCTCTCGCCCTCTCCCGAAGAACGCCTGCTGACCCTCGAGGCGCTGCAGGAAGTCGATCGGGCGCTCGACGGCCTTCCACCGCCGGTGCGCGAGGCCTTTCTGCTGGCGCATCTCGAAGGACTGACGTACGCACAGATCGCCGAGCGGCTGAAGGTTTCCGCGAGTTCGGTCAAGCAGTACCTGACACGCGCCAACCGCCAGTGCCTCTTTGCGCTGAGCCACTGAGCCGCCGGCGATGCCCACCTCCGCCATCGGCGCGTCCGACCCCTTGCAGCCCGCACCGATGGCCGGCGGCCTTCCGCTGCCCGAGCACACGGCGGACGAGGCTGCCGAATGGCTGACGCTGCTGATGTCCGGCGAAGCCGACGCGCACGCGAAGCGGCGCTGGCAGCAATGGCGCGAAGCGCATCCGGACAACGAGCGCGCCTGGCAGCACATCGAGGCCGTGACGACACGCTTCAGGCGCCTGCAGCCCGAGGCCGCCCGGCAGAGCCTGTCGACGCTGACCAAACCGGTGCCGGCAGGACGCCGCACCGTGATCCGGTCGGTACTCGGTCTGGGTGCCCTGATCGGCGCCGGTGCGATGGTCTCGCGCACGTCCGTCGGCCAGCAGTGGATGGCCGACCACCGCACTGCGACCGGCGAACGGCGCGCCGTTGCGCTGGGCGACGGCACCCGTCTGCTGCTGGACGGTGGCAGCGCGGTCGACGTCCTCTTCGATGCCCGGCAACGTGTCGTCCGGCTGGTCGCCGGCGAGGTGCTCGTGTCGACCGGCCACGGCGAAGGTGCCGACCGGCCTTTCTCCGTGCAGGTGTCGCACGGCACCATCCGCGCGCTCGGCACCCGGTTCACCGTGCGGCAGTCCGAACGCCAGACCCTCGTGGCCGTGTTCGACGGCGCGGTCGAAATCGCGCCCTCAGCGCCCCTGGCCGCGCGCCAGACCCTGCGCGCCGGTGAGCAGGCGGTCTTCGACGGCAACCACATCGAGCCGCGCACCGCCGCGGACGAGACCACCCTGCTGGCATGGACGCGCGGACAGCTGATCGCCGACGAGACCCGGCTGGGCGACTTCATTGCCGACCTGGCACGCCACCGCCCCGGCATGCTGCGGTGCGACCCGGCCGTGGCCGACCTGCGCATCTCCGGCGTGTTCCCGCTGGAAAACACCGACCGCATCCTCGACGCCCTGCCCAATGTGCTGCCGGTGCAGGTGCGCCAGCGCACCCGCTACTGGGTCACGATCGAAGCCGCACGCTAGCGGCGCCAACCGGGTGCGCGCCAGGCCACCCCAGGATGTGGCGCGGTTTTTTTCGAGGCGCATCGCTTTTTTTCTGCCCGATTCCGTTTCTCGCGGCACTTACCTCCAGGAGCTTCTTTTTTTAGTCGTCACCGGAGGGGAAACCATGCCCAACAGAATCCAGAAATCCATCGCCCATGCGCGCAAGCGCCAGTTCGCGCCGATGCGTCGGCCATCCGCGCGCAGCCCCGTCGCCCACGCCGCTGCGCTGGTCGCCAGCCTTGCGCTGGGATGGAGCCTCACGCCGGCCGCGCTGGCACAGGACACCGCGCCGGCACACGCCGTGGCGCGGCAGCAATACGATGTTCCCGCCGGTCCGCTGGCACCTGCGCTGCGCCGCCTGGCCAGCCAGGCCGGCGTGATGCTGAGCTTCACGGCCGACCAGACCGATGGCCTGCGCACCGACGGCCTGCGCGGCGAGCACACGCTGGCCGAGGCCTTTGCGCTGCTGCTGGCACGCAGCCCGTGGCAGGCGGTACCGCTGGGCACCGGCGGCTACGTGCTGCGCAGCGCCGCTCCCGGCGGCGCCACGGCCGGCGGCGGAACCACGCTCGCGACGGTCGAGGTCAGCGCCGAGGGGCCTGGCGCGCCACCCAGCGAGCGCAGCCCTTCGTACGCCTACCGGCAGAGCAAGGGCGCGACCGGGCTGAACCTGTCGCTGCGCGAGACGCCGCAATCGGTGTCGGTCGTGACGCGCCAGCAGATGGACGACTTCCAGCTGAACAACGTGAACGACGTGCTCGACGCCACACCCGGCGTGGTGGTGGAGAAAGTCGAGACCGAACGCACGTACTACTCCGCACGCGGCTTCAACATCACGACCTTCCAGGACGACGGCGTCGGCATCCCCTTCACGCACGGCCTGATGGGTGGCGACCTCGAGACCGCCATCTACGACCGCGTGGAAGTGATTCGCGGTGCCAACGGGCTGATGTCGAACACCGGCAACCCGTCGGCCACGGTGAACCTCGTGCGCAAGCGCCCGACCGCCGACTTCATGGCCTCGGCCGCCGCCACCTACGGCAGCTGGAACAGCAAGCGCCTGGAGGCCGACGTCTCGGGCGCACTCGACAAGGAAGGCACGGTGCGGGGCCGCTTCGTCGCCGCCGCACAGGACAAGGACTCCTACCTCGACCGCTACAGCCATGCCAAGAACACCTTCTATGGCGTGATCGAAGCCGATGTCGGCGACCGCACCACGCTGGCGGCGGGCATCACCTACCAGAAGAGCAAGGCCAAGGGGCAGATCTGGGGCGGGCTTCCGCTGGTCTACAGCGACGGCACGCTGACCGACTACGACCGCTCGACCAGCACCACCTCCGACTGGAGCCACTGGGACATCGGCACGCAGACCACCTTCGTCGAGGCCACGCACCGCTTCGACAGCGACTGGGAGGCGCGCGCGGTCTACACGCACCGTGCGATCGACTGGTCCAACCGCTACTTCTACGTGTACGGGCTGCCCGACCGTGTCACCGGGCTGGGCCTGTCCGGCACGCCGGTCGACTACGAAGCGACCGAACGCCAGGACCTGATGGACGTGCGCGCCTCGGGCCCCTTCACGCTCGGCGGCCGGCGCCACACGCTGGTGTTCGGGGCCAACCTGTCGATCTCGCGCGCCAAGGGCCACACCCTGACCTCGGCCGACGTCACCCTGCCTTCGCTCGACACCTGGGACGGCAGCACGCCCGCGCCCTCCTTCACGAACGAAGGCGGCCGCGCCGACTTCGTCGACAAGCAACGCAGCATGTACGCCGCCGCGCGGCTCAACCTGGCGGACGACCTCAAGCTGATCGTCGGCGCGAATGCCACCCGCGCCCAGTCGAGCGGCAGCAACTACGGCACCTCGCGGCTGAAGTCCGACTTCGAGATCGCGCCTTATGCCGGTGTGGTGTACGACATCAACGCGGCGCTGTCGGGCTACGCGAGCCTCACGAAGATCTTCAATCCGCAAAGCGAGATCGACGCCAGCCTGAAGCAGCTGAGCCCGGTGCGCGGAAACAGTGCCGAGGCCGGACTGAAGACCGAGCTGTTCGACAAGCGGCTGCAGGGCTCGGCCAGTGTCTTCAAGACCGAGCAGAAGAACCTGGCGAACTACATCGGCGAACAGGGGCTGCTCGCGATCTACGAGGGCACCGACGTGAAGTCGCAGGGCGTGGAGTTCGAAATCGCGGGCCAGGTGCATCCACGCCTGCAGATGACCGCCGGCTATACCCGGCTGTCGCTCAAGGACAACGAGGGCATGGCCACGCGCCTGCAGACGCCACGCCAGATCTTCCGCGTGTCGGCCACCTACCGCGTGCCGGGCATCGACGCGCTGCAGGTGGGCGCCAACCTCAACTGGCGCTCCGAGACGAGCAACCAGGCCGGCGCGTTCCCCACGGTGACCATCCGTCAGCCGGCCTACGCGCTGCTCAACCTCATGGCCCGCTACGACCTCGGCGACAAGGTCTTCCTCACCTTCAACCTGAACAACGTCACCGACAAGAAGTACCTCACGTCGCGGCGCTATCTCGACCAGGGCTTCTATGGCGCACCACGCAACGCGATGGTGGCGGTGAACTGGAAGTACTGAGCCAGGCATGCGTTCGACCTACGTCGTCCTCCATCGCTGGATGGGTCTTTTCGTCGCGGGCTTCCTGATCGTCTCGGGCCTCACCGGTGCGGTGATCTCGTGGGACCACGAACTCGATGAATGGCTCAATCCGCATCTGTTCGAGACGCGCAGCCAGGGTGCGGCGCTGCCGCCGCTCACATTGGTCGAACGCATCGAACACGCCGATCCGCGCGTGCGCGTCAGCCTCTTCCCGCTGACGAGCGAACCCGGCCACACGCTGCAGGTATGGGTCGACGCACGCATCGACCCCGCCACGGGCCGGCGCTACGCGCTGGGGCACGACCATGTCTTCATCGACCCCGTCACCGGCGAGATCGTCGGCCGGCGGCAATGGGGAAAGGTCGCGGTCGACGGCGAGCACCTCATGTCCTTTCTCTACAAGCTGCACTACACGCTGCACCTGCCGGAATGGCGCGGCAACGACAAGTGGGGCGTGTGGCTGATGGGCGCCGTGGCGCTGGTCTGGCTGGTCGACACCTTCATCGCCTTCCTGCTGACCTTGCCGCGCAAGGCGCCACGGAATGGCAAGTCCAAGGGCTGGTGGTCGCGCTGGCGCCCGGCCTGGATGCTGCGGCTGCATGCCGGCGGCTACAGGCTCAACTTCGACCTGCACCGCGCGGGCGGCCTGTGGGTCTGGGGCATGCTGCTGATCCTCGCCTTCACCTCCTTCTCGCTGAACCTCTACCGCGAGCTGTTCTATCCGGCGATGTCATTGGTCTCGCAGACCACGCCCGGCCCATTCGAGAGCCGCACGCCGGCGCCGCGCGAGCGGCCGATCGAAGCACGCATCGGCTGGCAACAGCTGATCGACATGGGCCGGGCCGAAGCGGCCGTGCGCGGCTGGCAGGAGCCCGCGGGCGACGCGTTCTACAGCGACGATTTCGCCGTGCTCGGCATCCGCTTCTTCCAGCAGGGCGCCGACCACGACAGCGGCGGCATGGCCGTCAAGAGCCTCTATTACGACGGCCTCGACGGTCGCCTGATCGGCGACCGCGTGCCATGGCAGGGGACCGGGGCCGACGTCTTCGTGCAGCTGCAGTTTCCGCTGCATTCGGGCCGCATCGCCGGCATGGCGGGCCGCATCCTCGTGTCGGCGGTGGGGCTGCTGGTGGCGATGCTCAGCGTCACGGGGGTCGTGATCTGGTGGCGCAAGCGGCGGGCGCAGCGGCAGGTGCGGCGGCCCGGGCAGCCTGGACGGCCCGAGCCGGGCACAGCCTGAACGCCGCGCTCCATACGCCAAAGATACCGCCAAGCATTCCGGAAATGTATTTCTGGATATGTTCGATGACTCTTAGCATCGGCCGGACTCGGCGCTCCCACGGCATGGCCCATCACGGGCCGGGTGGGACAAAGCCGAAACCACCGAAGGAGACATAGAACATGACGTCGCTCCCCCTTGAACGGGCGAATCGCCCATCCCGATCCACCGCACAGGCCACTTCGCACGCCGGCCGCTTCTCGATCTTCGTGTGCTTCCTGGTCGCGCTCATCGACGGCTACGACACGCTGATGCTTTCCTTCGTCGCACCGCTGATCTCGAAGGACTGGGGCATGCCCGCAGGCGCGTTCGGCAAGGTGTTCGCGGCGAGCTTCGCGGGCGCGGTGGTCGGCGCCCTCGTCGTGGGCGCGGCGGCCGACCGCTTCGGCCGTCGCAGGCTGCTGCTCGCGTCCATCTTCGTGGCGGGCGGCTTCATCCTGCTGAGCGCGACCTCGTCGACACCGGAACAGCTCATGCTGTGGCGCTTTCTCTCGGGCATCGGCCTCGGCGGCGCGATCCCGACCATTTCCGCGCTGACGGCCGAGCATGCGCATCCTGCGCGCCGCAGCGCCACGGTGTCGCGCATGTTCCTGGGCTTTCCGATCGGTGCGGTGGTCGGCGGCGCCATCACGGCGGCACTGATGCAGACGCTGGGCTGGCACGGCATCTTCATCGGCGGCGGCATCCTTGCGCTCGCCCTGCTGCCTTTGGTCTATGCCATGACGGAACCCGACCGCGATGCGGCGGCCACCGACACCGTGCCTGTCCGCCGTCCGCTGGCCGAACTCTTCGCCGACGGGCGCGCCGTCGGCACCGTGCTGATCGCCACGGCGGCGTTCATGATCCTGCTGGTCAGCTACTTCCTCCTGAGCTGGACGCCCAGCGTGCTGGCGATGAACGGCATGAGCCCGCAGCGCTCGGCGCTGGCCGGCGTGATGCTCAACGTGGGCGGTGTGGCGGGAGCCTTCGCGATGTCGTTCGTGGTGGCACGGCGCAGCCCTTTCGCCCCCGTGGCGCTGTGCCTGGCACTGGGCGCCGCGCTGGTTCCGTTCTTCGGCTTCCATGTCGTCGGCAGCGAGATCGCCGCGTTCTGCCTGGTGTTCGCGATCGGACTGCTGGTCATCGGCGGGCAGATGAACATTCCTGCACTGTGCGTGGACTACTACCCGGCCAGCGTGCGCGCCACCGGCGTCGGCCTTTCGATGTCGGTGGGCCGCGTCGGCTCCATCGTCGGACCGCTGTTCGGTGGTCTCCTGGTCGGCGCCCAGTTGCCGTGGGGCTGGCTGTTCGCGCTGGCCGCCATTCCGGCGCTGATTGCCGCCGCGGCACTCGCCTGGGTCGCGCGCAGCCGGCGACGCGACTGAATCGCCACCGCCTCCCGCGCCACTGCTAGCGGGTGGTCGCGGCCCGGCTGGTGCGCAGCAGCCGCAGCAGACTGTCCAGATGCGGATTGGCATCCGCATCGCGGTAACCCAGGTAGAGGCTCGACACGGCGTCCTTGTCGAGAATGCGGCTGTACAGCACGCCTTCGAGCTGGATGCATTGCGTGTCGGCCGGCACGATCGCCACGCCGAAGCCCGCGGCGACGAGCCCGATCATGGTCGAGGCCTCGCGCGTCTCGTGCATCACGGCGGGCCGAAAGCCCGCCTTGGCGCACAGCTCCTGCACTTTCCAGTAGAGCCCGATGCCGGCGTCGCGCGGATAGACGATCAGCGGCACGTCCTGCAGCTCGCGGACGTGGATGCCCTTGCCGCGCGTGAGCACGTGCTGCTGCGGCATCGCCGCGACCAGCGGCGCCGAATACCACTCCTCGATCGTCACGCCCATCGGGATGCTCACGTTGGGCTTGCGCAGCACGCCCAGGTCGAGCTCGCGGGCGTTGATGGCGTCGAGCTGATGCATGGAAGGCATCTCCTGCAGCCGCAGTTCGACCGCCGGAAAGCTGCCGCGGTACTGGCGGATGGCCGACGGCAGCGCGGAGGTCAGCATCGACGACGCGGTGAAGCCCAGGTTGAGCTTGCCGACCTCGCCGGTGGCCGCGCTGTGCACCTCGTCCTTGGCGCTCTGTACCGACGCGAGGATGGTGCGCGCCCGGTCCAGGAAGTGGCGCCCCGCCTGCGTGAGGTACACGCGCCGCTTGTCGCGTTCGAAGAGCTGCACGCCCAGCTCCTCTTCGAGGGCGCGGATCTGCGTGCTCAGCGGCGGCTGCGCCATGTAGAGGCGCTCCGCGGCGCGGGTGAAGTTGAGTTCTTCCGCGACAGCGACGAAGTAACGCAGGTGTCGAAGTTCCATTGATATCTCCAGCGTATCGATTGCCATCCGAATCTGGTATTTCCGGATATGGCGCTCATTCTCTAGCATCCCCTCGAACCTGCACAACCATCGAGACAGAGGAAGCACCGCATGGCGCAAGACAGCGCAACGGCCGTACCCACGGCCACCCCCGACGGCATCGGTGACGACGCCGATTCCACCAACCTCGTCGTGCGCCGCCTGCGCCAGCGCCTGCCGGTGGCGGCGCTCGGCGTGCGCTCGTCGCGCACGCCGGACATCGCACGCATCGCCAAGGCCAGCGGCCACCACGCGATCTGGGTGGACCTGGAGCACAGCGGCATCCCGATCGACGCCGCCGTGCAGATCTGCGCCACCGCGCTCGACATCGGCCTCATGTCCTTCGTCCGCGTGCCGGAGCGCGAGTACGGCGTGATCGGACGCGTGCTCGACGGCGGCGCGGGCGGCATCATCGCCCCGCGTATCGAGACCGTGGCGCAGGCCGAAGACCTCGTGGCCGCCTGCCGCTTCCCGCCGCTGGGCCACCGCTCCGCCATCGGCACGCTGCCGCACGTGGGCTACCGCCGGATGGCCGTCGCCGATTTCAATGTGGCCATGAACCGGGCCACCGCGGTGAAGGTGCTGATCGAGAGCCCGCTCGGCATCGAGAACATCGAGCGCATCGCGGCGGTGCCCGGCATCGACATCGTGGGCATCGGCACCAACGACCTGAGCGCCGAACTCGGCGCGCCGGGCGACTTCCGGCATCCCCGCGTGCGCGCGGCCCACGACGCGGCACTGGCCGCCTGCCAGCGCACGGGCAAGCCGCTCGTCATCGGCGGCATCGCCGACGCCACCTATGCGGCCGAGCTGATGCACCGCGGCGCGGCGCCCTTCCTCATGACGGCCATCGACACCGACCTGCTGCTCACCGCGGCCCATGAGCGCTTCCGCCTGGCGCTCGCCTCCTTTGAAAGCACCCAACCGAAATGACTTCGCCCGACATCCTCACCTCCAAGCCGATGCGCGCCGCCGACACGCTCGCACGGCCGACCTTCGATGTGCCGGCAGGCGCCTGCGATGCACACGTGCACGTGTTCGAGAGCGAAGACACCTACCCGCATGTCGACCATCCGCACTACACGCTGCCGGACGGCCCGCTCACCAAGCTGGACGCGATGTGCGAATCGCTGGGCCTCGCGCGCTACGTGATCGTGCAGCCCAGCTTCTACGGCACCGACAACCGCTGCATGCTCGACGCACTCGACATCGCCGGCGAACGCGCGCGTGGCGTGGCCATGGTGGACGACGGCATCACCGAAGCGGCGCTGCACGACATGCATCGCCGCGGCGTGCGCGCATTGCGGCTCGACCTGTTCCTGCGCTCCGCCCTGCCGACCGCCGAACTGGTGCGATACATCCAGGGATGCGTGCGCACGACGAAGGCGCTGGGCTGGCACCTTCAGTTCTATACGCCGGGTTGGGTGGTGCGCGACCTGATTCCCCATCTCGGCGACATCGACGCCGACTTCGTCATCGACCACATGGGCTACATGCTCGAAAGCGACGGCCTCACGCGGCAGGACTTCGACCGGATGCTGAAGGTGCTGGCCGAAGGGCGCGGCTGGATCAAACTGTCAGGCCCCTACCGCGTGGCCAAGGACGGCAACTTCGAGAAGCTGCGGCCGCTGGCGCACGCCATCATCGACGCCCTGCCCGACCGCACCATCTGGGGCAGCGACTGGCCGCACATCCCGGAAGGCGGACGCGACACCGGCGAGCTGCTGAACCTGCTCGCGCAATGGGCGCCCGACGCGCAGGCCCGCCAGCGCATCCTGGTCGACAACCCGGCACGGCTTTTCGGTTTTTCACCCCTTTCCGCAGGCACGCGCTAAGGTTCGGATGCACAGGCAGCAGAACCTGAACCCAGGAGCAAGAAGATGAAATGCATCCAGGACCTCGACACCTCCGGCGCGCGCGCCGTGGAGACCTTCGTTCATCAGGGCACGCGCTACCTGGTGGTGCCGCAGCTCGCGGTCGACGTGCCGGGCCAGCCGGCCATGATCACGGTCGGCGACAGCAACGTCGATGCGCTGGTCTACCGGTGGCAGGATGAAGGCTTCGTGCCGCACGCCCGCCTGCCGGTGCCGGGCGGCGAGGACGCGGAGTTCTTCACCATCGGCGACCGCGCGTTCCTCGCGACCGCCAGCCTCAAGTCGGGCACGGGCCCGTACGACCTCAACGTCGTGTCCGTCATCTTCGAGCTGAAGGACGGCGCGTTCGCCGAGTTCCAGCGCGTGCCCACCTTCGCGGCCAAGCAATGGACGCACTTCACCATCGGCGACCGGCACTTCCTCGCGCTGGCGCAGGGCGTGGTGATGGAGGGCAACGAGGCGCGGCATCCGGCCAAGTCGGCCGTCCTGGAATGGGACGGCGAGCGCTTCGTGGAATTCCAGGTCATCGACTCGGCCTGGGGCTACAACTTCGCCTTCTTCGAGATCGGCGAACAACGCTTCCTGGCCTACGCCGACCACGTCGCACGCTCGCGGATCATGCTGTGGAGCGGCACGCGCTTCGAGGACTTCCAGCTGCTCGACGGCAAGACCGGGCGCGCCTTCCAGTTCTTCGAACACGGCGGCCAGGCCTGGCTCGCCTTCGCCTGCCTGCACGACGACACCGTGCTGCTGCGCTGGGACGGCACCGGCTTCGCCGCGCACCAGACACTGAGCGGCCCCGGCGGACGCGAGTTCGTCTGGCGCGAGGATGCCGAAGGCGGCGAACTGGTCCAGATCAACTTCCTGCTGGGCAGCCGCGAGGCGCCGATCACGTCGCTGACCTCCGTGGGCTACGGTTTCGTCGACGGCAGGCTGGCCCGGCGCCGGACGTTCCCGACACTCGGCGGCACCGACGCCTGTGCCTTCGAGGACCAGGGCGTCGCCTACCTGGTGGTGGCGAACAGCCTGGGCGCGGACATCCGCTTTCGCACGCCGAGCAAGGTGTACCGGCTCGGCGCGCCGGCGGAAGGCTCGGTGGTCACGCCATGACGTCCGACGATTTCCAGAGCCCTGAATTCCTGCGGCTCTTCGAGACCTACACCGCCAGCGCCGACAGCATCGGCGCGAAGATGACGCGCGCCACCGCCGAGGCGGCACCCGACGCCGCGCTGATCGTCGCCACCGCCGCCGACTTCATCCTGTTCCCCGGCGCCGGCAAGCCGCCCGAGGTCGAGGGCTACCGGCTCTCGACGCGCGGCTTCAAGGAGCTCGCGGCCGTGTCGCATCTCGGACCGGCGCTGGCCTCGCTGGTCCGGCTGCGCGAACTCGGTCCGGGCGATGCGGACGGCGCGCCCTGGCGCGTCGAAGCGCAGCGCCTTCTGGACGCCACGGTGGCCGCACGGCAAGCCAACGGCGTGGCACTGTGGCGCGACGACATCGCCGTTCCGGCCTACCAGGGCCGCGAGACAGCCATCGCGAACATGGTGCACTACGCCTGCACGCTCACCGAGCGCTACATCGCACGCGCGCTGGCGCACCCCGAGACCTTCACCGCGGCCGACCTGCGCACGCACTACCTCGAGGCGACGGGCGACGCGGTGGGCGCCACGGTGCCCATGAACAAGGTGCTGATCGCCACCTTCTTCCTCGTCGGCCTCGACACCGGGCATCGGGTGATCGCGTGGTTCGAGCGGCATCGCATCGACTGGGCCAACGCGATGGTGCTGATCGTGGGCCGCCAGGGCCGGCCGACCGCCGGTGTCACCTGGAGCACCAACGCGGTGTGCGCCATGATCCTGGCCGCCTCGCACCACACCCTGGCGCTGGAGCGGGTGTACATCGCGCCGCATGCGCCGGCGCCCACCTTCGCGCGGCCGGTCGACCTGGCGGCCGTGGCGCTGCATGAGGCACCGATGCGGCAGCTCTGGTGGGCCACACGGGCCATGAGCGACCTGGGGCCGATGATGTACGAGGGCTATCCGCAGTTCGCGCCCAGCCGTGGCGGCCGGCCCGTGCTGCAGCCCGGCACCACCGAGGTCAGCGACATGCCCGCCATCGACAACCCGGATGACTGGCGCGCGCTCAACACCCGCATGCGCGTGATCCTCGAGGACCCGCGGCAGCTGCTCGCAGGCTGCGTGACCGACTACGCCGCGGACCAGCTGCAAGGCTGCGGCAACGACCCACGGAAGGTTGTGGTGCCGGGCCTCGACGGCGTCGACTATCCGCCCCTCGCGGGCTGACTCAGGACAGCCGCAGCAGTTCCTTGACCAGCTTGTACTGCTCCTCGAGCATGTACTTGCCCAGCCCGATGCGGCAGCCGAGCGCCTGTGCGGCGGCCAGCAGCGGCGTGATCTCGGGCGACATGATGATTTCGGCGACGTCCGTCTGCGCCGAGAGCCCGTCGAGCCGCAGCGGCAGCGGGTCCTGCGTGCGCATGCCCAGCGACGTCGTGTTGACGACGACGTCGAAGCCGCGCGGGTCGTTCGGCCCGGCCTCGCAGGCGCAGCCCGGGCAGGCCTTCGCCACATCCGCCGCCAGGGACGCGGCCTTGGCCTCGTCGCGGTTGTGCACGACGAGTGCGGCGGCACCGGCTTGCGCGATCGCGAATGCGACGGCGCGCCCGGCACCACCGGCGCCCAGCTGCAGCACGCGTCGCCCGCGCAGCGTGATGCCGCTGTGCTGCAAGCCATCGACGAAACCGGCGCCGTCCAGGTTGTCGCCCACCAGCCGGCCGTCGGCCTCGCGCCGCACGAAGTTGACCGAGCCGACGCGGGCCGCGCGCTCGGTCGTGTCGTCCAGCAGGCGCACCACGTCGATCTTGTGCGGGATCGTCACGCCGAAGCCCGCGACGTTGCGCATGCGGCGCACGGCCCCGAGCACCGTGGCGAGATCGCCGGGCGCCACGTGCAACGGCGACACCGCGACGTCGTAGCCCTCCGCCAGGAAGCGCTGGTTGAGGATGTGCGAGCCCACCACGTGGCCGACCGGGTCGGCCAGCATGAACAGGATCTTCGTCTGGCCGGTGATCTTCATGGCGTGATGTCTCCGAGGGCCTGCTGCAGCGCATCGGCGATGCGCGGCGCGGAAAGGCCGTGGCGTTCGAACAGATAGGGCATCGAGGCGCCTTCGGCAAAGCAGTCGCGCACGCCCAGGCGGAGCAGCCGCGTACCGCTGCCGGCCTCCGCCAGGACCTCGGCCACGGCGGAGCCCAGGCCGCCGATGACGGAGTGGTTCTCCACGGTGACGATGAGCCGATGGCGGCGCGCCTGCTCGCGCAGGAACCGCTCATCGAGCGGCTTGATCGTGTGGGCGTTGGCCAGCCCGGCGTCGATGCCGCGCGCCTTCAGCAACTGCAAGGCCTGCCTGGCGGGCGCCACCGTCAGGCCGCTCGCGACGATGAGCGCGTCCCGCCCCTCGACCAGCGGCTGGATGCGGCCGATCTCGAGCGGTTCCCAGGGCGTGTCCGGCGGCAGCGCCTCCGGCGCGCGCAGCATGCGCAGGTACACCGGCCCGCGGTGGTTCGCCGCGGCGCGCACCGCGGCCGGCACCTGCGCCGGACCCGAGGGTTCGATCACCGTCATGTTCGGCAGTGCGCGCATCAGGGCCACGTCGTCGATCGCCTGGTGGCTCACGCCGAGGATGGTCGACAGCCCCGGCAGAAAGCCGACGATCTTGACGTCGCAGCGCGGGTACGCGATCTGCATCGCGACCTGGTCGAAGGGGCGTCGCGTCGCGAAGACGCAGAAGGTGTGGACCCAGGCCTGCAGGCCGCTGCGCGCCAGGCCGCCCGCCAGCCCGACCATGTTGGCCTCGGCGATGCCGGGCATCACGAAGCGGTCCGGAAAGGCGTCGCGGAACAGGTCGGTCTCGGTCGACGCCGTGAGGTCGGCCGACAGGCAGACGATCTCGGGCCGCTCGCGCGCCAGTTCGAGCAGGGCCTCGCCGTAGTAACGCGGGACGGCTGCGACGGCGCCGGCAGGCGTGTGCGCGCCGCCCTGCGTGAAGTCGCTCACTTCGAGTGCGGTGACGGCGCTCATGCGGTGGCTCCCAGTTCGTGCAAGGCGGCGTCGGCCACGTCGGCCGGCAGCTTGGCGTTGTGGCTGATCACGCCTTCGAGTGCGCGCACGCCCTTGCCCGGCACGGTGGTCGCGACGATCATGGTCGGCCGTTCGGTCTGCCCGCGCGCCTGGGCAAAGGCGGCGAGCAGCGCGCCGATGTCGTGGCCGTCGACCTCGATCACCTGCCAGTTGAAGGCGCGCCATTTGTCGGCGATGGGGTTCAACCGCAACACGCTGTCGGTATGGCCTTCGACCTGCATCCAGTTCAGGTCCAGCACCACGCAGAGGTTGTGCAGCCCGGTGGAGCCGGCGAACATCGCGGCCTCCCACACCTGGCCCTCTTCCAGTTCGCCGTCGCCGAGCACCACGTTCACGCGATACGGCACTCCGCGGATGCGCGACGCGAGCGCCATGCCGGCCGCGACCGACAGGCCCTGCCCGAGCGAACCGAAGGTGCCTTCGACCACCGGGCCGAGGCGTTCCGACACGTTGATCTCCAGCGGCGAGCCGTCCTGCACATAGCCGTCGAGCGCGGCGACGGGGATCATGCCGCGCAGCGCCAGCGCCGCATGGAACAGCGCGGAGTTGTGAGCCGTCGACAGGATGCAGCGGTCGCGCGCATCCCAGCGCGGGTCGCCCGGGTCGATGCGTGCCTCGTGGAAGTAGAGGCTCGCGAAGATCTCCGCCGCGCCCAGCCCCTGCTGCACATAGCCCTGGCCGTGCTTGCGCACGAGTTCGATGACGGCGCGGCGCAACGCATGCGCGACCTGCCGCAGCTGCGCCTCGGGCAACGCGAGCCGATCGTGGCGCTGCCAGTCTTCGCGGACCGCCATGGTCACACCTGCCACGCCGCTCATGCCGGCATCTCGAAAGGCACCGGGTCGAGAAAGCGCCGCAGCACGTTCTCGGTGAGGCGGCTCACGTTGTTGTCGTAGCCGTTGTGGCTCAGCGACAGCACATACGAGATCGAGCCGGTCGAGAACACCGCGCCGCCCTTGGCGGTCTCGAAGAACACCACGTCGGCGCGCACCAGCGCGTTCTGCTCGCCGTCGAGGCCGTGCACCGTCGTGCGGTATTCCTCGGGCGTGGGCAACGCGCCCGGCCCGAGCCCGTGCGAGGTCGCGAGCATCACCGCGTGCGGCGGCGAGCCCAGCCCGACGTCGAAGCGGTCGATCTCGATGCCGACCGCGCCGCCGATGCGCACGCCGAAGTCGCCGATGCGCTCGTCCGCACGGATGCCTTCGACCGCGAAGGCGACGCGCGGGTTGGTGCTGCCGGGGGTCAGCATGTAGTAGCCCGCGTGGTCGTAGACCATCGCGGCGAAGCCCACGCCGATCAGCTTCTGGGGCGCGAAGCCGCTGTGGCGCCACAGCGCGCCCGGCTCGCCCGTGCCGGCCAGGTGCACCTCGCCCGGTTGCGATTCCCAGGTGCGCGTGCCCGCCATGCCACGCCGGACCTCGACCGCCGCCGGCGCCTTCGGATGGAAGGCGCAGCGCCAGTAGAAGCCGTTGGCGCCCAGGGCCAGGTGCCGGCCACCGCCGTTCTGGTAGGCCATGATCCCGTTCATCATGGCCTCGCTGTAGTACTCGGGATGCGACAGCGTCGCGAGCACCGGATAGCCGGCGAGTGCGCCCACGCCCTGGCGGTCGAGTTCGACGTCGGTCACCAGGTCGTAGTCGATGCCCTTCTCTTCGAGCCAGTCGATGAAGTGGGTGTCGATGGCCAGGTTGCCGGGCTGCGAGCGCGGGCGCATGTTGAGCACCGGCCGCAGCCACGAGCTGTATGCACGGCCGCTGCCGTCGATGTGGTGGTCGTAGGTCGACTGCCCGACTTCCGGGTGCTCCTGCAGGTAGACGTCATCGCCCGTCAGCATCAGCAGGCGCTCGGTCAGCACCTCGAAATGCACGGAGTGCAACCGCAGCGCGCTGTTGGCATAGGCCATGTAGGTCATGGTCGCGGCCAGCAGCACCAGCGGTGCGCGCGGCGCGCCGATCGCGGGCGTGACGAAGAAGGTGATGAAGGTTTCGGCGCGCGCCGCATGTTCGGCGGAAGTCGGCCGCAGGCGCAGCGCGTGGACGCCCGAGCGCCAGTCGGCCGGCACGTCGAGCGTCAGCGTGGCGGGCCAGCCGCAGTCGTAGATGTCGTCGCTGTGGAAATGGATCGCGCCGTATTCGCGTGGCGCGAGCCGCCAGTCGTGCACGTCGCCGGTCCAGTGCACGCCGGTGACGCCGCGGCACGGCAGTTGGCGCAAGGTGCCGTGCAGGCGATTGGCGGACCGGTCCGTCACCTCGAGGCCGTCGATGCCTTCGGAGAAGTCCCAGCAGGCGATCACCTCGGCCGGCGCCAGGCCGGGGCGGGGCAGGTCGTCGATACGGCGCAGCGCGTCGATCGACAGCAGCCCTTCGACGATGCGCGGCGCCTCGATCTTGCCGTCGTAGTGCGCGGTGGTGCGCAGCGTGGCGAGCGATGCGTGGTGCGCGGCAACCGTCAACGGCCCACCCGAGTCGAGCTGCCAGCCCGACGGCGCATGGCGGCGGCGCTCGTGCCGCTGCTCCGGCAGCACGCCTTCCGCCAGCCGGCATTGCTGCACGACCAGCTCGCCGCTCGCGCGATCGAGCCCGCCCTGGATCCAGTACCAGCGGCGCTCGTTCAGCGGCACGCCGGTCTTCACCTCGATCGGGCCATCCGCGCCACCCACGCGCAAGGTCACGCCCTCGCGCGTCACCTGCAGCGCGTAGCCCTTGCCGCTGTCGTCGTTCCAGCGCGCGAGCACGGTCTGCGGCGTGTCCAGCAGGCGGGTCGGCCAGACGTAGCAGCCGAAGGAAAACGCCTGCGCCGGCGCGAGCCGCGCATCGACCGGCGTCGACATGCTGGAGCCGCAAGGCGCCTCGTGGAAGGCGACGTCGTGCGTGCCGTCGATCGGCGATGTCAGCTCGTCGTACTTGATGCCGGGCCCGGTGGCGTCGGCGTCGGCGCAACGCACGCGGACGAACCGGGCATCGACCTGCGACAGCTGCTCGCTGCTGAGATGAAAGCGGATGCGCTCTCCGGCGCGCACGCTGAGGGTGTCGGGATAGCCGACGACGGCATTGGTTTCGATGGTTGCGCTCATGGTCTTCAGGTTGTCCGCTCGATCAGTCCAGATTCAGTTCGACGCCGGTCAGGACCTTCCAGCGCAGCTTGAACACATGCCATTCGGCGGCTTCGAGCGAATCGAACATCACGTCGTGGAACACCTTGACCTTCTGGCCGCGCTCCTGCGGCATCTGCGCCAGCGCCCACCGGCGGCCCGGCTCCACCATCACCAGCAGGTAGCGCCCCGGAAAGGCGCCCCAGCGCATGCGATGCATGAGCTTCTTGAGTTCTTCGCTGTGCGGCCCGCGGATGCAGTCGCGGAACTCGCGGGCGAGGTCGGTGCGCTTCGGGTCGAGTACGTAGCGCGCCGCGTTCGGGTCGCTGGTGTGGTCCATCATCAGGCAGGGCTTTCGGCTTGGAGGGATTGGTTGCGCAGGGCGAGCAGCTCGTCCGCGCGCGTCGGGTTGGCCTCGATCTCCTCCAGCACGCGCACGAAGGCGCGGCCGCCTTCGATCAGGTCCTGCTCGATCGCCGTGCGCAACACCGTCGCGTCGCGCTGCTGGAGACCGCGCAGCACGTTCACGTGCTGGTGCTCGGCGTCATACGTGGGATGGCCGGCGGGATAGAGGAAGTTCAGCATCGGCCCGACCTGCACCCAGATGCGGTCGAGCAGTTCGGTCAATTGCGGCATGCCGGAGCGCCGGTAGATGCCGAAATGGAAGTCGAAGTTGTGCTGCAGCGCGGCGCGGTAGTCCTTGGTCTTTTCCGCGCGCATGAGCAGCCGGTGGCTCTCGGTCAGCTGCCTGATGGCGGCCGCGTCGAGGTGGGGCACCGCGCGTTCGGCGGCGAGCGGCTCGAGCGCCAGGCGGATGTCGCGCAGCTCGATGTACTCGGCCAGCGACAGCCGCCGCACGCGGATGAAGTAGCCTTCCTTCATCTCCAGCGCACGGTCGCGCACCAGCTGGATCAGCGCCTCGCGCACCGGCGTCTCGCTGGTGCCCATGGTCTTTGCGAGCTCCCGGATCTTGAGCCGCTGCCCCGGCTGGAAGGTCGCCGACATCAACTGCTCGCGCAGGTGCTCATAGATCTGGCTGGCCAGGTTGGTGCGTCCCACGACGTTGATCACGTTCGCCATAAAAATCCCTTGGTTGTTGTTGCCGGATGCGCGTGCATCCGCCTCCCGATTGTCGCGATGGCAGCGCGGCGGGAGGGCATGGGACGCGGCGTCTCAGCGGCCCAGCCAGGCGACCCAGCGGTCGCGCAGCATCTGGCGGTTGTTGCCGATCCATTCGTAGTCGGCCACGATCAGCTTGTCGAAGTTCTCGGCCGAAGTGGCCAGCATCGCGCGGCGCTCCGGCGGGAACAGGTTGGCGGTCTTGCCGTTGCCGGTGTCGTAGTTGACGGCATTGACGAAGGCCACGTGCTGCTCCGGCGACGAGGCATAGAAGTAGTCGAGATAGGCCAGGGCCGCCTTCGGATGCGGTGCGCCCTTGGGGATCGACATGTAGCCGACGTCGCGGATCGCACCGTCCCAGGACACGGCGAGCGGCACCTTGGCGTTCATCAGCGAGATCAGGCGGCCGGAGTAGCCCATGCTCATGACCACTTCCTTGTTGCGCATGATCTGCTGCAGCTGGTCACCGCTCTTCCACCAGACCGCCACGTTCGGGCGGATCTTGTCGAGCTTCCTGTAGGCGCGGTCGAGGTCGAGCGGGAACAGCTTGTCGGGCGTCACGCCGTCGGCCAGCAAGGCGGCCACCGGCACCCACCATTCGCGGTCGCCGGTGTCGGGCAGGCCGCGCGGGCCGGGGAACCTTGCGGTGTCCCAGAAGTCGGCCCAGGTCTTGGGCACGTTGGCGCCCTTGAAGGCGTCGGTGCTGTAGCCGATCTGCATGCCGCCGACGGTGCGGATCACGCCATAGGGCGTGCAAGCGCCCTTCACGCCGTTCGCCGTCACGCTGGGCAGCTTGCTGCAGTCGATGGTCTCGAGCAGGTCCTTCTTCTGCACCAGGTCGGGCGGCGTGGCCGTGACGATGTCGAACTCCATGCCGCCGCTGCGCGACATGGCCTGCACCTTGGCCCACTGGTCCGGCACCTCGATCGCGGCGGGCACCACCTCGACGCCCCTGGCCTTCGAGAACGGCGTGTAGAAGTGCTGCACGAGCGTCTTCTCCATCAGGCCGCCGGTGGTGGCGATCACCAGTTCCTTTTCGAGCGCCTGCGCATGGGCGCCCGAGGCAGCCGCCAGGGCCGCGCAGGTCAGGGAGGCGAATGCAACGCCCTTGCATCGATCGAGCCAATTCATCATCACGAACTCCTTGTGAACGAAGACCAGAAAAAACCGGGAATGGATTGCAGGATCAGCCGCTCTTTCGGCGCCGCTCCAGCACGCGCAGCAGCGCGACGGCGATCAGCACCGCAATGGACAGCAGGGTGAGCAAGGTGGCGATGGCCGGAATGACGGGCGTGAGGTTCTGCTCGATGTCCTCGAACATGCGTCGCGGCAAGGTGCGCTGGCGCACGCTCGAGACGAAGAACGACACCACCGGCTCGTCGAAGGAAATGATGAACGCGAACAGCGCACCGCTCAGCAGCCCCGGCACGATCAGCGGCAGCGTGACGTGGAAGAACGCACGCGGCCGGCTGGCGCCGCAGCTCATGGCGGCGGATTCGAGGTCGGGGTCGACCCGGCTCAACGCCGCCGATACGGTGAAGATGACGAAGGGCAGCGCCAGCACCGTATGCGCCGCCACGAAGCCGGCCAGCGAGCCGACGACGCCCAGGCGCTGGTAGAACAGGTAGCAGGCCACCGCCACCGCGATGTGCGGCGCGATCACCGGGCCGATCACCATCAATTGCGTGACCGAGCGGAAATGCGCCGTGCCCCGCACGATGGCATAGGACACCATGGTGCCGATCACCACCGAGCAAAGCATGGTGAGCCCTGCGACCTGCAGGCTCAGCACCGCGGCCTTCTGCCATTGCCGGTCGCCGAAGAATTCCTCGTACCAATGCAGCGTGAACCCACTCGGCGGGAACTCCAGGAAGTCCGCCGGGCTGAAGGACATCGGCACGATGATCAGCGTGGGCACCATGATGAACAGCACCACCAGCCACACGTAGGCACGCAGCGAGAAGGCGCCGAGGTCGAAGCGCGCGCGGGTCGTTTGGTTCATCCGGGTCATGCCCCACCCCCGATCAACCGGTTGAAGCTGACGGCCTTGTTGAAGACCATCGTCAGCGTGGCGACGACCGCCATCAGCACCCCGATGAGCGCGGCCGCGAAAGGCCAGTCGAGCATCTCGCGCACCTGCTGCGAGACCAGCGTGGCGATCATCAGCTCCTGCGGGCTGCCGATGAGCGCGGGCGTGACGAAGAAGCCGAGCGCCGACAGGAACACCATGAGGCAACCGCTCCAAACGCCGGCGCGGCTCAGCGGCAGCAACACCTCGAAGAAGGCCCGGCGGCGGTTGGCGCCCAGCATGGCGGCGGCGCGCATGTAGTCGTCCGGAATGTTCTTCAGCGCCGAGTAGATCGGCAGGATCAGGAAAGGCAGCAGCACGTGCGCCATGGCCAGCACCACCGCGCCTTCGGTGTAGAGCAGCGTGAGCGGCCGGCCCGTGATGCCGAGCCACTGCAGCACGTTGTTGACGATGCCGTCGCGGCGCAGCAGCACGATCCAGGCGGCGGTGCGCACCAGCACGCTCGACCACAGCGGCAGCAGCACGCAGGCGGTGAGCAAGGCGGCCGTGGCGCCCTTCACCTTGGTCATCATGTAGGCGATCGGGAAGCCCAGCACCAGCGCGAGCAGCGTGGTCAGCAGGCTGATCCAGCCGGTGCGCAGCATCACCCGCAGGTAGACCGGGTTGTCGAACACGCGTGCGTAGTTGCCCCAGCCGGGATGCGGCTCGAGAAAGCTGGTCGACAGCAGGCTGAGCAAGGGATAGAGAAACACCAGCAGCAGCAGCGCGAAGAACGGCGCCAGCAGCGCGGCCGATGCCGCCACGCTGATCGAGCGGCTGCCCAGGCACAGGCGCCGGAGCGCCGACGGCGCCGTGGCGGCGCCCGGCACCGAGGCCGCCGGCGTGATGGCCGCGGCCGTCATCGCGCCGGCACTCCGTGCACGTCGTCCCCGTAGATGCGCAATGCGTCGTCCGGCCACAGCAGGCCGACGCGGTCGCCGCTCGACACCGCGACGCGGCTCGGATCGGGCAGCCGCGCACGCAGCTCGGTACCGTCGGCGAGCTGGGCGATGCACAGCACCGTCGACCCGCTGTAGATCACGCCGCTCACCGTGGCCTGGAGCGCCGCCGGGTCCTCGGTGCGCCCGAGCGTGATCTGCTCGGGCCGGATCGCAGCCACGGCCGCGCTGTTGGCGGCGACGCGGCCGACCAGCGCGTCGCTGCGCACTTCGCGTGCGCCCACGCCGCCGGGCAGTTGCACCAGCGCACCGGTCGACCGCAGCGGGCCGACCTGCACCGGCACGAAGTTGGTCTCGCCGATGAAGCCGGCGACGAAGCGCGTCTGCGGTTTCTCGTACAGCGCGCGCGGAGCATCGAGCTGCTGGATGCGGCCCTGGTTGAGGATAGCCACGCGGTCGGCCATGGTGAGCGCCTCGCCCTGGTCGTGCGTGACGAAGACCACCGTGATGCCGAGTTGCGACTGCAGCCGCTTGATCTCGAGCTGCATCTCTTCGCGCAGGTTCTTGTCGAGCGCGCTGAGCGGCTCGTCCATCAGCAGCACCTTGGGCCGGTAGACGATGGCGCGCGCCAGCGCCACGCGCTGCTGCTGGCCGCCGGAGAGTTGCGCCGGCATGCGCGCGCCGTAGCCGTCGAGCCGCACGGTGGCCAGCGCCTGCGCGGCCAGCTGGTGGCGCTCCGCACGCGCAACGCCGCGCATCTTCAGGCCGAAGGCCACGTTGTCGAGCACGGTGAGATGCGGGAACAGCGTGTACTTCTGGAACACCATGCCCAGGTTGCGCTGGCTGGCCGGCAGATAGGTCACGTCCTTGCCGTCGATGGCGATGCCGCCTGCATCGGGCAGCTCGAAGCCGGCGATGCTCATGAGGATCGAGGTCTTGCCCGAGCCGCTGGGCCCGAGCAGCGCCAGGAACTCACCGGCCTGCACGCTGAGCGAAACGCCGTCGACGGCCTTCACCGCGCCGAAGCGCTTGCTGAGACCGCTGATCTCGATGGCGGCGCCGCCGACGTGTGCCGAGGCTTCCGTGCCCGGCCGGCCTGCAGAAGAAACCGTGGAAACCGTACTCATGCTGCTGCGTCCTGTGCGTGGTCGTCAGTGGCTGCCGAAGCGCTGCGCGACCAGCGCGAACGCCGCGTCGGTCGCCTGCAGGGCGAGATCGATGTCCTGCTCGGTGTGCGCCAGCGACAGGAACATGTTGTGGCGCGGATGCAGGTAGACGCCGCGGCGCAGGGCCTCGGCCGCGAACACCGCACCCCGGTCGACGCCCGGATCGTTCTCGAACAGGATCAGCGGCAGGGCTGCAGGCCCGGTCTGGCGCACGCCCACGCCGTGGCTCGTCGCCTGTGCGGCGATGCCGTCGCGAAAGCGCTGGCCCATGCGCTGCACATGGGCCACCACGTCCGTGGATTCGGCAACCTCCAGCGTGGCCAGGCCGGCCGCCATGGCGACGCCGCCCGACCAGAATGAACCGGTGGTGTAGATGCGGGTGGCGGCATCGCGCAGCGCATCGACGCCGGTGACGGCCGCCAGCGCATAGCCATTGGCGATCGACTTGCTCCACGCACTGAGGTCGGGCCGCACGCCGACCGTTTCCCAACTGCCGCCGGCATGCATGCGGTAGCCGGCGCGCACCTCGTCGAGGATCAGCGCGGCGCCCGCCTTGTCGCACAGTGCGCGGGCGCGGCGCGCGAATTCGGGCCTGGGCAGTTCCTGGTCCACGCCGATGTCGTGCTTGAACGCCGAGCAGACGATGGCGGCGAGGTCGTCGCCCGCCGCCCCGACGGCGGCTTCGAGGCTCGCCACATCGTTGTAGGTGTAGTAGACGAGATGCGCGCGGTCCTCGGCCGTGATGCCGTTCGGCACCGGCGTGCACCAGGGGTCGGCGCCGTGATAGGCCTTGGTCGCGACCAGCACCTTGCGCTTGCCCGTGGCGGCCCGCGCCACCATCACGGCGACGGTGGTGGCGTCGGTGCCGTTCTTCTGGAACAGCACCCAGTCGGCATGCGCACTGCGCGCCACGAAGCGCTCGGCCAGTTCGACGAAGCGCGGCGTGGGCCCGTTCAGGCAGTCACCCAGCGCCTGCTGGCGCTCGGCGGCGGCGTCGACCTCGGGATGGTGATGGCCCAGCAGGTTCGGGCCCCAGCTGCACATGAAGTCGATGTAGGCATTGCCATCCACATCCCACACCCGGCAGCCCTGCCCGCGCTCGAAGAACTGCGGATAACCCGCCGGCAGCGCGGCCGCGTTCAGGTGCCCGGTCATGCCGCCCGGCACCACCCTGGCTGCGCGCTGACGCAACTGGGCGTCCTGGTGATTGGCAAGAGCAGGCGAGGCAACGGACGACATGCGGAATCCTTGGCTGTTTGGGCGATTTGCTAATTCGCTGCATGATATATCATGTTTGATGTAGTGCAATAGCAATGCAACAGCCAAGTTTGGAGACTCGTTCATGACACTCTTGTTCGGCGCGCTGGCCGATGACCTGACCGGCGGCATGGAGCTCGCCGCCATGCTCGTGGCGCAGGGCGTGCGCTGCGGCTTCGTGACGCATCCCGACGCAGCGGCGTCCCTGGACACCGATCTGGAAGCGCTGGTGATTGCGCAGAAGACGCGCGTCGTGCCGGCCGCCGAAGCCGTTGCCGCCTTCCGGCAAGGCGCGCAGGTGCTGCTATCGCACGGCGCGCGGCAGTTGTTCTTCAAGTACTGCGCCACCTTCGACTCGACGGACGACGGCAACATCGGGCCGTGCGCCGACTTGCTTCGGGACATGACCGGCGCGCGGCTGACCGCCTTCTGCCCGTCCTTTCCGGAAGCCGGACGCCGTGTGTTCCAGGGCCATCTGTTCGCGGACCACATGCTGATCTCGGAGTCGCCCAAGCGCTTCGACCCGCTGACGCCGATGCTCGACCCCAACCTCGTGCGGACCCTGCAGCGGCAGACCGCGACCCGCGTCGGGCTGATACCGCAGCAGGTCGTGCATGCGGGGCCGGCCGCCCTGCGCGCCCACGCCCGTGCGCTCGAAGACGCGGGCATCGGCTTTGCCATCGCCGACGCGGCCGAGCCCGCCGACCTCGCCGCCGTGGCCGAGCTGACATGGGACTGGCCGCTGATGACCGGCAATTCGTCCATCTGCGCCTACCTGCCAGCGCTGTGGCGCCAGCACGGCTGGCTGGCCCCCGAAAGCGCGACTGCGCGACTGCCCGCAGTGGCCGGCCCGGGCGTGGTGCTGGCCGGCAGTTGCGCCGATCGCTCCATCGCACAGCTGCATGCCTTTGCCCGCGACCGCCCGGTGCACTGGATCGATGTCGAGCGAGCGCTCGACGGCGCCGACGTGGTGGCGCATGCACTGGACTGGGCGCTGCAGAACCTGATGGACGGGCCGGTGGCGATCGCCACGTCCGCGCAGGCCGACATCATCGAGCGCATCCAGGCGCGGGTCGGCAGGCACGAGGCCGCGGCCCTGGCGGAAGACATCCTCGGCCGGCTCGCGCAACGCCTGCGCCATGCGGGCGTGACGCGCTTCATCGTGTCCGGCGGCGAGACCTCGGGCGCCGTGCTCGCGCACCTGGGCATCGACCGGCTTCAGGTCGGCCCATACGCCGGGCCGGGCATCGCACGTGCCGTGGCGCATGACGGCGACGCCTTGATTGCGCTGTGCCTCAAGTCCGGAAAGCTCGGGCCCGAGGACATGCTGCTGCCGATGCTCCAGAGCATGCAGGGCGCCTGACGCCTTCGTTCAATCTTTCACGCGCCATGGCGCAGGAACCTCATGACGACATCCCCGAATCCCGCGTCCGACACCGCGCTGCGCCAGTCGCTCGCCACCGGCTACAAGCGCCTGGCGCGCCTCGGCCTCAACAACGGCAGTGCCGGCAACATGAGCTGCCGCTTCGGAGACGGGGCGCTGATCAGCCCGACCGGCGCGGACGGCGACAGCATCAGCCCCGAGGCCTTCGTGCACGTCACGCTGGACGGCGACACGCGCGGCCCGGGCATTCCATCGAGCGAATGGTCGATGCACGCCGAGATCTACCGCCGCTATCCGCAGGCGCAGGCCGTGGTGCACACGCACTCCGATGCATGCGTCGCGCTGTCCTGCCAACGCAAGCCGATTCCGGCCTTCCACTACATGCTGGCCGGCTTCGGCGGCGACGACGTGCGCTGCGCCGAGTACGCGACCTTCGGCACCGACGCGCTCGCACGCTCGGCCGCCGATGCGCTCGACGGGCGCAACGCCTGCCTGCTGGCCAACCACGGGATGATCTGCCACGCGGCGACTGTGGAAAAGGCCGTCGCCAGCGCGGCCCGACTCGAGACGCTGGCCCGGCAATACTGGATGAGCGCGCAGCTCGGTGCGCCCGTGATCCTCGACGCGCAGGAAATGGCCGTCGTGCGCGAGCGGTATCGGAGCTACGGCAAGGCTCGGCTCGACACGCGCGGGGCGGTGTAGGCCGGGCTTGCCGATCGCCCGGCGCGCGTCACTCGGGCTTGATGCCTGCGAATTGCACGAGCTTTGCGAAGCGCTTGTACTCGTCCTTGTAGAAAGCCGACAGTTCCTCGGGCGTTCCGCCGATGACGTCGTAGCCGAGTCCTTCGAGGCGCGACACGACGTCGGGCTGCTGGAGCACGTCCCGGAGCGTCGATGCGAGCTTCGCGACCACGGGCTTCGGCGTTGCGGCGGGCGCATACGCCGCGATCCATCCCGCCGTACCGAAGTCCTTGAAGCCCTGTTCGGCGAAAGTGGGAACGTCCGGCACCGAAGCCGTCCGCTGCGTGCCCGAGATGGCAAGCATCTTCACTTTTCCGACCTGGGCCTTGGCCGTCCCCTGGGACAGGAACGACAGGTCGAGGCTCCCACCGATCACGTCGGTCATCGCGCCCATCTCGCCCGTCTTGTACGGAACGTGCAGCAACGGCGCACCGATGGCACTGCTGAGCGCTTCGCCATACAGATGCGCGCTCGTCCCGATGCCGAAGCTGCCATAGCTCAAGGGCTTGCTGCTCTTCTTCGCATACTCGGCCAATTCCTTCAGATTGCTGAAGGGCGCCGCCGGACTCGCGATGAGCACGATGTTGCCCGCCGCCAGCAATGACAAGGGCTCGAAGTCCTTCACCGGATCGAAAGGCAGCTTGAGGCGCGTCAGCGTGTTGGTCAGGTGCCCGGTGCTCGAAGTGATCAGCACGGTGTAGCCGTCCGGCGCCGATTTGGCGACATAGTCCGTTGCGATGATTCCGGAGGCGCCCGGCTTGTTCTCCGTGATGACCGGCACACCCAGCCGCCGCGATGCCGCGTCACCCACGATGCGTCCGAGGATGTCGAGGTTTCCGCCCGGATTCGACCAGTTGACGAACTTGAGCGGGCGGTTCGGAAACGCGCCCTCGGCACTGAGCGCGCGCAAGGGCAGCGGCAGCAGCAGTCCGAGTGCGCCGGCGGAAAACAGGCGGCGGTTCAAGGAATCGTTCATCGTTTTGTCTCCTGGATGTCTGGATGGGCCGTCAGCCGTTCAGGCCGGGCGTTCGCCCTGGATCGTGGTGCGCACCATGTACCGCCTCTGGCCGGCATAGTCGAAGATGGCTCGGTGCAGCGTGAAGCGGTTGTCCCACAGGAGCACCATGCCCGGACTCCATTCGATGCGGCAACCGAACTCGGGCCGATCGAACAGCGAATAGAGATAGCCCAGCAACGGCGCGCTCTCCTCGGCCGTCCAGCCGTCGAAACGCTGCGTGTAGACCCGATTCACGAACAGGCCCTTGCGACCGGTGCGCGGATGCGTCCGCACGACAGGATGCGAACTCTCTCGCTCGCCCTCCTCGACACTGGCGTTCTCGCGAACATTGAGTTGAACGGCGCGTTCCTGTGCTGCCTTTCCGAACACGCGGGTGGCACTGTGCACCGCCCGAAGGCCCTCCAGCAATTGCTGGAGGGAAGGCGAAAGAGCATCGAAGACCATGCAGGCGTTGACGAAGGCGGTGTCGCCGCCGTATTCGGGCAGCTCGACCGCGCGCATGGCGACGCCGAGCGGCGGCGCGGCAAGAAAGCTGCTGTCCGAATGCCAGTTCTGCCCGACGACCTGGCCCTTCACGTGGGCGACCTCGGCCAGCACCTCCTGCAGCTTCGGATAGCCGGCGACCAGAGGTATGTGCGGCAGGTCCTGATGGGCGCCGAAGATTTCGCTGAAGGCCATGTGCGCCTCGGGCGACAGCGGCTCCTGGCCGGGAAAGGTCAACAGCAGATGCGCGTCGAAGGCGCTCTGCACGGCATCGCGATGTTCATCGCTCAGCGGCCTGCGGAGATCGACGCCATACACACGGGCGCCGAGCGCGCCCGTCATGCGTTCGATGCGAAGGGAAGAGCCATCGGCGGCTTCGAGGGAGGATGGGTTCAGTCTGGCGTTCATGCTCTCTTTCGTGGGATGTAACGGGCGATGACGAGGCGCGTGCCCTGCCGTCCGAGCGAATTAGACGATCGTGTTGATGCAGTCAACAATCAACGTTATCCCTTATGTTGACTCAATCAACAAAACTTGATGATCGACCACTTTTGCAAAGGACCGCACGCATGCCTGCCTCATTCGCCTCACCCGACCTTGCCGCCCTGCCCGTCCACGACCCCGCCGACTGGAACGCGTCCACCTTCAAGAGCCCGGCTGACTTCACCCACCGCGTGACTGCGGCGGAAGTCGACGAACTGACGGCGCTTTGCGTGGCGTTGGAAGAGCGCGGCCTTGGCTGGAACGATGTCGGCAAGGAGGACTTCCCGTTCAATGCGCTGGCGCCACGGCTGAATGAAGTGCGGGCGGTGTTGCAGGAAGGCCGGGGATTCGTACTGCTGCGGGGGCTTCCGCTGGGCGACTGGCACAAGGACAGGGCCCGGCTGGCCGCATGGGGACTGGGAACCTGGCTCGGATCCCACGTACCGCAGACTGTCAACGGCGAGCGCCTGGTCGACGTCAGCGACGTGACCGGCAAGGAGCCCTCGCCCCGCCAATACCGAACCAGCCAGGAGTTGCGTCTTCACACGGACCCTGCTTCCGACATGATCGGACTCGCATGCGTGCAGGACGCCAAGTCGGGTGGTGAAAGCGTGCTGACCAGCGCGATCGCCGTGCACAACGCCATGCGCGAACAGCGCCCGGATCTGCTGGCGCTGCTGTACCGGGGCTTCCATTGGCATCGCTTTGGCGAAGGCCGGCCGGAAGACGGGCCCTTCACCCGCGACCTGGTACCGGTGTTCGCGCAGGCGCAGGGTCGACTCAGTTGCCGCTATGTCCGGTCGCCGATTGCCGCCGGCCACAAGGAAGCGGGAATTCCCTTGAGCGATGCGCAACTTGACGCACTGGACTACTTCGACAAATTGGCAAGCTCGCCCTTGTTGCGCATTGCCTTCCGGATGCAGCCCGGTGATTTGCTGATGACCAACAACGTGGCGGTCCTGCACGCCAGGACGCAGTTCGAGGACCACGTGGCGGTCGAGCAGCGGCGCCACATGATCCGGCTCTGGCTGGAAGGCTTCCCCGGATTCCGGCCGGTTCCGGATCGCCTCAACTTCTTCAATGGCGGGCGCTGCGGGATCGCGCAACAGGTGGGCCAGAAGGCCGCGTACGACATCGGTGCCCTGTATCGCGAGCGCGCGAGCGGCGGTATTGCCCAACTCGGACTGTGATAATTGCCCGATGAAGCTCTCCGCCGCCCAGCCTGTCGAAATCCTTGAGGAGACGGCGGTGTCACCCTGGGCCGATCCGGGTGCCGATGGCGAAAACCTCGGTGTCGAGGACTTCCCGTCTTTCGTCCTCGGACGGCTCGCCAGCACCTTGCAGCGTGAAGTGGCTTCGGGCTACCTGGGCGAGTTCGAGCTGACCACGCCGGAATGGCGCACCCTGGCTGCGCTTGCGACCTACACGCCCATTCCGTTCAGCGAGCTCGTCAAGCTCTCGATGTCGGACAAGGCGCTGGTGAGCCGCTCGACACAGTCACTGTCCGGCCGCGGACTGGTCAGCGTCGAAGCGGACCCCGACCACGGAAAGAGAGTCGTCTGCCGCATCACCGCCAAAGGACGCGCGCTCTATCAGCGTGTGCTGCGACAAGCGCAGCGAGCGCAGGCCGAGATCCTGTCACTGCTCGATCCTGCGGAGCGGGTCGCGCTGCATGCCACCCTGCTGAAACTGCGCGACGCGCTGCAACAGAAGCTCCAGGCCTAGCGCTGCTTGGCCCGCGTATTCGGAAGAAACGCCGTCGCCAACCCCAGCAGCGGCAGGAAGGAACACAGCTTGTAGACCCACGGCAGCCCGTGGATGTCCGCGAGATTGCCGAGCCCGGCGGCGCCGATGCCGCCGATGCCGAACATCAGCCCGAACATGACGCCGGACACCATGCCGACGCGGCCGGGCACCGCTTCCTGCGCATACACGACCAGCGCCGCGAAGGCGGACGACATGACCAGGCCCACGGCAATGGCGAGCACCGCGGTCCAGAAAAGGTCGGCATACGGAAGCGCCAGCGCAAAAGGCGCCACACCCAGGAACGACACCCAGATCACGGCCTTGCGCCCGATGCGGTCGCCCACCGGTCCGCCCGCGAAAGTGCCCAGGGCAATGGCCGCCAGGAACATGAAGAGATACATCTGGCTCTGCTGCACGCCGAGTCCGAAGCGTTGAATCAGATAGAACGTGAAGTAATTCGTGAAGGCCGCGATGTAGACGAACTTGGCGAACATCAGGATGGCGATGACGACCACCGCACGGATGATTTGATTGCGGCCGAGTCCTCCGGCACTCTGGCGGCTCAGGCTCTTCACCTGCGCCTGGCCATGCCGCACCGTCCAGCCGGTGATCTTCAACAGCACCGCAATGGCCAGCAACGCCGCCAGCATGAACCACGCGATGGCCGGTTGCCCGTGCGGTACCACGAAGGCCGCCGCAAGCAGCGGCCCGATGGCCGAACCGGTATTGCCGCCCACCTGGAAGGTGGACTGCGCCGTGCCGAAGCGTCCGCCGGATGCCATCCGCGCCACGCGGGAGGCTTCCGGGTGGAAGGTGGCCGAACCCACGCCGACCACCGCGGCTGCCACCAGCAACATGCCATAGCTGCTGGCGAACGCGAGCAGCGCGATACCCGTCAACGTGACCGTCATGCCCATCGGCAGCAGATAGGGCTTGGGGTGCTTGTCGGTGTAGAGCCCGACCCAGGGTTGAAGCAGCGATGCGGTGATCTGATAGACCAGCGCAATCCAGCCGATCTGGGCGAAGTTCAGGGCGAACTGCGTCTTCAGCATCGGATAGACGGACGGAAGCAGCGCCTGGATCAGGTCGTTGAGCAGATGGGCGAACGCGGCGGCGCCGACGATGCGGATCTGGAATCCTTGGGCGGATGGGGCCGGAACAGCGTTCTGGGAAGCAGGCAAGGGAGGACGAAGCGCGGAGGAGCCAGACATTGGCAGAGGCCTTTGATGGATGAACACAGCCCGCAGAACGCGGGCTGAATGCACGAATTCGGTGCAAGGGGCCGAATTCTAGGAGCGGAAGCAAAGCCTGTCTTACGCCCCTGCATCCCGGTCGTCGCCGAAAGGACATGCCCGGGTCCGCCGGAAGCCGCCTCATGCTTGCCGTGCGGAATCGCTCCTCGACCCATCTCGACCGAAGCCATCGGCACGCCGGCTGGCGGGGCGCCGATGGCAGGTCGAACCGCAACCTTCAGTGGAAGAACAACGCGATCAGGATGATGACGGGGATCGGCACACCGAGAAAAAACAGCAAGAGTGAACGCATGATCAGGTCCTTTCGAGTTCGGGTTCAGTTTCAGAAGTCGCGACGGCGGCCACCGTACGTCGCTGCGAAGCTCGCGACGAAGGCGCCGATCAGCATGGAAACCACCAGCCACAGTGCGGCGTAAGCCGACGCCTTGCGGGCAGCGTCCGCCGCTTCCTTGGCCTTGGTCTGCGCGTCGTTCAACGCGGCTTGCGCCTTGGCATAGGTGTCGTTCACGCGCTTCTCCGCGTCCTGCTGGCTCAGCCCGGTGCGTTGCGCGACGACCTGCCCGACGTACTTCGCGTCTTCCGGCGGAAGAGCGCCGGTGCGGATGCTGTTCAGGAAGATGCGCGTGACTTCCGCATTCGAATTGCCGGGCGTCCGGTCGGGTGCCGGCAGCGCTGCGGCGGGCGCCGTGCCGGCGTCAGTTGCAGGGGCGGGCGTCGGTGCGGCGGCGTCTCTGCGGAACAGCGAGTCCACGAAGTAGTTCAACGGGTTCGCCGATGCGTCGGAGCCGGACGGGCTGTTCGCTGCCGCGCCCGCTGCGCCGGCACCCGCGACCGCTGCCGTCGAGGCCACACCGCCAACCACCGAAGCACCCGCCTGCGCACCGGCGCTGATGGCGGAACCCACCGCCGAAGCCACCAGCGCGACCGTCACCAGCGTTGCGACGGCCCAGGCCAGGAAGCCGTGCGCGGTGTCGCGGAAGTAAACCTCATCGGTATGGACACCCACCCACTTCGTGCGCAGGCGACCCGCCAGATAGCCGCCCATGCCGGACGCGGCGATCTGCGTGAACGACAGCCACAGGATGGCCGCGATGCCGATCGATGCCGCGCTCGCCCCGCGGTTGGTCCAGGGGCTGACCGACGAGAAGCCCAGGCCCGAGCCGAGCAGCGCCAGCACCAGGGACAAGGCCGCCGCGCCCACGGCGCCCGCGAATATCGCGCCCCATGAAACCCCGCTACCGTGCCCCGCCACAACGGGCAAGGGGTCGTCGGAGATCCGACCTATCACGTTCTGATCCGAATATGTCGCCATGGCAGTTCCTCACTTGTTGAAGCCTGCAATATCTTTTGGCGACACCGGAGCGCTCCGTCGTCACTGGCCCATTGCGCAAGTAGGCAATGCGCTCGCTTGGTGCACGGACGCCCGCTTAGGGTGCCTGCCCCGCCAGCGTGCGCCGGCCCCGCGCTCCCCAGCGCGACTACCCCGGCCGTACGCGCCGGAAGGCCGCAAGATCGGCACAGCCCGCGCGACCCAGCAGCTGCGCGGCGAGCGCTTCGCCCAATCCGGCCGAATGCTTGAAGCCATGGCCCGAGCACGCCGAGGCGATCCAGACGCTGGGCGCATCGGGCAGCGTGTCGACGACGAAATGCCGATCGGGCGTGACCGTGTACATGCAGGCCCGCGTCTGCAGCGCACGCGGCACGACCTGCGGGAAGCGTCCCGCCACGCGGCTGGCGTACATGGCGGCGGCTTCTTCGTCGGCCACCTCGCGCACCAGCGCGTCGGCGGTGGTCGTGGCCGCGTACTGTTCCGTCGCGACCTTGAGTGCCGGCCGCGCCGGGTCGGCCGAAGGAAAGCCGTACATGTAGTCCTCCTGCGCGTCGCCGTACATCCAGATGAAGATCGGCAGCCGGCCGGGCGCGAAGTCCGCGGCCGCACCGGGTGCGTCGAACCAGTACATCACCTGCCGATAGACCTCGAAGTCGGACTGCCAGGCCGCGCGGGCCGGCGCACCGAGAAAGTCCGGCAGCCACGGGCCGGCAGCGACCACCACCTGCGCGGCGCCGTAGCGCGCCGCGTCGGTTCGCACGACGACATCGCCGCCGTTCGCCGGGTCGTCGACCGCCTCGACACGTTCACCGACGTGCACTTCGGCGCCGAGCGCACGCGCCACGTCGAGCTGCGCCGCGATGGCTTCTTCCGGCCGCACGAAGCCGGCCTCGGGCTCGAAGTAGCCGATCTCGTCGCCCTGCAACGCGAATTGCGGATAGCGCGCGCGAATGCTGGCGGCATCGAGCACCTCGTGCCGGATGCCGAAGCGCTCGGCGCAGGCGATGGTCCGGCGCAGGAAGTCGGGCTTGCCGTGGTGGTTGGCGGCGCTGTCGCGCGGGGCCAGCACGAGACCGCCGGTCTGCGTCAGCAGCGTGCGGCCGGTGCGCGACTCGAGCTCCCGCCAGATCGCGTGCGAGCGCTGGACCAGCGGCACGTAGCTGTCGCCCTCGCCGATGGCCAGCCGCGTGATGCGCGACTCGCCGTGCGACGAGCCGCGGTCGTGCGGCGGCGCGAAGCGATCGATGCCGAGCACCCGCGCGCCGCGCAGCGCGAGCTGGCAGAGCGTCGCCGCACCGACCGCGCCGAGGCCGACGACGATCGCGTCATAGCGCGCGTGCGCCATCAGGCCAGGCCGAGATCGAGCGGAAGGAAGGCGTCCTTGACCTCGATCGGCCTGGGTATCAGCTTGAGCTGCGCGAAGACGTCGGCCAGGCCCTGCTGCTCGCGCGCGATCTCGGGCGTGAGCGCCACCACGCCGTACTGGCGACGCTCGGTCGCCAGGGCCAGCACCTTGGGCTCCACCTTGAGTTGCGGCGACAGCAGCGCCACGACGTCCTTGGGATTGCCTTGCGCCCACTGGTTGGTTTTCTTCAGCTCGCCGAACACCGCGCGCAGCGTCGCCTGGTTGGCTTGCGCATAGTTGGCCTGCGCGAAGTGGTAGGTGCGGTTGCCGCTCAGGCCGGTGCCGTCGAACAGCAGGCGCGAGTCGGTGGCGAGTTGCGCGCCCGCCAGGAACGGGTCCCACAGGCCGAGCGCCGCCACGCTGCCGGACTGATAGGCCGCGACGCTGTCGGACGCGGTCAGGATGTAGACCGGGTCGATGTCTTCATAGCGCAGCCCGGCGCCCTGCAGCGCCTTGATGAGCACGTACTGGGTGTTGTAGCCACGGCCCGTGACCACCTTTTTGCCCTGCAGATCGCGCACGCTGCGGATGGGCGAGTCCTTCGGCACGAGAAAGCCGACGCCGCCGGGATACGGACTCTCGGCCGCGAGATAGACCAGGCCCTTGCCGCTGGCCTGCTGGAACACGCCGACCCCGTCGGACGCATGGCCGAAGTCGATGGCGCCGGCCGAGAGCGCTTCCGACAGCTGGCTGCCGCCGAGGAACTCGTGCCATTCCACCGTGACGCCGGCGGGCGCGAGTGCCTTCTCGAGCGCGCCCGTGCCCTTCAGGATGTTGAGCGTGTTGAACTTCTGATAACCGATGCGCAGTGTCCGCGACGGTGCCGACACCTGCGACCACGAAGGCACGGCGATGGCGGCAGCGAATGCGCCCGCACCCGCTTGAAGAAGGGTGCGGCGGCGGATGGAGGGAGTGGTTTTCAGGGACATCGACGGTGCCGTAGGCGTGTGGAGAGAAGCGCACAAGCGTATGGCGCACCGGTCCGGCTGACCACGAAGCATTCGTCATGTGCTCATGCGCAAACTGGCTATCCGCGGATGGGATCCGAATGGTCGCCAGCGTGTAACCTGCACCTCCCAACCAGAGGTGTACGGATGACCGCAGGCAATGTGCATGCAGCGCATATCAAGAAGTCCTTGCCGGAGCTGCATCGCTCGCTGATCGACATCGTCAGCGTGATGAACCGGCCCGAGCGCGATGCAGAAATGCTGGACCTGGCGGGACTGACGCTCGAGCGGGCGCTGTTCCCGCTGCTCGTGCTGATCGAACGGCTCGGGCCGATCGGCGTGGTCGATCTTGCGGGCCGTGTCGGCCGCGACCACACCACGGTCAGCCGGCAGGTCGCCCGGCTCGAGGAACTGGGCCTGGTCGACCGCCGCGCGGGCCAGACCGACCGCCGGATGCGTGAAGCGGTCGTCACCGCGCAGGGCAAGATGGCGACCGATGCGGTCGACGACGCCCGCGAGCGCCTCGCCCTCGCCCATTTCCAGCAGTGGCGCAAGGATGATTTCGACCAGCTGGTCCGGCTGATGCGCATGCTTGCCGACGGGATGAACGAAGCCGGCCTCACGCGCCCCTGACGAGCCGGCGCCCGGTCAGATCAGGTCTGGCTGCGTTCGGCGAGCAGCCTCTTGGCCTGGATCAGCGCGGTGGCCAGATTGGCGATGAAGCCGATGCAGACCCAGCCGCACACCCCCAGTGCGATGGCGATCAGATCCGCTTCGGCCTGCTCCGCAAAGCCCATCGCCACCTGGGTCGCCAGCCAGACGACCGCCCATCGCCGGAGGTAGATGCCGAGATGCGCATCGAGCCACCGGGCATTGCGGCGAAGCGTGTACCGGAAGGCCGATGCACTGCGCGGCGGAAGCGGTTCGAGGTAGGAGTACGGCAGCCAGAATCGCCGCCAGACGGACGGCTGATCGTCCTGGTGCGGAACATCCTGCTCTGGGCCCGGTAGCGACATGGTGGCTCCTCGTCTGGAAGCACCGAAGGCCGCGCGAGAGTACGGCCTTCGGCTTCGCATTGACAACAGGAGCCTGCCACTCCGCTGGCGCCGAGGTGTCCGCGCGGCGATGCAAGGCGCGTAGGAAATCGCCGCAGCCGAGGCCGACCGCAGGCGGTTCAGCCGCGCGCAGGAAACACCGGCTCGCCCAGATTGAGCATCAGCCGGTTGGCCCACGCGAAGATCGCGACCGCGTGCAAGGCGTCGAGGACTTCCAGGTTCGTGAGGCCTGCGGCTCGCGCAGCGCGAAGCTTTGCCTCGTCGAAGCCTGCCGGGTCGCGCGTGAGGGCGATCGACAGCTGCACGATGGCGCGCTCGCGCGCCGTGGTGCCGGCGGTGTACGGATCGGAGAAGACCTGGGCGATCACGTCGTTGCGGCGCGCGAGCTGCTCGAAGCGCTGCGCATGCACCGACGCGCAGTACACGCAGCCGTTGATGCGCGACACGACCGCGCTCGCCAGCTCGCGCTCGGCGCGCGACAGGCCGCCGGGCGCGTACATGATCGCGTTGAACACGGTCGCGCGCTCTTCCAGGATGCGCGGCTGCTGCACCAACAGCAGGTAGTAGTCGGAACTGCGCGCCTTCGGGTGGCTGGTGTCGAGCACGCGCATCTGTTCGGGCGAGGCCTGCGCGAGGTCCAGCGTCGGCAGCCAGGCCTTCCAGCCCAGCGTTTCGCTGGTGTAGCCGTTGATGCGCAGCGGCTCGCCGGGCGGTGGCAGGTTGGCCGGATGCACGAAGGGTGCAGCGTCGGCGGCGATGACGGCCGGCGCGGCGCCATCGCCATTGACGGCATCGACCGCATCGAGTGCGGCCAGCGCGCCCAGCCCCGCCACCACGCGCACCTGGTAAGCCACGAAGGCGATCAGCTGCGCCAGCGCCACGACTTCGGGCGTCGACAGGCCGGCGGCCGGGAGCGTCAGCAACGCACCGCGGTCGCCGTCCACCGGGCTGTCGGTCAACGTGCGAGTGAAGGCCAGGATCGCCTGCAGGCGCGGATCGTCGCCGAGCGATTCGATCGCGGCGCCGTCGGCGGCGGACTGCTGTGCCACGCTCAACGGCGCCAGCGCATCGAGCCGCGCGCGATAGTGCGCCTGCAAGGCGACGCTGCCCGTGCTGCGCGCGATGGCATGCGCGACCAGCAGGCGCTCGGCCAGCGGCGGCGCCGGAAGCGCGGGGTCGAACAAGGCGTCATGGCTGCCCTGCGTGGCGGCCACCACCTTGTCGCGCTGATGGCGCACGGCATGCACGGTGCCGCCTTCGGCCAGCGGCACGGAGGCGTCGACGAGGTCGGCGGAAAGAGTCGGTTCAGTCACTGTCTTTGTCTCCAGAAGATGCGGTGCGGGCGGCCACGGCCCGCTGCAGGAAGCGCAGCACGCCGTGCCAGGACGCCTCGTCCGCGTGGGCGTTGTTCGCGGGCGTGCCGCCCGAGGTGCTGCGGCGCCCCGACACCGGGTGCGCATAGCCGAGCTGCGTGGTCGGCACATAGGGGAACAGGATCGAATGGCCGGCGCCCTCGAAGTCCAGGTGCTCGACGGCATGCGGATGGTCGAACTGCGCGAGGCGCTCGGTCACCATGCGGCTGTAGAGGCTCGACGGCCAGGAGCCGTCGTCGGTGGCCGACAGCAGCATCACCGGGCCGCGGATGCGCTCGACGCGAATGCGTGCGCGCTCGACGGCTTCCGGGTCCTGCAGGGCGGTCAGCAATGCGGCGGCATGGCGGCGCGGCTCCGGGCCTTCGTCCCAGGGTGCCCAGGTCGCGGTGCGGTTGTTCTCCCACACGTGCGTGAGCGGCTGGCCGCGGAAGATCCAGGCCGGACCTTCGCGGCCAAGCGCCGGGTCGCAGGCGTTCTGCGCGCAGTGCACCACCGCGCCGGGCACGTAGCCGATCACCGCCGACACCGACTCGGGGAACAGCGTGCCCAGCAGCAGCACCAGTTCACCGCCGCGCGACTGGCCGCTCAGCGCGACGAAGCCATGCAGCGGCTTCACCGTGCGATGCAGCCAGGCGAGCGCCGTCTCGAAGTACTCGAGCTTCGTGGCCGAGATGTAGTCCGACAGGCCCGGCGCCTTGAAGTACGCCAGCGCGAAGGCCGCGTAGCCGTGCGATGCATACAGGGCGGCACGCGGCTCGTTGATGCCGCCACCGGAGCCGTTGAGGATCAACACCGCCGGATGCGGCCCGGGCCCGGCCGGCAGGTAGAGCGTGCCGACCAGGCCTTCATCGCGCACCTCGCGGCGCGTGACGCCCTCGCCGGCCAGGCGCTGGACGAAGCCGCCGTGGATCTCGGTCAGGTCAGGCGCGCCGACGCCGTCCGCATGACGGCTCCGGCGCAGCGTGATGTCGGTGCGCAGCGCGGCGCCCGGTTCGGCGCCGAACTGTTCGCGCGCACCCGCCGTGTCGGGCACCTGCGACCAGACCAGGCCCATGGCCGACACGCCTTCGTAGCTGCCGGCGGCCGGCGCGTCGCGCGTCAGGTCGACCGTGCCCTGCGCATCGGCAATGAAGCGCGCCGACGCGCGCCAGGGCACGCCCGGCCCGCGCAGCGTGCAGCTCGCGATCTCGATCTGCTCGCCCGGCGCCAGGCCGTCGACCGCGATGCGCCGCGGCACGTCGATCAGCGCGTCGGCAGGCGTGATGCTCAGCATGCCGGCCTCACTTGACCTGCGTGACCTGCATCGACGTCGTGCGGTCGCTCAGCAGCGGCACGACCTTCAGGCCCTTCTTCGCGGCCCAGATGTTCTGGTAGTGGTACAGCGGGATCTGGCCCACGTCGTCGGTCACCAGCTTGGCCGCGTGGCGGAAGATCGCCTCGCGGCGCTTGGCGTCGAACTCGACGGTGGCGGCGTCCAGCGCCTTGTCGACCGACTCGTTGCTGTAGCCGCCCCAGTTGTTGGAACCACGGCCGCGCTTGGCGTCTGGCGTGGCCAGCGTCTGCAGCAGACCGTAGCCGGCCTCGCCCGTGCCGTTGCCCCAGGCGATCACGCTCACCGCGTACTCGTTCTTGGTCGCGCGGCTCGAATACACCGACCACGGCACCACCTCGACCTTGGTCTTCACGCCGATGCGGCTCCAGAACTGCGCCACGGCCTGAACCGTCTCGGGCGCCTGCGGATAGCGGTCGCCCGGCACATGGATCGAGATCTGGAAGCCCTGCGGAAAGCCGGCCTCGGCCAGCAGCTTCTTCGCCTGCTCGGCGCTGTAGGCGATGTCCTTGACGTCGGGGTTGTAGCCGAAGCTGCCCTTGGGCATCCACTGGTTAGCCTCGGTCACCGTGCCCTGCAGGATGCGGTCGACGATCGCCTTGCGGTTGATGGCCAGCGACAGCGCCTGGCGCACCCGCACGTCGAGCAGCGGGTTCTTGTCGAGCGGCTTGCCCGCGTTGTCGGTGATGAATTCATTGGGGCCGGCCTTGAAGGTCGGTTGCAGCAGCAGCACGCGCAGGCCGGGGTACGTGTAGACGCTGACCTTCGGGTCCTTGCGCAGCTTCTCGACGTCGGTCACCGCGACCTTGTCGATCACGTCCACGTCGCCGGCCAGCAGCGCGGCGGTGCGGGCCGCGCCGTTGTTGATGAAGCGGTAGTTGACCTTCTCCCACAGCGGCTTCGGCCCGTAGTAGCCGGGGTTGCGCTCGAACACCGTGCGGTCGCCCGGCACGTACGAGACGAACTTGTACGGCCCGGTGCCGACCACCGCGCGGCCGGCGTTGTAGTCCTCGGTCTTCGACTTCTCGCCCACGTGCCTGCTCACGATGTAGATCGACGCGATGTCCAGCGGCAGCATCGGATTGGGCGTGTTGGTCTTGATGATCAGCGTGGCCGGATCCCTGGCTGTGGCCGACTCGACCGTGCGCAGCGCGCCCGAATACGAGGCCACGCTGCCCGGCACGCTGCGCGCGCGCTGGAACGAGAAGACCACGTCGTCGGCGGTGAACGGCGTGCCGTCCTGCCACTTGATGTCGGTGCGCAGCTTGAATTCCCAGGTCTTGTCGTCCAGCGTCTTCCAGCTCGCGGCCAAGCCGGGCTCGAGCTTGCCGCCGTCGCGCGAGTTGACGACCGAATCCCAGAAGTGCAGCGCGAGCGAGCGATCGCCCGCATGGTTGTTGAGCTCGGGGTCGACCGACGAGATCGGGTCGGCGAAGCCGATGGAAAGCGTCTGGGCCGTGGCCGCGACGCCGGTGGCGAGCAGCGCGGCGGCAACGATGGGGAGCAGGCGGTTCATGAGGAATCCTTTCGGGGAAAACGGTGAATTCGGTGAATCGATGGACGGGAGAAATCAGCTTGGCGCGGTGTCGTACAGGTGGCAGGCCGTGGCATGCCTGACCGCGATGCCGCGCAGCCGCGGCACCTCGGTGCTGCAGCGCGGCATCGCGCGCGGACATCGCGGATGGAAGTGGCAGCCCGACGGCGGTGCGATCGGGCTCGGTATCTCGCCGCGGATCGCGCTGAAGCTGGTGCGCCGCGCGTCGATGCGCGGAATCTCGGCCAGCAGCGCCTGCGTGTACGGATGGCTCGGCCGCGCGAACAGCTCGGCCACCGGCGCGCTTTCGACCACGCGGCCGAGGTACATCACGACCACGCGGTCGCACAGGTGTTCGATCACGCCGAGGTCGTGGCTGATGAACAGATAGGCCAGGCCGAGCTGGTCGCGCAGGTCCATGAACAGGTTGAGGATCTGCGCCTGGATCGACACGTCGAGCGCGGCCACCGCCTCGTCGCTGACCAGCATCGACGGCTGCACCGCCAGCGCCCGCGCGATGCCGATGCGCTGGCGCTGGCCACCGCTGAACTGGTGCGGATAGCGGTGCCGCAGCGCGGGGTCGAGCCCGGCGCGCTGCAACTGGGCGCACACGTAGTCGTCCAGCCCGGCCGCATCGGTCAGCCCGTGCAGCAGCGCGGCCTCGCCCACGATGCGCGAGACGCGCAGGCGCGGGTTCAGGCTCGCATACGGGTCCTGGAACACCATCTGGATGCGCAGCCGCGCGGCGAGCTGTTCGGCCGGCGACAGGCTCGCCACCGGCTTGCCGCCGACGATCACCTCGCCCTCGGTCGGCGTCAGCAGGCCGGCGGCGATGCGGCCCAGCGTCGACTTGCCGCAGCCCGACTCGCCGACCAGGCCGACCACCTCCCCGGGCCGCACCGACAGGTCGACGCCGTCGACCGCGTGCGTGACCACCGGCGGCTTGTTGAGGCCGACGCTGCGCAGCGCGCGGCCCACCGCCCCGGGCGCTGGCACGGCACCGAAGCGCTGCGCGACCTGGCGCAGCTCGATCAGCGGAACGGCCTGCGCATCGGCGGGCGCGCGCACGGCCGCAGGCGACGCGACCGGCACGGCAGCCACCGGCTGAGCGGCAACCACGTGGCGCTGCGGATGGAAGCAGCGCACCTCGTGCCAGGGCGCATCGGGCCGCGGGCGCGACAGCCCGGGCCGCTGTTCGCAGGCCGCATCCGCGTGCGGGCAGCGCGGCGCGAAAGCGCAGCCGGCCGGCATGTTCAGCAGGCTCGGCGTCATGCCCTGGATCTGGCGCAGCCGCGCCCCGCGTGCATTGGCGCTCGGCAGGCTGTCGATCAGCCCGCGCGTGTACGGATGCTGCGGATGGTCGAGCACGTCGGCCACCGTGCCGTGTTCGACGATGCGGCCGGCATACATCACCGCGATCTCGTCGGCCAGGCTCGCGACCACCGAGAGGTCGTGGCTGATCCAGATCAGCGAGGTGCCGGTCTCGCGCACCAGCTTCTGCACTTCCGAGAGGATCTGCGCCTGGATCGTCACGTCCAGCGCGGTGGTCGGCTCGTCGGCAATGATCAGGTCGGGCCCGTGCAGCAGCGCGATGGCGATCGCCACGCGCTGGCGCATGCCGCCCGACAGCTGGTGCGGGTAGGCGCGCAGCCGTTCCTCCGGGCTCGGGATGCCCATCAGCACCAGCGTGTCGCGCGCATGGCGGCGCGCCTCGTCGGTCGACACGCGCTTGTGCGCCTTCACCGCCTCGATCATCTGGGTGTCGACCCGCAACACCGGGTTGAGCGTGGCCATCGGATCCTGGAAGATCATCGCGATCCGGTTGCCCTGCAGCTCGCGCCGTTCGGTGGGCGGCAGCTGCGTGAGCTCGCGGCCCTGGAATAGCACCTGGCCGCCCTCGACCCTGCCGGGCGGATCGACCAGGCCCATGATCGAGAAGCCGGTGACCGACTTGCCCGAGCCCGACTCGCCCACCAGCCCCAGCACCTTGCCGCGGCCCAGCGTGAAGGACACGCCGTCGACCACCGGCAGCACGCCGGCGCGCGTGTGGAAGCGCGTCTGCAGGTTGCGGACTTCGAGCGTCGGCACGTCGAGCTGTTGCACGGGAACGGCGCTCATTTCTGCAACCTCGGATTCAGGACGTCGCGCAACTGGTCGCCGACCAGGTTGATCGCCACGATGGCGGCCAGCAGGGCGACGCCGGGGAAGAAGCTGATCCAGTATTCGTTGGACAGCAGGTACTGGTAGCCGTTGGAGATCAGCAGCCCGAGCGAGGGCTCGGTGATCGGCACGCCCAGCCCCAGGAAGGACAGCGTCGCCTCCAGCGTGATGGCACGCGCGATCTGCAGCGCGCCGATGACCAGCAGCGGCGGCAGGCAATTCGGCAGGATGTGGCCGGTGACGATGCGCCAGCGCGGAATCCCCTGCCCTTGCGCCGCTTCGACGTACTCGCGCCGCGCCTCGACCAGCGCCTGGCCGCGCGCCGTGCGTGCGTAGTAGGCCCATTCGAGCAGCACCAGCGTGAGCATCACGTTGCCGACGCCCTTGCCGACGTAGGCCAGGATCATCAGCGCCATCAGGATGGTCGGGAAGGACAGCAGCAGGTCGACCAGCCGCATCAGCAGCGCGTCGACCTTGCCACCCGCATAGGCCGCGACCAGGCCGACCAGTGTGCCGACGACCGCCGCGATCAGCGCCGAGCCCACGCCCACCGTCAGGCTGATGCGCAGCCCGTAGACGATGGCCGAGTACAGGTCACGGCCCTGCCCGTCGGTGCCGAGCCAGTAGGTGTAGCCGCCCTCGCCGCTGTGCGAGCCCGGCGGCAGGCGCGCGTCGAGCACGTCGAGCTGCAGCAGGTCGTACGGGTTCTGCGGCGTGATCCACGGCGCGAGCAGCGCGGCCAGCACCACCAGGCCAAGCACCACCAGCCCGCCGATCGCGATGCGCGACTGCAGGAAGTCGGCCGCCACGCGCCACCAGATCGAGTGCTCGTCGTAGCTCTTGTCGCTCTTGTCGCTTTTCACCGCGCTCATTTCGATGCCTCCAGCCGCACGCGCGGGTCGAGCAGCTTGTAGAGCAGGTCGACGATCAGGTTCAGCGTCACGAAGATCACGACCACGACCATCAGGTAGGCCACCACCACCGGCCGGTCGAGCGAGTTGATGCTGTCGAGGATCAGCTTGCCGGCGCCCGGCCAGGCGAAGATCGTCTCGGTGACCACCGCATAGGCGATGGTCGCGCCCAGCTCCAGCCCCAGCACCGTGACCAGCGGGATCATGGTGTTGCGCAGCACATGCATCAGCACCACGCGCGCGGGCGACAGCCCCTTGGCACGCGCGAACTTCACGTAGTCCTGCGGCAGCACCTCGCGCACGCCGGCCCGCGTCAGCCGCAGCACCAGCGAGATCTTGAACAGCGCCAGGTTGAAGGCCGGCAGCAGCAGGTGCTGCAGCCCGTCGAGCGTGAGCCAGGACCACTGCACACCGAGGAACTCGCGCGTGGCGCCGCGCCCGCTGGCCGGCAGCCAGCCGAGCTGCACGCTGAACACCATGATCAGCATCAACGCGACCCAGAAGGCCGGCAGCGAAAAGCCGACGATGCTGGTCGCCATCAGCGCGCGCGACACCGGATGGTCTGGCTTCATGCCCGCGAACAGGCCCAGCGGCACGCCCACCACGATCGCCATCACCAGCGCGGCGAAGGCCAGCTCCATGGTGGCGGGCAGGCGCTGCAGGATCAGCCGCACGGCGTCTTCCTGGTAGACGAAGCTGCGGCCCAGGCTGCCGTGCAGCGCACCGTCGACGAAGGCCAGGTACTGGCGCCACAGCGGCTGGTCGAGGCCGAGCCGCGCGATGGCGGCGAGCCGCTCCTGCTGGTTCATGTCCTCGCCGATCAGGATGTCGATCGGGTTGCCGATGGCGTGCAGGCCGACGAAGACGATCAGCGTCATCGCGACCACCACGAGCAGCGCCTGCAGCAGCCGGCGCAGCAGCCAACCGGTCACCGCGAGACCTCGCGATCGCCGGCTTCGGCCTCGGTCTGCGCATAGGGCGGGAATTCGGCCGGCGTCCATTCGTCGCCGTCGAGCTCGGGATCGGCATAGCGCTGCATCGCCGCGAAGTGCAGCTCGGCGTCTTCGGCCAGCAGCCTGCCCGCGAGCCCGCGCGCCAGGCGCTGCGCGCCGTCGGTGATCTGCGGAATGTCGCCTGCCGCGGCGCCATGCGACAGCGATGCGGCGTAGTTGAAGCAATGGATGCGTTCCAGCCCCGGGCACGCGTCCGGCGTCTTCGGCTGGAACTCGAACAGCGCGCCGAGGTCGGGCGACTCGGCGAGCTCATCGTCCGCCATGCCGTCGGGCGCCGCGAAGCGGTCGCGCCAGACGCGCACCTGGCCGGCGAAGGCAGCGAACTCGGGACGCAGCGACCAGTCGGTGCGGAAGCCCGTGCTGAAGATCACGAAGTCGGTGGCCAGCGGCCCCTTGCCGGTGTCGAGCCGCAGCACGCCGTCGGCACGCTGGGTGGCGCCGGACACCGACGTCCCCAGATGGAAGTGCGCATTCGCATGGCGGGACACGCGCAGCGTGCTGCCGTGTGGCGGCGGCACCTGCTGGCGATTGAGGTAATTGCGCAGGCGCCACTTCCAGGCGTCCGGCAGTTGCCAGAAGCCATGGACCATGCCGGGGTTGCCCGCGCCCTTGCCCTTGTTGACACGCGGCAGGTCGGGCCGGCGGATCAGCAGGTCGGCGCGGGCGGCACCCGCTTCGAGTGCCGTGGCGGCAGCGTCCATGGCCGAGGCGCCACCGCCGATCACGGCCACGCGCCGGCCCTCGAGCTGCGCGGCGTCCCAGCGATCGGACGAGTGCGCCCAGCGGTCGCGCGGCAAGGCGTGCGCCCATTCGGGCACCCAGGCGCCGCCCAGGCCGTCGCGGCCGGTCGCGAGCACGACGTGGCGCGCCTGTACGGCGTAGCGCCTGCCGTCAGCCGTGTGGTCGAGCAGATCGAGCTGCACCACGCCGTCGGCGCGCGGCAGCACCGCGGCCACCTGCTGTTCGTTGCGCACGTCGAGTGCCAGCACGCGGCGGTACCAGCGCAGATAGTCCGCCCACTGCAGGCGCGGGATCTTGTCGAGCGCGTCCCACGCCGGCAGGCCGAACTGCGCCTCGAACCAGGCCCGGAAGGTCAGCGCCGGCAGGCCCAGCGCGGGGCCGGTGAGTTCCTTGGGCGAACGCAGCGTTTCCATGCGGGCCGTGGTGGCCCAGGGGCCTTCGAAACCGGCCGGCGAACGGTCGTAGATGCGGGCGCGCAGGCCCAGGTGCGTCAGCGTCGCGAGCAGCGCCAGGCCCGCCATGCCGCCACCGACGACGGCGACGTCCAGCAGCGCCTCGCCGTGGCCGTCGCGCACCGGCACCCAGCGTTTGGCGGGCAGGCCGAGCCAGGCCAGGTCCTGGCGCAGGCGGGCTTCGAGCGCGGGCAGTCCGGCGGGACTGGGGGCGATGGCGCCGACGGAGGGTTCCAGGGGGATGTTCATCGCGGGGTACTTTCGGAAGAGGTGTCGTCGCCGGTCGGGCTGTCGCCGCCATACACGGTCTGCAGCAGAGCCGCATGGGCGGACGGGTCGTGCCGCACGAAATGCGGCAGCGCGCTCGCCACCTCGAGCAGCGCGTCGATCAGCGCCTTCACCGGTGCCGTCACCGGCCGCGCCTGCGGCGTGACCACGCCGAAGACGAAGGGGATGTCGATGTCCAGCGGCCGCACGGCCAGCCCGTCGAGGGGCGCGCCGTAGGCGGTCAGCGGCTCCAGCACGGCCACGCCGAGCCCGGCCCGTGCCAGCGCCTGCGCGTTGACGGAGGAGTTGGTCTCGATCAGCGCGTCGCTGCGCGTCGGCCGGTGGCCGGCGCGCGCCAGCGTCTCGTCGAGCCGGCGGCGCAGGCGGAACGGATTGCTCATCGTGATGAGTCGGCGATGCGCCAGCGCCTCCAGCGGCACCACCGCGTGCGCGGCGAGCGGGTCGTCCTGCGGCAGCACCGCCACGCACGGCATCTGCCCGATCCAGTGCACATCGAGGCCGCGATGCTCCAGCGGCAGGCTGCTCGCACCAAGTTGCACCGAACCGCTGAGCACCGCGTGCACCACCTGTTCGGGCGACGCGCTGCGCAGCTGGATCGGCACGGCGCCGGCCGCGGCCTGCACGCGCTGCAACGCCTGCGGCAGCAGCCCGACCGCCAGCGCGGAGGTCGCGGCCAGCAGCAGCGGCTGGGCATGGCCGCGCGCGATCTCGGCCGCGCGCAGGTGGATCTGCTGCAGGCTGCCGAGCGCACGCGCCACGTCTTCATAGAGCAGGAATCCCTGCTCGGTCGGTGTGACGCGCGGGCCGTGGCGGGTGAACAGCGCATAGCCGATCTCGGCCTCCAGCTCCTGCACGAGGCGGGACACCGCGGGCTGCGACCGCGCCAGCAGCCGTGCCGCGCCGGTCACGCTGCCGGTCGACATGACAGCAGCAAAGGCCTCAAGCTGCCGGAGTTCCATCGTTTCGATCATCCATATTGATGATCATCAAGCATTCATCATGCCTGCGACAAATACTTCCTCTTCATAAGCTCAAGCAGGTGGTGTCTAAGGGCCTGTGGGCGGCAGCTGGCGGGCGCGACAGGATGCCGATACCGGCGCGCGGCGGGTCGCAGTCACTTCGCCCGGCCGGTCGACAGCGACAGTCGGTCGAAGAGCAGACCTCCGCGGTGCCCTCTCCGTTACGCTTCCTCCCGCATGGAAAACATCATCATTGCGGCCGCCACCCCCGAAGAACTCCGCTCCGGCGAGCTCGGCAGCCGGCTGCGCCACTACAACTACGGGTTCGTCGGCGAGTACCCCGAGCAGCAGTACATCCGGCTCAACGCCAGAGACGGCAACGGCCGATTGCTGGGCGGGCTGCGAGGCTTCGTGTTTCTCTACTGGCTCAACATTGACGTGCTGTTTGTCGAAGCCGATGTACGCGGCTCGGGCCTGGGCAGCCGTCTGCTCGCCGAAGCGGAGCGGCAGGCCATCGCACTGGGTGCCAGGAACGCGAAGCTCGATACTTTCGAGTGGCAAGCGCCCGCGTTCTATCGAAAGCACGGCTATGAGGAATACGCGCGCATCGACGACTATGCGGCCGGCTTCTACCTTGCTTCCATGAAGAAGTCTTTGGGGTGGAAAGAGGCTTCGCGACTCTGATTCAGCTGGCGGCCAAGCGCGGACATCAAGGCTCGTTCGTGACTCCCGCAGCCGACCGTTACATCAACGTCGAAGGGTGTGCGTGTTTCTTTATGCTGCGCTGAACCTGGAATTCGTCTGCCACTTTGGCGAGACGGACAATCGCCGAGATTCAATACTTCTCGCATTGAATTGCATCAATGAATAGACTGGAAATACTGAAATCATGGATTGGATCCCTGTAGTCCTCATCACGTTCAAGGTTCTCGTGCTTGGCATAGGCATGTTCTTTGCCATCAAGTGGCATTACGATCAAGGGAAGAAGGGGAAACAGAGCACCGTGCTGCGCGCGGGTGGCAAGGTGGCCGCAGTCTTCGTGCTGTCGCTCCTGGGCCTCTCGCTTTTCACCTTCGGCCTTAGCAGGATTCTCGGTCTGAACTTGAACTTCCCGTGATGGAGAAAATAGTTGGCCAATGTCCAATGATTCGGCCGTAATTCGCCGATTCGGCTATTGGGCAGTATCGACTGGCAGCTCAAAGCTCTCTCCGGCAAATAGCATCGGCGCCACCGACGGCAGGTGTTGCAGGCCACTTTTGCGCGAGGCATTCGAGAAGCCACCTGGGCCTGCGCATCTCCGCCCCTCGATTCCAAGTCAACGACCTGTAGAGCCTGCGGCAATTTGCGCTTGCCCACTGAAGCCGAGTTGCACTCGTTCTTCTAACCCGACGTGGTGGCCAGATCGTGCAGCGGTGGCGTGCCGAACATGCGCTTGTACTCGCGGCTGAACTGGGACGTACTCAGATAGCCGACTGCGAACGCGGCGCCGGAGACGTTCGTGCTGCCAGTCAACAGCAGCTTGCGCGCCTCCAGCAGGCGCACGTGACGCTGGAATGCGATCGGGCTGTAACCTGTGACGGCCTTGAAGTGACGGTGAAAGGAGGTAAGGCTCATCCCGACCGAATCGGCCAGCTCGGCCACGACGAACGGCTTGTCCTGGTTGAGGCACAACCAGTCCGCCGCCCGCTTGATCTGGCGCAGGCGACCGTTGCGGCGACCGATCTGGCGCAGGGTGTCGCCCATCGAACTCTGAAGCAGGCGGTAGTACAGCTCGGCTTCCAGCAGCGGCGCCAGGACAGCAATGTCTTCGGGCGTGTCGAGCAGTCCGACCAGACGGGCGAAAGCCTCTCCGAACGGCCCGGCCAGCGTTGAGGTCGCCGCGGAACAGACCCAACGGTCGTCGGCGCTGGGCATATCGAGCATGACCTGGATCAACAACCCAGTATCCAGCGCCAGGCTCATCGCGACATAGGGCGAGTCGCGGCTCGCGTCGATCAACTGGCTGACGTACGGCATGCCGAACGACGCAGCCGCGCAGGCGCCCGCCTTGAGCTCCAGGCGATGCTCCGCGATCGTCAACACCTTCGTGCCACGGAGGACGACGTAGAACATGGGTTCGAACATCGCCGGCGTGGGTGGCGTCGGGCGCAGGCTCGACCACACCTTGAGGCGCGGAATGGCCGTAGAGACGCCGGAGACACCGGGCTGCTGCGCCACGAAATGCGCCACCTGTCCAAGGATGCGATTCGCGATGCCCGAAAGTTCAGTCATGCAGCCACGATGAGTGATTGGAAGAATCGGGCAAGGATAAGGCACGATCAGGACTGCCGAGCCACGCTCCGCTGCCTACGATCGAATCCTTTGCAAAGGATCATCGTGAGCACTGAAAGAATCGCCCTCGTCACGGGCGCCAACAAGGGCATCGGACTCGAAACGGCGCGTCAACTGGGCGCATTGGGCCACGTCGTCTGGCTGGGCTGCCGCGACCCGGCGCGTGGCGCCAGGGCCGTCGAAGAATTGCGCGCCGACGGCATCCAGGCGCACTTCGTCCAGCTGGACATCACTGACGACGCCAGCGTGCGCGCCGCCGTGGACACGGTCGGGGCGGCTTCGGGTCGCCTGGACGTGCTGGTCAACAACGCCGGCATCGGCAGTGGTCTGCAATCCGTCCCCAGCCAGGAGGGCGTGAGCGAGATGCACGCCACGTTCAACGTCAACTTCTTCGGAACGGTGCGCGTCACCCAGGCGTTCCTGCCGCTGCTGCGCAAGTCCGATGGGGCGCGCATCGTGATGATGAGCAGCGGGCTGGGCTCGATCACGCTGACCGAGGACATGAAGGCGCCCACCTGGAGCCTGCACGCCATGGGCTATTCGGCTTCCAAGGCCGCGCTGAACATGTTCACCGCGAAGCTGGCCAAGGAGCTGCTCGGCACCGGCATCAAAGTCAACGCCGGCTGCCCCGGCTCGGTCGCCACCGACATGGGCGGCGCGATGGCGCCACGCAGGGTCGAACAGGGCGCGGTGATTGCCGTGCGCCTGGCCACTCTCGGGTGGGCCGGACCGACCGGTGGCTTCTTCCACGACGGCGATGGCGCGGGCCTCGCACCGTACGCCTGGTGAGTCGCCGCGATGGCTGGGTCCATCAACTCGAGCCGAAGAGAGAGGCCACCTCTAAACTGCAACGCATGCAGACTGACCCAGCGAGACACCTCCAGCTCATTCTCACCCTGCAGTCGCCTCCGTCCGGCGTGGACTTTGCCGTGCAGCGCGGTCGCGATGACCTGGTGAAGCCCTTCCTCGTGACGACAGACCGGGTGTCGTTCGCCATCACGCTGACGCTTGGACCTTCGCTCGCAGATGGGTCCCCCAGCTTCCGCGGTCCTTTCGCGCAAGGCACGGCTGCAGACCGGTTCGTCTACGTGAACTCCGGCTTCTACGCAGGCCAGATGGGCACGCCGTGGGAACGAAGGGCGAAGATCAAGCTGGCGGGCATTCCCGTCGAGCTTGTGAAAAGCGCTGCGGGCAAGCCGGATGCCGCGATCGAGGCCTGCATCCACGGAACCATGAAGGATGGGGGGCCGGTGTGCGCCAGTGTTCAGCCTCCGCAGATTTCCTGGCACTTGGCGAGGCGACCCGCTTGAGCCGATGAGCAGCCGTCGGCGTCGGCCACCTTGGCCGATGAGGTCATCCGCGGGCGAGTGACTGCTACCAGCCGACGGCAAGCTTCGGCAATTTGCCAAGAGGGAACCACTTATCCTCGTGCGCTGACTTTTACCCGGGTTTTATTGACATCATTAATTATGCCCGGGTAAAATTCACACAGGGACGAGGCACATGTGCGTGTGCCGCACGGCCTTCATTACCGTCCCAAGGAGAAAGATGGACTCTTCCACGAAGCAAGCGTCGCGCTCGGCGCGGCGAGCAGTCGCGCGCCAGGTGCGCGACGCCTTCCCGCCGATGGGCATCTACGCGATCCGCAGTCACGCGAGCGGCCACCTGCTGCTTGGCGCAAGCCGAAACGTGCACGCCGCGCTGAATCGCGCGCACTTCGAACTGCGCATGGGCAAGCACGCCGACCGGGTGCTGCAGGCCGAGTGGAACCGCAGCGGCGCGGATGGACTCGCGTTCGAAGTACGGGAGCTCGTGAAGGAACGCGAGGATCCAGACTTCGACTACGCAGCCGAACTGAAAGCGCTGGAGCAGATCCACCGCGAACTGCAAGGACTGTCGACATGAGCGAGAAAGCTCTGCAAGCCTGCGTCGACCGCCATCTGGCGCACGCGGCGATGGTGTTCGTGCTCGACGAAGAAATCGGCATGCGGCATGGCCTGTCATGGACCGACTTCGTGCTTCTCACCGTGCTGGATGCGGCCGGCGGGGCGGCACCCGCGACGGAGCTCGCGCGCACCTTGCGCACGCCGGCCTCGCGCTTGCTCCAGCAGTTGCTGCCGCTGGAAAAGATCGGGCTGGTGGAGCGCACGGCCGATGACGACGGCAAGCGCCGCATCACGCTGCGCCCACAAGGCCGGCGGATGCTGCGCGAGGCGCGGGACACGGCAGCGAACGCCTGCGCGTCCTGATGCCGTATCGGGAGCGCCCGCCCAGCCTCATCCCCCCTCCAAATCCTTCTTCATGAAAAACCGCGAGGAGCCACGCGGATAGTCCTCGATCTCGCCGAAGCAGATGTAGCCCAGCTTTTCATAGAAAGGCCGCGCCTGGAACGCGAAGGTGTCGAGCCAGGCGCCGTGGCAGCCGCGCTCGCGCGCCTGGGCTTCGGCCTGCAGCAGCAGCGACTCGCCGGCGCCCTGACCGCGCAGCACCTCGGGCACGAACAGCAGTTCGGTGAACAGCCAGCCGTAGGCCGTGCGCCCCCACAGGCCGCCGATGACCTTCCCCTCCTCGTCGCGCAGCAGGACGGCGAGCGGCCGGTGGTCCGAGATGCCGGTCTGCGCGCGGTTGTAGGCCAGCAGGCCCTGGACGATGACCGTGCGTGCCTCGTCGTCCGGCGTGTCGGTGAGCTGTGTCGTGAATGGCATGGGGAAATTGCTCCAGTCAGGCGGCCAAGGCATCGCGCAACACCGCGCGTCGTACCGGCAACACCGAATCCAGCAATTTTCGGGTGACCGGATGCGTGGCGTTGGCATGCAGGTCGCCGGCATCGAAAGCCTCGACGATGCGTCCCTGGTCCATCACGGCCACACGGTCGCAGAGGAACTCGATCACCGACAGGTTGTGGCCGATGAACAGGTAGGTCAGATCGAGCTGCTCGCGCAGTTCGAGCAGCAGGTTGAGGATCTGCGCCTGGATCGAAACGTCCAGCGCCGAGGTCGGCTCGTCGAGGACGACGAACTCGGGCTTCACGATCAACGCGCGCGCAATGCCGATGCGCTGCCGCTGCCCGCCGGAAAACTCATGCGGATAGCGCGCCAGATGGCTCGGCAGCAGGCCCACGCGTTCAAGCGCTTCCGCCGCCAGCCTCAGCGCTTCGGTGCGATGGCCCGCCACGCCCAGGCGCAGCGCCGGCTCGACCAGTTGGCTCGCCACGCTGCGGCGCGGGTTGAGCGACGCCGTGCTGTCCTGGAAGACGAACTGCACGCGCCGGCGAAACGCCTGCAGCGCCGCGGCGTCGAAGCCGGCCGTGTCCACGCCGTCGAAGCGGATGCGTCCGCCGGTGGCGGGCAGCAGCTGCGCCACCAGCCGCGCCAGTGTCGATTTGCCCGAACCGGATTCGCCGATGAGGCCGAGGATCTCGCCGCGCCGCAGCTGCAGGTCGACATGGCTGACCGCCTGCACGGACTTGCCGCGTCGATCGAACAGGCTTCTGTCGATCACATAGGTCTTGCTGAGATCGCTCACTTCGAGCAGCACGGGCGCGAGCGGCTGGCCTTCCTGCCGCACCTGCGACACGACCGCCAACGGCGACGACCGCGCCACGCCGAGCCGCCGCGACGCCGTCGGGTCGGCGGCCCGCTCGCCAAGCTCCGGCACCGCATGGATCAGGCGTCGCGTGTAGGCATGCGCCGGCGCGCGCAGCACCTGGTCGGTCGGGCCTTGCTCCACGATCTGTCCGCCGCGCATCACGGCCACGCGATGGCTCAGGTACGACACCACGCCGAAGTCGTGCGTGATGAGCAGGATGGCGGTGCCGTCGCGCTGGTTGATGTCCTTGAGCAGCGCGAGGATCTGCTTCTGGATGGTGGCGTCGAGTGCGGTCGTGGGCTCGTCGGCGATCAGCAGCCGCGGCTTGGCCATCGCCGCGATGGCGATCATCACGCGCTGCCGCATGCCGCCGCTGAGCTCGTGCGGGTACGAGCGCAGCACGCGGGCCGCGTCGCGGATGCCGACGCGGTCGAGCCAGCTCAGCACCAGCGCCCGCGCCTCTTCGGACGCGAGGCGCCGCCGATGCACGGCACACGCCAGCAACTGCTCCCCGACCCGGAACGACGGGTCCAGCGACGTGAGCGAGTTCTGGAACACGATGCCGATGCCCTGCCCGCGCACGGTGTTGAGCTGCGCGTCGGCCAGGCCCAGCAGTTCCTTCCCTTCGAAGGTGACGCTGCCGCGCGCCCGCGCGACGCGCTGCGGCAGCAGCCCGAGTACCGCGGCGGCAGTGACGCTCTTGCCCGAGCCGGATTCGCCGACCAGCGCAAGGATCTCGCCCGGCCGGATCGACAGGCTGATCTTCTTCACCGCGGGCTCGACCGCGCCGTGGGTGCCGACGAAATCGACTTCGAGGTCCTGGATGGAAAGGACAGTCATGTCAGTGCCGCCCGGCCGCCCGAAGGCACTGACGCGCCCTCTCGGGGGGCGGCGATACGCGAAGCGATGGGCATGGGGATTTGCATGTCAATTTCTGGGATCGAGCACATCACGCAGGCCGTTGCCGAGCCAGTTGAAGGCGAGTGCCACCAGCACGATGGTCAAGGCGGGAACGGTCGCCACGTGGGCCGCGTCGAGCACCAGCACCTGCGCGCCCTCGCTGACCATGCGGCCCCAGTCCGCGGTCGGCGGCTGGGTGCCGAGTCCGAGGAAGCTCAGCCCGGAAAGGAACACGATCATGCTGCCCACCAGCGTGGTGCCGTAGACCACGGCGGCCGTGGCCACGTTCGGCAATATCTCCGAGAACAGCACCGTGCGGGTCGACGCGCCCAGCGCACGGGCGGCCTCCACGTAGTCCTTGTCGCGCTCGGCACGCACGCCCGCGTAGACGACCCGCGCCAGATAGGGCGTCGCCGAGAAGACGATGGTGAGGCCGATGGTCCACAGGCCCGGCCCGAGCGCGGTCGCCAGCCCGATCGCGAGCAGCACCATCGGGAACGCGAAGAGGATGTCGATCACGCGCATGACCAGCGCCGAGCCGCGCCCACGCGTGTAGCCCGCATACAGCCCGAGCGCCAGGCTCAGCAGCACGGCGGCGGCAACGGGCGGGATCGTCGACAGCAGCGACTGCCGGCCGCCCCAGATCAAGCGGCTGAGCAAGTCGCGGCCCTGTCCGTCGAGCCCGAGAAGATGGCCCGGCGTGCCTGGCGGCGCGAGCCGCAGCGACGGATCGGCCGCGGCATTCGGGTCGTACGGCGAAATCCACGGCGCGAGCAGCGACACCAGCAGCATGAACACGATGAAGACCAGGCTCGCCAGCGCCAGCTTGTTGGCCTTGAGCCGGCGCCAGTGCACCAGCCCGCCGGACGGCAGCAAGGGCTCGGTCTCGTGCGACGGCAGTTCGGCCGCCAGGGCAAAGGAAGGATCGGGAGGAGACATCGGTAAAAGCTCAGGCGCGCAGGCGCGGATTCAGCAGGTCGAGGATCACGTCGGTGGCCAGGTTGACGACCAGGAAGCAGCCCGTGATCAGCATCACGCCCGCCTGCGTCATCGGATAGTCCTTGCCGGCCGCCGCGTTGTAGAGATGCGTGCCGATGCCCGGCCAGGCGAACACGTTCTCCACGAAGATCACGCCGCTGAGCAGGTAGCCGATCTGCAGGCCGGTGATGTTGACGACCGGGCTCAGCAGGTTGCGCCCGAGATGCCGGCGCAGGATGGTGCCGCGCGAGAAGCCCTGCGAGCGATAGGTGCGGATGTAGTCGGAGCCGATGATCTCGATGACCGACGCGCGCACCAGCTGTGCCAGGATGAGCATCGAGACGATCGCCGCCGAGAAGGCCGGCAGCACGAGATGGACCAGCAGGTCGCCGAAGGTCTGGTCGCCGCGCATGTCGTACATGCCCGAGGCCGGCAGCCAGTCGAGCCGCACGGCGAAGAGCCAGATCAGCACCAGGCCCGACCAGAATACCGGCAGGTTGTGGCCAAGCTGGATGACCAGCATCGTCACGCCGTCGATCGCCGAGCCGCGCTTCAGGCCGGCCAGCACGCCGACCGACACGCCCGCCAGCAGGCAGATCAGCACCGCGCCGACCGTCAGGATCAGCGTGTTGAAGAAAGCCTTGCCGAGCACGTCGAACACCGGCACGCGCAGCGTGAGCGACAGCCCCCAGTCGCCCGAGAACAGGTGCTTCAGCCACAGCAGGTACTGCACGTACACGGGCTGGTCGAGTCCGTATTCGCGCCGGATCGCGTCGATCGCGTCCTGCGGCAGGATGCCGGCCAGTGCGTTGGTGATCGGGTCGTCGCCACCGAGATGCGAGATGAAGAACACCAGCACCGAGATGGCCAGGAACACCGGGATCGCCTGCAGCACGCGGCTGGCGATGGAGCGCGCGATCATCGCCGGCCTACTTCTCGAGCCAGACCTTGCTCAGGTCGTAGAAGTTCTGCAGCGGCACGTTGAAACCCTGCACCTTCTTGCCGCTGATGAAGTTGACGGTGGGCGACAGCAGCGGCACGAAGGCGGCGTCGCGCTGGGCGATCAGGTTGGCCTTCTTCCATTCCACGATGGCCTGCGCCTCGCTGGTCTGCGCGGCGGCCTTCTCGACGGCCGGGCCGAGCGCCGGGTCGACCACCTTCTCGCCCGATCCACGCGACACGATGTAGGTCTGGTAGGCCAGCTTGAGCCAGTACGGCGTGATGAAGCCCCACTCCATGGTGAACAACGCGGTCTCGGGCGTCGGCGTGGCCAGCTTGCTGGCGTAGGTCAGCCATTCGAGCGAGATGATGTTGATCTTGATGCCGACCTTGGCCAGGTCGCGCTGGATCCATTCGATCACCGGCTGCTGCAGCGTGTAGGTGATGATCGAGAACTCGATCTCGCCGTCCTTGTAGCCGGCATCGGCCAGCAGCTTGCGCGCGCCGGCCGGGTCGTACGCGAAGTCCTTCTGCGCCGGGTCGTAGGCCGTGCTGCCCCAGTTGAAGATGCTGTACGACGGGAAGGCCAGCCCCTTGTAGAGCGACTTCACCAGGCCCTCGCGGTCGATCGCCTTCACGAAGGCCTGGCGCACCGCCTTGTCCTTGGCGAAGCGATTGCCGAAGTACCAGCTCAGGAACAGCTGGTTCGCGCCGGGACTGTCGTGGATCGTGTAGCCCGACTTGCGCAGGCCCTCCACGCCATCGGCCGGGATCTTGCTCAGGATGTCGAGCTGGCCCGAGCGCAGCGCCGACAGGCGCGTGGCGTCGTCGTTGATGGGGCGGAAGATCAGCTTGTCGAGATACGGCTGCGCGCCCCAGTAGCCGTCGTTGCGCACCAGCTCGGTCTTCTCGTTGCGCACGCGGCTCACGAAGCGGTAGGGCCCGGTGCCGGTCGGGTGTTCGGCCAGGCCGTCCTGTCCGTATTTCTGCAGCGCGGCCGGGCTGAACACGCCCGACACGAAGTTGCCCTGCGGCAGCAGCCGCAGGAAGTCGATGAACGGATGCGCGAACACGTATTGCACCGTGTGCGCGTCGAGCACCTTGATCTCCTTCAGCCCGCCGTACACCGGCTTCATCGAGCCGTTCGAACGCACGTCGTAGAACTCGAAGGTGGGGTCGGTGAAGCGCCGCACGTTGAAGCGCACGGCTTCCGCGTCGAAGTCGGTGCCGTCGTGGAACTTCACGCCCTTGCGCAGCTTGAAGGTGAAGGTCCTCGCGTCGTCGCTGACCTGCCAGCTCTCCGCCAGCGCGGGGATGATCTCCGGCGGCCCGTCCTTGAAAGGGCGCGCCAGGTTCTCGGCCACGAGCGACTCGTAGATGTGCAGGTCGATGCGGTAGGTCTCGTAGCTGAACTGGCGATTCGGGTCGAACACCGACGGCTCGCCGCTCAGGCCCACGACCAGCGTGCCGCCGCGCCGCGGCGTGCCTCTCTTCTCCTGCGCGGAAGCATCCTGCAGGCTGAGCGACACCACGCCGGCCATGGCGGCCATCGTGGCCATGAAATGGCGACGGCCCTGGCGGCGGGTCACGGAAGCATCGTTGACGATGGGCAGATGGGAATCGGACATGGCAGCAATCCGGCCCGTGCAGCGGGCCGCTCCAGAGAAGAAAAAATGAATCAGGCCTTGGGGGGCACGAACACGCGCGGCTTCGGCAGCACGCGGTTGATGACGTACTGCCCCACTTCGCGCTGGCGGTAGGGCAGCGGGTCGTGCACGCTGTGCGTGCGCACGTTGCGCCAGAAGATGTCGAGCCCGTAGCGGTTGGCCGTGGACCGCGCGCCGGTGGCCTGGAAGATCTGCGTGCTGGTCTCGACCGAGATCTCGCTCGCGACCGACTTGGCCTGCGAGATGCGCAAGGCCAGCTCGCCCCATCCCTGCGCCGTGAGCGCCGGGCCCTTCTCGAGCGCCGCCTGGTATTGCGCGGCGGCGACATCGGCCAGCGCAATGCCGGCCGCGACGCCGGCCGACAGGCGGCCGAGCAATTGCAGGTGATACGGGTCCTGCCCCGCATCCGCCAGCCCCGATTCGGGCCAGGGCCGGCCCGCCGTGCGCACGTAGTCGCCGGCCGCCGCCAGCGCGCCTTCGGCGATGCCGAGATACAGGTACACGAAGATCAGCTGGCTGAACTGCGAACGCAGCCCGTCGCGCAGCGCCACGTCGCCCGGCCATTCGTCGAGGCCCGCGAGCCGCTCGGACGGATCGACCGCGACATCGCTGAAGACCACGCTGCCGCTGGCCGTGAGCCGCTGGCCCAGGTTGTCCCAGTCGCTCTCGTAGCGCAGGCCGGCGCGGTCGGCCGGCACCTGGAAGTTCACCAGGCGCTCACCGAGCCACACCGTCACCGTGAGCACCGACGCCACCGAGGCGCCGGTCGCGAAGGTGCGCGTGCCGTTGATGTGGAACTTGCCGTAGCGCTCCGCGATGTCGGACTTGGGGTCGCGCGGATTGCTGACACCGCCCTGGAACCAGCCCTTCTCTGCCACGCCGCGCGCCACATGCTCCCATTGCGCGGGCGTGCCGAGGATGTGGCTCCAGACGCCGTTGGAGTAGTGATACAGCAACAGTTGGCCGATCGACCCGTCGGCGGCCGAGACGATCTGGCCGATGCGCAAGGCCTGCGGGAGATTCGCGCCCGCACCGCCGAACTCGACCGGCGTGGCCAGGCCGAGCAGGCCGGCATCGCGCAGCAACGCGATCTCGGCTTCGGGGTTCTGGTTGGCACGATCGCGCGCGAGCGCGGTCCGGGCGAGCTGCGACGCGACCTCGCGCGCCACGCCCTGCCAGTGGGTGAACGACGCGGCATCGAGACCGCGATAGGGTGCAACGGCGTGCGTGTTGGCGGTGGACGTCATGTGGCGCTGGCCGTATCGGCCGAAGTTGAAACGGAGGGTCGGTCCGCTGGTTGGAGCGAGCGGAACGCGGCGCCCGGGTGGTCGGCGCGCAGCCGCGCCTGGCCTTCGCCCTGCAGCCGCTCACGCAGAGTGACGGGCGTGTCGGCGCGCGGCTTGATGCGCCCGCGCGCACGCAGCTCGGGCACGACGAACTCGACGAACTCCTCGAAGGAACCCGGGCTGATCGCATAGGCCAGGTTGAAGCCGTCGACGCCGGCCGCCTCGGCCAGGGCTTCGAGCTGGTCGGCCACCTTGGCCGGCCCGCCGACCAGCGTCGGATGGATGCCGCCGATGCCGATGTACTCGGCGATGCCGCCCACGGTCCAGCGCCGGTCCGCGTCCACGCTGGAGAGCGCCGCGAGGATCGAACGGCTGGCGTTGGTCTCGATGTATTCGAGCGGATGGTCCAGCGGATAGACCGACCAGTCGACACCGGTCCATGCGGAGAACAGCGCGAGCGCCGCCTCGGTGCTGGTGTACGACAGATAGTCGCGGTACTTCGCCTCGGCCTCGGCGTCGGTGGCCGCGGCGACCACGCTGACCGCGGTGATGAACTTGATGGCGTCGGGCGCGCGGCCCAGCGCCACCGCCTGCGCGCGGATGGCATCGACCGACCGGCGGATCGCCGCCGGGTTGGTGCCACCGAGAAAGATTACCTCGGCATTGAGCGCCGCGAAGATCTTGCCGCGCGGCGATGTGCCGGCCTGGTAGATCACCGGCGTGCGCTGCGGACTCGGCTCGCTCAGGTGGGCGCCGGGCACGTCGTACCAGCGCCCATGGTGGCGGATCGGATGCACCTTCGACGGATCGGTGTAGACGCCGCGTTCGCGGTCGCGCACCACCGCACCGTCTTCCCACGAACCTTCCCACAGCTTGTAGGTGACTTCGAGAAATTCCTGGGCGCGGTCGTAGCGCTCGTCGTGCTCGATCTGCTGGCCGAGGCCCAGGTTGCGCGCCGCGCTTTCGAGCATCGAGGTCACGACGTTCCAGGCGATGCGGCCCCGCGTCAGATGGTCGAGCGTGCTGAACTTGCGTGCCAGCAGGTAGGGCTGCTCGTAGGTCGTCGACACCGTGATGCCGAAGCCCAGGTGCTCGGTGGCGGCCGCCATGGCCGACACCAGCAGCAGCGGATCGTTCACCGGCGACTGCGCGGCCGTGCGCAGCGACGCGTCGGCGTTGCCGCCGTACACGTCGAGATGGCCCACGGCGTCGGCCAGGAAGATCCCGTCGAAGCCGCCACGCTCCAGCAGCTTTGCCAGTTCCACCCAGTAGGCGAGCGTGGTGTAGCGATGGGCCTGGTCGCGTGGATGGCGCCAGAGTCCGGCCGACACGTGGCCGACCACGTTCATGCCGAAGCCGTTGAAGATCAGCGGCGCGCGCGCGGTGGCGCGATGTGTGTTGTCGGTGCTCATGGCTTTGCGGTGGATGGTTGCGGCTGGCGCCGGCCAGGGTGGTCGGCCGGCAGCCGCGCATCGCCGAACAGCCGCTCGCGCAGCGTCCGGGGCACCGCGGGCGGATCGGCCAACAGGCCCCGCCGACGCAGCTCCGGCACGACGAACTCGGCAAAGTCGCTGAAGCTGCCCGGGTTGACGATGGCGGCGAGATTGATGCCGTCGGTGCCCGTGTCGCGCAGCCAGGCCTGCAGTCCGTTGGCGACGGTGGCGGGCCCGCCGACCAGTGTCTTGTGACGCCCGAAACCCGCGGCCGGCGCCAATGCCTCGCGCAGCGTCCAGGGCGTGTCGCGGGTCGGGTCCTGCGTGAGATTGCTCAGCAGCGAACGGTTGGCGTTGGTTTCCTGATGGCGGATCGGCGCATCGAGGTCTTGCGCCGAAAAGTCGATGCCGGTGCTCGCCGAGTAATGGACGATGGCGCCTTCGGCGTCGTAGTAGCGGCGGTACCCGGCCAGCTTGTCCGCCGCGGCGCGGTCGTCGGCGCCCGTGACCACCGCGATCGGCGCCACGAAGCGCACTGCATCGGGCGCCCGCCCGGCTTCGGCGGCAAAGCCGCGAATGGCCTCCACGCTGCGGCGGATGCCGGCCGCATTCGCGCCCGCGACGAAGACCAGCTCCGCATGCCGGCCTGCGAAGCGCTGGCCGCGCGGCGAGCCGCCGGCCTGGAACAACACGGGCGTGCGCTGCGGGCTCGGCTCGCTCAGGTGTGCGCCAGGCACGTCGTACCAGCGCCCGTGATGGCCGATGCCGTGCACGGCCGCGGGATCGGTGTAGATGCCACGCTCCCGGTCGCGCAGCACGGCGCCGTCGTCCCAGGACGACTCCCACAACTTGTACGCAACGTCCAGGAACTCATCCGCCCGCTCGTAGCGCTCGTCGTGCGGCAACTGCTCGGCCAGCCCGAGGTTGCGCGCGGCACTGTCGAGTTGCGAGGTCACGATGTTCCAGGCGATGCGGCCGTTGCTCAGGTGGTCGAGCGTGGTGAACTTGCGCGCCAGCAGATAGGGATGTTCATAGGTCGTCGAGACGGTGACGCCGATGCCCAGATGTTCGGTGGCGGCCGCCATCGCGGACACGGCCAGCAACGGGTCGGACAGCGGCGACTGCGTGCCGGTGCGCAACGATGCGTCGGCATTGCCGCCATGGGTATCGAGCTGCCCCAGCGCATCGGCGATGAACAGGCTGTCGAAGCCGCCCTGCTCCAGGGTGCGGGCCAGACCCGTCCAGTGCGCAAGCTCGTTGTAGCGCCAGCTCTGGTCATCGGGATGACGCCACAGCCCATAGTTGAGATGCGACACCGCACTCATCGTGAACGCATTGAGGATCAGGGGTCGGGGCTCGGACATCGACGGGAATTATTGGGGTCGATGCAACGCGCCATCAGAAGGAATGCGCACTTGCTTATGCGCGGAACGGCTTGGCGCAGCGGCGTCCAGCGCGTTACCAAATACGTTTTTCATCTTTGCGCACCGACCGGTGCGTCCTTAGCATCGATCGCTTTGCACCCTGGCACAGCCGGGTGCCCGCCAAGGAAACTCCATGAGCCGCGACCGCCTCCTCCTGCTTTCTCCAGGCTTTGCCGACCCCGGGCATCCGGGCGAGAACTTCGTCTGTCCGGACTGTCTTCCGATCGAAGGTCTGCTGGCCAGCGCTCCCGAATTGACCGCGAGGCTGGACATCTCGCATCACCCCTTCGCGCGCCCGCGTGCCGACGTGATCGCCGCGCTCGACGAAGCACACCAGGGGCTGCCCGTGCTGATCCTCGGGGACGAACAACCCGCGCCGCCGGACGCGCTCGCCATCGGCAGCACGCGCTTCGTCACCGACACCCGCCGCATCCTCGCGCTGCTCGCCGAGCGGCATGGATTCTTCAAGGTGCACTGACCGCCGGACGCGGCGACGCCGGCCGAAGGGGCACCATGAATCTCCAGCAATTGCGCGCGGTGCATGAAGCCGTCGACGCCAGCTTCAACCTGACCGAGGCGGCGCACAGGCTGGGGGCGTCGCAGTCCGGCGTGAGCCGGCAGATCCGCGACCTCGAACAGGAACTCGGCGTGGACCTGTTCGTGCGGGCGGGCAAGCGGCTGACCGGGCTCACGCGGCCGGGCGATCACCTGCTGCCGATCATCGAACGCGTGCTGCTGGAAAGCCGCCAGTTGCGCGACGTCGGGCAGGCCTATCTCTCACAGCAGCAGGGCGTGCTGTCGGTGGCGGCGACGCATTCGCAGGCGCGCTACGCACTGCCCGCGGCCGTGCAGGCCTTTCGAAGCCGGTTCCCCGAAGTCCGGCTGCAACTGCACCAGGGGTCTCCCAGACAGATCGCGCAGATGGTGCTGGACGGCGATGCCGACGTGGGCATCGCGTCCGAGGTGCTCGGCGACTACCCGCAGCTGCTCGTGCTGCCCTGCCGATGTTGGAACCATGTGGTGGTCGCACCCAAGGGCCATCCGCTGCTGGGTGGCGGACTCCTCACGCTCGAGGCGCTCGCGGCGTGGCCGTTGATCACCTACGACAACGGCCTGACCGGCCGCTCACGCATCGACGAGGCCTTTGCACGGCAGGGCGTGCGCGCCAACATCGTGCTGGCGGCCATGGACGCCGACGTCATCAAGACCTACGTCGCGCTCGGCATGGGCGTGGGCATCGTGGCCGACCTGGCGTACGACGGCGCCCGCGACGCGCAGTTGCGCGCGCTGGACGCCAGCCACCTGTTCGGGCAGCACCAGACCCAGTTGGCCATCTGCCGCGGCGATCACCTGCAGAGCTTCGTCTACGAATTCATCGCGTCGTTCGCGCCGCATCTGACGCGCGCCGCGCTCGGGCAGCCGACGGTCGGCGCCGGCACCTGAGCGGCGCGCGCCGCCGCAATACCGATACCGGGATACCGGGCCCGTCGCAAGCTCTTCGCTTCAGCACGTCAGCCGCCGCGCCAGCGACTCGCCCACGAACTGCACCAGGCTGACCAGGAGGATCAGCAGCAGAATCACCATCAGCATGACGCCGGTGTCGAAGCGCTGGTAGCCATAGCGGATCGCCAGGTCGCCGAGGCCGCCCGCACCGAGCGCGCCCGCCATGGCGGACGAGCCGATCATCGCCACCACGGTGAGCGTGAAGCCCGCGATCAGGCCGGGCAGCGCTTCCGGCAGCAGCACGTGGCGCACGATGTCGCGGCGTTCGCAACCCATTGCCTGCGCGGCTTCGATCAGCCCCTTGTCGATGCTGCGCAGGCTGACCTCCGACACGCGCGCGAAGAACGGCGCCGACGCCACCGTGAGCGGCACAGCGGCGGCCCACACGACGATGGTCGTCCCCACCACGAAGCGCGTGAACGGGATGAGCGCCACCATCAGGATGATGAAGGGCGTCGAACGGAACATGTTGACGACCGTGCCGAGCGCGCGATGCAGGCGCGGCGCCTCGTAGATGCCGCCGGGCGCGGTCGTCACCAGCAGCACGGCCAGCGGCAACCCGATGACAAGCACCAGGAGCGCGGAGATCGACACCATCGTCAGCGTTTCGCCGATGGCGGCGATGAACAGGTCAAGCAACACCATGGCGCACCCCCAGGACGTCGAGGCGATCGACCAGGCCATGCGCTGCCCTGCGCACGGCAGCGACGTCGCGCAGTGCCGTGGTCACGGCGACGAGCAGCCGGCCTTGCGGTCGCGACTGGATGCGGTCGATGCCGCCATGGATCAGTTGCACGCCGCCCTGCAGCACCTGCGCGAGCCGGCCAAGGTCGGGCTCCTGCCGCGACTCGCCCGTGAAGTGCAGCGCCAGCAGCAGGCTGCCTGCGGCAGGCAGCGGTAACGCGTCGCCGACAGGCTCGACACCCGCCAGCAGCTCCGGTGGCACGTCGTGCAGCAGCGGGCGCAACAGCGCGCGGGTGGCATCGTCGCGCGGATCGCCGAACACGCGCCACACCTCGCCCAGCTCGACCACCCGCCCCTTCTCCAGCACCGCCACGCGGTCGCAGATCTCGCGGATCACCGACATCTCGTGGGTGATCAGCACGATGGTCAGCCGCAGCCGCCGGCTGATGTCGCGCAACAGCGCGAGGATCGACTGCGTGGTCTCCGGGTCCAGGGCGGACGTCGCCTCGTCGCACAGCAAAAGTTCGGGGTCGTGCACCAGCGCGCGCGCAATGCCGACGCGCTGCTTCTGCCCGCCGGACAGCTTGCCCGGATACACCGCATATTTGTCCGCCAGGCCGACCAGGTCCAGCAGGCGCGCAACCTTGGCCTCGACTTCGGCTGCCGGCACCTTCGCGACCTGCAGCGGCAGCGCCACGTTCTGCCAGACTGTCTTGGACGACAGCAGGTTGAAGTGCTGAAAGATCATGCCGGTGCGTCGACGCAACCGAACGAGCTCCCGCTCGCCGAGCGTGTTGACGTCGATGCCCTGCACACGCACGCGGCCCGTGCTCGGACGCTCGAGCCGGTTGATGGTGCGCAGCAACGTGGACTTGCCTGCACCGCTGCGGCCGATGATGCCGAAGACCTCGCCGGGCTCGATGCGCAGGTCGATGTCCTGCAGCGCGGCGATCGTGCCCGCCGGCCCCTGGTAATGCTTGGAAAGATCCTCGAAGACGAGCGGAGGGACAACGGCGCCCATCGACGCTGGCGATGCGTCGGCGGGCCGGTCGAGCACCCGGTGGATATCGGACAGGTCAGTCATGCAATGCGGCTATCTGGGCTATCTGGCCGGTCAAAGGACAGGGAGCGTAACGACCGCGACGCCGTCCTCCAAGCCGGTTTCATGCATATGAATAACTGAAATGCATCGACGCGATGCGGCGGTGGGCGCCTTAGATTCGCTGCTCTTTTTTCATCCCCCCGGGACCATCGATCGCAATGAAATTCGCACATCTCCTGGCCGCCTGCGTGGCCGTTCTCTCCTTCGCTTCCGGCGCGCACGCGCAGGACAAGACGACGATCAGGCTGGGCATCAGCGGCGGCGTCATGGAAGACGTGGTGCAGGCGGCGCAGAAGGCAGCCGCGCGCGAAGGCCTCACCATCCAGACCGTGGTCTTCAGCGGCCACATCAACGCCAACGGCCCGCTCAACGATGGCGACATCGATGCCAATGCGTTCCAGCACCAGCCCTACCTGAACGGGCAGATCAAGGCCTTCGGCTACAAGCTGGTGCCGGTCGGCAAGACGCTTAGCGCGCCGCTGGGCATCTACTCCACGCGCTACAAGTCGCTCGCGAGCCTGCCCGAGAAGGCCGTGATCGGCATACCCGGCGACGACACCAATCGCAACCGCGCGCTGCTGATCCTGCAGCACTACGGCGTCATCAAGCTGCGGCCCACGCTCGACGTGAGCAAGGGCGACAACGCGACCCTGCTGGACGTGGTCGAGAACCCGAAGAAGGTGCAGATCAAGGAGATCGACTCGCTGATCCTGGCACGCTCGCTGTCGGACGTGGACGCCGGCGCCGTCATCACCGCGCAGGCCTCGCAAGCCGGCCTGCTGCTCGCGCGCGACGCCATCGCCGCGGAACCGCCCGGCGGGCCCTACGCCAACGTGATCGCGGTGCAGGAGAAGAACCGCGACCAGCCCTGGGTGCCGAAGCTGGTGCGAGCCTTCCAGTCCGACGAGGTCCGCCAGTTGCTGGAGACCAAATTCAAAGGCACGCTGCTGCCCGCGTTCTGAGCGACGGTGCCGTGCCCGCACGGCACTTCCTCGCTCCAAGAGAAAGCTTCTGCGAAAGCCTTCGTTCCACTGAAAGGGATGCGGCCCGACCATCGGCAGCCACTGTCCCATCCGACCCCAGGAGCCCTTGCCCATGTCATCCATCCGCCCGCTGCACGACCGCATCGTCATTCGACGCAACGAACCCGAAACCCGGACCGCCAGCGGCATCGTCATTCCCGACTCCGCGGGTGAGAAGCCCGAGCAGGGCGAAGTCCTGGCCGTCGGCCCCGGCAAGCGCGATGAACGGGGCGAACGCCTCGCGCCCGACGTCAAGGTCGGCGACAAGGTGCTGTTCGGCAAGTACGCCGGCCAGACCGTGAAGCTCGGCGCCGACGAAGTCCTGGTGCTGCGCGAAGAAGACATCCTCGGCGTGCTCCTGGCCTGATCGACCAGGCCACCGCGACCGACACCTCACCCCCCAGACATAGAAATCATCCGGAGCAATTCCCATGGCAGCCAAACACGTCCTGTTCTCCGACGACGCCCGCGCGAAGATCGTTCGCGGCGTCAACATCCTCGCCGACGCGGTCAAGGTCACGCTCGGCCCCAAGGGCCGCAACGTGGTGCTCGAACGCAGCTTCGGCGCACCGACCGTGACCAAGGACGGCGTCTCGGTCGCGAAGGAGATCGAACTCAAGGACCGCTACGAGAACATCGGCGCGCAGCTCGTGAAGGAAGTCGCCTCGCGCACCAGCGACAACGCCGGCGACGGCACGACGACGGCCACGGTGCTGGCCCAGGCCATCGTCCGCGAAGGCTTCAAGTACGTTGCCGCCGGCCTCAACCCGGCCGACCTGAAGCGCGGCATCGACAAGGCGGTGATCGCGCTCGTCGCCGAAGTGAAGACGCTCGCCAAGCCGACGACGACCAGCAAGGAGATCGCCCAGGTCGGCGCCATCTCGGCGAACTCCGACTGGGACGTGGGCCAGATCATTGCCGACGCGATCGACAAAGTCGGCAAGGAAGGCGTGATCACCGTGGAAGACGGCAAGAGCCTGAACAACGAACTCGACGTGGTCGAAGGCCTGCAGTTCGACCGCGGCTACCTCTCGCCCTACTTCATCAACAACCAGGAGCGCCAGGTCGCCGTGCTGGACAGCCCCTTCATCCTGCTGTTCGACAAGAAGATCAGCAACATCCGCGAGCTGCTGCCGACGCTCGAAGCCGTGGCCAAGGCGGGCCGCCCGCTGCTGATCATCGCGGAGGAAGTCGAAGGCGAGGCGCTGGCGACGCTGGTGGTGAATTCCATCCGCGGGATCCTGAAGGTCGTGGCGGTCAAGGCGCCGGGCTTCGGCGATCGCCGCAAGGCCATCCTGGAGGACATCGCCATCCTGACCGGCGGCAAGGTCATCGCGGAAGAAGTCGGCCTGACGCTCGAGAAGGTCACGCTGGCCGACCTGGGCCAGGCGCAGCGCATCGAGGTCGGCAAGGACAACACGATCGTCATCGACGGTGCCGGTGCAGCCGCCGACATCGAGGCACGCGTCAAGCAGATCCGCACCCAGATCGACGACGCCACGAGCGACTACGACCGCGAGAAGCTGCAGGAGCGCGTCGCCAAGCTCGCCGGCGGCGTGGCCGTGATCAAGGTCGGTGCCGCCACCGAGGTCGAACTCAAGGAGAAGAAGGCCCGCGTGGAAGACGCGCTGCACGCGACGCGCGCAGCCGTCGAGGAAGGCGTGGTGCCCGGCGGCGGCGTGGCGCTGCTGCGCGCCAAGCAGGCGGTGCTCAAGGCGGGCACGCTCAAGGGCGACAACGCCGAGCAGGACGCCGGCATCAAGCTGGTGCTGCGCGCCATCGAAGAGCCCTTGCGCCAGATCGTCGCCAACGCGGGTGAAGAGTCCAGCGTGGTGGTGGCCAGGGTCCTCGAAGGAACCGGCAACTACGGCTACAACGCCGCGAACGGCACCTACGGCGACCTGGTGGCGCAAGGCGTGCTCGACCCCGCCAAGGTGACGCGCACCGCGCTGCAGAACGCGGCATCGGTGGCCAGCCTGATCCTCACGACCGAGGCGATCGTGGCCGAGGCGCCCAAGGACGACACCGCACCCGCACCGGCCGCCGCGCCAGGCGGCTTCGGCGGCCCGGACTTCTGAGCCATCGACACATCGCTCGCCGCATAACGTTCCACGTTTTTCTTCTTTCTCCGATCCATCGACCGCAGGCACAGTCGCCGCTCAATCCATCGACGTTCCCCATGACCATGCTCCATACCTTCCGCCGCCGCGCTGCACTCAGCGCCGTGCTCTCCGTCGCCCTCCTCGCCACCACGGGTGCCCTTCATGCCCAGGACAAGAAGACACTCAAGGTCGGCGTGTCCGTCGGCAGCGGCGAACAGATCTGGCAAGTCGTCAAGCAGGTCGCTGCACGTGACGGGCTCAACGTCGAAGTGGTCGTCTTCAACGACTACCAGTTGCCCAATGCCGCGCTGTCCGCCGGTGACCTGGACGCCAACGCGTTCCAGCACCAGCCCTTCCTCGACAACCAGAACAAGTCGCGCGGCTTCGACATCGTGCCGGTCGGCCTGACCATCACGGCGCCGCTGGGCTTCTACTCGCGCAAGATCAAGTCGATCGACCAGTTGCCCGACGGCGCGTCCGTCGGCATCCAGAACGACCCGTCGAACGGCAACCGCGCACTCCTGCTGCTGCAGGAAGCCAAGCTCATCACGCTCAAGCCGGAAGCGGTCAAGAACAACACGGCCACGCCGCTGGACGTGGTGACGAATCCGAAGAAGCTCAAGCTGGTGGCGCTCGACGCGGCGCAGCTGCCGCGCTCGCTGGACGACCTGACCATCGCGTCGATCAACAACGACTACGCGGAGAAGGCCGGCCTCACGCTGGCAAAGGACGGCGTGATCAAGGAGTCGCCGAAGGGCCCGTACGCCAACATCATCGCGGTGCGCCGCGTGGACAAGGACAAGCCCTGGGCGGCACAACTGGTGAAGGCCTACCAGTCGCCCGAAGTGAAGAGCTTCATCGAGACCAAGTTCAGCGGCGCGCTCGTGCCGGCGTTCTGACGTCCTGACGTTCCGAGGCGGCAGGACCGCCGTTCCATCGGCCGGAACGCCTCAGAACGGTTCCTTGAAAGGCCGCAGGTCGAGCTCCTGCGTCCAGGCGCTGCGATGCTGCAGATGCAGTTGCCAGTAGCTCTCGGCGATCGCGTCGAGTTGCAGCAGCCCGTCGTCGCCCGCCTGTGCGACGCGCTGTGGCGCACTGCTGCGCAGCCGCTCGCCGTCGATGCCGCCATCGATCACCACGTGCGCCACGTGAATGCCCTGCGGCCCGAACTCGCGCGCCAGGCTCTGGCTGAGCGAACGCAGGCCGGCCTTCGCGGAGGCGAAAGCCGCAAAGGGCGGCTTGCCGCGGAGCGCCGCCGTCGCACCCGTGAACAGCAGGCTGCCGCGTCCGCTCCCGGCCCGGCCGTCGACGCCGTTCGCCAGCAAGGCGGGCAGCGCTTCACGTGCGAAGATGAAGCCGCCGAGCGTGCTGGTGCGCCAGGCCTGGGTGAACTGGTCCACCGTGATCTCGAGCGACGGCGCACGGACCGCCGCCGCCGCGTTGAACACGGCGACCGACAGGTTGCCGAGCGCGCGCACGCGCTGTGCGATGCCCTGGACTTCCGCTTCGCTCGCCACGTCGCCGGCGAATGCGTGGGCCTTGCCGCCCGCGGCCTCGATCTCGTGCGCGACCGCCTGCAACTGCTGCGGTGTTCGCCCGGTCAGCGCCACCACGTGGCCTTCGCGTGCGAACCGCCGCGCCAGGGCCGCACCCAGGCCCGCGGTGGCACCGACGCCTGCGATCCATGCGACCGGTTGCGTGGGCTGAGGAAACTGTCGAAGGCTCATGGGGATCTCCGTGGATCTGTCGCTGCCAAAAAAAACGGACCCCCAGGGGGTCCGTCGAACGTCGTCACCCGCGACGAGGAGACTTACTTCCCTTCCAATCAAGAAGCAACTGAAGGATAGCCAAGGCCAGCCCGCGCGGGAACGAAGAATGCCGAATATCCAAATGCGCGATGCAGCGCATCGGCCATCGGAAGGTTACGCCGCATTCTGCAAACCGACCAGCGGCCTCACATGGCGCGCGAAGCGTTCAAGCTCCGCCTCCAGCGACTGGAACTGCAACATGAAGAGTTCGACGCCCGCATCGGCGAAGGCGTCGATCCGGGCGGCCACCTGCGCGTAGCTGCCGATCAGCCCTGCATAGGTGCCGCCATTGGTCCCCACCCGCTTCTCGCCGGCGCCCACCTTGAACATCGCGACTTCCGGATCGAGGCCGTGATGCACCGCCGAACGGTCGTCGAGGTCGGCCAGCGCCTGCAGGCGGCGGTACTCGGCCCGGGCCTCTTCCTCGGTCTCGCGCGCGATGACGAAGGCCGACAGGCCGAAGCGCAACGGTGCGCCCCGGCGCGGCCGTGCCCGCACGTCCTGGATGAGTGCCGCCGTGTCGGCCAGCGGGCGCCCGTTGATGAAGAACACGTCGGCCGCATCGGCGGCCAGCGCACGTGCCGGCTCCGACTCGCCGCCCAGGTAGATGGTCGGCCGCCTTCCGTGCCGCGGCGCCGGAACGAGGCGCAGGTCATCGATCTCGAAATGCCTGCCCTTGTGGTGGACCGTCGCCCCCGACCAGAGGCGCGTGACCACGTCGAGCCATTCGGCGGAATACGCATAGCGGGCGTCGTGCCCGGGCATCGCGATGCCCAGCCGGTCCATCTCGGGCCGGAACCACGCACTGACCAGGTTGATGGCCAGGCGCCCGTTGCTGATCCCGTCGATGCCGAGCGCCATCTTCGCCAGCACGCCGGGGTGGAAGAGCAGCGGCTTGACGGCCGCGATGAGTTCGATGCGCTGCGTCGCCTCCGCGATGCCCGCGGCGGCAGTCCAGGTCTCGAGGATCGGCTCTTCCCTGAACGACGGGTTGACGATGTGCTGCGCCAGCAATGCCGAGTCGAAGCCCAGCGCCTCGGCCCGCACGACGAGGTCGCGACTGCGCCGGTAGCTCGCGTCGGGCGGATCGTCCGGATGCTGGTAGCTGCCCCAGGCGCCATACACCGGCGCCCACACGCCGAATCGGACGGTCGTCGTCATGGATGTCGCTCCTCGCAGGCGCTAGGCGTCGGGCGCCTGCCACTGGCCGAGTGCGAAGTCCTGGGTGACGAGGTTTTCCGCCAGCAGGAACTTCTTCACCTCGTCCAGCAGCGCCATGCCTTCCTGCGGAAAGGCCGCCTCGGGGAACTGCGACAACGGATGCGAGACCTTGACCACGTCCACCGGAAAGCCGCTGACCTCCGAATGGAAGGCGTAGTACGCGTTGCTGTCGCGCCGGATCTCCTGCAGCGCGGTGCGGCGCGCGCGCGTCCACGCGGCAGGCAGCGCCGGCGCCGCGGCCAGCACCTTGGCGGAGGCGACGATCACCGACGTGCCGCGCAGCGTGGGATGCTGCTCGGCCTCGTCGATCACCGGATAGCCGCGCGAGGCCAGCAGCGGGCCGACGTCGATCTGTGCCGCAAAGGCCGCGATGGAACCCTGGTCGAGCGCAGCCTCGCCATCGCGCGGGAACATGTGGATCACCTTCACCGACTTCTGCAGCCCGTGCTCCTTCAGCAGGCCCAATACATAGCGATGCATGTAGGAACCGCGGGCCACGCCGATCGACTGGCCTTCGAGCGCCTTGACGTTGCGCGCCCCGTTGCGTGGCGTGAGCAGCCAGACGTTCATGCCGACCGCGTCGAAGCCGATCAGCTGCCCTTCGAGGCCGCGCGAGCGCGCCACGATGGCGGGCGTGTCGCCGTAGATGCCGACGTCGAGCGCACCCGAGAGAAAGGCCTCGTTGAGGTCGGGCCCGTTCGGGAAGTTGCGCGTCGTCACGTCCTTGAACCCGAGCTGCGACAGCTCGTGCTGCAGGTGGCCCTGGCGCAGCGCCCAGCCGGTCGCGTTCGCGGGCTTCTTGCCGGGGCCGATGTAGCCGAGGCGCAGCGTCTGGCCGGCCGCCTGGGCGATGGAAAAGATGGGCAGGGTGCTGGCGGCCACACCCGCCGCGGCGCCGCGCAGCAGCCTGCGGCGGCCGAAGAAATCGGACATCAGGGAACTCTCTACGGGAAAGAAGACAAAGGGGCGGTGAAAGAGCTCAGTGCGCGCGGCGCAGCAGCTCGAAGCTCGCGTCGGCCGAAGCGGTCGATTGCCGCCCCCTGCCCCAGCCGATGGCACTGCGGTAGCTGCCCATCAGCGCCACGGCCGCAGCGTCGCGCTCTTCCGCGGTGGCACCACGGTCGGCGATGGGCGCGACATAGAGCGCGTCTTCCGGGCAGTACAGCTCGCACATGAAGCAGGTCTGGCAGTCGTCCTGGCGCGCAATGCGCGGCGGGCCGCCCGGCACCGCCTCGAACACGTTGGTCGGGCAGGCGTTCACGCAGATGTTGCAGGCCGTGCAGCGCTCGGCACTGATGACTTCGATCATGCGGACTCCTTCACGACCTGGCGCTGGACCCACACCTCGTCGAGGCCGCCGCTGAGCAGGCGATGGCGCTGTGCCGGGTCGATCCCGCCGTGCTCGCGACGGCGATGCATGCCGCGCGTCTCGGTGCGTTCCAGTGCGCTGCGGTACATCCAGCGCGACGTGGCCAGCATGGCCGCCGCCTCGCGTGCGCGCACCGCCTCGGTGGCGGTGGCGGCCGGCGCACTGGTGCGCAGCCGCGCCCACAGCGCGTCGAGACGCGCGAGCGAATCGCGCAGGGCATCGCCCTCGCGGAACCAGTTGCGCTCGTACGGAAACACCTCGGCCTGCACCGCGCGGATCAGCGCCTGGCTGTCGACGGGCGCACTGCCCCGGCTCGACAGCGCCACGCCACCCGCACGGAAGGCCGCACGCGGAGCGCCAGCGCGCGCGTCGCGCCCGAAGGCCGCCGCACCCGCGCCCGCCCAGAAGCCGGACGACAGCGCCCAGGCCGCGTTGTGGCTGCCGCCGCCGGTGAAGCCGCCGCAGATCAGCTCGCGCGTGGCGGCATCGCCTGCGGCATAGAGGCCGGGGACGGACGTGGCGCAGGAATCGTCGACCAGGTGCAGCCCGCCGGTGCCGCGCACCGTGCCTTCCAGCCGCAGCGTGACCGGGAAGTGCTGCGTGAACGGGTCGATGCCCTGCCGATCGAAGGACACGAAGAAGTTCGGCTGCGCGGTGCGCATCCACGCGCGGATCTGCGCATCGGCATGGTCGAGGCAGGCGAACACGGGCTGCGACTGCAGCGTCTGCGCGATCACGCCGCGGCCTTTCGACGAGCCGGCACCTTCGATCGCCACGCCGTCCGCCGTGTAGAACGTGGCCCAGTTGTAGAACAGCGATTTGGTGACCGACGAGAACGCCGGCCCCAGGCCGTAGGCATTCGAGAACTCCATGCCCGACAACGCGGCGCCGACCTCGCTGGCCATCAGTTGCCCGTCGCCCGTGAGCACGTTGCAGCCCAGCGCACGGCTCAGGAAGGCGCAGCCGCCCGTCGCGATGACCACGGCGCCGGCACGCACGACCCAGGTGTCGCCGCTCTGGCGGTTCACGCCCGTGGCGCCGCAGACGGCACCGTGTTCGTCGACCAGCAGTTCGAGCGCGGGGCTATGGTCGAGGATGCGCGCGCCGGACTCCTTCACGCGCTTGCGCATCAGCCGCATGTACTCCGGCCCTTGCAGGGACGTGCAGCGCAGCGTGCCCTGGTCATCGGCCGGGAACGGATAGCCCCAGTCCTTCAGGCGCTCGACGTTGTCCCAGGTCTGCGCGAGCACGCGGTCCATCCAGGCGTGCTCGGCCAGTTGGCCGCCCATGGTGAACCGGCTGGCCTTGGCCTCTTCGCGCGCCGTGCCGTCGGGCGACACATGCCAGAGCCCGGTGCCCGATGGCGCGGTCGCACCCGAGGTGCCGCAGAAGCCCTTGTCGGCGAGCACCACGCGCGCGCCCTGTGCGGCTGCGCTCACCGCGGCCCACGCGCCGGCCGGCCCGCCGCCGATCACCAGCACATCGGCCTGGTGCTGCACGGCGCCGTCCGCGCCGGAAAGTAACTGCCGCTCGAAATCTCTCGCACCCATGATTGCTGGCCCCGACTGCAAAGGGAAGGACCTTAGTGGCGCGAAGGCTCACGGACAAAGAATAAAAGCGATCAACGATATGCAGTCGCCGTGCGTATCGATGCGCGGATTCCGCGTTGGCGCATCCGCACGACCCCGGCCTACGATGGATTTCCAATCTCTCATCCCAGGAGTCCATCCATGAATTCAGCGGTACTGTCCAGGCCGGATGCTGCGAAGGAAGCTCGTCGTGCGCCCGTGCTGGACCAGGCCCTGCTCGACCGGATTGCCGGCCGCGCGGCAGCCTACGACCGGGACAACGCCTTCTTCCATGAGGACCTCGACGAACTCCGGAGCGCCGGCTATCTGCTGCTGTGGCTGCCGGAGGAGTTCGGCGGACTTGGCCTGGACCTTCCCGAGGTGGTGCGCGAGCAGTCGCGACTGGCCTATCACGCGCCGGCCACGGCACTCGCCATCAACATGCACCTGTACTGGAGCGGCACCGCCACGCATCTGTGGAAGCGCGGCGACCACTCCACCAACTGGATCCTGGAAGAGATCGCGGCGGGCAAGATCTTCGCGGCCGGCCATGGCGAAGCCGGCAACGATCTCGGCCTCGCGGGCTCGGGCACTGTGGCTGAGCCGCTGGCCGACGGCGCCTACCGGTTCACCGGACGCAAGGTATTCACGTCGCTGTCGCCGGTGTGGGACTGGCTGGGCATCCATGCGCTCGACGCGTCCGACCCGGGCCGTCCGCGCATCGTCCATGCGTTCGTCAACCGGAACGATGCCGGCCATCGTTCCGAGCTGACCTGGGACACGCACGGCGTGCGCGCCACGCGCAGCGACGACACCGTGCTCGACGGCGTGGTGGTGAAGGCGGATCGCGTGTCCCGCGTGCTGCCCGCGGGGCCGCCGAAGGACGCTTTCACCGAAGGCATCTTCGGCGCAGCCATCCTGCCGATCGCCGCCGTCTATTACGGCATCGCGCGCCGCGCGTTCGACATCGCCATCGAGTCGGCACGCAAGCGCACGTCGCCCGCGCTCGGCGGCCTCAGCCAGGCGCATCACCCGATTGCGCAGTTCAACATCTCGAAGGCGGCGATCGAGCTCGACTCGATCGGTGCACTGCTCGACAGCGTGGCGCGCGACTGGGCGGCCGGTGTCGACCATGGCGCGTTGTGGCCGGCCAAGCTGCTGGCGGCCAAGCAGCACGCGGTCGACGGTGCGCGGCGCGTCGTCGACCTGGCCACCGATGTGGTCGGTGCGTCCTCGCTGTTCCGCCGGAACGAGCTGGAACGGCTCACGCGCGACGTGCGTTCCGGCCCCTTCCATCCGCCCAACACGGTGGCCAGCCACGACGTGATCGGCAAGAGCCATCTGGGCGTGCTCACGCCGGGCTGAGACGCAGACGATGCGTTCACGCCCTCGATTCCCGTCCCGCTTTCATCACTCCACAGAAAGGCCATCGCCATGTCGAACCATGTCTACAAGCTGCTGGAACTGACCGGCTCATCTCCCAACAGCATCGAGGACGCCGTACAAATCGCCATCCACAAGGCGAGCGAATCCGTGCGCAACATCCATTGGTTCAACATCATCGAAACGCGCGGGCATGTGATCGACGGCAACGTGGCGCATTGGCAGGTCACGCTGAAGGTCGGCTTCACGCTGGAATGACATGGTGGGTGCGGCCGCATAGAAGAAGGCCGCGCTTTCAAACTCGCAGTTCATTCTTCTGAATCCAGGCGCAGCGTCCCGCCTTCCCGGCCCGTCCAGCCAGAGCGGGAATCGATTTTCGCCGACGCGCATGGTTTCAACGACCGACCGGATGTCTGGTTATAGACGTCAGCCGTGCTTCGTACGATCCGCAAAGAGAGCGCAACAAGCTTCCCGGAGCGTCCTGAAATCTTGAACGGAGAACTGAACGCCGCGATCCTGTTGGTAGACCCGGAATCCACTCGGGTTTTCGATCAAGTATTCGCCATCAAAAGTCTTTGGCTCGAAGTGATACCAGTCGGCGGGCCGCTGTTCTGACTTGAGCAGGTTGAACACCTCACTGTCCTCAAAGAGCTCGGACAGGCGCGCCATGTCGCCGCCCAGCCGTTCTCGAACAACGATTTGAAGCCTCTCGAGGGTGTGCACGTTTCCGACTCCAATCTGCTCCAGGCCGCCTACCTCAGCTAAGTTGGGCCGTCGAAATGTCGCTTGCGTTCAGACACAGGCACATTTGTGCAGTCACCCATTCGAGGCCGAGCTGTTCACCCGACAGTCGGGGAGAGACTGCGTGGAGAAGGCTCCCAGCCTCCACCGAGATGTCGTGGTTACCCTCCGCATCCGCAACGCGGCCAGACCGCTCCAATCAGACTTGTGTGCGCACTGTCGCCGGGATTTCTGCCGCCAGCGGCTTTGTCGCCTCGGCTTTCACCCGTTGTTCATCGCGCGCCGCGGCTATCACCGCGTCGAGCAGCCCTGGAAACCGCGCCGCCAGATCAGCCCTTCGCAACTGTATGTACCTCGACGTACCTTCCAGGCGCGTGAGTGTGAGACCCGCCCCGCGCAGGCGGGCAAAGTGATACGACAGGTTGGTCTTGGAACCGAGGACGCCGAAAGCGGCGCAGTTCTGCTCGCCTTGCGCTGCCAATGCCAACACCATCTGACGACGAACCGGATCGCTCAGCGCGTCGTAGATGCCGGACAGCCCTATCTGTTCGACGGGGGGATGGTCAAGTTCGCGAGCCATTTCGGAAGGATAGCGCAGCCAGGCAGGCGACGGCCTTTGTCCATTTGTTCAATATGTTTTGAACAACTATTGACAAGGCACGATGCCGGCGCAATAGTTCAACGCTTCTTGAACTTCATGGCTTGTCATGTTCCGCAACCTTTTCTGGCTCACGCTCGGCGCCTTCGCCATCGGCACCGAGAGCTTCGTGGTCTCCGGCCTTCTGCCTTCGCTTTCGGCTGACCTGGGTGTCTCACTGTGGCGCGCGGGGCAGCTGGTGACGGCGTTCTCGCTGACCTATGCGGTCGCCGCGCCACTGCTCGCGGTGACCACGGCGAGCTGGCCGCGCGAGCGCGTACTGCGCGTCGCCATGGGCGCCTTCGCGCTTGCCAACGTCGCCGCGGCCGTTGCACCGAGCTACGGCTGGCTCGTCGTCGGGCGCGTCCTGCTGGCTGGCTGTGCCGGGCTGTTCATGGCAACCGCTGGCGGCTACGCGGCCTCGTCGGTCAAGCCCGAGCAGCGCGGTCGTGCGATGGCGCTGGTGTACATGGGCCTCACGGTCGCCACCGTGGTCGGCGTGCCGCTCGGCACGCTCGTCGGCCATATGTTCGGCTGGCGCTCGACCTTTCTCGGGGTGGCTGCGCTCGCGGCCGTTGCCTGGGCGGGGCTGTGCCTCCCGCGTGCGCCCCAGCCCTTGCAGGCCGTGGTCTCGCTGAAGGAGCGTCTGGCGGTGGCTCGGCGCCCCGAGATCCTGCTGGGCCTGTTGACCACCACCACCACGTTGGCCGGCGTCTTTGCCATCTACACCTACCTGTCCCCACTGCTGCATAAGGTGAGTGGGTATGGAGACACCCAAGTGGCTTTCGCTCTGATGGTGTTCGGCATTGGCAGTGCCATCGGCAATCTGTGGGGCGGCCACGCCGCCGATGCACTGGGGCCGGAGCGCGTCATTCGGCGCGCATTGCTCGGTGTGACGGTACTGTTCACATTGGTTTCGGTCATCGCGACCTGGGTACCGCCGGCCATGGCGACGGTGGCCATCTTGGTGGTCATCGCAGCATGGGGCGTGGTGGGCTGGTCGTTCCCGCCGGCGCAGCAGCTCAGCCTCGTGCGCAGTGCGCCAACCCTGGCGCCTGTGGTGCTGTCCCTGAACAGCTCGGCGATCTACCTGGGCGTGTCGGTGGGCGCGGTGCTCGGTTCGTTCGTGGCGGCCTCGGGGCACATCGAGCGCCTTGGTTTTCTCGGCGCAGCATGCGAACTCGTAGCGCTTGGGCTCGTGGCGCTCGCCGCAAAGCGCCGAGCATTCAAGGCCGCAGCGCTCGCCAACGCGGCTTGAACCGGCGCGAGGAGCGCTGCGCCGCAGCCACACGTCGGGGTGGCGCCGCAGCCAAATCGGCGTGGCCGCTGCCTGGTCTTGAAGAACGATCACTTTCCTGACGGATTGACGTAGTACTCAATCTTCGTGCGGTCCTTGTAGGGATCGTTGTCAAAGAACTTCGACTCTTGCGAGATCTTGATGTCATAGCCATCGCGCACGCCCGCGAGGCTGTTCGCGGTGTCGTCAGTCACAGGCGCAAGCGTGGGTCTGTGAAACGCCGCAACTGTCTTGAAGTCGTCGGTGCTGAAGGCCTTGATTGAGGCGCTGGTCAGGCGCCCGGCGCTGTCGGTGTCCGCGTTCACATCGGTCATCGCGGTGTTCGGCGGCACCGAGATCAGGGCAGCCAGCGCAGGAGGCAGCGCCGCGGCGCCGCCTTTCTCCTGAATGCGGTAATGCAGGCCACCCTTGTCATTCGGCTCGCCCTTGGCGGCGGCCGAGTCCTCCATCCGGCTCACAACCCAAGCGGAAGCAAGCAGGATCGGCACGGCGATCGCGCCAACGTACAGCAGAAATCGAAGGCGCTCCTTCGTATGAAAAAACTCGATCAATGGTTTGTCTCCGTCTGGGGGCTGAATGGTTCCTGGCCAAGCCAGCTTCACGCGGCCGGTTTTGGCCGACTGTTCCCCTGGCGCCCGACACTGCGGTTGCGCGTGCGATACGCATGTTCAATGTCGGGATACAACCTGGGTAACAGGTGAAGGCGACGGTGCCCGAAGACGCGGTGATGCATCACAGTCCCAAATACGAGGTGCGCGTCGGACACCGACCTGCAGACTGGTAGGTGACGACTACTTCAGCGCACATGCGGCGGAACTGATCAGGGCACCCGCCGAGATGGCAACGTCGGCGACCAGTGCGCGAGGCCTGCGGCGGTGTTCTTCAGTGCCCCTGACCGCTCCATTGCTGATTCCCATGTTCGGCAAGCGCAGCCAGGCTTTCGGTCGGCCCGCGCTGACCTTCTCAGGGTTATTCTTATATTGACATCTCATTAAATGAGACTGCAAACTAAGACCCCATGAGATCAGAAGAACTTTTCAATGTCGAGGGCCAGGTGGTCGCGATCACCGGTGCGGCCAGCGGAATCGGCCTGGCCTATGCCGAAGTCATGGCGGCCAATGGCGCACGCGTCACCCTCATCGACGTGGACCGGAATGCGCTGGACGGCGCGGTCGAACGCCTGGCCGCCAGCGGCGCCACCGTCAGCGGCGAACTCGCCGACGTGACGCAGCCGGACACCCTGGCCCAGGCCTTCGATCGCGTGCTGGCACGCCACGGCCGGCTCGACACCGTGTTCGCCAACGCCGGCATCAGCGCCGGCCCCGGCTTCCTGAACGGCGCCGGCGAACGCAATCCGGCGGGCGCGGTCGAGAACCTCTCTCTGGCGCTGTGGGACCGCGTCATCGCGACCAACACGCGATCGATCTTCGCCACGCTGCAGATCGTCGTGCCTCACTTCAAGAAGCTGGGCGGCGGCCGCGTGATCGTCACGAGTTCGATCTCGGCGTCGAAGACCGAGACCCTCGTCAGCTCGATCTATTCGACCTCCAAGGCCGCGGTCGGCTACATGGTCCGCCAGTACGCCCACGAACTCGCGGCCTACGGCATCCTCGTGAATGCGATCGCACCGGGGCCGGTCATCACCAACATCGGCGGCGGGCGCCTGAAGTCCGCCGAGGCCCGCGCGCCCTTCGAACGCGCAGCGCCGATGCACGAGATCTGCAGCACGGCCGACCTGCAAGGCGCGGCGCTGTTCCTCGCGTCGCCGGCATCGCGGCTGATCACGGGCCAGCAGATCATCGTGGACGGCGGCACCACGCTCGGCCCCGCGGACTGAGGCGCGCCATGACCGGATACATCGACATCGTCTCGCCCGATGGCCACGGCTTCGGCTGCTGGCACGTGGGCGCCGTCGGCGGGCCGCGCGGCAGCGTGGTCGTGCTGCAGGAGATCTTCGGCGTCAACCACCACATCCGTGCGCTCTGCACGCGCCTCGCGGCAGCCGGCTACGACGCCTATGCGCCGGCGCTCTTCGATCGCATGGAGCCCGGGTTCGCGAGCGGCTACAGCCAGGAAGAAGTGGCCGTGGCGCTGCAGTTCCTGCCGAGGCTCGACTGGGACGCGATGGTCGTCGACACGCTGGCCACCGTGGCCCGTGCGCGCGGAGCGCACGACGGCCGGTTGCCGGTCGCGGCCATGGGCTTCTGCCTTGGCGCATCGGTGGCCTACATGGCCGCGCAGCGCAGCCCCGATCTCTCGGCTGTCGTCGGCTACTACGGCGGCCAGATCGCGGAGCATCTCGACACGCCGCCGCAGTGCCCGACGATCCTCCACTACGGCGAGACCGACCACACGATCCCGATGGACAAGGTCGCGCGCATCCGCGCAGGGCGACCGGAATGCGAGGTCCATGTCTACCCCGCGGGCCACGGCTTCAACTGCGACGAGCGCGCGGCCTTCGAGCCGGCATCGGCCGCGCGGGCCTGGGAGCGCTCGATGCAGTGGCTCGGCACGCACCTGGGTTAGACGAACACATCCCCCGCAAGACAAGGCGCGACGTGCCGACACGGGCAGCCGCGAGGCTGTCTTCATTGAACAGAACATGGACTGAATCCGACGTGACAGCGATCTACGACAACCCACTCAAATTCCGGCGGATCGACGTGCGCCCCGCCAACAGCACGATCGGTGCGGAGATCCGCGGCGTGGACCTGAGCCGCCCGCTCGACGACGAAACCTGGGCGGAAGTCCGCCAGGCCTTCCACGACTACCTGGTCATCTACTTCCCGGACCAGCCGCTGACGCATCCGCAGCACCTGGCCTTCAGCCAGCGCTTCGGCGACCTCATGGACATGCCGCAGCTGCATGCGGTCGACGGCTTCGGCCAGATCCACATCATCAAGCGCGACGCGGACGACAACGGCCGCGTGATCGGCGAGAACTGGCACGCGGACAGTACGTACTTCGAGCAGCCGCCGGCGGCGGTGGTCATGCGCGCGGTGACGGTGCCGGAGTTCGGCGGCGACACCGGCTTCCTCAGCATGTACGCGGCCTACGAGACGCTCTCGCCCAGGCTGCGCGAGCTGCTGGACACGCTCAACGTGGTGCACAGCGCGACGCGCATCTACGGCTCGGCCTACCACGCGCAGAAAAGGAAGTTCAGCGCCAACAACGCGAAGGTCGATCTCGACATCGAGGCCGGCGACCGCGAGACGATCCATCCGGCGGTCTGCACGCACCCGGGCTCGGGCCGGCGCTTCCTGTTCGTCAACCAGGTCTACGTGCAGCGCTTCGAAGGCATGACCGAGGCCGAGAGCCAGCCGCTGCTGCGCTTTCTCTACGACCACTGCGCCCGCTTCGAGAACACCTGCCGCGTGCGCTGGCAGAAGGACCAGGTGCTGATCTGGGACAACCGCTGCGCCATGCACAAGGCCATCCCGGACTACATCGGCCGCGCGCGCTACATGACGCGCACGACCATCGCCGGCGAACGGCCGCGCTGACACCGCGCAACACCCTGACAACGCCCCGACAACGCCCCGACAACGCCCCCGACAACGATTACCCACACCCACAAGGAGACCGACTTGAAGCCCCACCTCTTCCGCCGAACCTTCGCCGCCACCGTCGCCGCCGTGCTGATGTCGGCCGGCCTGATGGCCAGCAGCCCATCCATCGCACAGTCCGAACCCAAGCTCGTCACGGTCAACGCCGGCTTCGTGCCGGTGACCGACGTGGCCGCCCTCTATCTCGGCGAGGAGGTCGGCATCTTCAAGAAGCATGGCCTCCAGCTGAAGGCCAACGTGGCGTCGACCGGCGGCGTGCCCGCGGTCATGAGCGGCGAATACCACTTCGCCTTCACCGCGCTGGTGAACATCCTGCAGGCACGCGACAAGGGCCTGCCGCTGAAGATCATCGCCGCGGGCTCCAGCTCCACCGGCGTGGCCGGCGCCGACGTGACCATGATCCACGCCGGCCCGAAGAGCGGCATCAAGTCGGCCAAGGACCTCGAAGGCAAGACCGTCAGCGTGAACGCGCTCAACGGCCTGCTGCAGATGCTGGGCAAGGCCGCGGTGAAGGCCGATGGCGGCGACCCGGGCAAGGTGCGCTTCATCGAGCTGGGCTTTGCGGAAGCACTGGCCGCGCTGCAGGCCGGCAAGACCGATGCGATGGTCGGCGCAGAGCCCTTCGGCACCGCGGCCATCGCCGCCGGCTTTCCGCCGATCGCGTCGCCCTACCAGTCGATGTCGACCAAGAGCATGCTGACCTCGGGCTACTTCACCAGCGAACAGCAGATCAAGGCCAATCCGGAGCTCTTCAAGAACCTGCGCGCGGCCATCAACGAGTCGCTCGAGTACGCGCAGAAGAACCCGGACGCGGTGCGCAAGCAGCTGCCCAAGTTCACCAAGCTGGGCCCGGACGTCGCCGCCAAGCTGATCCTGCCGAACTACCTGACCGCGATCCCGCGCGAGTCGGTGGAGATGTTCTCGCGCACCGGCAATGAGTTCGGCATGCTGAGCAAGCCGGCCGTGTACGACGAAGTCGTCTGGACCGAGGGCAAGTGACCGTGTCGGCTGGCAATGGCTTTGCGGGCGAGGCGCGGTCAGCGCCGGCCGCGCCGCTGTTCGACACCGGGGCCGTCGTCCGCTGGCTCGGCGGCGCCGTCGGCGTGCTGGCGCTGGCGGCGCTGTGGGAGTTCGCGCCCCGGCTCGGCCTGGTCAACCGCGACTTCTTTCCGCCGCTGTCGGCGGTGCTGACGCAGCTCGCGACGCTCGGCACCACGGCCGAGTTCTGGGGCTACGTGCTGAGCACCGCGCGCACCTGGGTGCTCGGCCTGGCCATCGCCACGGCGAGCGGCGTGGCAGCGGGCCTGGTCATCGGCCTGACGCCAGGCGCGCGCACCTACACGCACTCGACCATCGAGTTCCTGCGGCCGATCCCGTCGGTGGCGCTGATTCCCGGCGTGATCCTGCTGTTCGGCTCGCGCTACCAGTCCGGCGTGGTGCTGATCACCTATGCCGCGTTCTGGCAGGTCCTGCTGCAGATGCTCTATGGCCTGCAGGACATCGACTCGGTGGCGCGCGACACGGCGCGCTCGTTCCGCTTCAGCATGTGGGGCTTCATTCGGCACGTCGCATGGCCCACGCTGCTGCCCTTCCTGTTCACCGGCGTGCGGCTGGCCGCGGCGATGGCGCTGGTGCTCGCGGTGACGGCGGAGATGGTCATCGGCAGCCAGGGTCTGGGCCGCGGCATCGTGGTCGCGCAGACCTCGAACGCGATCGCCGAAGCCTATGCCTACGTGCTGGTGGCCGGCCTGATGGGCGTGGCCATCAACGTGGCGGCGCGCGCGGCCGAGAAGCGGCTGCTGCGCTGGCACCCGAGCGTGCGCAGCGCGGGAGGCGGCCGATGACTGCGTCATTGCTGCGCAAGCTGGCCATCGAGCTGGCACTGCCGTTGCTGCTGTTCGCGCTGCTCTACGCGGTCAGCGCGAACTCGACCAACTTCTACTTTCCGCCGCTGTCGGCCGTGCTGCAGAAGTTCGGGAGCCTCTGGCTAGGTCCGCGCTTCACGTCGGACGTCATCCCCAGCCTGCAGCGGCTGCTGGCGGGCTACGTGCTGGCCTGCGTCGGCGGCGTGGCGCTCGGCATCCCGATCGGCATCTACCGGCCGCTGCGCCGCGCGGCCGAGCCGGTGCTGGAGTTCTTCCGCGCGATCCCGCCGGTGGCGATGATTCCGCTGCTGATCATGACGCTCGGCTTCGGCGACGCGATGAAGGTGATCGTCATCGTCGCCGGTGCCATCTGGCCGGTGCTGCTGAACACGGTCGAGGGCGTGAAGTCGGTCGACTCGGTGCTCGACGAGACCTGCCGCACCTACCAGATCCGGGGCCTCGCGCGGCTGCGCTACTTCATCCTGCCGAGCGCATCGCCGCAGATCATCGTCGGCATGCGGATCGGCCTGTCGATCGGCATCGTGCTGATGGTGATCAGCGAGATGTTCGCAGCGCTCGACGGACTGGGCTCCGCCATCATCTATTTCCAGCGCAGCTACGAGATTCCACAGATGTGGAGCGGCGTGCTGATGCTCGGCCTGTTCGGCTTCGCACTGTCGCTGGTGTTCAGGGGTTTCGAGCGCTGGGCGCTCGGTTGGTATCACGGCATGCGAGACATCGAGAGGCGCAAGTGAAAGTGCAAACGCAAGCAATGGCGGCAGTGGCCGTCGAACATCTCAACAAGGTCTACGAGTCGAAGGAGCGGCGCGTCGAAGCGATCGGCGACCTGAACTTCGACGTGCGGCCGGGCGACTTCACCTGCATCGTGGGGCCCTCGGGCGCCGGCAAGACGACGCTGCTCAAGTGCCTGGCCGGCCTGCTCGCGCCGACGCGCGGCGCGGTCAGGGTCAACGGCCGCGAAGTCACGGCGCCGCCGGAGGAAATGGCGGTGGTCTTCCAGGAATACGGGCGCAGCCTGTTCCCCTGGATGACGGTGCGCCAGAACATCGAGCTGCCGCTGCGCGAGCGGCGCGTGCCGGCCGCGCAGCGCAAGCAGATGGTCGACACGGCGCTGCAGGCCGTGGCGCTGGGCAACGTCGGCGACTCCTATCCGTGGCAGCTGTCGGGCGGCATGCAGCAGCGCGTGGCCATCGCCCGCGCGGTGGCCTACCAGCCCAAGGTGATGGTGCTGGACGAGCCCTTCGCGGCGGTCGATGCGCAGACGCGCGCCGACCTCGAGGACCTGATGCTGCGTCTCTGGGCGGAGCTGGGCCTGACCATGATCTTCGTGACCCACGACATCGACGAAGCGGTCTATCTCGGCCAGCGCGTGCTGGTGCTGTCGTCGTCGCCGACACGGGTGCTCGACGACGTGCGGGTCGACCTGCCGGAGCCGCGCAACCAGGCCGACACGCGCGTGCACCCGGAATTCGCGGCGCTGCGCACCCGCGTGTACGCCGGTATCCAGGCGGCCAAGGCCGGGCGCTGACGGCCCGGCCGCGCGAAGGCACGGGCACGCCGCGTGCCTTCGCGCGCCGTCAGTCGGCGTTCATGTGCGGCACCTGCTGCTCCACGCGCCGCAGCAGCGACCACAGCGTTTCGACTTCATCCGGCGTGAAGGTGGAGATCAACCGTTCGTTGCGGCGCAGGGCCGACTCGCGCAGCTTCTGGTAGATGACCGAGCCCTCGGGCGTGAGCCGCACGATCGCGGCCCGGCCGCGGCGCAGGGTCTGCTCGATGCTCACCAGGCCGCGGCCTTCCAGCAGGCGCACGCTCTTGCTGGCGGCGGCGTAGTCCAGGTCGGCCATCTCGGCGACCTCGCGCACGATGCTCTCGGGGTTCTCGCCGACGGCCATCATCGCGCGCCACTCGGACATGCCCAGGTTGAAGCGCGAGCGGTAGTGGTTGGACGCGCCGTTCGCGAGCCGGTTGGCCACGCCCATGATGTAAGCGGCCAGGAAGCGGTTGACCGATGCCTGCGTGCCCTGCACCGGCGCCGGCAGCGCGGCGGCGCGACGTGGCGCGCCGATATCGATGTCGATGTCCGGCTCGTCCGGCAAGGCGACCGGTGCCCGCCCGCCGGCCGCCACGGGAGCGGCCTTGGCGGCTTTCGCGCCCTTCACGGAAGTGGCCGCGGCCGTGCCAGGCGCGCGTCGGGTTGCAGAACTGCTGCTCATGGATGTCCTCCTGATTCGTTCACGTCGTCAAGCATGCCACAACACCTTATTGACATCCCATTTATAGACATGTCAACATAAAGAAATTCCCGCTCACACAACAAAAGGACCCCCGCAGATGACCCGCAAGCTGCGCAGCAACTTCCCCCGTGGCTCCTATCTCTGGGCCGTGCGCAACGCCCAGTGGCAGGCACTCGGCATTCCGGAAGAGGACTGCGAAAAACCGAAGATCGCCATCGTCAACAGCTCGTCGTCGCTGGCCGCGTGCTTCGCGCATCTGGACGGCGTGGCCGCCGTGGTGAAGGAAGCCATCCGCGCAGCCGGTGCCGTGCCCTTCGAGATCCGCACGGCCGCGCCGAGCGACTTCGTGATCGGCGCCGGCGGCCGCGGCGGCTACATCCTGTCGACCCGCGACCTCGTCACCAACGACATCGAGGTCGCGGTGGAAGGCGCGCAGCTCGACGGCATGGTCTGCCTCACGTCGTGCGACAAGACGGTGCCCGGCCAGATGATGGCCGCCGGCCGCCTGAACGTGCCGACGCTGATGCTGGCCTGCGGCTACCAGCCGAGCGGCGAGTACGAAGGCGAGCATGTCGACATCGAGGACGTGTTCGTCGGCGCGATGCACGCGCAGATGGGCCGCATGCCGATGGACAAGCTGATCGGCATGAGCCGCAACGCGATCCGCGGGCCGGGCGTGTGTTCGGGCATGGGCACCGCCAATTCGATGCACATCTGCTGCGAAGCACTCGGCATGGCGCTGCCCGGCAGCACGCCGGTCGCGGCCAACAGCGCGGCGATGTTCGACGCCGCACGCCGCGCCGGCCAGCGCATCGTCGAGATGGTCTGGGAAGACCTGAAGCCGCGCGACATCCTCACGCCCGCCGCTTTCGCGAACGCGGTCAAGACCATCCTGAGCATCGGTGGCTCCGTCAACTCCATCAAGCACCTGCAGGCGGTGGCGACCGAAGCGGGCTGCGGTGCCGACGTCTACGGCATGTTCGAGCGCTTCGCGCACGAGGTGCCGGTGCTGAGCGCGGTGCGGCCGGTCGGCCATCACGTCATCGAGACCTTCGAGGCCGCCGGCGGTGCGCGCGCGGTGATGAAGCAGCTCGAGCCGCTGCTGGAGACGCAGGCGCTGACGGTCACCGGCCGCACGCTGGCCGACAACCTCGCCGAGGTGACGGTGGCCGACGCGGACGTCATCCGCCCGCTCGACAACCCCATCGCGCGGCTGCCGGCCATCATGATGCTGCGCGGCAACCTGGCGCCCGAATACGGCATCGTCAAGACCGGCATCGTGGAGCGCAAGGTGCGCCGCTTCAGCGGGCCGGCGATCTGCTTCTCGACCTCCGACGCGGCCATCGCGGCGCTGCAGAGCGGCGACATCCGCCCCGGTCACGTGGTCGTGATGCGCGGCGCCGGCGTGTGCGGCGGGCCCGGCATGGGCGGCGGCTCGTCGAAGGTCGTGTTCGCCATCGACGGCGCCGGCCTGGGCGACCAGGTCGCGCTGCTGACCGACGGGCATCTGTCGGGGCTGGTCTGCAAGGGCCTCGTCGTTGCCGAGATCTCGCCGGAAGGCGCCGTCTGCGGCCCGCTGGCGCTGGTGCAGGACGGCGACACGGTGACCATCGACCTCGACACCCGCCGCTGCGATCTCGACGTGGACGATGCCGAGATGGCGCGCCGCCGCGAGGCCTGGAAGCCATCGCCGCCGCTGTGCGACACCGGCTGGCTCCAGATCTATCGCCGCAACGTCGGCCCGCTCACCCAGGGCGCCGTGCTGGTCGAGCCGCGCTGACCGCTTCCCCCATCCTCATCCACGAATCGACGGAGACATCCCCATGCAAGGCCCCCAATCCAACAACGGCATGCTCACGACCCAGCGCGGCGACGAGCGCTTCCTGTCGTCCGACCTGTTCGCCCGCAAGGACGACCGCCCGCCCCGCCCCGATCACGGCCACGTGAGCGAGCCCGGACGGCAGATTCCGGTCTATCACCAGTGCGACGTGCTGGTGGTCGGCGGCGGCCCGTCGGGCACCGCGGCGGCTGCGGCGGCCGCTCGCGCAGGCGCGAAGGTCGCGCTGCTGGAGCGCTACAACCACCTCGGCGGCCTGTCGACCGGCGGCCTGGTGATCTGGATCGACCGCATGAGCGACTGGGAAGGCAAGCTCGTCATCCGCGGCTTTGCCGAGGAGCTGTTCGACCGCCTGCCGGCCGATGCCGTCGCCGGCCCGGTGCGCAGCGACTGGGGCTCGCAGGACGCGGCCAAGGCGGCCCACTGGTCGCAGCGCACGGCGGCCTACCACGGCATCGTCACCTGGTCGCCCACGATCGACCCCGAGCGGCTCAAGCTGCTGAGCCAGGAGATCGTGCTGGAGCGCAACGTCAAGCTCATCTACCACTCATGGGCCGCCGAGCCGCTGATGGAGAACGGCGCCGTGGCCGGCGTGAGCTTCGAGAGCAAGGAAGGCCGCATGGCGATCCGTGCGAAGGTGGTGGTCGACGCCACCGGCGACGGCGACCTGTTCGCGCGCGCCGGCGCCGCCTACGACAACGACATCGAGGCCGCCGACGTGCACCACTGCATGAACACGGCCTGGATGTTCTCCGGCGTCGACATGAACCGCTGGATCGAGTTCAAGGCCGGCCAGCCGGAGCGCTTCGCGGAATTCATGGCCCGCGGCCGGGACGAGTGCGGCCTGTTCGAGCGGCCCTTCGTGTCCTGGCGCAACGACGTGGCGCTGTTCATGGGGCCGCGCCAGACTGGCTATTCGGCGCTGGACGTGGACGACCTCACCGCCGTGGAGGTGCGCTCGCACCGCGCGATGGCACAGCACCTCGCGTACTACCGCGCGCATGCGCCCGGCTTCGAGGAGGCCTACATGATGCTGAGCGCACCGCAGATCGGCGTTCGGCATTCGCGTCGCTTGAAGGGCGTCGACGCGGTGCTGCGTGCGCGCTGGCCGGACGGCGTCGCGCTGCCCGACGAGATCGGCGTGTCGCCGGCCGTGTCGCCCAAGTTCCCGAACATCTCGATCCCCTACGGCGCGCTGGTGCCCGAGAAGCTCGACGGCCTGCTGGCCTGCGGGCGCCACATCTCCTGCGACCGCAACTCGCACGGCTTCATGCGCGAGATTCCGCAGTGCTGGATCACCGGCCAGGCAGCCGGCGTGGCGGCGGCGCTGGCGGTGTCCCAAGGCGTGCAGCCGCGCGCGGTCGACATCGGCGCGCTGCAGTCCGAACTGGCCGCACAGGGTGCGTACGTGCGCGCGGCGCATCGGCAGACGGCCACCGCCTGACGCGCCGCCCGACCCGAACCAACCCGCGAAGACGGAGACAACGATGAAACTGACCCCTGAAGAACAGGCCATGTTCGATGGCCGCGACGGCCCCGCCGTCCAGCGCGCGATGGACCTGCTGATGCGCTATGGCCGCGCACTCGGCGCCGAGCGGCTGGTCGAGACCCACAACGTGGTCGCCTCGATCAGCGCGACCACGCCCTTCATGCGCGACTACGCGAAGCAGCGCGGCGGCATGGACGGCGTCTTCTCCGAGTTCAGCCTGGACAGCGACGACACCGTGGAAATCCCGCGCGTGAAGACCTTCACGTCGCATGTCCAGCTGGGCTTCGATCCGCACAACGCGGCGCTGATGGGCGTCGACGAGCAGACCGTGCAGTTCTACAAGAAGGGCGAGGCCTACATCACCGGGCTCGGCGTGCAGGCCACCAACACGTGCACGCCCTACCAGGTCGGCAACGTGCCGACGCGCGGCGAGCACTGCGCGTGGATGGAGTCCTCGGCGGTGATCTATTGCAACGCCGTCCTGGGCGCGCGCACCAACACCGAAGGGCGCGAAAGTGTCGGCGCCGCGATGCTCACGGGCCGCATTCCGTACTGGGGCTATCACCTGGACGAGAACCGCCTGGGCACCCATTCGATCCAGCTCGACATCCCGGTGGAGAGCACGGCCGACTGGGGCATGCTGGGCTACTGGATCGGCGACGTGGTGCAGGACAAGGTGCCCGTGGTCGAGGGCCTCGGCCGGCTGCCGAACCTCGCCCAGCTGAAGCACTTCGGCGCCGCGGCGTCGTCGTCGGGCGGCGTGGAGATGTACCACCTCGTGGGCGTGACGCCCGAGGCCAACACGCGCGAGCAGGCGTTCGGCCGCAACCGGCCGGTGCAGACGCTGCATTACGGCGAGGCCGAGCGCCGCGCCATCTGGGAGAAGCTCAACGGCGTCGGCCGCAACACCGCGGTCGACTACGTGATGCTGGGTTGCCCGCACTACACGATCGAGCAGATCTGGGAGGCCGCGCGCCTGCTGGAAGGCCGCAAGATCAGCGCCAGCACGGAGCTCTGGATCTTCACGCCGCATGCCATCAAGTCGCTGGCCGACCGCAACGGCTACACGCGGATCATCGAGGCGGCCGGCGGCCACCTGCTGACCGACAGCTGCTCGGCCATGAGCCGCGCGGTGCCCAAGGGCACGCGCGTGGTGGCGCTCGATTCGGCCAAGCAGGCGCACTACCTGCCGGCGATTCTCGGCATCGAGGCCTGGTTCGGCACGACCGCCGAATGCATCGACGCCGCATGCTCCGGCCAATGGCAGGGAGGCCTGCAATGAGCGGCGCGGCAGACGTGCGCGACGTGATCGTGCTGCGTGGCCGCTGCGTGGTCGGCGGTACGGCCGAGGGCGAGGCACTGGTCACCACCCAGGCGGTCTCCGGTTGGGGCGGCATCGACTCGCGCACCGGCACGATCGTGGAGACACGCCACGAACTGCGCGGCGTGAGCTTCGCCGGCAAGGTGCTGGTGTTTCCGGGCGCCAAGGGCTCGTCGGGCTGGTCGAACGCGTTCCACCTGACGCGCTCGATGGGCGTGGCACCGGCGGCCATGCTGTTCAACGACATGAGCGCGAAGATCGCGCTCGGCGCGGTGGTCACGCGCGCACCGGCGCTGACCGACTTCGACCGCGATCCGCTGTCGGTCATCGAGACGGGCGACTGGGTGCGGGTGGACGCCGATCGCGGCATCGTCGAAGTGCACAAGAATCGGCGGCCGGCCTGAGCGCCGCCGTCCGCCGGGCGCGCCTGATGCGCCTGGCGGCGCCCGCCCACGATGAACGAATCAACAACAAGGAGACAACGAATGCTTCGCCGTTCCTTCCTGCCGCTGGCCGCCTGGATGGCCCTTGGCGCACCGCTGGCCCGAGCCCAGCAGGATTTCCCCAGGCCGGGCAAACCGGTACGCATCATCGTCGGCTTTGCGCCCGGCGGGCCGACCGACATCCAGGCCCGCGCGCTCGCCAACGAGATGGGCAAGCTGCTGTCCGTGCCGGTGATCGTCGAGAACAAGCCGGGCGCCAGCGGCGGCATCGGCGCGATGGAGGTGGTCCGCGCCGAACCGGACGGCCACACGCTGATGTACATCTCGGACGGCGTCGTGACGCAGAACCCGCACACGCTGAAGTCGGTGCCCTATGACCCCTTCCGCGACTTCACGCCCATCGCCCAGCTCACCGCCGGCGGCGTGGTGCTGGTGATGCATCCGTCCGTGCCTGCGGCGTCGCTGCAGGAGTTCATCGCCTACGGCAAGGCCAACCCCGGCAAGCTGGCCTATGCGTCGTTCGGCGTGGGCACGGTGTCGCACATCTACGGCGAGGTATTGCGGCAGAACACGGGCATCGACATCGTGCACGTCCCCTACAAGGGCAGCGCGGAGGCGCTGAAGGACCTGCTGGCCGGCCGGGTACAGATCATGTTCGACTCGCCGTCGACCGCGGCGCAGTACGCCAAGGAAGGCCGGCTGCGGATTCTCGGCAGCGCGGGCGAGAAGCGGCGCAGCCTGATGCCCGACACGCCGACCCTGCTGGAACTCGGCCTGCCCGGCTTCGAGATCCGCGGATGGAACGGGCTCTTCGGCCCGGCCGGCATGAGCGACGCCGTGCTGCAGAAGCTGCATGCCACCGTGGCGACGGCCTCGCGGACCAAGACCTTTCGCGACATGCTGGCGCTGATGGCCTTCGACCCGGTCGACGACACGCCGGCCGAGTTCGCCAAGGTCGTGCGGCGCGACTACGACCGCTGGGGGACGTACATCCGGCGGGCCAATATCCGGCTGGAGTGAGGCGGCGGACCAGGGCACGATGCGCAGACCAATTTGAGCGTTTGCGCGATGCTTTCATGAGGCGTCTGGCGCATTGCGTCGGTGGCGCCGTCGCGGAGGCGCAGGCCATCCTCGAGGGCAAGACCGACCGGATGCGCAACATCCGGCGCCGGCGCTGCTGCCGAAGGACATGCCGGCACCCGTCGCAGAGACCGTCCTCCAAGGCATTGAACAGGCCCGCGAAGAAGCGCAAGGACAGGCAGCGTGCTGTGGCGGGGGGTGCCGCTTCGTAACGGATCCGGACGCAGGCGCCCTACTTTGTCCCCTGAGACCCCGTCCGCCTTGTGGAACCGTTCTGTCGAGATGTGGACGGCGGCAACGTTTTCGTCGTCACCGCTCGCGCCAGCAGGCCCGGGTCGTATCCTGGCAGCATGCCGTCGATGACCAACTGCGCCAGTCCGTGAATCATGGACCCCGCGCAAAGCAGTGACGGCGAAGCGGACATAGGCCTGGCCCATGGCTGCCAACGGCTCGTCCGGATCGCTCGCCGCCGCTTCTGCGAGGGATGCGGTGAAGGCATCGAATCCCCGCTTCTGCGCAAAATGAAGCGGGCCGAACCGGCCCGCTCGACGCCCCTCGGCAGAGAGGCCGCTGCTTTGACAAGGTTCAAGAAGTCATCTTGATGTCTGCGGACTTGATGTAGGCACCCCAGCGGTCGTATTCGCTGTTGACGAATGCCTGGTACTTTGCCTGCGTCATCGTCTCCGTGACGATGACATTCTTCCTCATGACTTCGGCGACATGGGGATCCGCCATCGCCGCAGTGATCGCGGCGTGGAGTCTTCTGACGATGTCTGCGGATGTGCCACCGGGTGCGAGCAGTCCGAGCCAGGGGCCCATGTCGATCTCCACACCCACTTCCTTCATGATCGGGACTTCGGGAAGACTGGGAAGCCGTTCTCGCGCCGTGACCGCCAGTATCCGGACCGCACCGGACTGCACGTGCGGATCGGCGACGAGCACGGGAATGATCGCGCAGTTGATCTCATTGGCACGCTGCGCCTGGATGAGAGGTGCCGTACCGTTGTACGGCACATGCAGCAGTTGAATGTTGGCCTTCTGCTTGAGGGCTTCCATCGTGATCTGACCCGAACTGCCCTGCCCCCATGACCCGAAGGTCATCGGGTCTGCCGCCTTCCTGGCCATCTGAAGGAACTGCGCAAAATTCTTGGCGGGATGGTCTGCGTGCACGATCAGCGCCAACGGTGTGAAGCCGATTGGCGCCAGTGCCACGAAGTCCTTCTTGGAGTCGTAGGGCGGCGTCTTGAGCAGGTGAGGCGCAATGGAATGCGAATCGGCCGTGCCGTAGACCAGCGTATAGCCGTCCGACGGACTGCGCGCCGCCGTGAGACTGCCGATGGTTCCGATGGCACCGGGCCGGTTCTCGACGATGACGGCTTGCCCAAGCTCCTTTCCAAGCGCGGGCGCCAACGCCCTCACCAGGACATCCCCGCCTCCTCCCGCGGCCCAGGGAACGACGATCCTGACAACGTGACTGGGATATATCGGGCCTTGCGCATTCGCCCACACCGGTGAAGCTGCAAGCGCGCTGAGGGTTGCACCCTTGAGGAAATCGCGGCGGTTGTCCATTTTTTTCAAGTCGTCTCCATCGCTGTTTTCATGCGCCGATCGCAGGCCTAGATGCCCTTCAGATCGATCCATTTCAAAATCAAATCGGCAATCGGGGCACTGTTGCTCTCGAGCATCAGCATGTGTCCGTTCCCGTGAATTCCCGCATCGGGAAGCCACGTGAAATCCGCACCCAGAAACTCGGCGAGCGCTGCGTCGGTGGGTCTCGAATGACGCAGATCGTTCTCGCCCGTCAGCACCAGAATGGGCCGCGCGCCGACCTTCTGGGGGAAGCCGACATGAATGGCGGCGCCGCCGATGTTGAAACGCTCGTTCAGGATCTTGGGACTCTCTGGAACAACCGTTCGAACGTAGGCCTCGAGACCTTCGGCCGGAAATCTTTCGCCGTTGGCCCAAAACTCCTTGATGAACTTCTGGTCCACGACGGCGGGCCGATCCGGCGCGGAAAAGACAGGACAACCAGCCGCTTCGTCGGAGCGCAACGCAGCCACGGCGTCGGCATCGTTCGGCAACGCCCGCAGGAGATTTCCGGGCGAGCCCGGCGCGACACCGACAATGGCCTTGACGTTGTGCGAGTGATGTTCCGCCAGCCACCACGCAACAGGACCTGCTGCTGAGTGCGCAAGGACGATCGACGGACCAATGTCGTCGAGCAGTTTCGCAATGGCCTTGGCCACGTCCTCGGTGGACAGCGCGGTGATCAACTCCGCCTGGGGTGACTTGCCATGCGCGGGCCAATCCGGGACGAAGACGGTATGCCCATGCAATGCGAACTGCCGGGCCCAGCCCGGTCGTCCGTCCGGCGTCAGCAGATAGCCATCACCACTGTGGAAGCCGCCATGCAGCATGACGACATTGGACCGTTGCCGTGTCTCCGTGGAGGGTCGCACGGTTGCGACGTAGATCGGCCAGTCCGCAGTCCCGGACAGAAAATCAGACAGCTCGACCGCCCGGACATCTCGGCGGTTCGCATTCGATGTCCGGACCATTCCAGAGTGAAAATTTCTCAGTTCCATTTGGAACAATGGTGCCCCGCCGCCTGCCCATCGATCATCGGGACTAACCCGCAGCACTGCCACAAGCGAGCGCGCCGGCGTGCGGCCACAGGATTGCGATGAAGGGCCAGAACGTGCTGTGATAGCCTCCTCACACAGACAGACCTTGAACGAAGTGACCAAAGCCCTCAGCGATATCCTGGACGGCGTGTCCATCCCTTTCGCCTACAAGTTCGGGTACATGATCAACTCTTACAGGGAGCCGTCTTTCAGGGCGATCGAAGCCAAATATGGATTGACCCGCCCGGAAATTCTCACGTTGATCTTCCTGTGCTTCCTTGACGGAATCTCCGCGGGCGATATTTGCGATTTCTCGGGCCACCTGAAGAACAACATCAGTCGCGCTGTCACTGCCCTCGAATCGAAGAGGCTGCTGACCCGCTCCGCCGATCCCGGAAATCACCGACGCCTCCTGCTCTTCATCACGCCTTCGGGACGTGCGCTGCACGATCGATTCATGACCGGCCTGCAGGATCGGGAGCGTGACATGATGGCCTGCCTCTCGGAAGCAGAATCGCACACGCTGGCTCGGTTGTTGAAAAAGCTGTGCGCTGGCACACCCGCGTGGAGCGGCACCGAACACATCCGGCCGGATGCACGACGAGCGAGGACGAAGCTGCCTTGATTCAGGCATCGCGTCTTCCGCCTCGACAGTTGGGAGACGAGACCGGCAGGCCGTCGAGACGACTTCCAGTGAGCTCACCGACGCTTTGAATTCACAGCGAGGCCTCGGACGCACCCGCCGTCAGTCTCAGGTTCTGCACGGCTGCGCCTGCTGCACCTTTGCCCGGATTGTCGAGCACCGCGCTCAGGACGATCTGACCTGTTCGGCCATTGCAGTCAACGGCCAGACTCATGTCGTTCGACCAGTTATGGACTTGCGGGTCCACTTCCATCATCGATGGCGGCAGATCGCATTGGCAGCACGCGCACATGCGCTGCCTTGCGGTAGCGCTCCGCCAGGTATTCGTGAATGCGCTTGCCGGAAACATCCGAGGAAAGCATCCGCGCGTGCAACCCGCGGTCAGCACAATGCCCTGCCGGTAACTGCCACAGGCCGGCAAGAAGATGGGCCGCTCCGTCAATCTTGCTGCGACGCTTGCATGAACACGTGGCCGATCGGTTGGCCGTGATGCGGCACGAGCGCATCGTGGAACAGGGCACGGTCGATGCCGTGCTGCAGTCGCCGACCCACGCCTGTACGCGTGCGCTGATCGACGCGGCGTTTTGCAACGAGCCGGCACCGCCGGCGAGTCGGGTTCGGACAAGAGCACGCTCGGCTGTGCGCTGCTGCGCCTGGTGCGCCCCGACAGCGGGTGGATCATGATCAACGGCGCCGGCACCGCGCGCATATCGATAGGCGCATTCATTCGTTGTGCGGGAGCCTCCCGCAAACGAACACTAGCGGCTCCAAACATTCCGGTGGAGAAGCTTCGATGTCCTTGTCTCTCAAACAATTGCCGCCGTCGCGCCGCAGCGTGCTTCAGGCGGGAGCCGCTGCGGCCGTGGTCGGCTCGGCGGGCCTGCTGGGTGTTCCGGCATGGTCGCAGCAGAAAAAGCTCACGTTCGCCTGGAGCCAGGCCGGCTTCTGCCTCGCGCCCGTGCCCGTGGCACTGGAGCGCGGCTTCTTCGAGAAGAACGGCGTCGACGTCGAGCTTCTCAACTGGGCCGGATCGTCCGACCAGATGCTCGAGGCGCTCGCCACCGGCAAGGCCGACGTGGCCGTGGGCCTGATCCACCGCTGGGTCAAGCCGCTCGAAGCCGGCTTCGACGTCAAGGTGGTGAGCAGCGTGCACGGCGGCTGCCTGCGGCTGATCGGCGCCAAGGCGTCGGGCGTGACGACGGACGTTGCGAGCCTGAAGGGCAAGACCATCGGCGTGTCCGACCTCAACAGCCCCGCGAAGCAGTTCTATGCGATCCATCTCGCGAAGAAGGGCATCGACATCGACAAGGACGTCGAATGGCGCGTCTACCCGGCCGACCTGCTGGACATCGCCGTGAAGAAGGGCGAGGTCCAGGCCATTGCGGACGGCGACCCGAACGTGTACCTGATCGAGAAGCGCAACCCCGGCGTGTTCGCCGAGCTGGCCAACAGCGCCAAGGGCGAATACGCCGAGCGGCTGTGCTGCATCGTCGGCGCACGCGGCGAACTGGCACGCAACGACAAGCCGCGCGCGGCGGCCGTGGTGCGTGCGCTCGCCCAGGCGTCCGACTACGTGGCGGAGAACCCGAACGAGGCCGGCCGGATCTATTCGCAGTACGCACCCAAGGTGCCGCTGGAAGACCTGCAGAAGCTGCTCGCGGAGCTGACCTACAAGCACCATCCGGCCGGCAAGGCCCTGCGCAACGAGGTCGAGGCCTTCGCCACCGACTTCCGCAATGCGGGCATCCTGAAGAAGAGCACGGACGTGAGCCGCTTCGCGAACCACGTGTCGCTGGACGTGCTGGCATGAGCGCCGCAGCACAGGTGCTGGATCCGCCGTTCGAGCGGCAGCGGGATGCACGGTCATCGGGCGTTCTCAGCATCTGGCCCACCGGCCTGGTCGCCGCGGCCGGATGGCTCGCGCTGGGCCTGCTCACCCTGCTCTGGCCGAACAAGGAGATCGGCTTCAGCGACTGGGCCTTCACGCAGGAATTCGGCATTGCGACGCTGGTGGTCGCGGGTCTGCTCCTCACCATCGCGCTGCTCGGCTCGCGCGCGGGCAAGGCAGCGCGGGTGCTGCGGCCGGCCGGGCAATGGCTGGTGGCGCTGGCCGCACTGCTCGCGGTGTGGGAGATCGGCACCGCCAAGCTCGGCGTGCTGCCATCGCCCTTCTTTGCGCCGCCGCAGAGCCTGATCGACGTCGCCCATGAAGACTGGCAGCGCCTCGGCCTGTCGACGGCCTATTCGCTGCGGCTGCTGGCGAACGGCTTCGTGCTCGGCGCGCTGATCGGCTTCGTCACGGGCGTGTCGATCGGCTGGTCGCGCATCGCGGGGTACTGGGTGCATCCGCTGCTGCGTTTTCTGGGCCCGGTGCCGGCCTCGGCGCTGCTGCCGCTGGCCTTCTTCTTCGCGCCGTCGAGCTACTCGGCGGCCGTGTTCCTCGTCGGGCTCGCCACCTTCTTCCCGGTGGCCGTGCTGACCTGGTCGGGCGTGGCGTCGGTCAACAAGAGCTACTACGACGTGGCGCGGACGCTGGGCGCGTCGGAGCGCTTCCTGGTGCTGCGCGTGGCCGTACCGGCCGCGCTGCCGCAGGTCTTCGTCGGCCTGTTCATGGGCCTGGGCGCGTCGTTCTCGGTGCTGATCACGGCCGAGATGATGGGCGTGAAGGCCGGCCTGGGCTGGTACCTGCAATGGGCGCAGGGCTGGGCCGCCTACGCCAACATGTATGCCGCGCTGTTCGTGATGGCGGCCCTGTGCTCGGGCCTGATCACGCTGCTGTTCAAGGTGCGCGACCGTGCGCTGTCGTGGCAGCGGGGGACCGTCAAATGGTGAACGCCGCCGAGCCTTTCCTGGCATCCGTCGAACACGCGCCGCCGGCAGCCGCAGACGCAGACGCAACGTCGAGAGGCGCCGACATCGACATCCGCGGCGTGAGCCACTGGTTCGAGGTCTCGGATGGCGTGCTGCAGGTGCTCGACGGCATCGACCTGCGGGTGAAGCCGGGCGAGTTCGTGGCGTTGCTCGGTCCGAGCGGCTGCGGCAAGTCGACGCTGCTGCGGCTGGTGGCCGGGCTCGAGCCCGCCACCACCGGTGCCATCGAGCAGGACGGCGCGCCCATTCGCCGGCCCGACCCGTCACGCATCGTCGTGTTCCAGGACCCGACGCTCTACCCGTGGCGCAGCGTCTGGGACAACGTCGCACTCGGCCTTCAGGCCCGCGGCGTGCTCAAGTCGCAGCGTGGGCGTGTCGACGAGGCACTCGAACTGGTCGGCCTGGCGCAGTTCGCCAAGGCCTTCCCGCATCAGCTGTCGGGTGGCATGGCACAGCGCGTGGCGCTGGCTCGCGCGCTGGTCAACGACCCGCAACTGCTCGTGCTCGACGAGCCGCTGGGCAAGCTGGATTCGCTGACGCGCATCGCCATGCAGAGCGAACTGGTCGCCCTGTGGCGCCGCGCGGGCTTCTCAGCGCTGCTGGTGACGCACGACGTCGAAGAAGCGCTGTTCCTCGCCAACCGCGTGATCGTGCTGAGCGACCGGCCGGCGCGCGTGAAGGCCGAGATCACGGTCGACCTCCCCTACCCGCGCCGCCGCGGCGACCCGGCGCTGGCCGCGCTGCGGCACGAGGCGCTCACGCACCTGGGGCTCGACGCCACGTGGTGACATGAGCGGCCTGCTCGAGACCGATTGGCTCAACCTGCTGATCGGCCTGCTGCAGCGCAGCCAGCTTCAGTTGCTGCGCATCCTCGACGCGCTCGGCCTGGTCGATCACCTGCACGGCCAGGCCGCCTGGCCATGGCCGCTGCGCATGTCGGGCGAGAACCTGCTGCTCGATCTCGGGCAGGCGCGCAGGCTCGGGCTGACGCTGATCACGCTCGCCGCGGCGCTGTGCTTCTTCGGGGTCGGCCTGTTCTGGCGCCGCGGCCGCATCGCGCTGATGGCAACCGCCGTGCTGCTGCTTGCCGTGGCGCCCTGGCCGGAAGCCAATGTGGTGTGGGTGCCGGCCCATCCGACCAGCTTCCATCAGTCGCCGACCGGCTTTGCGGCGGACAGCATCGAGCGCGGACGCGCACTCTATGCGGCGCAGTGCGTGGGCTGCCATGGCGCGGATGGCCGCGGACAGGGAACCCTGTCGGCCTCGCTGCCGGTGTGGCCGCCCAACCTCGCGGGCCCGCTGCTGTGGCGGCGCGCCGATGGCGACCTGCTCTGGCACGTGCTCGAGGGCGTGCGCGACCGGCGCGGCGCACGCACCATGCCCGGCTTCGGTGGTGTGCTCAGCGACGCGGACGCCTGGTCGCTGATCGACTTCATGAAGGCCCAGGGCGCCGGCGAAAGCCTGCGCGAAGCCGGACTGTGGACGCAGCCCGTCGCGCCGCCCGACGTGGCGGTGCAGTGCAGCGGCAAGGCACCGCGCAATCTCGGGAGCTGGCGCGGCCAGCGGCTGCGGATCGTGGCGGCCGGTGCAAGCAGTACAAGCGGCGCAAACGGTGCAGGCGATGCGGCGGGCACCGCGCCCGCACTGCGCGAAGACCCGCGGCTGGTCACCGTCTTCCTGTTGCCGCCCACCGCGTCGCGGGCGACGTCCACGACCCCGGGCCCGATGCCGTCACCGGGCGATTGCGTGGTCGACTCCGCCGCGGCCTGGGCCGCGTTCTCGCTCATCGCGGCAAGCGATCGGCTGGCGGGGACCCAGCTGATCGTCGACCGCAGCGGCTGGCTGCGTGCGCGCAGCCAGCCCGGCCAGGGCGCCTGGCGCGACGACGACCTGCTGTGCCGCACCGAGGGCACGGGCCGCACGCCTGAAGGTCCGGCGCCTGCCGATGGGCTCGGCGCACTGATCGCGCGCATGGACGCGGAGCCGGTTCGGTTCGTGAAGGGTGGGTTCGTGCATTGAGGTCTGTGGGCGATGCGGCAGGCAGGTCGCGACCAGTCGCTCACGGGCCGCCAGTCGCCGGCGCGGGCAGAACTGCGCTCTCTTGCATCAGTTCGAGCAGCAGCGCCAGTGCCTCTTCGACAGCCGCCTGTTCCTTCCCTGGTGCAACGCCCCATTGCGGCAAATGGCCGTCGATTCGCATGCGGGCCAGGCCGTAGACGCAGGCACGCGACAGCAGAGACAGTCTCGCGGCATCGTGCCGGGCGTCGATCGCTCCTTCCGACTGCGCTTCCCTGATCAGGTCTTCGGTCTGTTCGCGCACGTCCTGGATGCCACGTTGCAGCCCCGGCGAGGAGTCGATGTCGATCTGGTCGCGCGCCGACACGATCCTGAAGTGCGCCGGGTGGTCTTGAGCCCACCGAAGGTAGCCTCGTCCCAGGGCGAACAGGCGGCGCTGCGCGCTGCGGTCGCTCGGCCGGATGGCGCGGCGGACTTCGATGCGAAGGCGCTCGGTGGCTTCCTCGGCCAGCGCCGTCATGAGCGCACGCCGGTTCGGAAAATGGCGGAACGGCGCGCTCGCGGAAACGCCGACTGCACGAGCCGCTTCACGAACGCTCACCCGCTCCGGGCCGTGCTGAAGCGCCATGGCGAGTGCCGCATCCACCAGCGCCTGGCGCAGGTTGCCGTGGTGATAGTTCGCGCGGGCATTCCCCATGTGAGCACCTTGTGATGAATGTCGACGGTCTGGGCGATTCCCAATGTAATCCGTGCTCACATTCTGCTCAAGGACACCACCGATGACCACGACACCCCTCCCCCCCGCCGGTCCACATGTGCGGACCGGCAGGACGGTCGCAGTGCTTTCGCTCCTCGTGCTGGCGTGTTCGCTCGCCGTGCTGTGGGTTGCACCAGATCCGGTGCAGGGTGTCCGCATGGTCATCCGGCTGACGGCACGGACTTCGCTCGTCTTCTTTCTCGTGGCGTTTCTCGCGTCGGCGTTGGCGAGGCAGTGGCCATCACCCCGAACACGCTGGCTGATGCTTCATCGGCGCGCATTCGGCCTGGCCTTCGCCGTGTCCCATGCCACTCATCTTGCGGCGATCCTCGCGTTCGCAAGAATGGATGCAGCCGGCTTCGCCCAGCAAACCTCCATCGGCAATTACGTGAGCGGCGGCCTGGGGTACGTGTTCATCGTCCTCCTGGCCGCGACATCATGGGACGGCGCAGTTCAATGGCTCGGGGCACGACGGTGGCGGCTGTTGCACACGGTGGGCGTCTACTACATCTGGATCAGCTTCATGGTCACGTTCGGCAAGCGCATTCCCGTCTCGCCCGCCTATGTGCTGCCGGTTGTCGTGCTGGTCGCCGCACTGCTCTTGCGCCTGGGTGCGACCCGCTGGTCACGGCGCGCCGCTCTTTGACCTCACAGCAAACGGCCTGCCAGTGCTTGGGTTGCCGGCACAAGAAGACATCCGAGACCCCGCGGCGGCCGGCTGTACACACGGGGTTCGCTGTCGTTCCGCAGATGCGCCATCCGTTGCCTCGACATACCAGCCGGATCATCTCCATTGCAGATCGAGGGTCGCGTTCGCGGCACCGGGCTGCTCTTAGCTGTTTTTATGCTATTTGTGATTTAGCTGGATACAAGTTAATCGGGCGCGACTGCGTCGGTGCCGTCCAGCTTCTGGATGAGGTCGAGACACCGGCGGCGCTCGACCGGGTCGATGCGGTAGCCGTCGACGAGGCGTCCATCGAACGGCACCTGCTCGGTGTCATCAACCCGGCGATGTTCGGCACAGCGGGCGACCCGGATGACGACTTCCGCATCTCGCTGGCCGGCGCGCAGGAAAAGGATGCCTATCTGTGGTGGAACGGTGCCTGGCACAAGCCACGCGGCACCACGCCCACGACGCATATCTTCAAACTCCCGCTGGGGCTGATCGGTGGTCGTCAGGCCGATTTTTCGACCTCGGTCGACAACGAGTGGCTGTGCCTCAAGCTGTTGCAGGCGCACGGCTTGCCGACGGCCAACGCCACCATCGCCTCGTTCGGAAAGCAGCGTGTCCTGGTGGTCGAGCGCTTCGACAGGCGCCTGTCGAACGGTCGCCTCCTGCGGCTGCCGCAGGAAGACTTCTGCCAGGCCACAGGCACCTCACCCCTGGTCAAGTACGAGAACGAAGGCGGGCCCGGACTCCTCAGGCTGAGTTCATTGCTGCAACAGTCCGCGAACGCAGCGGAGGACATGCGGACCTTGATGGCTTCGCAGATCCTGTTCTGGCTGCTGCGCGCACCGGACGGACATGCGAAGAACTTCAGCATCCACCTGTTGGCGGGTGGCGGCTTCCGGCTCACGAAGATGTATGACGTGATGTCGGCCTATCCCATTCTCGGCAAGGGCGCGAACCAATGGTCGCCGCACGACGTCAAGATGGCCATGGCACTGCTCGGCAAGAACAGGCACTACGCCATGGCGACCATTCGGCGAAGGCACTTCAACAGCACGGCCCGGCAGCTGGGCTACGGTCAGGACGCTGAAGCCATCATCCAGCAGTTGATCGAACGCACACCCGGCGCGATCGCGGACGTGCAGGCGCAGTTGCCGATGGATTTCTCGCCCCTGGTGGCCGAGCGTGTGCTGGGCGGCCTGCAGGCCGCCGTCGATGCGCTCCAGGGCATGCCCTCCAGCTGACCGTGGGCGGCACGGCCGAACCGGTCACGAAAGACAGGCCGGGCCCCATCCGTCGTGACCTCTTCCCATCACGCCACGGCAGTCTTCCTTGCGCCATCCGATGCATCGGCCTCCGCCGCTGCAGGCGCAGTCGCCGCGCGGCGCCAGATCGCGCTGGCATACAGCGCTTCGCCAAAGTCCGGTGCCACATCGGCACGCGTGCGTGCCTCGTGCTGCGGCAGGTCGGCCAGCAGCAGGTCTTCGCTGATGCGGCGGACCACCGCGGGCACATAGCCGCGGAAGCTCGGCACATCGCCCAGCGGCAGTCCGGTGCTGGCGAATCCGCCGGGGTTGTAGGTGTGGATGTCGCGCAGCCAGGGCGCGCTGCCGGGCGTCTTCTCGAGATATTCGAGCCCCGCGCCCAGATACGGCGCTGCGCCCAGTTCGTCGTCGCGTTCGTTCTCGGGCGGCTGGTAGCGGTCGCGCCAGCGCAGCACCAGATCGGCGATGCCGGCGAGTTCCGGCCGCTGCGACAGCTCGTGCGTGTAGCCCGTGCCCGCGATCACGTAGTCGAACAGGAAGCGCTCGTCGCCCACCGCTGCGAGCACGCGACCGTCCTGCACCGGCGCGTCCTGCCACGGCGCGGCCGGATGCAGATGGAAGTTGGCGAAGCCCAGCACGCGCTGGACCGCGTCGGGCGGCGGCGTGGTGCCCAGCCGCCGATAGCGCGCCGCATGGTGCCAGCGTGTGGCATCGGGCAAGGCCAGGTAGTTGTCGTAGACGCCCGGATAGCCGCGCAGCCGCGCCACCGGTGTCGCGGGGATCCGCGCACGCCGTGCGAACAGATGGACCGCTGCGGCACCGCTCTCCAGCGCGACGGCCGCGGCGTCGAACGCCGATGCGGCGCCGCCGATCACGGCCACGGTCTTGCCTGCCAGCGCCGCGAAGTCGATGGCATGGCCGGTGTGGGCCGCCAGACCTGCGCGCACCGCATCCGACAGCAGGCCGGGAATGAAAGGCGCACCGCTGCCGGCCACGCCGTTGGCGAAGATCAGCTTGCGCGCGGTCTCCACACGGTCGACGCCATCGACCTGCAGGTGAAGCCTGAAATGCGGTACCGGCCCGTCGACGACCGGCTCGAACCGCAGCAGCCGCGTGGCATGGCGAACGGCAATGCCGGCGATGCCGCGGAACCACGCCAGGTAGTCGGCCCATGTCGTGCGCGGGATGCGATCGATGGCCGCATAGGCTTCGAGCCCGTACCGCGATTCGAACCAGGCCTGAAAGCCCAGCGCCGAGACCGGCCCTTCGGGTCCGACCAGGTTCTTGAGCGTGCGCAGCTTCTGCATGCGCGCCCGCGTGAGCCAGACGCCGATCGACGCGCCGTCGGCCGCCGCATCGATCACGCTGACCGCGCCGATCCCGGCGCGCTGCAGCGCGAAGGCGAAGGCACTGCCGGTCTGGCCCGCGCCGACGATCAGTACGTTGTGGTCGATGCCCGCGTGGGTGGGCACCCAGTCGGCGGGCGCGGGGCCGAGAAGGCGCAGCGCCTCATGGGCGAATCGGTCCGGATGGGATGAAGACGGAGCAGTCATGTGCGGCTGTGATCGGCTGAAAAATGCGGGCCCCGCAGGGCCCGCGAACCCGCCGCTCGCGCGGCCAGGAGACACTCGCTTCCGAAGGCGAGGCCATCATTCTTGGTGCATGGGCGCGCATCCCGAAGCACGTAAATCGCATACGTTGATCCGGTTTTTTCTCTTCGGCACGTGCCGGCGGCCGTCGTGCGGCGGCGCATATGCATACGCACTTTTCTTCGTTGGCAGGCCATGCAGCGCTTCCTACGATGCGCGTTCCCCAACCTCCGAACGCTCCCCAGCCGGAGCGCGCCGCCATGTCCATCGAGTCGTCTCCCGCCTTCACCGCTCATTCCATTCCGTCGAGGCGCCTGGCGCTGAAGACGCTTGCGTCGCTGACCGCGGTGAGCGGCGTGGCCGGCCTGGCTGGCTTGGGCTTGGCCGGCTGCTCGCGCGGCGACGACAAGACCGCGTCGTCCGCCGGTGCCGCTGGCGGGCCGGCCGTGGTCAAGAAGGCCGGCGACAAGGTGGCCTTCAAGTACCCCGACAACCCGTCGTTCGACCTGATCTACCTGGCCGACCAGCTCGGCTATTTCGAAGGCACGAACACACGGCCGGACTACGTCGGCAAGATCGCCGCGCCGCAGATCATTCCGCTGGTCGGCACCGGCGAGATCGACTTCGGCGCGCGCATGGTGCCACTGGTGATCTCGGCCATCGCGTCGGGCGCCGACCTGAAGGTCGTGGCCGCGGGCGGCAAGACCTTGCAGGAGGCGCCGCACATGAAGTACTTCGTGCGCAAGGACTCCGGCATCCGCACGCCGAAGGACCTCGAAGGCAAGACCATCGGCTTCAACAGCTTCGGCGCCTGCGCCGAGTTCGTCACCAAGAAGTACCTGCGCCAGCACGGCGTGGACGTGAACAAGATCAACTTCGTCGTCATCCCCGACGAGCAGGCCGAGCAGACGCTGGTGACGAAGAACACCGACCTCGCGATCATCCATGCGCCCTTCTCGGGCCGCGCGGACAACGCCGAGCAGCTGGTGCGGCTGTGGAGCGACTACGACCTCGACGGCGGGCTGGGCGGCATGGCGCCGTACAGCGCGCACGGCCAGTTCATCCGCCAGCATCCCGAGGCCGTGCGCGACGTGGTGACGGCACTGGCCAAGGCCGGCAACTGGGTCAATGCCAACCCGGAAGAGGCGCGCAAGCTGGTGTCCAAGCGCATCAACATGGAACTGAAGAACGTCGACCGCTTCGCCTACATCGACGACCTGGTCGTGACCGAGCCGCCGATCCAGTACTACGTCGACATCCTGCAGTCGGAAGGCAAGATCCCGGCCGGCAAGGTGACGGTGAAGGACGTCTACACGAACGAGTTCAACCCGTTCGCCACCAAGACCTGAGCGTGCGCCGATGACCATCAAGATCTCGGCCCGCGACGTGCGGATGGACTACGCGGCCCGCGGCGCGAGCGAACGCGTGCGGGTGCTCGAAGGCTTCGACCTCGATGTGCGCGACGGCGAATTCCTGTCGGTGCTCGGCCCCTCGGGTTGCGGCAAGTCGACCTTCCTGGGCATTCTGGCCGGACTGACCGAGCGCACCGGCGGGCGCATCGCCATCAACGGACAGCCGCTGGCCGGCATCCATCGCAACCAGGGCGTCGTGTTCCAGGGCTATGCGCTGTTCCCCTGGCTGACGGTGCTCGACAACATCGCCGTCGGGCTCGACATTCGCGGCGTGGGCAAGGCGCAGCGACGCCGCACGGCGCAGGAGTACCTCGAACTCGTCGGCCTGCACGGCTTCGGCGAACGCTACCCGCACGAGATCTCCGGCGGCATGAAGCAGCGCGTGGCGATCGCGCGTTCGCTGGCCTATGAACCCGACGTGTTGCTGATGGACGAGCCCTTCGCCGCACTCGACGCGCAGACGCGCGAGGTGCTGCAGGGCGAGCTGCTGCGCATCTGGGAACAGCATCGCAAGACCATCGTGTTCATCACGCACAGCCTGGAAGAGGCCGTGTACCTGTCGGACCGCGTGGCGGTGATGACGCAGCGGCCGGGCCGCATCAAGGACATCATCGACATCCCGCTGGAACGGCCGCGCTCGGCCGAGCTGCGGCATTCGCCCGGGTTCGCGGCCCTGCGGCAGCGGGCCTGGGACGTGCTGAAGGACGAGGTGCAGCTGGGCATCCGCCCGCCGCAGCCACACGCCGCAACGCGTCATGCGGAGGTGGTGCGATGAGCGCCGTGCTGGACGCGCCGCCGGCGCCCCGCCCGGCGTCGGGCCTGCGCCGCTTCGCGCGGCGGCTCGGTGGCGCCAGCCGCATGGCCGAGCGCGGCATCGGCATCGTGCTGTTCTTTGCGTTGTGGGAGGCATTGCCCCGCCTGGGCATCGTGAGCGACGCCTACCTGAGCCCGCCGTCGGCGGTGCTCGCGAGCATCGTGCAGTTGCTGGACAACGGCCAGCTCTGGAAGCACGTCGCGGCGAGCCTGCAGCGCTCGCTCTGGGGCCTGGTGCTCGCCAGCGCCGCGGGCGTGGTGCTGGGTCTGCTGGTGGGCGGCTTCCGCCGGCTGGCGGCCATCGTCGACCCGGTGCTGCAGCTGTTCCGGCAGACCTCCGCCTTCGCGCTGTTTCCGGTGTTCATCCTGTTCCTCGGGATCGGCGAGCTGTCGAAGATCGCCATCATCTTCTGGGCATCGTTCTGGCCGGTGCTGCTGAGCACGGTGAGCGGCGTGAAGCAGGTCGACCGGCTGCTCGTGAACTCGGCGCTGTCGATGGGCGCGTCGCGCCGCTTCGTCTTCTTCAAGGTGGTGCTGCCGGCCTCGCTGCCGTCGATCTTCACCGGCGTCCGGCTTGCGGGCGCCTACAGCATCACCGCGCTGGTGGCCGCCGAGATGATCGGTGCGCATTCGGGGCTCGGCTTCCTCACGCTGAATTCGCAGGAGACCTTCCAGATACCGACCATGTACGCGGGCATCCTGCTGCTGGCGGTGCTGGGCCTGCTGCTGAACTACCTGCTCGCATTGCTGGAGCGCCGACTGCTGCGTTGGCGGCGGGGGCTGAGCCTCGATGAGTGACGGCGCAACGTCGACACCCACCTCGCCGGCCGCATCGCGCAAGCGGCGCGCCGCGCTGGCGGGCGCATCGCTGGTCGCAGCGATCGCGCTCGCGGGGCTGGGCGCGTCCTGGGCGTCGTCCTCCGGCCCGCGCCTGAGCGAACTGCCCAAGGGGCCGGTGCTGGCCAAGGCGATCGCGCGCGGCACGCTGGTGGTCGGCGTGCGCAGCTACCCACGTCCGGCGCCGCCCGAGGCGCCCACGCCGCCGGAGCCGGATGGTTTCGATGCGGCGCTGGCGCGCGATCTCGCCCGCTCGCTCGGCGTAAAGCTCGATCTGGTCGGGCTCGGTGCCGCCGACCAGGAAGGCGCGCTGCGCGAAGGCCGCGTCGACCTGCTGATCGCCGGCGTACCGGTTGCGCAGGCACCGAAGGGCATCGACGCGGCGCCCGGCAGCTACGACACCGGCAGCGGCCTGGTGGTGGCGTTGCGCAAGGGTCGCGTGCAGGACGCGCCGGCACTGCGCGGTGCACCCGTGTGCGTGGGCGAAGGCTCGGGCTACGCGGGTGCGGTGGCGCTGCGCTATGGCGCCGAACCGCGCAGCTACCCATCGTCCGTGCATGCCGTCTCGGCCTTCATGGCGGGGGAATGCGCGGCGCTGGCCGAAGACTCGGAGGTGCTGGAGCGGCTGCTCAAGAACGACGAATGGCGCTTCTACAAGGCACTGGCCAGCGACCTGCGGCCCCCTTCCGATGCCGCGGTCCGGCTGCCTGCGGGCGACACGGTGTCGCGCGACTATCTCGCCGCCGCATTGCGGCAATGGCGCGCCGATGGCACGCTGGCCCAGGCCCGCGGCACGCGCGCGGGCAACCTGCAGTTCGAGATCACGCTGCTGAAGGACGGCTTCGTCTGCCACTCCTGAGCCTTGGACGTGGAGGTGGACGTGGACGTGGAGGTGCAAGGGGACTTCTCGTACGATGAAGAACCATGGCCATTTCCGCCTTCATCGTGAAGGTCCCCAGCGCCGAGCCGCTGGCGGGACCGCTGCGCGAGCGCTTCGACGCCACGTCGACCCTGGGCGTCCCTGCGCACATCACGGTGCTGATTCCCTTCATGGACCCGCGCGACATCACGCCCGACGTGCTGCGGCGGGCGCAGCGGGCCCTGGATCGAACGGCCGCCTTTTCCTTCCGCCTGTCGTCGGTCGGGCGCTTTCCGGCCGTGGCCTACCTGGCGCCCGAACCCGCGGCACCCTTCATCGCATTGACGCAGGCACTGGCCGGGACTTTTGCCGACTACCCGCCCTATGCCGGCGCGCACGCGGGCATCGTGCCCCATCTCACCGTCGCCCATGGCACCGACGCCGAAGCCGACGAGGCCGCGCTGGCCCTGCAGGCAGCCCTCGACAAGGACGGCCCGGTCACCGCGCACTGCGGTTCCGTCTCGCTGATCGAAAATTCGTCTGGCCGGTGGAATGAGTTGCACGTCTTTCATCTGCCGCAGGGCTGAGCGCAGGCAGTTGTTCATGCCCGTGCATGACCTTCGCTCGCATCCGGATCGGACCCATGAAACAAGCCCTTCTCATCATCGACGTTCAGCGCGCCCTGTTCGATTCCAAGCCGCCACCCTTCGAATCGGCGGCGGTCATCGCGCGCATCAACGCGCTGGCCGCCCGAGCGCGCGATGCACAGGTGCCTGTCGTGTTCATCCAGCACGAGGACGGCGGCGCGCTGGCGTTCGGGTCCGATGGTTGGCAACTCGACGGCGCACTCACGGTCCGCCCCGGCGACTTCGCGGTCCGGAAGACGACGGCCGACTCGTTCCTGAAGACGGATCTCGGTGACGTGCTGGCCGCAAAAGACGTCGACTGCGTCGTCGTCGCGGGCTATGCGTCCGAGTTCTGCGTCGACACCACGGTGCGCCGGGCCGCGGCGCTGGGCTATGAGGTCGTCATCGCCGCGGACGCTCACACGACGCACGACAAGGCGCATGCGACCGGCGGACTCATCCGGGCGCACCACAACGCGACGCTCGCGGACATATCGAGCTTCGGGCCGCGCATCTCGGCAGTTCCCGCGGAGCAGCTGGTCTTCGGCGCATAGCGGGCCATCGCTAGAATCGCCCGACTCGGTGCCGGGACGTTCCCGGCAATTCCCACCCAACGGTGCGGCCTAGACGTCAGCCCCAGCAAACCCCTTCTCTTCAAACCCGTCGCATCGCCGACCGCGTTCTTCTCCGGCCGAGGCCGAAGGCGAGCGCCTGGTGCGCTTGCACGGTCCTGTTGAACTGCCGCGTCGGTTCACGTTCGTTTTCCTCGTTCCCAGCGTCGACCTCCTGCGAGGCGCAGCCGCAAGCACCTGAACGTCTTGCCCGGCTTGAACGCGCCCGTGCGCGCGCGGTCGACGCTTCCGTCCTGTCCATCCATGACTGTCTATTCTTCTTCGCGTCTTTACGACGTCGTCATTGCCGGTGCCGGCCCCGTCGGCCTTTTTCTCGCCTGCGAGCTCGCACTCGCCAAGCTCGACGTGCTGGTTCTCGAGCGGGCCGACAGCCCCGTCACGCCCTTGAAGGCGCCACCGCTCGGCACCCGTGGCCTGTCCGTGGCAACGGGCGAGGCACTTCATCGCCGCGGGCTGCTCGACGACGTGCTGGCGGCGGCCGCCACCGCACGTGCCGCGGGCGACCGGTCCGCTACCGGCGCCCCGCGCAAGGCGCAGGCCGGCCACTTCGCAGGCATCGGCATCGATGCGGCCAAGATCGACCCGTCCCGGTGGACGTACCGCCTGCCCAACCCGGCGTCCACGAACTTCGCGGCCGACATGGGCTCGGTGGAGTCCGTCCTGGCGGCACGGGCCATCGCGCTCGGGGTCGACATCCGGCGCGGGCTGCCGGTCACCGGGCTCGACGACCGCGGGGAGGAAGTCATGGTCGGCGCGGGCACCGCCGCGTTTCGCGCACGGTGGCTGGTCGGCTGCGACGGCGGCCGCAGCACGGTGCGCAAGCTGGCCGGCTTCGCGTTCGAAGGGACGGAGCCCGAGTTCACCGCGTACTACGCGCTCGTGGACATCGCCGAGCCCAGCCCGCTGCGACCGGGACGCAACGCGACGCCGTCGGGCTTCTACATGAACCAGCCGGGCCAGATCGCCATCGCGGACTTCGACGGGGGTGCCTTCGACCGCGCGAAGGCGATCACCGCCGAACATCTGCAGGCGGTGCTGCGGCGCGTGACGGGCACGGACGTCACGCTGTCGGCCGTGCACCTCGCCACGAGCTTCACCGACCGGGCACGGTTGGCAACGACCTACCGCAAGGGCCGTGTGCTTCTGGTCGGCGATGCGGCGCACATCCACTCCGCGCTGGGAGGCCAAGGCTTGAACACGGGCCTGGGCGACGCGATGAACCTCGGCTGGAAGCTCGCAGCCGTCATCCGGCGCACGGCACCTGCCGATCTGCTCGACACCTACCAGGCGGAACGGCATCCGGTCGGGCAATGGGTTCTGGACTGGACTCGCGCGCAGGTCGCTGTCATGCGGCCCGACCCGCACGCACGCGCGGTCGAGCACATCGTCCGCGACCTGGTCGACACGCCGGACGGCGCCACCTATTTCGCCGAACGGCTGTGGGGCGTTTCGCTGCAATACGACCTGGGCGGCGGACATCCACTGGTCGGCCGCAGCGCTCCGGACTTCGCGTTCGACGACGGCAGCAGGCTCGCCTGCCATCTGCGGCACGGCGCGGGCGTGCTGGTCGACTTCGGCGATCCGGCGTCCTTGCGGCGCAGCGTCACGCCCTGGGCCGATCGAATCCGGTACGTCGCGCTCCGCGCACAGAACGAACTCGGGCTGACCGCCGTGCTGGTGCGCCCGGACGGCTTCGTCGCATGGGCATCTGATGAGATGCCGGCCGACGGTGCCGTCGAGCGCGCCGCCACGGCCTGGTTCGGACCGGCCGGGTCGGTCCCGCGGTAGGCATTACGCCGACGGCTGAAGGCCCGCCCCGATCGCCTGCCGCAATCGAGGTGCGGCGAAATCGAGAAAGCGCCGCATCTTCAGCGGCATCTGGCCCCGCGACACATGCAGCAGGTGGACCGGCGCGGCTTCGGGCTCGTATGCCGCCAGGATGATCCGGAGCTGGCCTCGGTCGACCGGATCGACGACCTGGTAATGCAGCAGGCGCGTCACTCCGACGGAAAGGCTCGCCGCATCGACCGCGGCCTCCGTCGTCGTCACGGTCAGCCGTGGCTGGAGGGGGACGTCGATTGCCGCTCCCGAACGGGGATCCCTGAAGCGCCAAGATGGTGACGGCAAGGGTGTGCCGACTGCCACGCAAGGAAAGCGGCCCAACGCCGCAGGTTCGAGCGGCTCGCCCCGGGCGGCCAGGAGCACCGGGCTCGCACAGGTCACCAGCCGCATCGTGCCGATGGAGGTCGCGACCATCGAACTGTCGGGCAGCTTGCCGATCCGCACGGCCATGTCGACATGGTCGTCGACGAGATTCACATTGCGATCGCCCAATGCGAGCCGAATGTTGATTTCGGGGAACGCCGCCAGGAACTCGGCCACGACCGGCAGCACATGCAGGCGGCCGAACATGATGGGCGCAGTCACCACCAGTTCGCCCCGGGGCACGGTGAACTCGCCGGCCGCCGTGCGCTCGGCGTCTTCGACCTGTTCGAGGATGCGGCGGGCCGAAGCGACATAGGCGACGCCGACATCGGTCAGGGTGAGCTTGCGCGTCGTGCGGGTCAGCAGGCGCGTGCCCAGGAGCGCCTCCAGGTCCGAGATCTTCCGGCTCAGCGTGGCCAGCGGAACCTGCAGTGCGCGCGACGCGGCGGAAAGACTGCCCGTCTCGGTCACCGACACCAGCATGGACATGGCCTCGAAACGGTCCATGGATCATCCTTCCATTTTTCGGTAGAGAGATTACCGAATCTGCTGGATTATCTATTCCACTGCAAAGGTCCATCATTGCTGCAAGCGAGTCATTCGACTCGATCGGAGGTGTGAAATGGCCTACGGCTTCATGGACATTGCATCGACGCCCAGCGTGCAGGCGGCGCAGGCGGCGATGGGCGCCGACCACCTGTGGCGCGACTTCAAGGGGCATCGCGACTTCGACAGCTTCGGCGAGAACGAGGCCGCCTTCATCGCGGACCGCGACAGCTTCTACATGGCCACGGTGTCGGAAACGGGCTGGCCCTATGTCCAGCATCGTGGCGGGCCGCGCGGCTTTCTGAAGGTGATCGACGACAGGACGCTGGCGTTTGCGGACTACCGCGGCAATCGCCAATACATCAGCACCGGCAATCTGGCGGCCAATGACCGCGCCTGCCTGTTCCTGATGGACTATGCGAGTCGCGCCCGGCTGAAGATCTATGCACGCGTCGAAGCCGTTGCATTGGAGTCCGATGCGGCACTTGCGGAACTCGTCACGGTGCCGGGCTACAAGGCGAAGCTCGAACGCATCCTGCGCGTGCGGCTGGAAGCCTTCGACTGGAACTGCCCGCAGCACATCACGCCCCGCTTCACGGAAGAAGAAGTCACCGCGGGTGTCCGGCCGCTGCGTGAAAGACTGGGCGCGCTGGAAGCGGAAGTCGCGACACTCCGCGCGCAACTCGCCTCCAGGGACGGCAAGCTCAGGCCTTGAACTCGCGCGCCTGCCGGATGATCGCGGCCTTGTCGAACGCATTGACCTCGTCGATCAGCTCGTTGCTGTACCACTTGCCGATGTCGCCCAGCTTGGCCGCGAGTTCCGGGTCCTTGGTGACTTCGCTGGCAAGCGCGACATTGGCTTCGGCGTCGCTCGGCGCAATGTAGCCGTGGCGTCTTTCGGGGTCGTCGTCCTTGCGTACCCAGTTGTCCTTGCGCCGCGCCAGGATCTTCTTGAATTCCTCGCGGCCTTCTTCCTCGGTCTTCGATTTCGGCTTGCTCTCCGGGTAGCGCGCCCAATGCAGGTTGATCGCCTGATCGAGGTTGGCCCGTGCGAAGAGCGTCGATTTGGCCATGCCCCGGAACAGGCCCACATACTGTTTGTGGTTCTCCTTGAGGTCCTTCTTGCTGACCCCGAACCAGGCCGAGCTGATGGCCGCGACCTTCGGCGTCAGCGGCAGGTAGCGCAGCGGAAAGCCGGCCAGTTCGACCCGTGCCGTCGCGGTGTCGAAGGAGATGATGGCATCGACGCGATCCTCGTGAAGCGCCTTGCCGGCCGGTCCGCCGTCGCCGATCGGGATGAAGGAGACACCCGGATCGGCGACCCCGAGTTCCTTGAACATCAGGCGCAGCGTGATGGGGCCGGCATCACCCTGGTTGCGGATGCCGATGCGTTTGCCCTTGAGATCCAGGACCGACTTGTACGGGCTGTCGGGCTTCACGCAAAGGCTCGATGCGGAGCCCGGCAGGAAGTTGTACACGGCGACCACGCCAAGCTCGGGTTCCTTGGCCGCCTGGCCAAAGAAGATGATCGGCGACACCGTGCCGAAGTTGGTCTCGCCGGTCACGATGGTCTGCATCGATTGCGAGGGATTGCTCATGTTGACGAATTCCACGTCGACGCCTTCGGCCGCGTAATAGCCCAGGCGCGGCGACTGGCCGCAGGTGATGAAGCACTGCTGGGCATCGTTCACGTTGGCCGCATTGGCCAGCCGAAAAACGCGGCGCGGCTGCGCACGCGCGATCATGGGGCCCGCGGTCGTGGCGGCGCCGAGGGCCAGGGCGGCGATGTTGAATCTGCGACGGTCGATCATGAAGACTCCTGTAAGCATGGGGACTGGAATGCGACGGGCCGGCCGTGGTGGCGGGTCTCTCTGGTACGGCGAGGGCTCACGTCACGCTTTCTGCGCGCGACACATGAGGCACCTGTGCCGCTTCGGCAAGGATCCAGGGGCGGGCCAGCGTCGCCAGGCAACGCAATGCGGCGACCTGCTGCGCGTTCCACTCCGTCCGTGCGCCCATGAAGTTGAAGATGGCGACGCAAAGCCCGTCGCTGTCGAGAATGGGAATGTTGACGGCCGCATACAGGCCGAGCGAGGCCATCAACACGTGGTCGTCGAAGGTGTCGGCCATTGCGGCATGGCCTTCGGTCAGATACACCTTGTGATCGACCACCAGCGTGCGCGTCCAGGGCGTCATCCGCTTGTGCTTGCGTCCGCCCACCGGATAGCTCTGCGGGTCGGAAGACCAGATGCGCTGCAGCAGGACTTCGCCGGCACGGCGCTCGGGCGCGTCGACATTGACGTTGACCGACAGGACGCCGTTGCCAGCCCAGGCGCGTCGCGCCGTGTCGATGTGGGCCATGGCATGGGGCCATGACGGCGCGCCGTCGAGCGCGTCGCACAGGCGCTCGACTTCGACCGCTGGAAGATGGAGGTATTTCGAGTCTGGCATGGTTTGTGTATCGGGATGGTCCATGCAACGAAGCGTAGAGAAGCAGGGTGGCATCGGCGATCGATTTGCTGATGGCGCCATTCAAATTCGGTCATACCGGCCGGCGTAAGTCGTGCCTATTCCGAGCAATGAATTCTTCGCCCGACATCAAGCACCGCTCGGCGGCACTCAACCACCTGCTGTTGTCCAGGCTTCGGCTGCGCCACCTGACCCTGCTTTCGCTCATTGCCCAGCATCGGCGCATCAGCCGCGTCGCCGACGTGCTGGGCATGGGCCAGCCGGCCATCACCAAGGCGCTCAAGGATGTCGAGGACATCTTCGGCACCATGCTTTTCGAGCGGACGCCGACAGGCCTGAAGCCGACGGAAGCGGGCGAGGCCGTCCTGCAATACGCCGAGGTCTCGCTCGCGGACCTCAGCATGACCTCGCAAAGGCTGACCGCGATCTCCGCAGGGCTGCACGGCCGCGTCCGGATCGGCATCATTCCGCACGCACCGGAGATGCTGCTCGCCGCGGCGATGGAACGCCTGGCCGCCGAGAGCCCGCGCATCTCCATCGTGATCCGTGAAGGCTCCACCGCGGAGCTCGTGAGCGCGCTGCGTGCGCACGAACTCGATTGCGCCATCGGCCGCTCGCTGCCGCAGAACCACAACGCGGAAGTCATCCAGGAGCCGATCTTCGAGCAGACACCCGGCCTGCTCGTCACGCCCGCGGTGTACGACCGCATCGCCAAGCGCGCGCTCGACTGGAAGCTGCTGGCCGAACTCGACTGGATCCTGCAGCCGTCCAGCACGCCGATGCGCCAGATCGTCGACACGATCTTCTCGGCCGCCGGCGTGCCGCCGCCGATGCCCGTGGTCGAGACGATCTCGATGCGCGCCATCGAGAACGCACTCCGCTTCCTGCCCAACGGGATCACCATCCTCGCGCGCGACCAGGGTGAACGCCTGGTCGCAACAGGCACCTGCCGGCTCCTGCCTTACGACCTCGACTGGACACTGCCGCCGATCTGCCTGCTGCTGCAGCGATCCGCCTCGCGCCAGCCCATGGTGGAAGCCTTGGCCCACGTCATCAGAGGTGCGGGCAAGGAGCTGGCATTGGCGCGGCGGATCCGCCAATCGGCCAACTATTGAGGGGTCGGCACGCATCACGTAAATGGCATGCCCTCATGCCAAAGCTGTCGCAACGCGCGATCCTCGCTTCGTAAAGTCGAAGCATGTTTACCACCCGACCAGAGCTGGCAGGAACCTTCGGCGTCGTCGCATCGACACACTGGATCGCATCACAGGCGGGCATGAGTGCCCTGGAGAAAGGCGGCAATGCATTCGATGCAGCCGTCACCGCCGGCCTGGTCCTGCATCTGGTCGAGCCGCATCTCAACGGTCCGGGCGGCGAAGTCCCGATCCTTTTCTGGAGCGAGCGCGAGCGTGCGGCGCGCCTCGTGAACGGCCAGGGCGCGGCGCCGGCGGCGGCCACGCCGGCGGAGTTCCGCCGCCTCGGCCTCGACCTCGTGCCCGGCATCGGTCTTCTCGGCGCCACGGTGCCCGGCGCACTGCCGTCATGGCTGACGCTGCTCGCGCAGCACGGAACCTTCAGCCTGGGCGAGGTGTTCGCCCCCGCGATCCACTACGCCACCGAAGGCTTTCCGGTGGCGCCCAGGCTGGCGCAGGGGCTGCTCGCCGTCAGCGAGCTGTTCCGTTCGCACTGGCCGTCGTCGGCTGCGACCTGGCTGGTCGATGGCAAGGTGCCTCGCCCCGGGTCGCTGCATCGGCTGCCGCAGCTGGCGGCCACCTATCGCCGTCTGATCGCCGAGGCGGAGCAACGCAGCACGGGCCGCGTCGATGCGATCGAGGCGGCCATCGACGTGTGGCAGCGCGGCTTCGTGGCGACCGAGATCGACCGCTTCTCGCGCACCACACAGGTGCTCGACGGCACCGGCGAAGCACACGCCGGCCTGCTGCGCTTCGACGACATGGCGGCCTGGCGCGTGGCAGTGGAGGCGCCCGCATCGATCGACTTCGGCCGCTACTCGATCCTGAAAGGCGGCTTCGGCAGCCAGGGGCCGATGATGCTGCAACAGCTGTCGATGCTGCAGCATGCGGAGCTCGAACGCTTCGCACCGGAAAGCGCCGGATTCGCACATCGCATTGCCGAGGCCGCCAAGCTCGCCTTCGCCGACCGGCTCGCCTGGTATGGACGCGCGCCGGCTGCGAACGAAAAGGCCCAGGCCGCCCTGCTCGAAGACGCGTACGCGAGGGAGCGCTGGGATTCTCTCGATCTCGCCTCGGCGGCACGCGAGCTTCGGCCGGGCTCGCCACTGGGGCGCACGCCAAGGCTGCCAGACCTCTCCGTGGCCGAGCGCACCGCGCGCAACGCCGACCTGCGCTACGGCGTCGGCGAGCCGACCTTTGCCAAGCTGCCGCCGACAGCCCAATGGGTCGATCGCGAACTCTTCGTGGGCGATACCTGCCACATCGATGTGATCGACAAGGAAGGCAACATGGTGTCGGCGACGCCTTCGGGCGGCTGGCTCTCGTCGAGCCCGACGATTCCCGAACTCGGCTTCGCGCTCGGCACCCGGCTGCAATCGACGTGGCTGGACGAAGGTCTGCCCAACACGCTCACGCCAGGCGTCGCACCGATGCACACGCTCTCGCCGACCCTGGCGCTGCGCGACGGCGAACCGTACCTGGCCTTCGGCACGCCGGGCGGCGACCAGCAGGACCAATGGGCAACGGCCTTCTTCCTGCGCCATGCGGTGCATGGCATGAACCTGCAGGAAGCCATCGACTGCCCCTCGTGGCACGTGACGCACTACCCCAGTTCGTTCTGGCCTCGGCTGACACGGCTGGGCGGCTTGACCGTCGAGTCTCGCTTCCCGAGCAGCGTCATCTCCCAGCTGGAGGCGCTCGGCCACACCGTCGAAGTCGGCGAGCAGTGGTCGGAGGGGCGGCTGTCGGCCTGCAGCCGCGAGCGCGACCGCGAGGGCCGCCTGATTCTTCGTGCCGCCGCGAATCCGCGCGGCATGCAGGGCTACGCAGTCGGCCGCTAGAGATCTTCAACACGCACCCCCACACCATGATGCTCGTTCACCAACTCAACCACTACACGCTGAAATGCGCCGCGCGCGATCTCGAAGCGGTCAGGGCTTTCTACACGGCGGTCATCGGCCTGGTCGAGGGCCCGCGGCCCGCCTTCAGCTTCGCCGGCCACTGGCTCTACAGCGGGGCGCAGCCGATCGTTCATCTCGCCGTCCTGCTCGATGCGCCGGCGCCGCCCGCAACGGGGCCGCTCGATCACATCGCCTTCACCGGGCGCGACGTCGCGGCGGCCCGCAGCGCGCTCGATGCGCTGGGTGTCGCCTTCGACGAACTGCCGGTGCCCGGCTTTCCCCTGCATCAGATCTTCGTGAAGGACCCGCTGGGCCTGAGGATCGAACTGACATTCGCAACGGACTCTGCCGAGGCTGCAGCATGACGGACTTCGCCCAACTCGACGACGACCTGCAGATTGCCTACGACATCGCAGGTGACGGCCCGCCGCTGCTTCTGCTGCACGGCTTGCAGGGCGGGCGAAAGATGCTCGCCGAATTGGCCGCCTTGCTGGCGACCTCTTTCCGCGTGATCAACTTCGACCAGCGCGACAGCGGCCAGACGCGCAATCTCGCGCAACCCTACGACCTGGCTCAGCTCGCGGACGACGCGGCGGCACTCGTGCGGGCGCTGGGCTACACGCGGGTGAACGTGTTTGGCACCTCGTTCGGAGGCCGCCTCGGCCAGGTCCTGGCGATCAGGCACCCCGAGATCGTCGATCGCCTCGTGCTGGGCGCGACCTGGCCCATGCCGCAGTCGATCGCCGACGCCAACCCGGCAGGCGTGGCCCGGTTCACGCGCATCCGCAGCGAGCTGCCGGCCAGCGCCGGCGAACTGGCCGAGATGTTCGTGCCCAAGGCTTTTCTGGATGCGAATCCCGACGTCCGCCGGCAATTGCTCGCCATGCCCGATGCGCCGGATCGCGCCGCGCGGCGGGCTCAGGCGGCGACCACGGTCCATGGCGATGCGGCCTCGATCGCAGCACCGACGCTGGTGATCGCCGGCGAGGTGGACGAGCTCATCCCCGCGGCGGTCACCCTCGGCATCGCGCAACTCGTTCCGGACGCGCGCGGCGTGACCCTCGAAGGCGTCGGGCATGTCGCCTCGCTGCAAGCGCCCGAGCGGTTGGCCGGGCTCGTGCGCGACTTCATCTTGTGATCGAAAGGATCGACGTGCAATTCGCAATGCCATCAAGGACGAGTCCGATCCACGCCTCAGCTGAGCGCGCAACAGCACCGTCTGCCGAGCGCGCCCGAGAGGACTTCATCAAGATCCGCGGCCTGGTCAAGACATTCGGAACAGCCGGCAACAAGGTCACCGCGCTGTCCGACGTCAATGTGAACCTGGCCGCCGGATCGTTCACGACGGTGGTCGGGCCGAGCGGCTGCGGCAAGAGCACGCTGCTGCGGATCGTCGCCGGCCTGCTGCCCTATTCCCGCGGAACGGTGCTGCTCGACGGACAGCCGATCCGCGGCACGCGAAGAGATGTCGGCGTCGTGTTCCAGAACTCGATCCTGCTGCCGTGGCGGACGATCCTGGACAACGTTCTCCTGCCAGCCGAAGTCCTCGGGCTGGAGATGACCGCCGCACGTGCACGGGCCCTCGCACTGCTCAAGATGGTTCGCCTCGACGGCTTCGAGAACAAGCTGCCGTCGCAGCTCAGCGGCGGGATGCAGCAGCGCGCGTCGATTGCCCGCGCGCTGTTGCACGACCCGAAGATCCTGCTCATGGACGAGCCCTTCGGCGCGCTCGACGCACTCACGCGGGAGCAGATGAACATCGAACTGCAGCGCATCTGGCTCGAAAGCGGCAAGACGATCATTCTCATCACCCACTCGATTCCCGAGGCCATCTTCCTGGGCGACACCGTCCTCGTGATGACGCCGCGGCCGGGCCGGCTCGCCAGGGTCATTCCGATCGATCTGCCGCGACCGCGCAATCTGCACGCCATGTCGGAGCCGTCGTTCGCACAGGCGGCCGATGAGATACGGGAACTGTTCCAGCACACCGGCTCATTCGACTGAAGAGGAAAGAGATCACCATGCCACCAGCTTCCAGTTCCGCCATTCCAGACTTCGCCGTCGACGACATGCCCGATGAATCCGCCGAAAGGGATCTCGACGAATCCGCCGCGCCGCGTCGCCTGATCGACTCCCCGCACTTTCCAAGAGCGCTTTCCATCGTGGTGCTGGCCGCGATGATCGGGCTGTGGGAATTCGGTACCCGCCTGTTGCATGTCCCCAAGTTCCTGGTGCCGCCTCTCAGCGATGTGCTCATCGCACTGTGGCGCGGCCTGGCGACCTCGCCATTGGCGCTCGATGGCTTCTGGTACCACGGCGCCGTCACGACGGTCGAAGTGCTGCTCGGCTTCGGCATCGGCAGCGCCATCGGCCTGGCGCTCGGTGTCGTGATCTCGCAGAGCCGCCTGTTCGAAGCCGTGGCGCGTCCCTATGTGGCGGCCTTCCAGAGCATTCCGAAAGTGGCCATCGTGCCGATCGTCATCATGTGGCTGGGCTACGGCATCAGTTCGAAGGTGGCGGTCGTCTGCATGCTCACCTTCTTCCCGGTTCTCGTGACGAGCGTGGCCGGCTTCAAGGCCGTCGATGCCGACCGCCTCGATCTGCTGCGTTCGATGTCCGCCACGCCGTGGCAGATCTTCTGCAAGGCCAAGCTGCCGAGCGCGCTGCCGTACATCTTTGCGGGACTCGACATGGCCGCGGCGTTTTCGGTCGTCGGCGCCATCGTGGGCGAGTTCGTCGGCGCGCAGGCCGGCCTGGGCGTGCTCATCCTGCAGTCCGACGCGCAGATGGACACCGGTGGCAGTTTCGCCGTGCTGGTGATCCTGTCGCTGATCGGGATCGCGTTGACCAAGGTCCTGACCCTGGTCAGGCGCCGCGTTCTTCACTGGATGCCGGCCGAAAGCGCCGACCCGAAACTCCCGACCTGAGACTGCGGCATCTCGGGCAATCAGAACGATCTGGCCATTCGGCCAAAGGAATGAATGATGAAGGTTCTAATTTCCGGCGCCAGCATGGCTGGACTCTCCGCGGCCTACTGGTTCGCGCGCCATGGACATGGCGTCACCGTCGTCGAGCGCGCCGATGGCCTGCGCCTCGGAGGCGCGCCCATCGATGTCCGCGGACGCGGATTGGATACGGCCGAACGGATGGGCATCCTGCCCCTGATCGACGCGCAGAAGGTCGCCATCGTCGGCCCGGGGCCCGTGCTGGACGCCACCGGCCGGCAGGTCGCCACGATCGATCTGCGCTGGTTCGCCAACGAGAGCGACAACGACATCGAGATCAGCCGCGACCGGTTGAATCAGATCCTGCTGCGCAGCATCCCCGGGCACGTCGAGTTCCGCTACAAGACCTCCATCGTGTCGATCGACGATGGCCCCGACGGCGCGGAGGTCACATTGACCGATGGACAGGCGGATCGCTACGACCTGGTGGTCGGCGCCGACGGCCTCCACTCGAATGTGCGCAGGCTTGCCTTCGGCCCCGAGAAGGACTTCGTTCGGCACTTCGGCTATTACGTCGCGCTCGTTCAGCTGCCCCAGGACCGGGAATGGCAACGCGGTCTCCTGAGTGTCCCGGGGCTCATGATCGCCGTGCGCGATGCGGGCGACGGGCCGCAGGGCATGATGCTCGTCGCCAGCCCCGAGATCGACTACGACTACCGTGACGTCGCCACGCATCGAAAGGCGATCGATGGCTTCCTGTCGCGCGTCGATGCATGGGAAGTGCCCGCGCTTCGCGCCGCATTCGCCGATCCAGCGGCCAAAGGCTTCTACTTCGACTCGGTGAGCCAGACCCACATGCCGACGTGGATCAGCGGCAATTGCGCGGTCATCGGTGACGCGGGCCACTGCGCGGCATTGCTGTCGGGCATGGGCACGACATTGGCGATGGTGGCGGCGGAGACCCTGGCCAACACCTGGACCGAATGCGGCGGCGATCTCGGCGTGGCAAGCGACCTGTATCACGAGCGCCTGCGCCCCTACGTCGAGCAATGCCAGGCCTTTGCCCAGGAGAACGCGCCCATCATGGTGCCGCCGACCCAGGAAGCGCTCGACGAGCGCAATGCGAACTTCCGGGCTTTCGAGGCGAAGTTCGCGGGGCGTTGAGGGAGAGCTTGCAGCGCGTGGCGCAGCGCGGCGGTTGGTTCCTCAGGGATCGAGCGCCGCCAGCGCGAAGTCTGCGAGCGCCTGCAGCCGCTCCTTGCCAGGACGCGTCTTTTCCATCACGCGCGCGCCCTCGACGGTGTTGATCAGGTAGCCGGCGAGCAAGTCCGCCGACACGCGCGTCGTGACCTCGCCCGCCTGCTGCGCGGCGACGAGCTTCTCCTCGAACAAGGTACTCAATTCGCTGAGCATGACGGTCGCATGGGCCGCCACGTCCGGATCGTGGTCTGCGAGTTCCAGCGCGGCATTCGTCACCAGACAGCCATCCTGCACGCCCGGCGCGTACAGCGAAGTCATCATGAAACGAACCACGCGATCGATGCCGGCCCGTGGTGTCGCCGCCGACGCCAGGAACTCGGCGACCTGCCGGACCAGGCTCTTCCGGTAATGCAGGAGCGCCGCCAGATAGAGGCTCTTCTTGTTGCCGAACGCCGCATAGATGCTGGGCTTCTCGACGCCGAGCTCGGTCGTCAGCATCTCCATCGAGGTGCCGTTGTAACCATTGCGCCAGAAGATGCGAATCGCCTGCTCCAGGGCCTGTTCTCGAATCAACTTCCTAGCCATTGCGTGTTGTACCGTTTGGTATATGATTGTTGTACTGATCAGTACAGTGATTTTCGAAGATGCGACGACCTGACATGGAGAATACGATGACTGATGCGAAGAAGAAGCTGCTTGTCGACAAGACGAGCGATGGCCATTGGCGAGTGACGCTGGACAACCCGCCGATCAACCTGATCGACGACAGTATGTACGACGAGCTCTTCGATCTCGTCACCGAGATCGAGGCCGATGCCGCGCTGAAGGTCGTCACCTTCGAAAGCGCCAATCCGGACTTCTTCATCGCGCACTACAGTTCCGCCGAGCCGCGCAGCCGTTTCGGCGTGCCGCTCTGGATCGAGACGGCCCAGCGCCTCGCGGCCAGCAGCGTCCTCAGCATCGCGGTCATCCGGGGCCGCGTGCGCGGCGGCGGCAGCGAGTTTGCGATGGGATGCGACATCCGCTTCGCCAGCCGCGAGAAAGCGATCTTCGGTCAGCCGGAGGTCGGCACGGGCCTCATTCCCGGCGGCGGTGCCCTGCAACGGCTGCCGCTGCTCGTCGGCCGCGCACGGGCGCTCGAGATCGTGCTCGGTGCGGACGACTTCGATGCCGAGACGGCGGAGCGCTACGGCTGGATCAACCGCGCCATCCCGGACGACGCGCTGGACGCGCACGTCGACGCGTTCGTGAAGCGCGTATTGTCCTTCGACAAACGCGTGCTTGCGGTGGCGAAGGCGACCATCAACCAGACCGGGCTTCCCAGCAGCGCCGAACTCCAGGAAACGCAGGACACGTTCTTCAAGACCTTCGCCTGGGAAGGCTTCCAGCAACGCATTCCCAAGCTGCTCAAGCGAGGCATCGGCCAGCCCGGCGAGTTCGAACTCGGCCTGGGGAAGAACATCGCGAGTCTCTAGAAGGGCTCGATCGGGGTTGATGGAGACCACGGCACCCGACGACCTCCAGCGCATTGGAATGGCCCATCACGTCATGGAGCTTGTCGAGCATGAGCGCCCACCTTCTTGAACATGACCGTCATCGCGCTGGATGGATTCCGATAGCCGCACGACTCGAAGAATCGTCTTGCTTCGTCCATTGCTTTCACATAGACGGGAATGCCCGGGAATGTCGCTTCCACCGCATTCAATAATGCTCGGCCGATGCCAGCCCTTCGAGCGCTCGGATGCACGACCAGTTCTCCCAGCATCGTGGTGAACGCGCCATCGCTGAAAGCGGAGATGTAGCCAAGCAGAGTCCCGTCGTCAGCGCGGGCGTGCGCCACCAATGGATAGGCCGAGCAGGACCGCAGAAACAGGGCTTCGCTGTAGCCTTTGCCCCACCCCACCGACTCCATCAGGTTGCCGAACTCCTGCCATGTGACCGTGCGGTCTGTCGAAAGCGTGTATCCCATGCCCAAGAGGCTACCCGACGTCGGAGGATGGTCGCAGGGGTCGCGCGCGCTTGCGCATGAAGACACTGTGCGGGTCGTCCGTGTACGCCCCAAAAGGACCACAGCGCTCGTAGCCGCAGCGTGAGTAGAACGCGACAGCCTCGGGCTGGCGGTTGCCCGTTTCCAATAGAAACTCCGCGCAGCCTCGGCGTCTTGCCTGTTCTTCCAGGAAGGCGAGAAGCCGGCGAGCGATGCCTTTGCCTCGAAACGCGGGCGACGTGTAGAAGCGCTTCAGCTCACCGCGTGGTGCCTCGATCAGAATCGCGCCGCAACCGACGGCCTGGCCCCACTCATCGCGAGCGACGGCAAAGATGGCGTCGGGGCCGGTCAGGGCGTCGGCATCGACACCATGGTGGCTCTCCGCCGGATACAACGGCGTCTGAAAGGCATCCAATGCTTCGATCAGCCGGCGCACATCATGTTGTGTCGGGGACTCGAGAGAAATGCCCATTGTCCGGCGCTGTCCGTCGCTTGCGGCATGCGTCGAGTCCGGCCGCCGAACATAGTAGTTGTCCCACTCGGTTGTTTCGATCAGCTGGAATCCATGTCGCTCGTAGAACCTGTTGGCGTCGCTGCCACGCAATGCGCCGACCTTCACGGGCAGTTGCTGCTCATCCGCTCGGGCGAAGACGATCGCAAGCGTCGCGGCCCCGACGCCGACGCCTTGGTGTGTGGGGGCGACATAGAGGTGGTCGAGCAGCAGCGCCCCATCCTGGGGGCGAACGACGACGAATCCGACCCTCGCTCCGTCGACGGCCAGATGCCACGTACAGGTCGGATTGAAGCCCGACAGAAATCGATCTCTGGCACGTTGCGGGTCGAATCGCCCGATCCGCTCGAGGCTGGGTTGCATTGCTGCGATGCGAAGTGCGACCAGTTCCTCGGCATCGGTCGAGGCAGCAGGTTGGAACTCGACGGTCATGACTCGCATGCGGTCTGGAAAACGAAGACCGGCTTCTCTCGGAGAACCGTCATTGCACTGCGTCGGCCTGGTGGTCATCGCTGCTCCACAGACTCGTTCGTTGCAACGCCCGCCGCGGCCGACGTGATCCATTTCTTGAATGCAGCAACCGCATCGTCTTCCGCGCGATCGGTGTTCACGACCAAGGTGTAGTCGGGTCCGCGCCAGGCCGGTTCCGATATTGGACACACGAGCCGCCCGGTGGCGATCTCGCGTTCGATGAGGGGCAGCGACGCCAGGGTCACGCCCAGGCCTTCCGTGGCTGCGCCCAATTGGAGAAAGACATGGTCGAAGTCGAGATGGCGCGTCCCCTGCAGGCCCGGCGCGCCGGCTTCCCGCAACCAGTCGGCCCAGGCCGTGCGTGTGCTCGTGGAATGAAGGAGTGTGTGGTTGCGCAGATCGGTGACGGCCCGGATCGGCTGGCTCAGCAGCACGGCCGGGCTGCAGGCGGGCAGGCGCAAGTCCGGCATCAGCGTGGTCGACACGAGGCCTGCCGCGTCTTCGGGCCCGGAGCGCACGCCGACGTCGAATGCGTCGCCGACGTAGCGCAATCTGCGTGAGCTCGTCGAGAGCCGCACATCGATGTCGGGGTAGCGCGCCTGGAAATCCGCCAGGCGCGGAATGAGCCAGCACAAGGCGAAGCTCGCCAACGCATTCACGCGCACCGTGCCCGACACACGGTGGGCCGAGCCATCGTGGCGCAGCCGGGCGGCGCTGGCCGCCAGGCGGTCGAACGCATTGCCCACGTCACCGAGCAGGGCCGCGCCCGCGTCGGTCAAGTGGACGCCACGTGCGCGACGTTCGAACAAGGGCATGCCGAACCAGTCCTCCAGCAGCCGGATCTGTTTGCCCACCGCCCAATGGGTGACGCTCAGATCGGTCGCCGCCGCGGCGAAACTGCCATGCCGGGCCACGGCCTCGAAGCTGCGCAGCGCGTTCAGCGGGGGCAGTCTGCCGCGCTCGGTGCCAGCGCTTTCGCCGTCGTCCTTGGGGTGACTTTTTCTCTCCATTGACGCGATATTACGTCTGTAGCGGCCACGCCGGCACCGTCATAGGATTCGCGGATGACGACGCCTTCCCTCGCCGCCGCTCCGCTCGAACAGGCGGCGGCATCAACCCGCAGCCGTGTGCTGTGGACGTCCTGCGTGGCGCACGCGCTGCATGACGGCTACACCGACATGATCTATGTGCTGCTGCCGGTATGGCAGACGGAATTCGGCCTCAGCTATGGCGCGCTGGCGATGCTGCGCGGCATCTACGCCGGCACCATGGCCTGCCTGCAGCTTTCGGCCGGACGGCTGGCGCAGCGCCTCGGCATCCGCATCACGCTGGCCTTCGGCACCTTGCTGGCCGCACTGGGTTACGCGGCGGCCGGTGTGTCGGGCAGCCTGCTCGGTCTGTGCGTGGCACTCGCCCTGTCGGGCAGCGGCTCCAGCACCCAGCACCCGCTGGCATCGAGCGCCGTGTCGCGTGCGTACGGGCGCGACGCCCGCGGCCCGCTCGGCATCTACAACTTCGCCGGCGACCTGGGCAAAGCCGCGCTGCCTGCAGCCATCTCGATCCTGGTGACCTTGATGCCCTGGCGACATGCGCTGTGGGCCATGTCGGCCGTCGGTGGCCTGGCGGCGTTGGGCATTGCACTTTTCCTCCCATCCTTGCCGCGCAATGCACCGGCGGCGACACAAGCGGTGGCCGGTAGCGCACGCGCGCCGCGCAGGGGCTTTGACCTGTTGCTGACGATCGGCGTGCTCGACACCGGCGTGCGCATGGGCCTGCTGACCTTTCTGCCTTTCCTGCTCAAGGACAAGGGCATATCGACACCGATGCTCGGCACGGCCCTGGCGCTGGTGTTCATCGGCGGCGCGGCCGGCAAGTTCGTCTGCGGCTGGCTGGGGGCGCGCATGGGCGTGACCGGCACGGTGCTCGCGACCGAAGGCGGCACGGCGGTCTTGATCATCGCTGTGCTGCTGTGCCCGCTGGGGCCGGCCCTGGTGCTGCTGCCGCTGCTGGGCCTGATGCTCAACGGAACGTCCACCGTGCTGTACGGCACGGTGCCCGAACTCGCCCCACCCGGCGGAACCGAACGCGCATTTGCGCTGTTCTATACCGGCACCATCGCATCGGGAGCGGTGTCGCCGGTGGTCTATGGTCTGCTGGGCGACCATGCCGGCATCCGGCTGGCCACCTGCACCACCGCACTCACGGCGCTCGCCATCGTTCCGCTGGCCCTGGCGCTGCGGTCCCATCTCATCACCACAGCAGAGGTCCGCTGATGAATACAGTCTCTCAGGCACCGTTGATTCTGATCACCGGGGGCAGTCGTGGCGTCGGCGCGGCGACTGCGCGGCTCGCTGCCGCGCAAGGCTACGACGTCGCGATCAGCTTCGTCTCCAACGAGGCCGCGGCCCTCGCCGTGGCGGCCGACGTGGAAGCTGCCGGGCGCCGGGCCCTGCCCGTGCGCGCAGACAGCGCGGATCCGGCACAGGTCGCGCAGTTGTTCGCCGCGATCGACCAGGCGTTCGGCCGAATCGACGTCCTGGTCAACAACGCCGCGATGCTCGCGCCGCAGTCCCGCCTGGAGGACCTGGGCTTCGAGCGGATGCAGCGCATCTTCGCGGTCAACGCGATCGGCCCGATCCTTTGCGCTCAGCAGGCGGTGAAGCGGATGTCATACCGCCACAAGGGGCGCGGCGGCTCCGTGATCAACATTTCGTCGGCCTCGGCGCGGCTCGGCAGTCCCAATGAATACGTCGACTACGCCGCGTCGAAGGGCGCCCTCGAGACCTTCACCACCGGCTTCGCCAAGGAAGTCGCGCGCGACGGGATACGCGTCAACTGCATCCGGCCCGGACACATCTACACCGACATGCATGCCAGTGGCGGCGAGCCAGGGCGGGTGGATCGCGTCAAGGATTCGATCCCGATGGGAAGAGGCGGTCAGCCCGAAGAGGTGGCGCGGGCCATCCTGTGGCTGGCCAGCGCCGAGGCATCGTTCATCACAGGCACCTTCCTCGACGTCACCGGCGGCAAGTGATCAGACCGGGTTCGGCGCCGCGCCGTCACCGAGGCACGCGCGGAACACCCGCCGGTAGTTGTCGCCGAGGATGCCCCGCACATCGTCGGCACCGAAGCCGCGCTGCCGCAGCGCGTCGGCCAACGCCGGCAGATCGCGGTAGGCGCTGAACGTCGAAGGTCCGACCAGGCCGTTCATGTCGGTGCCGAGCGCGACGTGCTCGACGCCGACCACATCGGCCATGCGCGCGATGCCCGCGGCCATCGCGGTCAGGCTGGGGAAGATCGAGGCCGGCGGCCAGATGCCGATCACGCCGCCGGTGCCCGCGACCACGCGCGCGTGCGCCGGCGAGATCAGGCGGCTGTGCGGTCCCGGCGCGGTGGCCAGCGACGTGTGCGACAGCACCAGCGGCTTGCCGGTGACGGCCGCGGCCTGGCGCACGAGGTCGTACGTGCCATGCGCGACGTCGACCACGATTCCGAGCCGATTGCAGCGCCGGATCACCTCGGCGCCCGTCGGCGTCAGGCCGCCGTGCACCGGTGGCTCCGTCTGGATGTCACCGAGTTCGTTGACGCGGTAATGCGTGAGCTGCAGATGGCGCAGCGCCCAACGCGCATGGGCGTCGTCGAGCCGCTCGGGTCGGCCTTCCAGAAAATCGCCGCCCTCGGCCGTGACGATGATCGCGGGCCGCTCGCTGCGCGCGTCGTCCAGCTCGCGTGCACTGCGCACGATGCGAAAGCCCTGCGCGCGCACCAGCTCATGCACGCGCTGGAACGATCGCTCTCCGTAGGCCTGCAGTTCACCCGGCGCCGGGTCGCGGAACGGCCGGATGCGCTTCTCGGCGGTGACGTGGTGCGTCGGCGAGTCGGCGACGATCGCCAGGCACAGCACCGCCATGCCGCCATCGCGCATCGGCCCGGCGACCGGTTCGAACGCACCGCCGTTCTCGACGCGTCTGACGCCGATGATGCGACCGGCGTGGGAATGGATGTCGACGCTGGCCATGCCCTGGAGCAGCCGCAGGCTCTCGTCCACGGCGGGCGCGGGCGCAGCCACCGGGGCCGGCGTGGCGAGCAGCCCGGCCGGCACCGTCGTGCAGGCCTGCTGGGCCGCGGCGGCCGCCAACGCCAGCGCGCGCAGTGCATTGCGCCGCGTGAAGCGGCTGTCGGACTCGCGCCGCTGCGGGAGCGCACGGGCGTCGTGCAACTGGAACTTCCAGCCCGATGGATCGTCGTCAGGCAGTGCACGCAGGCGGCCGGCGAGACGGACGCGCTCGCCGGTGACCTCGATCGGCACCGCCGCGAACACTTCGACGCGTGCCCGTGCATCGCGTGGAATGCATCCGACGCAGCACGGCAGATCGTCCACCAGCGCGAAATAGGACGAATGCGCCCCGGGTTCGAATGGCGCGATCCAGCCGTCGATCTGCGCCTCGCCATCGGGAAACTCCTCCGCGGTCAGGCGTTGCAGGGTGGCGAAGTCTGTGGATTTGGAGGTCATGGTTGGAGCGCATCGGCATGCGCGGTCGATGCTGCCGTCGAGAAGCGGCTCGCCATGCGCGGGTTGCGCATCGCGTTGACCGTTGCAAGGTTGCCGGATGCTGCCCCGGGTCGGGCCGTTCCCCTCACGACCGCGTACTCCGCTTCGATCTCACACCCTCCTGCGGCGACAGCAGGCTGCTCATCGACGAGATGGCCTCGCCGAACAGATGGCGCAATGACTGCCGATTGCCCGGCGCCTCCCAGGCTTCTGCCGCCACCCGGAGCGCGCCGACGGTCACCATGGCCATCATGCGCAACGGCGCGGCATGTTCGTTCTGGGGCCACACGTCACGCAAGGCGGCATAGAGCAATTGCTCGCGCTCTGCGAAGGATGCGTGACGCGCCGCGACCAGCGCCGGGCTGCATGCCTTGATCTTGACGACCGCTTTCAGGTAGGTGTCGTCCACCGACTCCAGCGCATCCAGGATGACGTCGCGCACCGCCATGAGCGGGGCCTTGTCCGGCGAAATCTCCCGGATCTCGTCGAGCAGCTTGTGCCAGCCGTCGCGCTCCCGCGCCAGCACGATCTCGTCCTTGCTCTTGAAGTACGAGAAGAAGGTGCGGCGCGCAATGCCCGCTTCTTCCGCCACCATTTCGAGCGTGGTTTCCGCGTACCCGCGCTCGATGAACAGGCGCATGCCGACCTCGAGGATCCGGCGATGGGTTTCGCCCCTCTTCTGCTGCCGGATGCCGCTGTTTGCAGTCTGCATGGATGGGTGGACGATTGCTGAAATTGTGGTGTGGGGCGGTCGGCGATAAAATATGCACTCAGTGCATTTTTCGGCAACCCTTGGTCTGGTCGAGTATCGGATCTGGATTCCGTATTTTCAGGAATATCGACCGATGTCAGAACCCCAATTGTCCGGCGCACATGACGCAGGCAGCACGTCCGAAGCCAAGGTATCGGACAAGGCCTCTGCGCAGACCCCGCCGAAGGCACCTTCTCCCCTCAAGAAACCCAAGGTCCGGTTCGCACTGCTGATCGGCCTGCTCGTCGTGCTGGTGATCGGCATCATCGCGCTGGTGCGCTATCTCCAGACCGGGCGCTACGTCGAGTCCACCGACGACGCCTACATCCAGTCCGACTCGGTCGCCGTGTCACCCAAGGTGAGCGGTTATGTGGACCAGGTGCTGGTGGTCAACAACCAGGACGTGAAGCAGGGCCAGCCGCTGGTGCACATCGACCCGCGCGACTACGACGCCAAGGCCGCGCAGTCGCAGTCGCAGATCGACGTCGCCCAGGCCAACGCCGAGGCCATCACCGCGCAGATCAGGGAACAGGAATCGGCCATCGGCCAGGCCCGTGCGCAACTCGCGGTGGCCCAGGAGAAGGCGGCCTTCGCGCAGGGCGAATCCGAACGCTACGCGCCGCTGGCCCGCACCGGCGCCGAGACACCCGAGCAGTACGCCGCCAAGCGCAACCAGGCGCGCCAGGCTGCGCTGGACGTGACCGGCCAGCGCTCGGCCCTGGCCAGCGCCGAACGCCGCATCGACACGCTGAAGGCCCAGGTGCGCCAGGCCCGCGCGCAGGGCGAAACCGCCGCCGCCGAACTGGCCGCCGCCAACGTGAACGTGCAGGCCACCACCATCAACGCGTCCATCGACGGGCGTATCGGCGACCAGACGGTGCGGCTCGGCCAGTTCGTTCAGTCCGGCACCCGCCTGATGTCGCTGGTGCCGCTGGCCCAGCTCTACATCACGGCCAATTTCAAGGAAACGCAGATCGGCCGCATGCGCCCGGGCCAGCCGGTGAAGATCGAGGTGGACGCGCTGTCCGGCGTGGACCTGAACGGCCATGTCGAAAGCGTCGCGCCCGGCACCGGTTCCGAGTTCTCGCTGATCCCGCCGCAGAACGCATCCGGCAACTTCACCAAGATCGTCCAGCGCGTGCCGGTGCGCATCGCCCTCGACGCCGGCCCGGAAACCCGCAAGGTGCTGCTGCCCGGCCTGTCGGTGAAGGTGTCGGTCGACACGATCGCCGCCAGGGATGAAGTCAAGCAAATGAAGCAGCAGGAAGAGCAGCGGCGGGAAGGCGGCAAATGAGCGCCGCGGCCACGGCGGAGCCGCAGGCGCCGAAGGCGCCCGAGCGCGCCGACGCGTCCGCCTGGCTGGCCGTCGGCGCCGGCACGCTGGGCGCACTGATGGCGACGCTCGACATCTCCATCGTCAATTCGTCGCTGCCCACCATCCAGGGCGAGATCGGCGCGAGCGGCACCGAAGGCACCTGGATCGCCACCGGCTACCTGGTGTCGGAGATCGTCATCATCCCGTTGTCGGGCTGGCTGGAGCGGGTGTTCGGCCTGCGCACCTTCCTGCTCATCGTCGCGGTGCTGTTCACTGCGTTTTCGGTGATGTGCGGCCTTTCGACGTCCCTGCCGATGATGATCGCCGGCCGGGTCGGGCAAGGCTTCACCGGCGGGGCGATGATCCCGACCGCGCAGACCATCATCGCCACCCGCCTGCCCCGCTCACAGCAGCCGATCGGCACGGCGATGTTCGGCGCGACCGCGATCCTGGGGCCGGTGATCGGGCCGGCCATCGGCGGCTGGCTGACCGAGAACATCTCCTGGCACTACGCCTTCTTCCTGAACGTGCCGATCTGCCTCGCGCTCATCGTGCTGCTGCTGGTCGGCCTGCCGCACCAGAAGCCGAAATTCGATCTGCTGCGCCAGGCCGACTGGCTGGGCATCGCGGGCCTGGCGTTGTTCCTGGGCTGCCTCACCGTGGTGCTGGAGGAAGGGCAGCGCGAGCAATGGTTCTCGTCGTCGACCATCGTCTGGCTGACGGCCTTTTCGGTGCTCGGCTTCGCCGTGATGATGGTCGGCCAGTTCACCGCTGAGCGGCCCGTGATCCGGCTTTCGCTGCTGCTCGACCGCCAGTTCGGCAGCGTGGTGGTGATGGGCACGGTCATCGGCATGGTGATCTACGGCACCTCCTATGTGATCCCGCAGTTCCTCGCGACCATCTCCGGCTACAACGCCCTGCAGTCCGGCAAGATCGTGATGCTCTCGGGCATTCCCAGCCTGATGCTGATGTTCTTCGTGCCGTTGCTGATCCGCTATGTGGACATCCGGGTGGCGGTCGGCTTCGGGCTGATGGTGCTGTCTTACAGCGCGTTCATGGAGACCGACCTCAGCTCGGTGTCGGACGGCTCGTCCTTCGTGGCTTCGCAGTTGCTGCGGGGTGTCGGCACCATCTTCGCGATGCTGTTCCTGAACCAGGCGGCCATCCAGTCGGTCTCCAGGGAAAACGCGAGCGATGCGTCCGGCCTGTTCAACGCGGCCCGCAACATGGGTGGCTCGCTGGCGCTGGCCGGCGTGTCGGTGCTTCAGGAGCAACGCCTGTGGCTGCACAGCCGCCGCCTCGAAGACACGCTGCGCGCCAACAGCGAGCAGGTGCAGAGCTACGTCGCGGCGCACGGCGGCGTGGCCCCGGCCGCGCGCAGCCTCGCAGGCATCGTGCAGCTGCAGGCGCTGACCATGACCTACGTCGATCTGTTCTGGATCCTCGCCGTCGGCATCGCCTGCGTGCTGCCGCTGGTCCTGTTCCTGCGGCCGTTGCAGAAGAACGCGCCCCTCGCCGCGCATTGATGGACCTTTCCATGCCTCCACGCCAACGCTTCCCCCTCACCGCCCTGACCGTGGCAACCGCGGTCACCGCCCTCGCCTGCCTGCTGTCGGGCTGCGCCGCCGTCGGCCCCAACTACGGCGGCGCGCCGGCCACGCAGGCGCAGGCCCGATTCGCACGCGCCGGCGACAGTCCCGTCGGCATCCCGCTGGACGACTGGTGGACCTCGCTCGGCGATCCGCATATCGACTCGCTGGTGCAACGCGCGCTGGCCGCGAACCCCACGGTGGCGGTGGCCGCGGCCCGATTGCGCCGGGCCCGCGCCTCGCTGCGCATGGAGCATGAAAACCAGGCACCCAAGGCCAGCGTGAGCGCGCTGGCTGCCCATGCCCGGCTGCCGCCGCTCGACCTGGGTTCGCTCACGGGCAGCAGCAGCAGCAGCAGCGAATCGGGCAGCAGTTCAGGTGCGGGCGCCACCAACATCAACCTTTACAGCCTGGGCTTCGACGCCACCTGGGAAATCGACCTCTTCGGCGGCCAGCGACGTGCCATCGAGGCCGCCGTGGCTTCGGCCAGCGCGGCCGAAGACAAGCTGGCCGACGCGCAGGTGAGCCTGACCGCCGAGGTGGTGCAGGCCTACGTCAAGCTGCGCGACACCCAGGCCCGCATGGCGCTCAACGAGGGGTCCATCGCCCGGCAGGAGCGGATGCTCGCCCTGACCGGCCAGCGCGTCGAGCGTGGCACGGCCGGCCGGCTGGAGCTGGTTCGCCTGCAGGGCCAGCTCGAGTCGACCCGCGCCAACGCCATTCCGCTCGGCGCGCAACGCGATGCCTACCTGAACGAACTCGCCACGCTGGTGGGTTCGGCGCCCGGCGCGCTGGATGCCGAACTGGCCGAGGTCACGCCGGTCCCGTTGCCGCCCGCGCAGGTCGCCATCGGCGACCCGTCCGAGATGCTGCAGCGCCGGCCCGATGTGCGCGCCGCCGAACGCACGCTGGCCGCCCGCACCGCGCAGATCGGCCAGGCCGAAGCCGCGCGCTTCCCCAAGCTGAGCCTGCTGGGCCTGATCGGCCTCGGCGGCACCTCGCCGTCGGACCTGACGCATCTGGACGATTTCACCGCCATCCTCGCGCCGCAGCTCAGCTGGAACTTCCTGGATTTCGGTCGCGCCAAGACCAAGGTGACCCAGGCCGAGGCCGACCGCGACGAGGCCGAGGCGCAATACCAGGACGCGGTCAACACCGCGCTGCGCGACGCGGAAGACGCGCTGTCGCGCTACCGCAATCGCCGCATCACCGTGGCCACCATTGCCCGCGCCAAGGCCTCGGCGGACCAGTCGGCAGAACTCATGCGCCAGAAGAACGCCGCCGGCACCGCCAGCCTGATCGACCTGCTCGACACGGAACGTCAGCAGATATCGGCCGACCAGAACCTGTCGGAAGCCAGGGCCGGCCTGACCACGGACTTCGTGTCGTTGCAGAAGGCGCTCGGCCTGGGCTGGTCGGCCCGGGTGCCGCCCGGCTGACATGCACGGCACCGCGGGCCGGCGAGGGGGCCGCGACAGCCGCGCCGCCCTCAGCCGTAGCTGAACGGATTCGGCACGTCCCCCGCCAGCAGCCACGCACCGATGCCCTGATGTCGGTAGTCGAGCGGATCGTGCAGGGTATGCACGCGCACGTTGCGCCAGTAGCGGTCGAAGCCATGGCGCGATGCCGTGGCGCGCGCGCCCACCAGTTCGAAGATCTGCGCGGTCACGTGCAGCGCCGTTCGCGCCGCCTGCGTGCGTGCCGACGCCACGTCGATGGCGAGCGCGGCGCGCTGTTCGGCCGTCAGCGCGCCGCCGCGGTCCCAGGCCTGCTGGAAATGCGCGTTCGCATGGTTCGCCAGCGCGACCGCCGCCTGCAGCGCCGACCACATCTCGCCCGCGCGCAGTTGCAGCAAGCGATCGTCCTGCGAGCGTTCGACGCCGGCCATCGGCCAGGGCTGCGTCTGCGTGCGCAGGTAGCCGATGGCCTCGCGCAGCGCACCCAGCGCATTGCCCAGATAGATCTCGGTGAGCACGACCTGGCCGATGAGGTTGCGCAGCGTCGCCCGCGGACTCGAAGCCACGCCGGGCGGCCCGAGCACCTCGTCGTCCGCGATCCGCACGTGGTCGAAGCTGACATTGCCGCTGTCGGTCTGGCGCTGACCCATGTTGTCCCAGTCGCCATGCACGCGAATGCCGGCGCGCGACGTCGGCACCACCGCGAACACGCGGTCGGTGGGTTCGGGGCCGAGCACGACCGACACGTTCAGCACGTCCGAATCGGTCGCGCCCGAACAGAAGGCCTTCACGCCATCGATCTCCAGCCCGCCCGGCGTGCGCACCGCGCTCAGGCGGTTGTCGCGCGCATTCACCGCGTTGCCCCAGAACCAGCGGTGCTCCACCGCCTGGCCGAGGAAGCGCGCCTGCTGCGCCTCGGAACCGAACAGCAGCACGCTGGCCACCTGCAGGTGCTGGAAGCCGAACAGATGCGCCAGCGAACTGTCGACCTGGGCCAGCCGCCGCAGGATGCGCAGGATCAACGGCCATGACGCCTGATGCCCGCCGTGCACGGCAGGAATCGCCAGCGTCAGCAGGCCGCTTCGGCGCAGCAGTTGCCGCTCGGCGAATGCGGTACCGCCGGCCCGGTCGCGTTCGACAGCCGTGGCCGCGAGCGCGTCGGCGAGCGTGTTCACGGTCGAAGTGAAGTCACCGAAGTCCTCGATGAAGGGGTCCGGGAATGAAGAGGCTGGCAAGGGAATGACGAGGCCGGTGAAAGCGGTCGAGTCTAGAAAGCACGCGGCCGGGCAAGAACGAAGATTCCCGCATGTGCAAACTCGGATTTCGCATGTCGTCTGCTTCATGCGAGTTCCGCGTAAGCAACAGCCAAAGCCTTCTTTGGCAAGCGCGCCGGCTCCACGTAGCCTGCGGCGTCCTTCTCCCACCAAGGAAACCGCAGATGAACGATCGCTTGAACCGTGCGCGCGTGTCGCGCTCCGCCGCCGTCAAGGCCGGCCTCGACCATCCCGTGATCGACACGGATGTCCACGTCAACGACTTCGCCCCCGTCCTCGAGGACTACGTGGCGCAGTACGGCGGCAACAAGCTCGTCGACGCGCTGCGCAAGGCGCTCGGCGGGCGCTTCGTCACGCGCAACGGCGGGGGCAAGGACTGGTACCAGCAGAGTGCCGAGGAGCGACAGTTCCATCGCACGCTGCGTGCGCCGTGGTGGGCCCGCGTGACGCGCAACACCTACGACCTGGCCACCTACACGCTGCCCGCGCTGCTGCACGAGCGCCTGGGCGAACAGGGCTCCGACTACTCGATCCTGTTCCCGAACGACGTGCTCTCGCCGGCAGCGGCTGGCAGCGAATACCGCCAGCCGCTGCACCGCGCCATCAACCACTTCCACGCCGACCAGTACCGGCCCTATGCCGACCGCCTGACCCCGGTGGCGGGCATCCCGCTGCACACGCCGCAGGAAGGCATCGAGGAGCTCGAGTTCGCGGTCAGGACGCTGGGCCTGAAGGTGATCAACATCGCCGGCGGCGTGCGCCGGCCGATCCGCGCCATCGCCGAGAAGTACCCGGCCGCGGAGCACCCGGAGATCGCCAAGCAGGTCGGCTACATCGACTTCTACGGCATCGACAGCGAGCACGACTACGACCCGTTCTGGGCCAAGGTGGTCGAACTCGGCGTGCCGGTGACCACGCACTACGGCAGCCAGGGCTGGACCGGCCGGCAGTCGATCAGCAACTACATGAACAACCACATCGGCCACTTCGCCGACGGCTCGCAGGCCTTTGCCAAGGCGCTGTTCTTCGGCGGCGTGACACGGCGCTTTCCGGGCCTGCGGGTGGGCCTGCTCGAAGGCGGCGCCGACTGGGGCTCGCATGTCTACACGCACCTGGTCGACCGCTGGGAGAAGCGCAACCGCGAGGCGGTGCGCAACTACGATCCGGCCGAGGCCGACATCGAACTGCTGGCCCGGCTGTTCGAAAGCCATGGCGGCGATTTCCTCAAGGGCCGCACGCTCGACAGGTCGACCCTGCTGCGCGACAGCCTGGGCATTTCCGCGCTGCCGCACAGCCGGGAGCCGAACGATTCGGAGATCGACGACTTCGCGCTCGCCGGCATCGAGAAGGTGGAGGACATCCGCGACCGCTGGGTGAACAGCTTCTACTTCGGCTCCGAGGCCGACGACCGCACGGTGGCTGCCGCCTTCAACGACAAGGTCAACCCGCTGGGCGTGAAGATCAACGCGATCTGGTCGTCCGACGTGGGCCACTGGGACGTGCCCGAGTTCACCGAGCCGCTGGCCGAAACCTGGGACCTGGTGCAGCAGGGCGTGATCTCCGCGACCGACTTCAGGGCCTTCGTGTTCGACAACCCGCACCGCTTCTATACCGAAGCCAACCCGCGCTTCTTCGAAGGCACCGAGGTGGGCCGCAAGCTCGCGCTGAAGGAAGGCCAATGATGCGCACCCGATCCGTCTCCACCCTGCTGCGCCGTTGGGTCGCGCCGCTTCCCCTGGCGTTGACCTTGAGTCTGGCGATGACCGCGCAGGCCCACGCCGCGCCCGACACCATCCGCATCGGCGTCGCATCCGCCGGCGGCGGCGACCCGCTCACCTTCGGCGGCTCGCCCGGCGGCGTGGCTCGTACCAACAACGCGCTGGAAGAAGAGTTCAAGGCCTCGGGCATCAAGATCGAATGGCTGTTCTTCAAGGGCGCGGGCCCGGCGGTGAACGAGGCACTGTCGAACAAGCAGATCGACTTCGCCTACCAGGGCGACCTGCCGCAGATCGTCGGGCGCTCCAACGGACTGCAGACCAAGCTGCTGCTGACGAGCGGTGCGCGCAACAACCTCTATCTGGTCACGCCGCCGCAGTCGGACATCCGCTCGATCAAGGACCTGAAGGGCCGCACCGTGTCGATCTTCCGCGGCACCAACGGCCACCTGGTCGCGATCAACGTGCTGGCCGAGGCCGGCCTGTCGGAGCGCGATGTCAAGGGCGTCAACCTGGACGCGGGCAGCGCGCAGGCGGCGCTGGTGTCGAACGGCGTGGACGCCGCCTTCGGCGGCTACGAATGGTTCAAGGTGCGCGACCAGGGCCTGGCGAAGGTGGTGTATTCCACGCAGGGCAAGGACCCGGCGCTGACGCGCCAGGCCTCGCTGCTGGTGCGCAGCGAATTCGAGCAGGCCAACCCGGCCGAGGTGCAGCGCGTGGTCGACGTCTTCGTGCGCGCGGCCCGCTGGTCGTCGGACGAAAAGAACCGCGACGAGCTGTTCCGCATCTGGGCGCGCAGCGGAACGCCGGTGGCCTCCTGGGCCGCGGAGTTCGACCAGCAGCCGCTGGCGGTGCGCAACTCGCCGCTGGTCGACGACTTCATCATCGCGCGCTACAAGGCCGTGGTGGCCGACGCGCTCAAGCTGAAGCTGATCCGCCGCGAGGTCTCGATCGACGACTGGTTCGACACGCGCTACCTGAAGGCGTCGCTGAAGAAGCAGGGGCTGGAGAACTACTGGACGGCGTTCGATGCGAAGGGCCAGCCGAAGGCGGGGCAACAGTCGGTCGCGGCCCGATGATGAGCGCGCGTTCGTCTTGTTCCCCGCTCCCGCGTGCGGGAGAGGGAGCAAGCCCATGAGCGCTGAAGCCGAACTGGACGCCGTCCTGGAACGAGACGGCGCGCCCCCCGCATGGACGCCGGTGGCACCGACGTGGCGACGCATCGGACCGCGTGTCGCGCAACTCCTCGCACGCGTCGGAGAAGCGGCCCTCCCCTGGCTGCTCCCCGCCGCCCTGCTCGCCACCTGGTTCGCCGGCGCGGCGCAGGGCTGGATCTCGCCGCAGGTACTGCCGCCGCCCCAGTTCGTCTGGGAAACGCTGCGCGACCTGGCCACCAGCGGCGACCTGTGGCTGCATGTGAGCACCAGTTTCATGCGCGTGGGCGTGGGCTTCGCCATCGGCACCTTGCTGGGCCTGGTGCTGGGCTCGGCGATGGGGCTGTCGCGCCGCGTCGAGGCCTATCTGCTGCCCACCTTCAATGCGCTGGTGCAGATTCCGGTGCTGGCCTGGCTGCCCTTCGTGCTGCTGCTCGTGGGCATCGGCGAGCCGCTGAAGTACATCCTCATCGCCAAGGCCGCGCTGGTGCCGGTCGCACTCAACACGCTGCAGGGCTTCCGGCAGACGCCCGCGTCGCTGCGCGAGGTCGGCGAGGTGTACGGCTACAGCCGGCGCCAGCAGGTGCTGGAGATCGTGCTGCCGCATGCGGTGCCGACGCTCTTCACCGGCGTGCGGCTGGGCTTCACCAAGGCCTGGCTGTCGCTGGTGGTGGTGGAACTGGTCGCGTCGAGCGAAGGGCTCGGCTATCTCATCGTCTATGGCCGGCAGCTGTTCCAGCTCGACCTGGTGATGGCCGCGGTGATCGTGGTGGGCGCCATCGGCTATGCGATCGACCGGCTGCTCGACCGGCTCGAATCCGCCGCGCACCGGCGCCGCCCCGGAGGCGCGCGATGAGCGGCGCCGACAGGAGCACGGCCCGCGACGCGGCGGAACTGGCTGCGGTGCAGCCGCTGCGGCCGGTCGAGGCCGGCCGCTGGCGCGGGCTCGTGGTGCCGGTGGCGGCGGTGGCGCTGTGGTGGCTGCTGTCGTCGCTCGACATCGCCAACTCGGCACTGCTCGTGTCGCCCGCCAGGGTGTTCGACACGGCGGTCGACCAGGTGGTCAGCGGGCGGCTCTGGCGCGCGCTCAGCGCCAGCCTGGCCCGCGAGTTCACGGGCTTCGTCATCGGCACCGTGTCGGGGCTGGTGTTCGGCACGCTGCTCGGCCTGTCGCCGCTCTTCAACCGCATCGTCGGCCCGAGTTTCAACACCTTCAAGCAGATCTCGCTGTTCGCGTGGATCCCGCTGATCTCGGTGTGGTTCGGGCTGGGCGACGTGGCCAAGGTCGTCTTCCTGTCGCTGGCGGCGCTGGTGCCGGTGGTGGTCAACACCTGCGACGGCATCCGCACCGCGCCCGCCGGGCTGCTCGAGGTCGCACGCGTGTACGGCTACACGCGCTGGCAGACCGTGACGCAGGTGGTGCTGCCGGCCGCGTTGCCGTCGATCTTCACGGGCGTGTACCTTGCGCTCATCTATTCCTGGCTCGCGACCATCGGCGCCGAATACCTGCTGGTGTCCGGCCGCGGCATCGGCAACACGCTGATCGAAGGCAGCGAGCACTTCCAGATGGACCTGGTGATCTTCGGCATGGTCGTGATCGGCACGGTCGGCTGGCTGATGAACGCATCGGCCCGCGCCCTGGAGCGCCGGCTGGCGCGCTGGACCGGCCGCACAACCTGAACACCCCAAGCACGCCCCATGAACACGCCACTGAACTCCCACGCCGGACATGCCCGGCCGTCGAACGAACTCGACATCCGCGGCCTCGGCAAGCGCTACACCCACACGCAGGCCACGAGCGGCGAGCTGCAGGTGCTCGAAGGCATCGACCTGCACGTGCCCGAGGGCCGCTTCGTGAGCATCGTGGGCGCGAGCGGCTGCGGCAAGTCGACGCTGCTGCGCCTGATCCTCGGGCTCGACACGCAGTACGAAGGCCAGATCCTGCTCGGCGGCAAACCCATCGCGGGCACCGGCCGCGAGCGCGGCATCGTGTTCCAGGACCACCGGCTCTTCCCCTGGCTGACGGTGGCGCAGAACATCGCGGTCGGCCTGCGCAACGCGCCCTTCAGCGCGCGCGAGAAGGCCGAGCTGGTGGCCGAACACGTCGCGCTGGTCGGGCTCGAAGGCTTCGAGCGGTCCTGGCCGCACCAGATCTCCGGCGGCATGGCGCAGCGCGTGGCCATTGCACGCGGGCTGGTCAACCGGCCGCGCGTGCTGCTGCTCGACGAGCCTTTCGGCGCGCTCGATGCGCTCACGCGCTCGCGGCTGCAGAACGAGCTTCAGCGCATCTGGCAGAAGGAGCGCATCACGATGCTGCTGGTCACGCACGACGTGGAAGAAGCCGTGTTCCTCGGCGATCGCGTGGTGGTGATGCAACCCTCGCCCGGGCGCATCCGCCGCACCGTGGACGTCGACCTGCCGCATCCGCGCAACCGCAGCGACCCGGCTTTCATCCGGCTGCGCGACGACGTGCTGAGCGACTTCATCGACAGCGGCGCCGACACCCATCCGGCGCCGCAGCAGCCCCGCGGCGCGCTGCCGGTGCAGGGTCTGCCGCCAGGGCTCAAGCTGGCCTGGTGAGCGGGCTGCCATGCGGGGCGGCGCCAGGCGCCTGCAGCGAAAAGGCCCGCCTCGCGCTGATCACGCTGCTCACACCGCTCACGCCGCTCACGCCGCGGCGTGGATCGTCTGGTAGACCTCGGCCTCGATCTCGATCAGGGCCTTCTGGCCGCGGATCCGCGCTCGCGGCACCGGCACATCGAAGATGCGGTGGATGCGCCCCGGCCGCGGCGACATCAGCACCACGCGGTCGGCCAGGAACACGGCCTCGCCCACGTCATGCGTCACGAACACGATGGTGCGCCGCTCGCGCTCCCACAGGCGCAGCAGGTCTTCCTGCAGCGCGATGCGCGTGAGGTGGTCGACCGCGCCGAAGGGCTCGTCCATCAGCAGCACTTCCGGATCGTTGGCCAGCGCACGCGCAATGCCCGCGCGCTGGCGCATGCCGCCCGAGAGCTGGTGCGGATAGACGTCCTCGAAGCCGGCCAGCCCGACGCGCGCCAGGCTGGCGCAGGCCCGGGCTCGGCGCTCGCGGCGCGCCAGTCCACGCAGCTCGGGGCCGAAGCCCACGTTCTGCGCGATGGTCCGCCAGGGGAACAGCGCCGGGTCCTGGAACACCAGCCCGCGCCGCGGGTCCGGCCCGGCGATCGGCTGCCCGCCGAACAACGCGCTGCCGGTGCTCGGGCGCTCCAGCCCCGCGAGGATGTCCAGCAGCGTGCTCTTGCCGCAGCCGCTCGCCCCCAGCAGGCAGACGAACTCACCCGCGCGCACGCGCAGGTTCACCCCTTCCAGCGCGGTCACCGGAACGGCGCCGGCAAAGGTCTTGCCGAGCGATTCGAGTACGAACTCCGCCATCGATGCCTGGGCGCGCTCAGGGCGCCGCGGTCTTCGGGATGAAGGCGAGATTCACGAACTTCGCGGCGTCGTAGATCTCCTTCTGGAAGCCGAGCGCGAGCTGGATCTTCTGCGTCTCTTCGACTTCAGCGAGCGACACGTTCGGGTCGTTGGCCCAGATCGGCAGTTCACGCTGCACCGCGGCATCGACCACCTTCGGGTCCACGCCCAGGCGCTTGGCATAGAAGGCCTTGTACTCGTCGAGGTGCGCCTTGGCGTACACGTTCGACTTGAAGTACGCACGCAGGAACTTCTCGACCAGTTGCGGCGAGTTCGCGATGAACTGGTTGTTGGCGACGATCACGCCGGTGTGGAAGCGCGGCAGGTAGTCGTAGCCCGCGGCCAGCACCTTGCCCTTGCCCGTCGCCTCGGCCAGCGACGCGAAGGGCTCGTGGATGATGGTCGCGCTGACCGAGCCGTTCTCGACCGTCGCGAGCGCGGCCGCGTTCACGCCGTTGGCCACGAAGGTGACGCTGTCCAGCGGCACGCCCTCCTTCGACAGGATGGTGCGCGCATAGACGTCGAGCCCGGTGCCGAACGCGGCCGAGCCGACCGTCTTGCCCTTGAGCGCGGCGACCGAGGCCACGTCCGGCGCGCCGACCAGGTAGAACGGCCCGACATGGCGGAACAGCGACGCGACGATGGTCAGCGGCACGCCCTTGCCGGCCGCGACGATGGCGCCGGTGGTGTTCCAGTCGGCCACGTCGATGTCGCCGCTCGCCAGTCCCGAGACCGCGTCCTGCGTGTTGATGAATTCAAGCGCCAGGCCTTCGTCCTTGAAGAAGCCCTTCTCGATGCCGAGCTGCACGCCCAGGCCGGTGACGCCGGGGTAGCCGGCATAGCGCACCTTCTGCAGCGCGGCTTCGGCGGCGGGCGCCGCTGCGGGTGCCGCAGGTGTGGCGACCTTGGCTTCAGGATCGGTGCGCGAGCACGCCGCCAGGATGGCGATGCCCACGCCGACGGCGGCGAGGCGCACGAAACGGGCGCGCTGCGCCCAGCGGGTCCGTTCGGCGGAAGGCCGGGCGGCGGCGATGGATGTCATAGAGGTCATGGATCTGTCCGAAGCACGGATGAATGGAATGAGAGGAAAAAGAGGCGCGCCGTTCAGGCCGGGCGCCAGCGCAGGAAGACGACGCGTTCGAGCAGGTCGAGCGCGGCGACCATGGCCACCGCGAGCACGGTGACGAGCACGATGAGGGCGAAGGTTTCGGCGGTATCGAGCGAGGCCGTCGAACGGGTGATCAGGTTGCCCAGCCCTTCCTTCGACGACAGCATCTCGGCGAAGAGCGCGCCCACCAGGCCCACCGACGCCGACACGCGCAGCGCCGCGAAGATGGTCGGCACGGCCGACGGCAGGATCACCTTCCAGACCGTCTGCAGGGTCGTCGCGCGAAACGCGCGCGCCACCTTCAGGTGCTCGCTGCGCGTCTGCTTGATGCCGGCGATGGTGCTGTAGAGGATCTGGAACACCGAGAACAGGAAGACGATCGCCACCTTGTGGCTGAACCCGATGCCCAGCCACAGCGCCAGCAGCGGCACGATCGCCACCTTGGGCACCGACATCAGCGCCGCGACGAAGGGCTGCGCAAAGCGCTCCGCCGACGGCGTCAGCACGAGCACCACGCCGAAGCCGATGCCGGCGACCACCGCCGCCGCATAGCCGGCCGCGAACTCGGCCAGCGTGACGGCCGTGTGGTGCAGCAACTGGCCCCGCGCCAGCAACGGCCCGAAGCTCTCGAAGATGGCGCTCGGGGCGGGCAGGTACAGCGCGCTCACCGCGCCGGCACGCACCGCGCCTTCCCAGGCCATCACCAGCGCCAGCGCGACCACGACCTGCGCGAGAACGATGCGGCGGCCGGCGTGCGACGCGCCGCCCGGTCTGCGCTCAGACCACACGGTGGTGCGTTTCGGTGATCCGGCCGAATTCGGCCTGTGCCGTGCGCAAGCCCTCGAAGCGGTTCGCCGGCCGTTCGCCGCCACCGAAATGGGCGGCGAAGGTGCTGCCGGTGTAGTCCTCGCGGAACAGGCCGCGCGCACGCAGGATGGGCAGCACCAGTTCGACGAAATCGTCGAGGCCCGCGGGCAGGTGCGGCGGGCAGATGTTGAAGCCGTCGGCCGCACCGTTCTCGAACCAGTGCTGGATGGTGTCGGCGACCTCCTCTGCGCTGCCGATCGCCAGGAAGTGGCCACGGCCGCGCGCGATCGCGTACTCGAAGACGTGGCGCACGGTCGGCGTCGCGGTGCGGTTGAGCTTGCGGGTCTGCGTGATGAAGTGCAGCGCCAGCGCCAGCGCCGGGTCGGCCTCGTCGAAGGCCGGGAACGGGTCGTCGCCGGACAGGCCCTGCAGCGGCACGCGAAGGTCGCGCTCGAGCGCCGCGATGTCCAGCCTGGCCGCGATCAGGGCGCTCAGGCGCTGGTACAGCGCATAGGCCTCCTCACTCGTGCGGCCGATGTAGGGCACCAGCCCCGGCAGCACCGACACGTCGTCGGCACGGCGGCCCTGCGCAACGGCGCCGGCCTTGATCTCGCTGTAGAAGGCCTGGCCGGCCTCGAAGGTCGGAACGCCGGCGAACACCACCGTCGAGCGGGCCGCGCCAAACGCGCGGGAACGCACCGAGGTGCCCGCGTTCACCAGCGGGATCTGGCCTTGCGGCGGGCGCGCGACATTGAGCGGCCCCTTCACGCGGAAGAAGCTGCCCTCGTGCTCGATGGCATGCAGCTTCACCGGATCGACCAGCAGGCCGGCCTCCTGGTCGCCGACCAGCGCATCGTCTTCCCACGAATCCCAGAGCTGCGACACCACGTCCACCAGTTCTTCGGCGTAGTCGTAGCGGCGCGCGTTGTCCCAGTGGTGGTCGCGGCTGAAGTTCTTCGCCGCGCGTTCGTCCGCGCCGGTGACCACGTTCCATGCGAGCCGGCCGCCGCTCAGGTGGTCGAGCGAAGCCGTCTGGCGCGCGATGTGGTACGGGTCGGCATAGGTCGTGTTGGCCGTGGCGATCAGGCCGATGCGCTGCGTGTGCGCGGCCACGTAGCCGATCATCGTGAAGGGCTCCAGCCGCACGGTCTGCGACGGAAACACGTACTGCTGCTCGGCGCTGGTGGCCAGCGCATCGCCGAGAAAGAAGAAGTCGAACTTGGCGTCTTCCGCCTTGCGCGCGATCGACGCGATGAAGGCCGGGTCGTGCGACGCCTTCGGATCGACGCCGGGCAGGCGCCACGCGCCGGGGTGGTAGCCGATCGAGAACAGGAAGATGCCGAAGTGAAGCTGGCGCGGCTGAGGGGAAGTGCTTGGCATCGGGAGCGAAGTCGGCTGAGGAAAAGCCTGCGAGTTTTCACCGCGACGGCAGGTGGATGGAAATCCGTTTTTCGCGCTTGCATATGCGCATTTCGGGTTTGACCGGCGTGTGCGCAAAGGGGTGAAGGACCGGTGCGGCGGCGTTGCCCGCGCTATGCGCATCGCGCCTAAGCAAACGCGAAAGCCTTCTTTCGCAATGGCGTGCATCGCACCTAACCTGCGGCCCATTTCTCCTCACCGGACAGTCGCACATGCCTTCATCGACACGCCAGTTCAAGCTCGGCGCCTTTCTCATGCAGACGGGCCACCACATCGCCGCCTGGCGCCATCCCGGCGCGCAGGCCGATGCGGGCAGCAACTTCCGCCATTACGTGGACCTGGCCCGGAAGGCGGAGGCAGCCAAGTTCGACGCCGTCTTCCTGGCGGATGCCGTCGGCGTGCGCAGCACCGAGCTGTCGTCGCTCGCACGCACCGCCCGCAGCGACCATTTCGAGCCGCTCACGCTGCTGTCGGCCCTCGCCGCGGTGACCGAGCGCATCGGCCTCATCGCCACGGTGTCGACCAGCTTCAACGAGCCCTTCAACGTCGCGCGCAAGTTCGCATCGCTCGACCAGATCAGCGGCGGGCGATCGGGCTGGAACCTCGTGACCTCGAGCGGCACCGGCGAGGCGCAGAACTTCAACCGCGAGGAACACTTCGAGCACGCGCTGCGCTACGAGCGGGCCGCCGAGTTCCACGACGTCGTGACCGGACTGTGGGACAGCTGGGAGGACGACAGCTTCGTGCGCGACAAGGACAGCGGCCAGTACTTCGCCGAAGACAAGCTGCACGTGCTCAACCACAAGGGCAGGCACTTCTCGGTGCGCGGCCCGCTCAACGTGTCGCGCTCGCCGCAAGGCCGGCCGGTGGTGGTGCAGGCCGGCGCGTCGGAAGCCGGCCGCGACCTCGCGGCGCGCACGGCCGAAGTGATCTTCGTGGCGCACCAGACCTTCGACGAGGCGCAGAGCTTCTACGGCGACATCAAGCAGCGGGCCCGCGCCTATGGCCGCGACCCGGAGTCGGTGAAGATCATGCCGGGCATCTTCCCGGTAGTCGGCCGCACGCAGGCCGAGGCCGAAGACAAGTTCGCGCAGCTGCAGGACCTGGTCCATCCGGTCGTCGGCGTGTCGCTGCTGTCGAGCGTGATCGGCGGCTTCGACCTGTCGGGCCTGCCGGTCGACGGTCCGCTGCCCGAACTGCCCGAGACCAACGGGCCCAAGAGCCGGCAGCGCCTGCTGCTCGACCTGGCGCGGCGCGAGAACCTCAGCATCCGCGACCTGTACCTGCGCATCGCCGGCGCGCGCGGCCACCAGCAGGTCGTGGGCACGCCGTCGAGCATCGCGGACCAGTTGCAGCAGTGGTTCGAGGAAGGCGGCGCGGACGGCTTCAACATCATGTCGCCCTGGCTGCCAGGCGGCCTGGACGACTTCATCGAACTCGTGCTGCCCGAGCTGCGCCGCCGCGGCCTGTTCCGCACGGAGTACGAAGGCCGCACGCTGCGCGAACATCTCGGGCTGACGCGCCCGGTGCATCCGGCCGCCCGGGTCGGCACACGGCCGACGGCGCCATCGCGCGAGACGCACGGCAGCCTGGTCTGAGCCGGACCGCGCATGAATTTCCAACAGCTGCGCTCCGCACGCGAGGCCGCCCGATGCGGCTTCAACCTCACCGAAGCGGCGCTCGCGCTGCAGACATCGCAGCCGGGTGTCAGCCGCCAGATACGGGAGCTGGAGGAAGAGCTGGGCGTCGTCCTGTTCGAGCGCTCCGGCAAGCGCCTCATCGGGCTGACGGCACCGGGCGCGAAGCTGCTGCCGATCATCGAGCGCGTGCTGCATGAGACGAGCAACCTGCGGCAGGCCGGGCAGGAGTTCTTCTCCCAGCAGGAAGGCCTGCTGTCGATCGCGGCCACCCACACGCAGGCGCGCTACGCGTTGCCGACCGCCGTGCAGGCGTTCAGGCGGCTCTTTCCGGATGTGCAGCTGCACATCCGCCAGGGCTCTCCGCAGCAGATCGCGCAGATGCTGCTGGACGGTGAGGCCGACGTGGGCATTGCGACCGAGGCACTCGGCGAATACCCGCAGCTCGTGACCTTTCCGTCCTATGCCTGGACCCACGCGCTGATCGCGCCGCATGGCCATCCGGTCTTCGACGGCGAATTGACGATCGAGCGGATCGGCGCCTACCCGCTGGTCACCTACGAGAGCGGATTCACCGGACGGTCGCGGATCGACCAGGCCTTCGCGGCCGCCGGCCTGCGCCCGGACTTCGCCATCACGGCCATGGACGCCGACGTGATCAAGACCTACGTCGAACTGGGCATGGGCATCGGTGTCATCGCGGGGATCGCCCTGGAGGCGGAGCGCGATGTCCGGCTGCGCTCGGCCGAGCTGGGGCATCTGTTCGGCACCAACCTCACCAAGGTCGCGTTGCGCCGCGGCACCTTCCTGCGCTCCTTCGTCTATGCGTTCATCGAAGCGTTCGCGCCCGACCTGCAGCGCTCCGAGGTCGAGCATGCGCACGGCTGGGACAAGGGGGCCGAACAGGCACTGCCGGACTCGGCGCTGATCGACGGACTGCGGTCCGACGCGAAGGCCATCGCCGCCAACGGCACTTTCCGCATGAACACATGAGAAATGCATCGTGGTCAACGGCGCCGTGCGCGTCTAGGCTGGAGCGTTCTTCAAGAAGGATCCGACCGTGAATTTCCTCGTGGTGGGCGCAGGCGCGCTCGGTGGCTATTTCGGTGGCCGGCTGTTGCAGGCCGGTTGCGACGTGAGCTTCCTGCTGCGCCCCGATCGCGCGGCCCAGTTCGCCGCGAGCGGCCTCGTGATCCACAGTCCGGCGGGCGACCTGCACTGCCCCGCACCGACGGTGCTGCTGGCGCACCAGATCCGCAAGCCCTACGACGTCGTCATCATCGCCTGCAAGGCCTACGACCTGGAAGAGGCGATCGCCGCCTTCGCGCCGGCGGTCGGCCCCGAGACCGTGCTGCTGCCGCTGCTCAACGGCCTGCGCCACATCGACCGGCTGAGCGAGCGCTTCGGTGGAAGGCGCGTGATCGGCGGCTTCGGCGGCATCTCCGCCGTGCTGGACGAGACGGGTGCGGTGCTGCACCTGGGCCGCGAGCACACGCTGGGCTTCGGCGAACTCTATGGCACGCGTTCGAAGCGGGTCGACGCGCTGGCGTCCGCCTTCTCGCAGGCGCGCTTCGACAGCCAGCCCAGCGACGCGATCCTGCAGGTGCTCTGGGAACGCTGGGTGCATGTGGCGGCGATCGCCGGCATCACCACGCTGATGCGCGCGAGCGTGGGCGACATCGTGCGCGCCGGCAACCAGGACCTGGCGCTCGACATGCTCGACGAGTGCGCGCGGATCGCCACGCACAACGGCTTCGCGCCGCGCACGGAAGCGCTGGAGCGCACGCGCAGCGCGCTGACCCAGGCGAATTCATTGCTCACGGCGTCGATGTCGCGGGACATCGAGCACGGCGCACGAACCGAAGGCGAGCACATCCTCGGGGACCTGCTGCGCCGCGGCCGCTGGTTCACGACCGACACCGTGCTGCTGCCGGTCGCCTTCGCGCAGGTGCAGAGCCACGAGGCCCGGCGCGTCCGGGAATCGGCCGACGCCGCGGCCTCGCAGCGCCGCGCCGCCTGAGGCACCGCACCTCGAATACACCCACCGGATGGGTCGGCTTCCAGGTCCGCCGCAGCGAGACGCAGGGCATCTTGGGGCGTCTCGCTCAGGGAAGTCGACGACACTCTTATGGTCGCCGCAGGCCGCCGACCTGCGCGCGCAGGCCGTTGCCGGCCAGGATCCGATCGGCCGCACCGGCATCGGCAAAGGACGCGCGGCGCACGCCGTCGAGCGGCAACTGCGCATCGAAGATCGGTAGATCGGTACCGAACAGCAGGCGGTCCGCACCGAAGACCTGGGCCGCCAGTCCGATGGCGTTGGCACCGAGCGACGCCGTGTCGACATACAGCCGCCGCAGCCGATCGCGCGGCGCAATGCCACCCTGGTCGCGCAGGTCGATCGCGTCGAAGCGCTCGATGATGAAAGGCAGCGTGCCACCCAGGTTGGCCACCTGCACGGTGACGTCGGGGTAGGCGTCGAGCAGATCGGTCAGGCCGAGCGTGATGGCGGCGGAGGTGATGCGCGACTGCAGGTCCTGCGCGCCGCGCCGATAGCTCGCATGGTCGACCGCGGCGGGTGCCGGCGCATCCGCCGGCGGCAGCGTGGCGGGCACCGGGCCGGGATGCACGAAGAGATGGGCGCGGTGCTGTTGCGCGACCGCCAGCACCGGGCGCCAGGCCTCGGCGGTCTGCGCGCTCAGGAAGGCATCCACCGGCAGGATGGCGCCGATCAGCACGCCGGCCGTCAGCAGCGCGTCCAGGTCGCGGGCGGCCCGCGCGGGGTCGGCCACCGTCAGGGCCGCAAGCCCCGAGAAGCGGTCGGGATGCTGCTGCACGAGCGCCGTCGTGGCCTCGTTGAAGATGTCCAGCAGCGGCGCGGCCTCGTCCGCGGGCAGGCTGTCGATGCGGAACAGCCCGGGCAGCGACAGCACCTGGCGGCCGATGCCGATCTGGTCGAGCAACCGCAACCGTGCGCCGATGTCGTGGTAGGTGTCCCACAGCGGCAACGACGAATCGCCATACAGCAGGCGCTGTGCCTGCAGGTCGATGCGCGGGCCTGCCGTGCGTTGCGAAAGCGCCTGCACGAGCGCGGGCGGAAGCCAGTGGGTGTGCCAGTCGATGACGGAGGACATGATGTTCTTTCTCAGATGTAGGTGCGTGCGCCGGGCGCCACGCCGTTGAGGTAGTAGTTGCCGAGGTGATAGAGCTTCCAGCGCAGCGGGTCGTGCAGCGAGTGGATGCGCGCGTTGCGCCAGTGGCGGTCGAGCCCGTGCTTCTCGAGCGTCGCGCGGGCGCCCGTCAGCGTGAAGAACTGGTCGGCCACCGTCGTCGCGGCATTGCCGCAGTTCAGCCGCGCATCGGCGATCGCCAGCCGTGCGGCGAGCACGCTGTCGTCGCTCGGCTCGGCCCACGCCAGGTCGACGGCCTCGGCCGCATGGCGCAGCGACAGCGCGGCCGTGCGCACGCACACCGCATGCGTGCCGAACTCCTGGATGACGAACGGCTCCTGCGCATGCGTCTCGTGCGGGTTGTCGATCCAGGGGCGGTTCTGGTTCACGATGTAGTCGCGCGCATCGCGCAGCACCTCTTCCGCGATGCCCTGGTCGATGGCCGCATGCACCAGGCTCGACAGCAGCATGCGCGCCCGGTTGGCGGGCCCGTCGCCGGCAAACGGAAACACGTGGGCATCCGGCACGAAGACGTTGTCGAACACCGTGGTGCCGCTGGCGGTGGTGCGCTGGCCCATGCCGCTCCAGTCGTCGATCACCGTCAGGCCGGGGCTGCCCGCCTGCGCGAAGAACATCAGCTGGCGGCCCGTCTCGTCGTTGCCGATGAACGGTATCCACTGCGCGAAGACCGCGCCGGTCGAATAGAACTTGCGCCCGGTCATGGCCCAGCCGCCGTCGACGCGATCGAGCCTGTGCTCGTAGTCGAAGGGGCGCTTGCGCGTGTCCTCGGAATGCGCATTGCCGATCCGGTCGCCGGCCAGGATGCGGCCGTAGAAGACGCTGGCCTGCTCCGCGCTACCGTTCGAGAACAGGGGCATCCAGCAGAAATGGTTCTGCGGTATCTGCCCGATGCTCGGGTCCGCCGCCGAGAGCGCGCGGAAGCAATGCACCACCGTGGCCGCGGACACCTGGGCACCGCCGTGCGTGCGCGGCACGGTCATGCCGAAGAAGCCGGCGCGCGTGAGCCGGTCGATCGGTTCGGTGGGAAGAATGCGCTGCTGGTCGCGCAGGCGAGCGCCTTCGCGGAATTCGGCAGCGAGCCGGTCCACCACCTCGCGCGCCTCGGCATCGCTGCGGATGACCTGCACCGCGCTCATGCGCGGCTCCCGGCTGCCGAGGTCAACGCACGCACCCGCGGGATCACCTCGGCCGCGAAGCGCTCCTGCTCCTCGATCAACGGGAAGAACGACAGCAGGAAGGTGCTGATGCCCGCGGCATGGAACTCGGCCATGCGGCGCGCCACGGTCTCGTAGCTGCCGACGAAGCCCGGCAAGGTGCCGCCGTTGGCACCGATCGGCGGCTGCCCCGGATACTGGCGGCTGACCTGCAGCGCGACCGCCTTGTCATCGATGCGCGGGCGCATGGCGGGACGGCGCGCCGCGAAGTACGGCTCCTGAACGGCCAGCAGCCGCGCGAGTTCGGCATGCGCCGCCTCGTCGGTGTCGCGCGCCACCACGAAACCGGTGATGCCCGACTCCAGCGGTGCCCCCTTGCGCGGCCGCTCGTGCATGTCGGCCAGCAGCGGCCTGACGTCGTCCAGCGGCCGGCCGTTGATCAGCCAGCGGTCGGCCAGCGCATGCACCAGGTCGCGGCCCGGGCCGGACTCGCCGCCCGCGTAGATCACGGGGCGCGCCCGCGCGGCGGAACGCGGCACCAACTTGAAATCGTCCAGCTGGAAGTGCGGTCCGCGGTGGGTCACGGTCTCGCCCGCCATCAGGTCGCGGACGATGCGCAGCCACTCCTCGCCATAGGCGTAGCGTGCGTCGTGCTCGGAGAAGCCGATGCCCGAACGCTCCAGCTCGGGCTTGAACCAGGCGTTGACGAAGTTGATCGCGAAGCGTCCCTGGCTGATGTCCTCGATTCCCAGGGCCATCTTGGCGAGCACCGCGGGGTGATACAGGTAGGGCTTGATGGCCGCGATGATCTCGATGCGCTCGGTGAGTGCGGCAGCCGCGGCGGCGGCCGTCCAGGCTTCGAGGATCTCGTCGTCGGTGTCGATCGGGTTGATGGTGTGCTGCGCGATCAGCACGGTGTCGAAGCCGCTGCGTTCGGCGCTCAGGATGACGTCGCGCGCGAGTGCGAAGCGTGCCTGCGGCGCGCCGGCTTGCGCGTCGACGACCCAGGGGCCACGGTAAGGCGCCCAGACGCCGAAACGTGGGGCCGGGATGGAAGAGATGGACATGAGAGAACGGGGGCAGAAGGCGGCAGCAAGGACCGCCGGATGCGGTCGCGCTGGCTGGCGCCGACCGTGCGGGACGCCGGCAGCGCCGGCATGGAAGCGGCCAAAGTATAGGAACGGCATCGCCCCGCACTTAGACGGATTTCAGCTAAGCAAACACGAAATGGGCGCAAGCGCGGACCCGTGAAAGTCGCCTGCGCGACGCAGAATCTGCGCGCTGCCGGCCACCGCGGACTGCCACGCATGCGGCTCGCCGTTGCCCCCGGACCGGCACCCATTCATCGCCCGTCGCGACGTGCCGATGACATCGATTTCTCCTCCACTTTCCCGATTGCCTTCTGTGAATTCCAAGCTCTCCCCGGTGTGGCGCCGTCTCGCCCTGGCTGCGGCGATCGCCGCGATCCACGCAGTGCCCGCCTGGGCCGCAACGCCTGCGGACACCGTCGTCATCGCCAAGAACCTCGATGACTTCCTCAGCATCGACCCGGCCGAGTCGGCCGAATTCGCAAGCGCCGAGATCACGAACAACCTCTACACCCGCGTGCTGAGCTTCTCGCCCGACGACTTCTCGAAAGTGGTCGGTGGCGCGGCCGACCGCTGGGAGTTCTCGGCCGACGACAAGACGCTGACGCTGCATGTGCGCCCGGGCCAGACCTTCTCGTCCGGCAGCCCGCTCACGGCGAACGACGTGGTCTTCTCGCTGCAGCGCGTGGTGCGCCTGAAGACGCGCCAGAGCGATCGCTTCGCGCAGTTCGGCTGGACGCCCGACTCCATCGACACGCTGGTCACGGCCAAGGGCGACACGGTGGTGCTGCGCTTCCCGCAGGCGCTGGCGCGCAGCCTCGTGCTGAACGTGCTGGCATCGGGTCCGGCCGCCGTGGTCGACGCGCAGGAGGCGCTCGCACACCAGCAGGGCAACGACCTGGGCAATGCCTGGCTGCGCACCAGCGCCGCCGGCAGCGGCGCCTACACGCTCAGCAGCCTGCGCCCCAAGGAAGCCGTGGCGCTGGAGGCCAACACGCGCTTCTATCTCGGCGCACCGGCGGTCAGGCGCGTGATCATTCGCCACATCGCGGAAGTCGCGACGCAGCGGCTGCTGCTCGAGAAGGGCGATGTCGACATCGCCCGCAACCTCTCGGCCGACCAGGTCAACGCGCTGGCATCGAACCACGACGTGTACGTGCAAACCGAAGACCGCGAGATCCAGATCTACCTCGCACTGAACCAGCAGACGCCCGCGCTCGCCAAGCCGGAAGTGCGCCAGGCCTTGCGCTGGCTGGTGGACTACGACGCGATCTCCTCGCAGCTGCTCGGCGGCCGGCTGAAGGTCAACCAGACGCCGCTGCCGACGACGCTCGGCAGCAACGGCCTGAAGCCCTATCGCTTCGACCTGGCCAAGGGCCGCGCGCTGCTCGAGAAGGCGGGCTATGCACAGGGCTTCAGCGTGAGCTTCGACGTGCCGACCTTCTATCCGTATCCGGAGATCGCTCAGGCGGTGCAGAACAGCTTCGCCAAGGCGGGCGTCCGCGTCGAGCTCACCAAGTTCGACACCAAGCAGGTGCTGACGCGCCACCGCAACGGCCAGCACCAGCTCGGCGTGTATGCCTCCGTGCCGGCCTACAGCGACCCCGACCCGGTGGCGAGCTTCTTCGTGGTCAACCCCGACCCGGCACCGAACGCGCCCAACAAGAACGGCGCGCAGCGCCAGGGCTGGGTGCCACCCGCGGCGCTGTCCGCACTTGCCGTGCAGGCGCGCCAGGAGCCCGACGCGGCCAGGCGCACCAAGCTCTATGACCAGCTGCAGCGCGACGTGCAGAAGGATTCGCCCTACGTCTTCCTGCTGCAGGACAGCGAGACCTCGGTCATCCGCCGCAACGTCACGGGCTTCAAGGCCGGCCCCAGCATCTTCACGCCGGTCTACTACCGCCTGAAGAAATCGGCTTCGTGAAACCGGGGCGCTTGGCCTCGGCGCTGTCGGGCGTCATCCTCACGCTGCTGGGCCTGCTGTTCATCACCTTCGTGATGGGTCGGCTGCTGCCGATCGATCCGGTCGTCGCGGTGGTCGGCGACAACGCGCCGACCGAGGTCTACGAACGCGTGCGGCGCGAGATGCGGCTCGACCAGCCCATCCACGTCCAGGCCTGGCACTACGCGGCCGACATGGCGCGGGGGCGGCTCGGCGTGTCGGTGACCACGGGCAGCCCGATCGCGTCGGACCTGCAGCGCTTCGTGCCAGCGACCTTCGAACTCGCGACGGTCGCGATCGTCGTGGGCGCGCTGCTCGGCGTGCCGCTGGGCTTCGTGTGCGCGCGCATGGCCGGGCGATGGCCCGACCACATCGGCCGGGTCGTCGCGCTGGCCGGCAACTCGCTTCCCGTGTTCTGGCTGGGCCTGATCGGCCTGCTGGTCTTCTATGCCCGGCTCGGCTGGGTCGGCGGGCCGGGCCGGATCGACATCGCCTTCCAGTATTCGATCCCCGAAGTCACCGGCCTGCTGCTGGTCGACACGCTGCTGGCCGGCGACACCGCGGCGTTCGCGAGTGCCGTCTCGCACCTCGTGCTGCCGGCGGGCATCCTCGGGCTGCTGTCGATGTCCTACCTGGCACGCATGACACGGTCGTTCGTGCTGTCGCAGCTGCAGCAGGACTACGTCGCCGTCGCCCGGCTGAAGGGGCTGTCGGAAGCGCGCATCCTCTGGCACCACGTGCTGCCCAACGTGGCCGGGCCGATCGTCGCGCTGCTGGCCTGGACCTATGCGCATCTGCTCGAAGGCACCGTGCTCACCGAAACCGTGTTCGCCTGGCCGGGCCTCGGCTCGTACATCACGCAGTCGCTGCTGTCGGCCGACCTGCCCGCGGTGCTCGCATCGACGCTCGTCGTCGGCGTCGTGTTCGTGGGGCTGAACCTGCTGGCCGAAGTCATGCAGGCCTGGCTCGACCCGAGGACGCGGCCATGAGCGCGCTCGGCCATGAGAGCCGCATCGGCCGTGCAAGGGCCTGGCTCGCCAGCGAAGAGCCCGCAACGGCCACGCAAGCCTGGGCCGGCAGGCTCTGGCGGCCCTGCGGCGCGCTGCTGTCGCATCCGCTCGGGCGGGCCGGCGCACTGATCGTCGCGCTGATGCTGTTGGTCGCCGTGAGCTCGCCCTGGCTGCCGGTCGCCGACCCGCTGGCGCAGGACCTCGGCCGCCGTCTGCTGCCGCCCTCGGCGCAGCACCTGTTCGGCACCGACGCGCTGGGCCGCGACGTGCTGGCGCGCGTCATCCACGGCACGCGGGCGTCGCTGAGCGTTCTCGCCATCGTGCTGCTGCTGACGGTGCCGCTCGGCTTGGCGATCGGTGCGGCAGCCGGACTGGCCGGCGGCTGGCTCGACCGCGTGCTGATGCGCATCACCGACATGTTCATGGCGTTCCCGCGGCTGATCCTCGCGCTCGCCATCGGCGCGGCGATGGGCGCCGGCCTGGGCACGGCGGTGCTGGCCATCGCCGTCACGGCCTGGCCGGCGTATGCGCGCCTGGTCCGCACCGAGGCGTCGGCGCTGCGGCGCGCGGAGTTCATCGATGCGGCGCGGTCGCTCGGCGCATCGCCCGCACGGCTGCTGTGGCGCCACGTGGTGCCGCTGTGCGTGCCGTCCGTCATCGTGCGCGCGTCGCTGGACGCACCGGGCATCGTGCTGATCCTGGCCGGACTCGGCTTTCTCGGGCTCGGCCTGCCGCCGCCCGCGCCGGAATGGGGTTCGATGGTGGCCGACGGCCGCGCCGTGATCTTCGAGGCCTGGTGGATCGCCTTCTTCCCCGGGCTGGCCATTGCGCTGCTGAGCCTGGGCTTCAACCTGCTGGGCGACGCCCTGCGCGACGTGGTGGACCCTCGCACGCCATGAACATGAACGCCAATCGACTGCCTACGGCGCCCGGCACCGGCGGCGCGGAAGCGCCATTGCTCGACGTCTCCGGCCTCGACGTGCGCTTCGCCGACGGGCGCGGCGGCCACGCCCATGCGGTGCGCAACCTGAGCTTCACGCTCGGACGCGAGCGCCTGGCCATCGTGGGCGAATCGGGCTCCGGCAAATCGACCGTCGTGCGCGCCTTGCTGGGCCTGCTGCCCGCGACGGCGCAGCGCACCGCAGGCCATGCGCGCTTTCTCGGCACCGACCTGTTCGGCCTCGACGCGCAGGGCCTGCGGCGCCTGCGTGGCCGCCACATCGCGATGGTCGTGCAAGACCCGCGGCAGGGCCTGAATCCGCTGCTGCGCATCGGCGACCAGGTCGCCGAGATGCTGCAGGCGCATCGCGGCCTCGGCCGCCGCGCAGCCGCCGCGGAGGCGGTGGCGCTGCTCGACCAGATGCACATCCGCGACCCGGCACGCGTCGCGCGCCTGTACCCGCACGAGGTTTCGGGCGGCATGGGCCAGCGCGCCATGATCGCGATGATGCTGGCCGGCGAGCCACAATTGCTGATCGCCGACGAAGCCACCTCGGCGCTCGACGCCGTGGTGCAGCAGCACATCGTCGCGCTGCTCGACGAGCAGGTGCGCCGGCGCGACATGGGGCTGGTGATGATCAGCCACGACCTCTCGCTCGTGGCGCGGACGGCCGACCGCATCCTGGTGATGTACGCGGGCCGCATGGTCGAAGAACTGCGCCCGCAGCAAGGCCGGCTCGAGGCCCGCCACCCCTACACGCAGGGCCTGCTGGCCTGCCGGCCGTCGCCTGCGCATGCCGGCCGGCCGCTGCCCGTGCTCCAGCGGGAGGCCGCATGGATGCAATGACGCCATCGGCGCACGGCACGCCGCTGCTGTCGGTGCAGGACCTCGTGCTCGACCACGGGCAGCGCCGTGTGGTCGACGGCGTGTCCTTCGCGCTGGACGCGGGCGGTGCGCTCGGCATCGTGGGCGAATCCGGCTGCGGCAAGAGCACCATCCTGAAGGTGCTGGCCGGCGTGCACCGGCACGCGACGGGTCGAGTCCTGCTGGCCGGCGAACCGCTCGGCGCCAGGCGTCCGCTGGCGCAGCGGCGTCGGCTGCAGATGGTGTTCCAGGACCCGTCCGCCGCACTCAACCCGGCCATGACCATCGAGGCGGCGCTGCTGGAGCCGCTGTCGATCCACGGCATTGGCGACCGGAGCCGGCGCGTGCTCGCCATGCTGGACGCGGTCGCCCTGCCCCGCAGCGTGCGCTTCCGCTTTCCGCATCAACTCTCCGGCGGCCAGCGGCAGCGCGTCTGCATCGCCCGCGCATTGCTGGTCGAGCCGCAGTTGCTGCTGCTGGACGAGCCGACCTCCGCGCTGGATGTCTCGGTCCAGGCCGAGGTCCTGAACCTGCTCGCGCAATTGCGGCAGGAACGCGGCCTGGCCTTCGTGCTGGTCAGCCACGACCTGGGCGTGGTCGCGCACCTGTGCGAACGCGTGGCCGTGATGCAGGACGGCCGCTTCGTCGAGGTGCTGGGCCGCGAGACGCTGGCCGCGGGACAGGCGGGCCATCCCTACACGAAGACACTGGCCGCGGCCTTCGCGGGCTGAAGCGGCCGGCTACTTCAGCGCCGCGATCTCGCCGCTCTTGATGAGCCGCGCGCGCAGCACGTTGCGGCTGATGCCGAGCAGGCGCGCCGTCTGCATCTGGTTGCGGTGGCAGAACTCGAAGGCCGTGCGCATCACCGTGTCCTCGATCACCTCGAACAGGCCGTCCTGCGGCTCGTTGAACAGGTCGCGCAGCACCGCCTCGAGCGTCTGTCGCGCAGGCGGCACGGCATCGCCCGCATGGGCATCCGGCAGGCGCCGCGCGGCGGTCAGCGAGGACAGGTGCAGGTCGTCGACGCCGAGCACGTCATGGCGGCAGATCAACAGCGCATGGTGGATCACGTTCTCAAGCTCGCGGATGTTGCCGGGCCAGCCGTGGGCCAGCAGCTTCTGCTCGGCGTCGGGGGCCAGCTGCACCGCACCGTAGCCCAGCCGGCGGCGGTACTCATCGATGAAATGCCGCGCCAGCGGCAGGATGTCGCCCGGCCGTTCGCGCAGCGTCGGCAGCGCCAGATGCACCACGTGCAGCCGATAGAACAGGTCTTCGCGGAAGTGCCCGGCCGCGACCGCGTCCTGCAGCCGCACGTTGGTGGCGGCCACCACGCGCACGTCGATCGGAATGCTCTTGCGCGAGCCCAGCCGCACCACCTCGTGCTCCTGCAGCACGCGCAGCAGCTTGACCTGGATCGACAGCGGCAGGTCGCCGATCTCGTCGAGGAACAGCGTGCCGCCGTTGGCGGCCTCGAACCAGCCGGCCTTGGACGAGAAGGCGCCGGTGAACGAACCCTTCTCGTGGCCGAAGAGTTCGCTCTCGACCAGGCTCTCGGAAAAGGCGCCGCAGTTGACCGCGACGAAGGGGCGACCGCTGCGCCGGCTCAGGTCGTGCACATGGCGCGCGATCAGTTCCTTGCCGGTGCCGGTCTCGCCGATGATGAGCACGTTGGCATCGCTCGGCGCCACCAGGTGGATGCGCTCGAGCAGCGCCACGGACCGCGGGTCCTGGAACACCTGGGCGGTCGCACGGATCGAGGTGGTGAGGTTGCGCGGGTTCGGCAGCGTGAGCAGCCGGGGCGCGTCCCAGTCCAGTTCGGGCCCGGTAGCCGCCGCAGCCGTTGCGGGCTCGTCGTGCTGGCGAATGAAGGCGTTCATGAATAGAAGGTCGGTGAGGGATATTGCTGATTGAGCGCCCATTCGCCGAGCTCGCGCACCTTGTACGCCACCGGGTCGTGAAGGCTCTGCGTGCGAAGGTTGCGCCAGTGCCGGTCCAGCCGCAGGCCGCCGTGCGTGGCGCGGGCGCCGGCCACGTCGAACATCCGCGTGCAGATGTCCAGGCCGGTGCGGGTCGCCGCGACCTTGGCCGTGGCCGCCGCGACGGCGACCTCGCCCCGCTCGGCCTCGGTCAGCGCATGGTCGCGGCGCCACGCGGCGTCGAGCCGCTCGGCGGCGCGGTCGGCCAGCACGCGCACGCCTTCCAGGCCGACCCAGAAATCACCGTAGTGGCCGAGCACGTAAGGGTCTTCGTGCATCTCGGCCACGTGCGCCGCGTGCCAGGGCCGCGCCTCGTGCAGGGTGTAGTGCCGGGCGTCCTGGAAGGCGCCTTCGGCAATGCCGAGATAGACGTTGGTCAGCACGAGCTGCGACACCAGCGGGCGCAGGCAGGCGAAAGGCGTGGACAGCGGCCCGGGGTCGGCCAGCACCTCGTGCTGCTCGACGCGCACGCGCTCGAAGGTGACGCTGCCGCTGTCGGTCTGGCGCTGGCCGATGTTGTTCCAGTCCGGCGCGACGAAGACGCCGGAACGGCCGGTCGGGAAGGCGGCGATGACCAGGCTGTCGGTGCCCGCTTCGCGGGCCGAGGCGATGAGCATCTCGGAGTCGAGGGCGCCCGAGCAGAAGCTCTTCTGCCCGGTGAATTCGCGCCAGCCCGGATGCGCGCTGGAGACGGTGCGGTCGTCCAGCGGATTGAGCGCGTTGCCCCAGAACCAGCGCCGCCGCGCGGTCTGCTCGAACCACGGCTCCCACTGCGAAGGCTGGGCAAAGAGGCGGACCGTGGCCAGCATCAGGTGATGAAAGCCGAACACGTGCGCGAGCGAGCTGTCGCCACGCGCGAGCACGCGCACCACCTCCAGCGTCTGGCGCCAATCGGCCCCGCCGCCACCGAGCGCGGTGGGAATGCTCAGCGCCAGCAGGCCGCTCGCGCGCAACGCATCGCGCTCCGCCTTGGGCGTGCCGCCGCGCAGGTCGCGCTCGGCCGCGGTCGCGGCGAAGTCGCGCATCAGCGCATGCGCAACGCCGTCGACGGAGGTGGGTTCGGGAAGGTGGATGGCGGCGGTCACTGGACAGAGGTCTGCTGATGCGCAGACAAGCTGCTGCGCCAGCAGCATCTTCAAGTGGCATGCGGCGTCCGGCAACGATGGGATTGGCATATCCATACGCGTTTTCTGCTGCCATGGAAGCAGTCTGCATGAGGCTGCTGATGCATCAGCAGCGCTGTTGGGCGGCTGCTTCTCCACCAGCAGAAAACGACGAAAAGGCCGGCTTTTCGCAGCAAAAGCGATGGCACGCGAACTGCTGAAAGCACCCCATGCAACTCTTCTGGTTCCTTCCCACACACGGCGACAGCCGATACCTCGGCACCGCACGCGGCGCCCGCACCGTGAGCCATCGCTATCTGCGGCAGGTCGCGCAGGCAGCCGACGAACTGGGCTACGAAGGCGTGCTGATACCGACAGGCCGGTCCTGCGAGGACTCGTGGGTCGTCGCATCGGCACTCGCCGCACAGACCGAGCGGCTCAAGTTCCTGGTGGCCATCCGGCCCGGCATCATCTCGCCGACCGTCTCGGCCCGGCAAGCCGCCACGCTCGACCGCTTCTCCGATGGCCGCCTGCTGATCAACGTGGTGACGGGCGGCGACCCCGACGAGCAGCACGGCGACGGCAGCTTCCTCACGCATGCCGAGCGCTATGAAGTCACCGACGAATTCCTGCGCATCTGGCGCGGCGTGGCCGCCGGCGAGACGGTCAACTTCAGCGGCAAGCACCTGCGCGTGGAGAACGCGAAGACGCTGTACCCGCCCGTGCAGAAGCCGTATCCGCCGCTGTGGTTCGGCGGCTCGTCGGACGCCGCGATCGCGCTCGCGGGCGAGCAGGTCGACGTCTACCTGACCTGGGGCGAGCCACCGGCCGCGGTGGCCGAGAAGATCGCCAAGGCCCGTGCGGCGGCAGCGCGGCATGGGCGCACCTTGCGCTTCGGCATCCGGCTGCATGTGATCGTGCGCGAGACCAGCGAGGCTGCCTGGCGCGCCGCCGACGAACTGATCTCCTTCGTGACCGACGAGACCATCGCAGCGGCGCAGAAGGCCTTCTCGCGCTTCGACTCCGTCGGGCAGCAGCGCATGGCCGCCCTGCATGGCGGCCGCCGCGACAGGCTCGAGGTGTCGCCCAACCTGTGGGCCGGCGTGGGCCTGGTGCGCGGCGGCGCCGGCACGGCGCTGGTCGGCAGCCCGGACGAGGTGGCCGCGCGCATCCGCGAGTACGAGGCGCTCGGTGTCGAGACCTTCATCTTCTCGGGCTATCCACACCTGGAGGAAGCCTATCGCGTGGCCGAGCTGCTGTTCCCGCTGCTGCCGCTCGACCATGTGCGCCCGCCCGGCCAGGCCAACATCACCGGGCCGTTCGGCGAGGTCATCGCCAACGACATCGTGCCGCCGGCCGCCGCCGCGCCCGCACCCGCGAAGGCCGTCGCATGACGCACGGCGGCACGCAGGCCGGCGACGACGGCGCGCCCGCCTGGCAGGCGAGCGTCGAGCGCGTGGTGCGCACGCTGGACGACAGCGCCGTCGAACGCGACCGCCGCGGCGGCGTACCCAAGCCGGAGCGCGACATGCTGCGCGACAGCGGCCTGCTCATGCTGAGCGTGCCCACTGCGTTCGGCGGACTCGGCGCCAGCTGGCAGCAGACGCTCGACGTGGTCCGCCGCGTCGCGCAGGTCGACAGTTCGGTGGCGCACGTGTTCGCCTTCCATCACCTGCTGCTGGCGACGGTGCGGCTCTTCGGGCAACCCGCGCAATGGGAACCCTGGCTCGTGCACACGGGCGAGCGCCGCTGGTTCTGGGGCAACGCACTGAACCCGCTCGACCGCGGCACGCAGGCCGAAGCCGCCGGCGACGGCTACGTGTTCGCGGGCCGCAAGAGCTTCTGCTCGGGTGCCGGCGACTCCGACATGCTGCTGGCCTCGGCGCTCGACGACCGGCAGCGCCTGGTCATCGGCGTCGTGCCAACAGGCCGCGAAGGCATCCGCGTGCTCGACGACTGGGACAACATGGGCCAGCGCCAGACCGACAGCGGCAGCGTGCTGTTCGACCGGGTCCGGGTCGCGGGCGACGAGGTGCTGCGCGACCCTGGCCCGCTGTCGACGCCATTCGCCTGCCTGCGCCCGCTGCTGGCCCAGCTGATCCTTGCCAACGTCTACCTGGGGCTCGGCCAGGGCGCGCTCGCGCAGGCACGGCTGTTCACGTCGACACAGGCGCGGCCCTGGTTGTTCTCGCCGGTTTCCAGCGCGAACGAAGACCCTTACGTGCTCGCACACTACGGCGAGTTCTGGCTCGCGCTGGAAGGCGCGCGCGCCCTGCTCGGCCTGGCCACCACGGCCTTCGACAGCGCGTGGCGGCGCGGCACGGCACTGGACGAACGCGAGCGCGCCGATGTCGCGATCGCGGTGGCCGCGGCCAAGGTCGCGAGCACGCGTGCGGGCCTCGACGTGGCGCACCGCATGTTCGAAGTGACCGGTGCCCGCGCGACCACGGCAGCGCTGCGGCTGGACCGCTTCTGGCGCAACTTGCGCGTGCATACGTTGCACGACCCGGTCGACTACAAGGTCCGCGAACTCGGCGACTGGGCTCTCAACGCGCAGGCGCCCAAGCCCAGCTTCTATTCCTGATCGCGCGCCGTGCTGCTGCACCAGCAGCGCAGCCGCAGCCTGCTGCTGACCCAGCATGCGGCGCGACCGACGAACCACCCAACCCATTGATTTCAAAGGAAAAACACCATGGCACGTGAATCGCTAAGAGAGACGGCACCGTCGCTCCATGACGGCCTTCAAGACACCAGCACACCGCACGTGAAAACCGCCCTCAAAGTCGTCGCCGTCTCCGGCAGCCTGCAGCGCCCGTCGCGCACGCTGGCACTGGTCGACGCACTCCTGTCCGAGCTCGGCGAGCACGTCGCCATCGACACGCGCGTGATCACGCTGGGCGACATCGGCGCGCAGCTCGGCGCCGCGTTCTATCGCCAGCAACTGCCCGCCACCATCGAAGCCCAACTGGCGGAGATCGAGTCGGCCGACCTGCTCGTGGTGGCCAGCCCGGTCTACCGCGGCTCGTACACCGGCCTGTTCAAGCACCTGTTCGACTTCGTCCACCACGACGCGCTGATCGGCAAGCCGGTGCTGCTGGCAGCGACCGGCGGCAGCGACCGGCACGCGCTGGTCATCGACCATCAGTTGCGCCCGCTGTTCAGCTTCTTCCAGTCGCACACGCTGCCGCTCGGCGTGTATGCCGCCGAGAAGGACTTCGACGGCTATCACATCGGCAGCGGGCCGCTGCGCGACCGGATCGCGCTGACGATCGCGCGCGCATTGCCGCTGCTGCACACCGTGCCGACGGCAGAGACCGCGTGAGCCGCGACGCGATGAAGCCGCTGCACTTCAACGCCTTCGTGATGAACACGGCGTCGCACATCCAGCACGGACAGTGGCGCCATCCGGACGCGGGGCAGGTCGACTTCAACGACGTGTCGTTCTGGATCGACCTCGTGCGCACGCTGGAGCGCGGCCTGTTCGACGCGGTGTTCTTCGCCGACGTGGTCGGGCTCTACGGACCGCTGGGCGGCGACTACGCGGTGAACGCGCGCGAAGGCCTGCAGATCCCGAGCAACGACCCGTCGGTGCTGCTGTCGGCATTGGCCGTGAGCACCGAGCACCTGGGTCTCGCCTTCACGAGCTCGGTGCTGCAGGAGCATCCGTTCAACTTCGCGCGCAAGGTCTCGACGCTCGACCACATCTCCAAGGGCCGCATCGCCTGGAACATCGTGACGAGCAGCCTGGAGAACAGCGCGCGCAACTTCGGCCTCGACCAGCTGCCGCTGCACGACGACCGCTACGCCTGGGCCGACGAATACATCGACGTCGCCTACAAGCTCTGGGAAGGCTCGTGGGACGACGGCGCGCTGCGCATCGACCGCGACGCGGGCGTGTACGCCGACCGCAGCCGGATCCACAAGATCAACCACGTCGGCCCGCGCTACCGGGTCGAAGGGCCGCACCTGCCCTCGCCGTCGCCGCAGCGCACGCCGCTGCTCTACCAGGCGGGTTCGTCGGGTGCGGGGCGGCGCTTTGCCGCCGCGAATGCCGAGGCCCAGTTCATCGTGACGCCCAACCCCGCGGTGGCGGGCGAGCTCATCCGCGACACGCGCCGGCTGGCGGTGGAAGCGGGCCGGCGGCCGGAGGACATCAAGTTCTTCCAGGGCCTGTCGCTGATCGTCGGCAGCACCGAAGAAGAGGCGCGCCGCAACGAGGCCGACTACAACGCCTATGCGAGCCGCGACGGCTTTCTCGCGCACATGAACTTCGCGGTCGACCGCTACGGCAACCCGTACCCGGCCGACACGCCGCTGTCGTCCATCAGGACCAACGCCAGCCAGAGCATCCTCGAATGGCTGAGCAAGAGCGTGCCGGGACGCGAGCCGACGGTGGCCGACCTGGGCGACCTGCTGGGTCGCCGGGGCCGCGTGGTCGGCACGCCCGAGCAGATCGCCGACCAGCTCGCGCAATGGCAGGCGGCCGGCGTCGACGGCATCAACCTGGTGAACTGGCGGCTGCCCGGCTCCTATGTCGAGTTCATCGACCACGTGCTGCCGGTGCTGCAACGGCGCGGCCTGGCGCAGCGCGAATACAGCCCCGGCACGCTGCGCAAGAAGCTGTTCGGCAGCGACCTGCTGAACGACCGCCACCCGGCCGCCCGCTACCGCGGTGCCTTCGGCCACTGACTTTTCATCGACCTCGCCATCACTGCATCTCCCGAATCCCATGTCCTCTCTCGACCTGATACCCGACCCCAGCGCCACGCCCGACGACGAGTTGTCGCGCTGGCTGGCCGTCGCCGACCGCCTGGCCGAAGCGCTTCGCCCCGACGTGGTCCGGCGCGACCGCGAGAACGCGTTGCCGCACGCGCAGATCGCGCTGTTCCGCGAGGCCGGCCTGCTCGACCTGACCGTCGCCACGCGCTTCGGCGGCCAGGGTGCCAGCTGGCGCACCGCGCTGCAGGTGGTGCGCCGCATCGCACGCACCGATGCACCCGTGGCGCAGATCCTGGGCTACCACTACGCCTGGCTGCGCATCATCGACGTGGTCGACACCGAGACGGCGCAGCAGACCTTGCGCGACACCGTGCAGCACCGCTGGCTCTGGGCCGGTGCCGGCACATCGCGCCTCGGCCTCGCGCAGCTGAAGCCGGCGCAAGGCCATGCCGGCTACATCGGCCAGGCCAGCGCGGCCTTCGCCACCGGCGCGCCCGTGGCCGACCGCATCCTGGTGCGCGGCGTCGACACCGAGACCCAGCGCTTCGTGCTGGCCGTCGCAGACCCGCGTGCGCCGCAGTTCCGCCTGACCGACGACTGGGACGTGCTCGGCCAGCGCCAGTCCGCGAGCCACAGCGTGGCCTTCGATGACCTGCCGATCGCACCGGCCGACGTGCTGGGCGTGTTCGCACCGCTCGGCCAGCCGACCACGCCGCGCATGTCGCTGGGCGTGCTGTTCTTCCAGTCGCTCTTCACCCACCTGCATCTCGGCATCGCGGAAGGCGCGCTGCTGGAAGCGGCCGACTACGTGCGCGACAAGGCCCGTCCGTGGGCGCACGCGACGGTGGAAAAGACCACCGACGACCCCTTCGTGCAGAACGCGTTCGGCGACTACACCGCCCGGCTGCAGGCGGTGTCGGCGCTCGCCGAACGCGCCGACCGCGCGGTGGGCTGGCTGGTCGATCACAAGGACGAGATCACCGCGCAGCAGCGCACCCAGGTCGCGGAGATCGTCGCCAGCGCGAAGATCGTGTCGATCCAGGCCGGCCTGGAGACGACCAGCCACGTGTTCGACCTCACCGGTGCCAAGTCGACCGGCGCGGCCTTCGGGCTGGACCGCTTCTGGCGCAACCTGCGCACCATGAGCCTGCACGACCCGCTGGCCTACAAGCTCAACGAAGTGGGACGGTACGTCCTCAACGGCGAGGCGCCGGAGCCCTCGGGCTACCGCTGAGCGGCCCCGCCCCCTCCCACAGGAAAGACGGAACATGAACCGGCTCAGCAAAGTCCTCTTCACGGCCGCCTGGCTCGCGGCCGCCGCCGTGCAGGCGCAAGCGCAGACACAGGCGCCGCTGCGCATCGGCGTGACCGCCGGCGTCGCGGCCGAATCGATCGAGGCCGCCGCGGCCGAGGCCAAGAGACAGGGGCTCGACGTGAAGGTCGTCGAATTCGCCGACTACACGACGCCCAACGTCGCGGTCGACGCGGGCGACCTCGACGCCAACTACTTCCAGCACCAGGCCTTCCTGGACAACGCGATCAAGCAGCGCGGCTACAAGCTCAGGAGCGTGGCGATCGGCGTGGTGTCCAACCTGGGCCTGTACTCGACGCGCTTCAAGCAGATCGACGCGCTGCCCGACGGTGCGCGCATCGCGCTGGCCAACGACGCCAGCAACCAGGCCCGCAGCCTCGGCCTGCTGGCCCAGGCCGGCCTGATCCGGCTGCGCAAGGACGTGGGCCCGTTCCCGACGCTCGACGACATCACGGCCAATCCGAAGAAGCTGCGCTTCATCGAGGTCGAGTACATCCAGATCGTCCGCTCGCTCGACGACGTCGATGCGGGCGTGCTGCTGCCGCACGCGCTGGTGCGTTCCGGCAAGAAGGAACTGGCGACCCAGGCCCTGTTCTACGACAAGGGCGACCCGCGCTACTGGGCGGTGCAGTTCGTCGCGCGCAGCGACAAGCCCGAAGACCCGCGGCTGCGCCGCTTCATCCAGATCTACCGCGACGCGCCCGGCGTGCGGCAGGCCATCCGCGCCGCCTATGCGGACAGCGACAAGCTCTACAACCTGCCGTGGCTGGAGGCGCAGAAATGACGCCGCCCGACGCGCACGCCGCCCCGTCCCTTTCACACACCGACATCTCCATGACCTCACGTCGTTCCCTGCTCGCGCTGCTGCTCGCCGGTGCACCGCTGTTCGCCGCGGCTCAAGGCCAGGCCCCCAAGGCTGCGGCCGCGGGTCCGCTCAAGATCGGCGTGGCCGCATACACGGCGGCCGCCATCGAAGTGGCGGCGCAGGAAGCGAAGGCCCAGGGCCTCGATGTCCGCGTGATCGAGTTCGCCGACTGGACCACGCCCAACGCGGCGCTGGATGCGGGCGATCTCGACCTCAACTACTTCCAGCACCAGGCCTTCCTGGACAGCTCGATCAAGCTGCGCGGCTACAAGCTCAAGAGCATCGGCATCGGCGTGCTGTCGAGCGTCGGCCTGTTCTCGAACAAGGTCCAGCGGGTCGAGGACATCAAGGAAGGCTTCCGCCTCGGCATCCACAACGATGCGTCCAACCAGGCCCGCGCGCTGCGGCTGCTGGAGCGCATCGGCCTGCTCACGCTGCGCGACGGCGTGGGCGACTGGGCAACGATCAACGACGTGGTGCAGAACCCGCGCAAGCTGAAGTTCATCGAGATCGAGGGCACGCAGCTGATCCGCTCGTTCCCGGACATCGACATCGCGGTGCTGTCGCCCTTCACGCTGGTGCTGGCGGGGCAGTCGGAGCTGGCCAACCGGGCGCTTGTGTATTCGCAGGGCGACGACGTGTACTACGCCGGACGCTTCGTCGCGCGCACCGACCGCGCCGACGACCCGCGCTTCCAGCAGTTCATCCGCATCTACCAGGACTCGCCCGCCGTGCGCAAGGCGATCTCCGCGACCTTTGGCAACAATGACAAGCTCTACAGCCTCCCCTGGCTTCGAAAGTGAGCGTCGCGCCGACCTCGGGACGGTCACGTTCCGCGGCGTCGGCAAGTCCTACCGTTCGGCCGTCGGGCCGGTGGATGCGTTGCACGACATCACGCTGGACATTCCGGCGGGCCGCATCTTCGGGATCATCGGGCGCAGCGGTGCGGGCAAGTCCAGCCTGCTGCGCACCATCAACCGCCTGGAGAGCCCGAGCAGCGGCCAGGTGCTGGTCGACGGGCAGGACGTCGCGGCGCTCGACGAGAACGGGCTGGTGGCACTGCGCCGGCGCGTCGGCATGATCTTCCAGCACTTCAACCTGCTGTCGGCCAAGACGGTCTGGGACAACGTCGCACTGCCGCTCGCGGTCGCCGGCATCGCGCGCGACGAGATCCGCCAGCGCGTGACGGAAGTGCTCGCGCTGGTCGGCCTGTCGGACAAGCACGACGTGCGGCCCGGCCGGCTCTCGGGCGGCCAGAAGCAGCGGGTGGGCATCGCCCGTGCGCTGGTGCACCGGCCCGAGATCCTGCTGTGCGACGAGGCCACCTCGGCGCTGGACCCGGAGACGACGCAGTCGATCCTCGCGCTGCTGCGCGACATCAACCGCCGGCTCGGCCTGACGGTGATCCTGATCACGCACGAGATGGGCGTGATCCGCGAGATCTGCGACCAGGTGCTGGTGCTCGAGCGCGGTCGCGCGGTCGAGCTCGGCCCGGTCTGGCAGGTGTTCGGCCGACCCGCACACGACGCGACGCGGGCGCTGCTGCGCCCGCTGGTGCGCGACCTGCCGGAGGACCTGCTCGCGCGCCTGACGCGGACACCGCCGCCCGGCGATGGCGCCTGCGAGACGGTGGTCGAGCTGCACTACAGCGGCGAGCGTGGCGTCGAGCCCGACCTGTCGCGCATCGCGGCCGTGCTCGGCGCGCCGATACGGCTGCTGTACGGCGGCGTCGACCGCATCCAGGGCCACACGCAGGGCCGGCTGGTGATCGCCGTCGACGCCCGCACGGCCCCGATCGAAGACCTGGTCACGCAACGCGTGGCGCATGAAGCGAAAGGACTCGGCTATGTCTGCGGCGATGTATGAACGCCTCTGGAACGCACTGCTCGAAACGCTGGTGATGGTGGGCGTGTCGTCGGCCATCGCGCTGGCCGCGGGCGTGCCGCTGGCCGTCTGGCTGGTGCTCGCCAAGCCCGGCGGCATCCTCGAATCGCCGCGAGTGCACCGCGTGCTCGGCAGCGTGATCAACGGCTTTCGCGCCACGCCCTTCATCGTGCTGCTGGTCGCGCTGATCCCGTTCACGCGGCTGGTCACCGGGACGACGATCGGCGTGTGGGCGGCCATCGTGCCGCTGTCGATCAGCGCCACGCCGTTCTTCGCGCGCATTGCCGAGGTCAGCCTGCGCGAGGTGGACGGCGGCCTGATCGAGGCCGCACAGGCCATGGGCTGCCGGCGCTGGCACATCGTGCGCCATGTGCTGCTGCCCGAGGCCCTGCCGGGCATCGTCGGCGGCTTCACCATCACGGTGGTCGCGCTGATCAGCTCGTCGGCCATGGCGGGCGCCGTCGGCGCGGGCGGCCTGGGCGACCTCGCGATCCGCTATGGCTACCAGCGCTTCGACACGACCGTGATGGCCGTGGTGATCGTGGTGTTGATCGCGCTGGTCTGCCTGATCCAGTTCATCGGCGACCGCTTCGTACGCTTCCTGGCCGAGCGCTGATCCGGCAGGGTCAGCGGGTGCTGCGGATCGCCTGCAGCGTGGTGGCGAACTGGCCGATCGCCGCACCCGCGCGCAGCTCGGCGGCGACCATCACGGCCTCGGCGATCTCGCCTTCGGTCGCGCCCAGCAGCCGGGCGTTCCTGGTGTGCAGCGTGAGGCAGGCGCCGCACTGCGTGACGTGCGTCACCGCGACCGCGATCAGTTCCTTGATCTTGGGCGACAGATGGCCGGGCGCAAAGACGGCCTGCTCGAAATCGGCGAAGGCGCGAAAGGGCTCGGGCGCCAGATCCGACAGGGCGCGCATGCTTTCGGCCTGGGTCCAGTCGATGCGTTCTTGGCTCATGGGAAATCCTCAGGTGTAGAGATCGGCGGTGAATTCCCCGGAGAGCGCCCAGCGCCCCAGCGTGCGCAGCTTGTAGTCCAGGGGATCGTGAAGGGTGTGGGTGCGGGCGTTGCGCCAGTAGCGGTCGAGGCCGAGCTCGGCTTGCGCCGCGCGCGTGCCGGCGGCGTCGAAGAGCGCCTGGCTCACGAACAGGCTCGCGCGATGTGCGAGCACCTTGGCCTCGGTGATGGCCAGGCCGGCGGTGCGGCGCTGCGCGGGCGTCACCGCGTCGCCGGCGTCCCACGCGGCCTGCAGCGTGGCCGCGGCCCGGTCGGCAAGCACCGCGGCGGCGACGGCGTGCAGATGCATCTCGCCGAAGCGCTGGAGCCGATACGGGTCTTCCGCGGCGCTGGCGACACCGGCGTAAAGCCAGGGCCGCGTGCCCGCCAGCGTGAGCTCGCGCGCGGCTTCGAGCGCGCCTTCGGCAATGCCCAGGTACAGGTTCACCAGGATGAGCTGGCCCAGGCAGGTGCGCAGCGAATGGCGGACCGTCGCCACATCGCCGGGCAGGCGCAGCAGGTCCGCATGCGGCACGCGGACCTGCGCGAAGTCCACGGACACGCTGTCGGTCTGGCGCTGGCCGATGGCCCGCCAGTCGTCGTTGACCGTGACGCCCGGCGCGCGCGTCGCAACCACGCCGAGCAGCAGCTTGCCGCTGGGCGCATGCACCGCGGAGAAGGTCATCAGGTCGGAGCCCTGCGCGCCCGAGCAGAAGCCCTTGGTGCCGGTGAGCACCTGGCCGGCGTCGTCCTCGGATGCCGTCAGGCGCGGGTCGAGCGGGTTCATCGCGTTGCCCCACCAGAGCCCCTCGGCCACGGTGGCCCGCAGCCATCGCGCCTGCTGCGCGGGCGTGCCGTAGATGAGCACGGTCGCCACCTGCAGGTGATGGAAGGCGAGCAGATGCGCCAATGCGCTGTCGACGCGCGCGATGCGGCGCACGGTGTCGTAGACCGCCGGCCAGGCCGCGCCCTCGCCACCGAACTCGACCGGCACGGCTTGCGCGAGCAGGCCGGCATCGCGCAGCAGCGTCTTCTCGTGCGCGGCATGGCCGCCTTGCCGATCGCGCTCCACGGCCGTCGCCCGCAGCGCGGCGACGACTTCTTCCAGCAGCACCGTCATGCCACGTTCCGCGCGGCGGCGCCGACGCGGAACGCGCCGGCCGGATGGCGCGCCGGCAGCCGCGGGCCGGCGCCGAACAGCTTGTCGCGCAGGCTGCCTTCGGTGTAGTCGGTCTTGTAGCTGCCGCGATTCTGCAACTCGGGCACGACCAGATCGACGAAGTCGCCGAAGCCTTCGGGCACCACGGTGCGCACGAGATTGAAGCCGTCGATGTCGGCGTCGCGCACCCACGACTCGAGTTCGTCGGCCACATGCTGGGGCGAGCCGACGATGGGCGTGTGCCGGCTGCCCAGCGTCATCTGGTCGAGCAGCTTGCGTACCGACCAGCGCTTCTCGCTCTGGGTCGTGACGGACTCGAGAAAGGACTGGACCGCATCGGTCTTGACCAGGCTGATCGGCTCGTCGAGGTCGTATCGGGAGAAGTCGATGCCGGTCTGGCTGGAGAAGTGCGCGAGCCCCGCCTGCGCGCTGGCGTGCGTGCGGTACTCCGCGTATTTCTCCTGCGCGAGTGCGTCGGTCGGTGCCACCACGACGACCACGCCCAGGAAGAAGCGCAGGTCCTGCGGATCGCGGCCGAAGGTGGTTGCACGCTGCCGGATCTTGGCGACGATGTCGCGCGCCTGCTGCTTGTTGCCCGAGACGAACACGCATTCCGCATGCCTGGCCGCGAAGTCCAGGCCACGCGTGGATGCGCCGGCCTGGAACAGCACGGGCGTGCGCTGGATCGATGGCTCCGACAGGTGGGCGGCCTGCACGCGGTAGTAAGGGCCGTCGTGGTCGATGGCATGCACGCGCGCCGGCTCGCTGTAGACGCGCCGGGCGCGGTCGCGCACCACGGCATCGTCTTCCCAGCTGCCTTCCCACAGCTTGTAGGCCGCGGCCATGAAGTCTTCGGCGCGCTCGTAGCGCTCGTCGTGGCCGTGCTGCTTCGCGAGCCCCATGCCGCGTGCCGCGCTGTCGAGGAAGCCGGTCACGACGTTCCAGGCCACGCGCCCACGGCTCAGGTGGTCGAGCGTGGTGAAGCGGCGCGCCAGCGGAAACGGGTGCTCGTAGGTCAGGTTGACGGTGACACCGAAGCCCAGGTGCCGCGTGGCGTGCGCCATCAGCGGCACCAGCAGCAAGGGGTCGTCGATCGGCATCTGGACCGCTTCGCGCAGGGCGGCGTCGGGGCGGCCTTCGAACACGTCGTTCGCGCCGATGATGTCGGCCAGGAACAGGTTGTCGAAACGGCCGCGCTCCAGCGTCTGTGCCAGCTCGACCCAGTAGGCGGGGTCGGTGTAGCGCTCGGACTGGTCGCGGGGATGGGTCCACAGGCCGTGGGCGATGTCGCCCACGCAGCTCATGTGGACCGCGTTCATCAGGATTTTCTTCATGGGACACCGGACGCTTGCGGCCCGGCCGGATCGGTGCGCGCCCGGGATGGGCGCAGCGGAGAGGGAGCGCCCGCGGGCGCAGCGCCTGTCGGCAGGCTTGCCTACCAGGCGAAGCCGATGACGCCGTCGTACAGCGTGGTCAGCGACGCGCGCACTTCGGGGCTGTTCTGGTAGATCGAGATGAACTTGCGGATGCGCGGGTCGTCCTTGCGATCGGGGCGCGTGACCCACTGGAACGCGTACTGGCTCGAGTCCTTCTCGAAGGCCAGCGCGCTCTTGGCCGACAGGCCACCCAGCTTGGCGAAGGTCGCATAGGTCGCGGCGGCATCGACGTCCTCGAAGGAACGCGCGATCTGCGGCCCTTCGAGCTGGACGATCTTCAGCTTCTTCGGGTTGTCGGTGATGTCGAGGATGGTGGCCTTGTAGTCCAGCCCGGGCTTGAGCTTGAGCAGGCCGAGTTCCTGCAGGAACTGCAGCGCGCGGCCGGTGTTGACCGGATCGGCCGACACCGCGATCGATGCGCCGTCGCGCAGTTCGGCGAGCGTCTTGATCTTCTTCGAATAGAGCCCGATCACCGTGGTGTAGCCGGGCGCCACCGGTACCAGGTCGAAGCCGGCCTGGGCATTGGAGCTGTCGAGGAAGGGCTTGTGCTGGAAGTAGTTGACGTCGATTTCCTTGTTGGCGACCGCCGAGTTGGGCGTGCGCCAGTCGCTGAACTCGACCAGCTCCACGTCGAGGCCCTGGGCCTTCGCCTCCTTCGCGGCGATCTCGACCGCGCGGTTGCCCACGCTCGCGCCGAGGCCGATGCGCAACGGCTTGTCCGCCGCATACAGATTGAAGGCGGACAGGCCGGCCACGAGGACGAGGGATGAGAGCGCGAGACGACGCGAGAGAGAACGGAACATCGGGATGGAACGTAAGGCGACAGGAGGCGGGAAACACGACGCGGAGCGGTGCGCCGGTGTGCGATCGGGCGTTGACTCGGGGTGTGCCCCAGGGTTAACGCGGATGAATTGTCGAACCCGTCCAAGCCGAAAGCCAAGCGGAAAAAACGCATATGAAAACGCGATTTCGCCGCGCCGCATGGCGTGGCACACGCGGCAACATCGGGGCGATCGGCCTGCGGCGAATGCCCGTCCGCATCGATCACTCAGATCATTCGCTTATTTCATTGCAACGAATCGGTAGTTCCAGTTCGAAGACCGTGCCAAGAGAATTGGCCGCCGAAGTGATCTCCGGTAACTTTTCTCGTTGCTCCCATGAATTTTCAGCAGTTACGCTCCGTCCGCGAAGCAGTCCGAAGCGGTTTCAACCTCACGGAAGCGGCGCATGCGCTGCACACATCTCAACCCGGCGTGAGCCGGCAGATCCGCGAGCTGGAGGAAGAGCTCGGCCTCGCCCTGTTCGCACGCGCCGGCAAGCGGCTGACGGGGCTGACGGCGCCGGGCGATCACCTGCTGCCGATCATCGAACGCATGCTGATCGAGAGCCATAACCTGCGGCAGGCGGGGCAGGAGTTTCTCGCGCAGGAGAAGGGCCTTCTCTCCATCGCCGCGACGCACTCGCAGGCCCGTTATGCATTGCCCGTGGCCGTGCAGGAGTTCCGTGGCCGCTTCCCCGAAGTGCGCCTGCACCTGCGCCAGGGCTCGCCCAAGCAGATCGCACAGATGCTGCTGGACGGCGAAGCCGACGTCGGCATCGCGACCGAGGCGCTGAGCGACTATCCGCAACTCGTGGCACTGCCGTGCTTCCGCTGGACGCATTCGCTGATCGCGCCGCCGGGCCATCCCTTGCTCGAAGGGCCGCTGACCATCGAGCGGCTCGCCGAACACCCGCTCGTCACCTATGACGGCGGCTTCACCGGCCGCACGCGCATCGACCAGGCCTTCGCGGACGCGGGGCTGAAGCCGAACCTCGTCATCACCGCCATGGATGCGGACGTCATCAAGACCTATGTCGAGCTCGGCCTGGGTGTGGGCATCGTGGCGGGTGTCGCCTTCGAGGCGGAGCGCGACCTCAAGCTGCGCGCGGTCGACGTCGGGCATCTGTTCGGCATCAACGTCACCAAGCTGGCCGTGCGGCGCGATGCCTATCTGCGGTCCTATGTCTATGCGTTCATCGAGTCCTTCGCACCCACGCTGACGCGCAGCGCGGTGGAAGAAGCGCTCGACACCGGCGCGGTCGAGGAGAGCGAGCCCTCTCGCGAGCCGGCGCTGGATCCGGTGGCCTGACGCCGCCGGCCCTTCGCTTCATCCGCCAGCGAGGAAGCGCCGCAGCAGCACGGCCACGGCCGCCGTCGCACCCAGGACGAACAGCGCGGTGGCCGCGCCGCCGGCCAGTGCCCACCATGCCGCATGCCATGCGTCGGCCTGTCGCGACGGCGGCTTCACGGCAGCTTCGCCAACCCGGGGCGCGCCAGATGCAGGATCTCGTAGGCCGTGCCCTGCGCCGCTGGCGCCGAGGCTTCCTGCGCCTTCGATGACAGGGTGAGGCGCAGCAGCCGCCAGGTCGAGACATCGAGCGACGTGACCACCGCGACCGTGTCGGGCCTCTCCAGGAGCGCGTCGTTGCGCAGCAGCTCCTGCACGCGCAGCGCGGCGCGATCGGTGCCTTCGGCAACCGGCACGTCTTCGCGGTACAGCGTCAGCGCGGGCCGGCCCGGATCGCGCCCGGCGCGCGCATCGAGGGGCAGCCAGGTCTCCACCGCCGGCCGGCCGAAGCCGTCGATCACGTTCTGGAAGCGGTCATCCACGAGGAAGTCGGTGGCGGCGCCAACATCGAGCCAGAGGTACACGGAGGCGTAGACGTTCGCATCCGCACCATGGCGGCCGCGCTCGCGCACGACGAAGGCCTTGAAGCCCAGTCCGGGCGCGTCGTCCCAGAGCGGGCCACGGCGCGCGGCGCGCGTGCGGATCAGGGACATGTCGTAGTCGGCGGGAAGCCGGTGTGCGTACTGCATCGAAAGCATGAGGTTTCTCCTGGGGTCTGCAAGCGGCCATGGTGCGCGGAGCCTATGATTTCAACAACGCATGACTGCATATATCTGCGATAAGCGATTGACATGACTTCATTGCACCGAACACTCGACATCGACGCCGTCCGCGCCTTCGTGCTGGTCGCCGACCTGGGCAGCTTCACGCGCGCCGCGGAAGTGATGGACACATCGCAGGCCGCCATCAGCCTCAAGCTGAAACGGCTGGAGGCACGGCTCGGCTACCGGGTGCTCGAACGCACGCCGCGCCACGTGGGGCTGTCGCCGCAGGGCCAGGGCTTCATCGAGCCTGCGCGCGACCTGCTCCTGGCCTACGAGCGAGCGGTCGGCGGCCTGACGGACGCGCCACCGCGGCGGCTGGTGCTGGGCATCAGCGACCACGTGGCGGGCTCCGACCTGCCGGCGCTGCTGGGGCGGCTGGCGTCCTACGATCCGATGCTGCTGATCGAGGTGCGCATCAGCCCGTCGCGGGACCTGGTGGTCGCCTTCGAGAACGGCGAGGTGGACGCCGCGATCGTGCGCCGCGAGGGCAAGCGCCGCGACGGCGAGGTGCTGGCCGAGGAGCGCTTCGGATGGTTCGCATCACCGAGCTGGCAGCCGCGCCCCGGCGAGCCGCTGCGCCTCGCGACGATGGCGGCGCCCTGCGGCGTGCGTGCCGTCGCCACGCGCGCCCTGGATACCGCCGCCATCGCCTGGACCGAGGTCTTCATCGGCGGTGGCGTGATGGCCGTCGGCGCCGCGGCCAGCGCCGGCCTGGGCGTCGCCGCGATGGCGCAGCGCGTGGCGCCGCCCGGCCTCATCGATGTGGGGGAGCGCGCCGGGCTTCCGCAGATGCCGCTGTCGCAGGTCGTGATGTACGCACGCGCGACCGACCCGCGGTCGCGCGAGATGCTGCGCGCACTGGCCGCGGCCTTCCGCGGCGCGGCCGTGCGCTGAGGCGCGGCCTTTCGTTCAGCCTGCGCGGCGCTGGGCCGACAGCTTGCGCACCACGCCCGCGAGACGATCGATCTCGTCGAAGGTGTTGTAGAACGCCAGCGACGGCCGGACCGTGGTCTCGACACCGAAGCGCCGCAGGATCGGCTGCGCGCAATGGTGCCCCGTGCGCACGGCAATGCCTTCGTCGTTCAGCGCATGGCCGACTTCCTCGGTGCTGTAGCCGTCCAGCACGAAGGACATCACGCTGGCCTTGTCGGCGGCAGTGCCGATCAGCCGCACGCCCGGGATCGCGCCCAGTTGCTGCATGCCGTAGACCAGCAGCTCGTGCTCGTAGCGCGCGATGTTCTCGATGCCGACCTTGTTGACGTAGTCGATCGCCGCGCCGAGCCCGACCGCGTCGGCGATGTTGCCGGTGCCGGCCTCGAACTTGTTCGGGATCGGCTGGAACACGGTCTTCTCGAAGGTCACGTCGGCGATCATGTTGCCGCCACCCTGCCAGGGCGGCATGTCCTCGAGCACCTCGCGCTTGCCCCACACGACGCCGATGCCCGTCGGGCCGAACACCTTGTGGCCCGAGAACACGAAGAAGTCGGCGCCGATGTCCTGCACGTCGACCCGCATGTGCGACACCGACTGCGCGCCGTCGACCAGCGCCTTCGCGCCCGCGCGATGCGCCAGCTCGACGATCTCCTTCACCGGGACCACCGTGCCGAGCGCGTTCGACACCTGCGTGACCGCCACGATCTTCGTGCGGTCGTTCAGCAGCTTGCGGTATTCGTCGAGCAGCACCTGGCCCGAGTCGTCGACCGGGATCACGCGCAGCTTCGCGCCCTTGGCCGATGCGAGCTGCTGCCAGGGCACGATGTTCGCGTGGTGCTCGAGATTCGAGACGATGATCTCGTCGCCCTCGCCCACGTGCTGGCCACCCCAGCTCTTGGCCACCAGGTTGATGGCCTCGGTGGTGCCGCGCACGAAGATCACCTCGTTCACGTCGGGCGCGTTGAGGAACCTGCGGACGCGCTCGCGCGCGCCTTCGTACGCGTCGGTCGCACGTGCCGCCAGCTCGTGCGCCGCGCGGTGGATGTTCGAGTTCTCGTGCGCATAGAAGTACGAGATCCGGTCGATCACCGATTGCGGCTTGTGCGTGGTGGCCGCGTTGTCGAACCACACCAGCTGACGGCCGTTGACGCGCTCCTGCAGGATCGGAAAGTCGCGGCGCACGGCATGCACGTCGAACGGCTGCCGCTGGCCGGCGGTGGCGACCGGCACGTCACCGTGCGGCGCGGGCTTGGCCGGCGTCACGTAGCCGCTGGGCAGGCGCACCGCGTCGACGAAGTAGTACTGCGGGGCTGTCGACGGCGTGGTCGGCGCGGTGTCCTGCGCGGGCGGCTTCTTCGCCAGCAGGGCCTGCACGTCGCTGCCACCGGGCTGTGCGAACGGGAAGCTCGCCAGCCCGTCGTGCACGCGCGGCGCCGCATCGGTACCGCGGCCACCCGGTGACGGCTGCCCGTAACCGTCGCCGAGGAAGTAGAACGGTGCCGCGCCGCCGGCCGGGTGGGACGCCGCTTGCGACGGCGTTGCGGCATGCGCCTCGGGCACGCCGAGCACGGCACTGCCGAGCCGCGGCTCGTAGGCCGGCAAGGCGCTCTGCAGATGGTCGGGTGCACCGTTGCCGGCGACGGCATGCGGCGGCAATGCGGGCACGCGGTTGCCGAGCGACAGCACCTGGGTCGGCGATGCCGGCAACAGGTTCGTGCCGGGCAGCTGGCCTTGCGGAATCGGCGTGCCGGGCACGCTGGGGCCGAAGCCGGCCGGACTCACCAGCGGCGAACCGGGCGGCGCCAGCTGGGACGGCGCCTGCACGCCGGGCGGCGTGCCGAGCGACGGTGCCTGGCCCGGCAACGCGGCGAACAGCTGGCTCGCCATGCGCGCCAGCACGGCCGGGTCGAACGGTGCCTCGGCTTGCTGCGGCACGTGCTGCAGGCCGGGTGGAGTAAGGGTCGTGCTCACCGCGCGGCTTACTTGTAGGTATCGGGATAGTCGTGGTACTTGCCGATCTCGACGTCGTCGAGCACCGCCAGCGCGTCGGTGGTCAGCACCGCGACCGAGCAGTACAGCGAGATCAGGTACGACGCGATGGCGTGGTTGTTGATGCCCATGAAGCGCACCGACAGGCCGGGGCTCTGTTCACCCGTGAGGCCCGGCTGGAACAGGCCGACCACGCCCTGGCGCTTGTCGCCCACGCGCAGCAGCAGGATCTTGCTCTTGCCATCGGCCACGGGCACCTTGTTCGACGGGATCAGCGGAATGCCGCGCCACGTGATGAACTGGGAGCCGAACAGGCTCACGGTCGGTGGCGGCGTGCCGCGGCGCGTGGCTTCGCGGCCGAAGGCGGCGATCGCGAGCGGATGGGTCAGGAAGAAGGCGGGCTCCTTCCAGACCTTGGTCAGCAGCTCGTCGAGGTCGTCGGGCGTGGGCGCGCCGGTCAGCGGGAAGATGCGCTGCTCTTCGGTGACCTGCGACAGCAGGCCGTAGTCCGGGTTGTTGATGAGCTCGCTCTCCTGGTTTTCCTTGATCGTCTCGATCGTCAGGCGCAACTGTTCCTTGATCTGGTCGTGCGGGCTGCTGTAGAGGTCGGAGATGCGCGTGTGGACGTCGAGCACCGTGCTCACCGCGTTGAGGTTGTACTCGCGCGGATGCTCTTCGTAGTCGACCCAGGTGCGCGGGAGCTGGTTCTCTTCCTCGCGCGAGGTGCAGACCACCTTGATCGACTCGGGGTTCTTCACCTTGTTGAGCCGATAGGTGCCGGCCTCGACCGGAACCCATTGCAGCAGGTGCGTCAGCCAGCGCGGGCTGATCGTCTCGAGCTGCGGGACGCTCTTGGTGGCATTGGCTAGCTGGCGGGCGGCGTTGTCGCCGAGAGCGGTGGTACCACCGACTGTTGCGGTCATTGGAATGGACTCCGTGGTTCAAGAAAACGAATGGCCGCCAGTCTCGGGGGATTCGGGCGGCGCCTCAACGGGCTATAGCCGACAAACTGATGAGCTGGACGGCGCGCTGTTCATCGAGCTGCCGGCAGCGTGCGAGAAGCTCGGCCACGTCGACCTGCAGCGCCACGGCCAGCTTCTCGGCCGTCAGGATCGACGCGATGACGCGGCCCCGCTCGATCTCGCCCACATAGGAGCGGTCGAGATTCGAACGCTCGGCCAGCTGGCCCTGCGACCAGCCGTTCTGGGTCCGGAGCTGGCGTACTGCCACCCCGAAGCGCTCGACCAGGGCACTCACTGCGCAAGCGTCGACAGTGCTTCGACAGCGGCCGCGGCGTTCTGCAGGCCGGCCTGCGTCACGCTCGCGCCGGCCGGTACGTCGGCGGTCAGCCAGACGTTGCCGCCGATCACCGCACCCCGGCCGATGGTGACGCGGCCCAGGATCGTGGCACCGGCGTAGATCACGACCTCGTCCTCCACCACCGGATGGCGCGGCAACCCCTTCTGCAGCAGCCCGTGCGCATCGACCGGAAAGCGCTTGGCGCCGAGCGTCACGGCCTGGTACACCCGCACGCGCTGGCCGATCACCGCCGTCTCGCCGATCACGACGCCCGTGCCGTGGTCGATGAAGAACCCGCTGCCGATCTGCGCACCGGGATGGATGTCGATGCCGGTCTGCCCGTGGGCCAGCTCGGCGACGATGCGCGCGAGCAGCGGCAGCGCCAGCCGGTAGAGCTGATGCGCCAGCCGGTGGTAGATCATGGCGAGCACGCCGGGGTAGCACAGCAGCACCTCATCGACGCTGTGCGCCGCCGGATCGCCCTGGTAGGCCGCCACCACGTCGCTGTCGAGCAGGCGGCGGATCTGCGGCAGCGCGGCACCGAAGGCATGCACGGCCTCGCGCGCCTGCGCATCGACCTCCGCGGCGGGCCGCGGCGAATGGCGGCCGACGTAGTGCAGCTCCAGCCGCGCCTGCTCCAGCAGGGCGTGCAGCGCCGCATCGAGCGTGCGCGCCACATAGAAGTCCTCGCCGTCCTGGCGCAGGTCGGAAGGCCCGAGGCGCATCGGGAAAAGCGCTCCCTTGAGCTGCTCGATCACCGACGACAGCACCTCGCGCGAAGGGAATTCGCGTCCGGCCGGCTCGCGTGGCCGCTTCTGCGCATCGCGCCATTCGGCGCGCACCGTGCGCAATGCGCCGACCACCTGGTCGACATCGAATCCAGCCATGTCGCTTCTCCTCGCTATCGCTATGGGCCTTGCAGGCGCGCGCTCAGTGTTGCGGCACGCGTCCTGCGTTCAATCCTGAATCCATGGCAGCCGATGAAAACGCCATCCATCGGCAGCACCGCGGTGCTGGTCGGCATCGATCTCGCCCTCGAAACCCTCGAGCACGTTGAACACGTGGCTGAAGCCGGCCTTCGCCGCGGCCTCGGCGGCCAGCGCCGACCGCTTGCCGCTGCGGCACAGCAGCAGCACCACCGCGTCCTTGCCGCCGTCCTTGGCCAGCTTCGCTTCCAGCTCGCGAACGAAGCGTGGATTGCGCGTGAGCGCCGTGCCGGTCGCCCAGGGCACGTGCAGGCTCTCGGGCACATGGCCCACGAACTTGCGCTCCTCGCCCGAACGCACGTCGACGAGCACCGCTTCGCGCTGCTGCACCAGCTGCCACGCCACCGGCGGCGCCACGCCTCCGGCATAGGGCAGGTTCTGTTGCGCCGCAGCGGCCTGGGCCTGCTCCAGCGCTTCAGGCAATGCGAGGGTGTCGTCCGATGACATGAAAAAAGCTCCGTCGTTGAGGGGGTGTGAGTGCGTCGCCTTGATGGCGATAGACCACTTTAGGTCGGGTCCCAGCCAATACAAACGACTGAAAAGTCAATTCCTAACAACGATTCGATCTATGCACCACCCGCGCGCGCCTGCGCCGGATGGGCGGGTCGCGCGAGCCCCAGATGCTCGCGCAGCGTGCGGCCTTCGTACTCGGTGCGGAACAGGCCGCGCCGCTGCAGCTCGGGAATCACCAGCGCCACGAAGTCGCGCAGGCCGTGCGGCAGCGTCGGCGCCAGCACGTTGAAGCCGTCGGCCGCGCCGGTGGTGAACCAGTGTTCGAGCTGGTCCGCGATGGATTCGGCGGTGCCGACCAGCGTCCAGTGCCCGCGTGCGGCGGCGACCTTTTCGTAGAGCTGCCGGATCGACAGGTTGTCGCGCAGCGCCAGGCTCGCGAACAGCGCCTGCCGGCTCTTCCAGCCTTCGGTGACCGGCAGGTCCTGCGGAAACGGACCGTCGATGTCGTAGCCCGACAGGTCGGCATTGCCCAGGAAGGTCGACAGCAGGCCGACGCCGAGCACCGGGTCGATCAGCGCCTGGAGCTCGTCGAACTTGTCCTGCGCTTCCTGCTGCGTGCGGCCGACGAAGGGCGAGATGCCGGGCAGGATCTTGAGCTGGTCCGGCGTGCGGCCATGGGCGGCGAGACGCCCCTTGAGTCCCTTGTAGAAGGCACGCGCCTCCTCCACGGTCTGCTGCGCGGTGAACACCACTTCCGCCGTGGCGGCGGCCAGCGCCTGTCCGTCGCCGGACGAGCCCGCCTGCACCAGCACCGGATGCCCCTGCGGCGCGCGCGGCGTCTGGAGCGCACCGTGCACCTTGAAGTGCTCGCCTTCATGTGCGACGCGATGCAGCTTCGCCGGGTCGAAGAAGCGGTTGGCCGACTTGTCGTGGATGAAGGCGTCGTCCTCCCAGCTGTCCCAGAGACCCTTGACGATCTTCACGTATTCGTGGGCACGTGCGTAGCGGTACGCATGCCCGAACTGCTGGTCGAGCCCGAAGCTGCGCGCCTCGAAGTCGCTGCCCGAGGTCACGAGGTTCCAGCCGCTGCGCCCATGGCTGACCTGGTCGAGCGCCGCATATTTGCGCGCCAGGTGGTAGGGCGGCAGGTAGGTCGCCGAGACCGTCGCGACCAGCCCGATCCGCGTGGTCGATTGCGACAGCGCGGCCAGGGTGATCAGCGGATCGAGCGGATACCAGAGCGCGTTCTTCGCGACGGCGGCGTCGGGCGGCCCCGGCAGGCCGACGTTGTCGGCGAAGAAGATCGCGTCGAACTTCGCGTCCTCGGCGACGCGCGTCCATTCCTTGAGCGCATCGATCCGGCTCGCCGCCCCGGCATCGACGTCGGGATGGCGCCAGGCGGCCAGGTGGTGGCCGACGCCAAAGAAGAACGCACCCAGATGCATCTGCGGACGCGACGTGGTCATGGCGCGGCCCCTTCAGCGTGTGGTGTCCGGCGCGATCGCGAGATCGCCTGTCGACGCCGGATGCGCCAGCAGGCTCAGCGATTTCGGCCGCGGCTCCTGCGGCCGCGCGGACGCCTGCCTGTCGTCGCTGGACGTGATCACGAGAAAGCAGAGGATCAGCGCGACGGCGCATCCCGCCAGGACGCCGAGCGCCAGGCGTTCGAGGACACGGTCGAACGCGAAGGCGTCGACATCGACAAGGAGGTGTTCGGTGGTGACGGGCATCATGGGTGAGTCAGGAAACGATTCGGGGCGCATCGGTGCAAGGAAGCCGGTGTCTCAAAAAAAACGGACCCGCGAGGGTCCGTTGAACGTCGTCACCACCGACGCGGTTTCACTTCCTTCAACTCAAGTTCACTTCGCCTCCGAAGAAGCGCTTTCAGAATAGTGGCCTGCACGCGGATCACAAAGAACGATCCCGACTATGCATAGACGTTTCGTGGTGCCACGCGCTGGCCACGATCGGCGACCCGCGACGTCCGGCTATTGCGATTCTTGATACGGCCAATTTGCCTGGCGGTTTGACCCTCATCACCGCCCACCGGACACTGAAGTTCTCCTGCAGACCGGCTGCCGCCCACCGGCGTCATCCGATGCAACCACTTCAAGGAACCGTGATGACTGCATATTTCGTGATCGAGCTCGATGTCGAGGACGGCCCCAGCCTGGCCGAGTACGAAAGGGAGGTCACCGAGCACGTGGTGGCCGCCGGCGGCCGCTTTCTCGTGCGCGGCAATGACTTCCGGCCGATCGAAGGCGACTGGCACCCGAAGCGACTGATCATCATCGAGTTCCCCGACCTCGATGCCGTGGAGCGCTACTACCACTCCGAGCCGAACCAGACCCTCAAGCGCAAGCGCCTGGCCGGCACGGCCGGCAAGCCGGCCCGCGCGATCGCGATCCAGGGCATCGCCGGCCATGCGGAAGCAAGCGCCGGCCACGGTCCGCGCGAGATCGGGGTCGACGCCAGCGGCGCAGTGGTCTGGGGCTGATGAACCACGCCCTGTCACTGACCGACGTGCTCGCCGCGCTGCGCGACGGCAGCCTGCGCGCGGAAGACTATGCCGCCGCATTGCTGGCGCGCCAGCGCAGCCATGCCGGACTGCGCGCCTTCGTCAGCATCGACGCCGACGCCGTGATGGCCGCCGCGCGCCAGGCCGATGCCGCCCGTGCGGCGGGCCGGCCGCTCGGCCGCCTGCACGGCGCGCCGCTCGCGCTCAAGGACAACATCGCGAGCCAGGGCCTGCCCACGGCCGCCGGCACCGCTGCCCTGGCAGGCGCGCACGGCATGCGCAATGCCGGCGTGGTCGAACGGCTCTGCGCCGAAGGCGCGATCGTGTTCGGGAAGAACACCATGCACGAACTCGCCATGGGCTGGACCAGCGACAACGGCCACTTCGGCCGTCCGGCCAACCCGTATGCACCGGCCCGCATCGCGGGTGGCAGCAGCGGAGGCAGCGCCGCCGCGGTCGCGGCCATGCTCGTGCCGGCGGCGATCGGCAGCGACACCAACGGGTCGGTGCGCATCCCGTCCGCGCTGTGCGGCATCGTCGGCTTCCGGCCTTCGGTCGGCCGCTATCCCAGCGAAGGCGTGGTCCCGCTGTCGCACACGCTCGACACGGTCGGCCCGATGGCGCGTCGCGTGGCCGACCTGGCCCTGCTCGACGCGGTGATGGCCGGGCAGCCGGCCGACGCGCCGATGACGAACCTGGACGGCGTGCGCCTGGCGGTCTCGCCGAGCTACTACCTGTCGCAGCTGACGCCCGAGGTCGCCGAAGCCTTCGAGGCCGCACGGCAACGGCTCACCCGCTGCGGCGTGACCTGGGTCGAAGCCGATCTGCCCGAACTGCGGGAGCTGGCGGACGGCATCGCGCCGGCCCTCATCGGGCATGAGTCCGCCTCGGCGCTGCCCGACTGGCTGGCCGCCCGCGCACCGGGCGTGTCCATGGACCAGTTGATCGCCCGGGCCGGACGCGATCTGGTCCACGCGCTGCAGGCCGGCCAGCAAGGCCTCGGCTCCGAGGCGACACGGCTGTCCTACCACCAGGCGCTTCGCCGCCGCACGGCACTCAGCGACGCCATGCACCGCTACTTCGTGCAGCACCGCGTGCTGGCGCTGATGCATCCCGTGACGCGCGTGGCGGCCCCGCTGGCAGCGAGTGCGGCCGAGCGCGCATCGCCGGCGCCCGACGTCGCGCTGCCGGACGGCCGCCGAATGAGCGCGCGCGAGGCCTTCGGGCAGAACGTCTCGCCGGCCAGCATCGCGGCACTGCCGAGCCTGGTGCTGCGCGGCGGCCTGACGCCGGCGGGCCTGCCGGTCGGGCTCGCCTTCGATGCGCCGCACGGCAGCGACGCACGGCTGCTCGCACTCGGGCACGCGCTCGAACGCGCCCTCGCACCAGCGCAGTCCGCCATGCCACCACCCTTCGATCTTTCCGTGCAGGCCACGCCATGAAGAATTCACAACTGAGCGCCGTGCATCTGGCCCGGCATGCGCCGCCCGCCACGCGCGGCGAAGCCGGCAGCCTCGACGGCGTGCGCCTGTCGCACGTCACGCGACGTTTCGGCGATGGCGACGACGGCCTGCTCGCACTCGGCGACATCGATCTCGAAGTGCGCGCCGGCGAGTTCCTCGCCATCCTCGGGCCCTCCGGTTGCGGCAAGTCCACGTTGCTGCAGATCGCTGCCGGCCTGATGCCGCCGACCAGCGGCGAGGTGCTGTTTCGCGGCCGGCCGGTGGACGGGCCGCCCGAAGGCATGGTCTATCTGTTCCAGCAGTACGCCAAGTCGCTGTTGCCATGGCGGACGGTCGCGCGCAACGTCGCGCTGGCCTTCGAGGGCGAACCCGGGCTGACGCGCGCCCAGGTGCGCGCCCGTGCGTCCGAGTACCTCGGCCTGGTCGGGCTGGCCGGCTTCGAGGACCGTTATCCGTGGCAGTTGTCGGGCGGCATGCAGCAGCGCGTGGCGATCGCACGTGCGCTGGCTGCGAACCCCCGGGTGCTGCTGCTCGACGAGCCCTTCAGCGCGGTCGACGCGCTCACCCGTGTCGAACTGCAGGCGCTGGTGCTCGACCTGTGGGCCAGGCGCGGCCTGACGGTGGTGCTCGTGACGCACGACGTGGACGAGGCGGTGTTCCTGTCCGACCGCATCGCGATCCTCTCGAGGCGCCCGACCGTGGTCGAGGAGATCGTCGAGACGGCCATTCCCCATCCGCGCGACCCGATCGCGACGCGCGAGCATCCGCGCTTCCTGGCGTTGCGCCATGCGTTGATGGAACGGCTGCTGAACCGGGGGACGCCGTCATGACCACGGCCCGACATCCGGCGTGGACGGCCTCGCCATGGACGCACTGGCTGCCCGGCGCGGCGGCCGTGCTGCTGACGCTCTCGCTGTGGGAGGGACTCGGGCGCGCGGGCGTGCTCGACCCGGCGCTGCTGCCCGGTCCGTCGGTGGTGTTCGCAACGCTGTGGCAGATCGTGCGAAGCGAGCCCTTCTTGCACCCGATCGGGCAGACGCTCGGGCTCGTGGCCTGGGGCTATGCGATCGGCAGCGTCGGCGGTGTCGCGGTCGGCATGGCCATGGGCCGCAGCGACACGCTCTACCGCCTGCTGGAGCCACTGGTCGAACTGGTGCGGCCGATCCCCAAGCCGGCCCTGATTCCGCCCTTGTTCCTGTTTCTCGGCATCGGCCTGAAGACGATGCTCTTCATCGTCGCACTGGCCGTGTTCTTCCCGGTGCTCATCAACACCGTGCAGGGTGTGCGCGGTGTCGATCCGGTGCTGCTGAACACGGCCCGTACGTTTCGCATGTCGACCGCGGCGACCCTGTGGAAGATCGTGCTGCCCGCCGCGCTCCCGATGGTGACGACGGGCCTGCGCGTGAGCCTCGGCCTCGCGCTGACGCTGGTCGTCGTGGCGGAAATGCTCGCCGGCGAGGACGGCGTGGGCTTCCTGATCCTCGACATGCAGCGCGCCTTCCAGATCCAGAAGATGTACGCCTGGCTGGTGGTGCTCGCCGTGCTCGGGCTGCTGCTGAACGCGCTGTTCGAGCGCATCGAACGGCGCGCCTTGCCCTGGCGCGCGCACCAATCGTGAGGACCGCCATGCAGACATCTCCAACGCCCGGCCGGCCCGACGCCGTGCAACATGCGCTTCGAACCGCCGCGGGCGTGCTGCTCGTGCTGATGCTGCTTGCGCTGTGGGAAGCCTCGGCCCGGCTCGGCTGGGTCGGGAGCCGCAACTGGCCGCCCTTCTCGCATGTGCTGCTCGCGCTGCGGGACGGCCTGCGCTCCGGCGAGTTTCCGGCGCTGGTCGGCAACACCGTCGGCTTCATGCTGGCGGGCTTCGCCGCAGGCAGCGTGGCCGGCGTGGCACTGGGACTGGCGTCCGGGCTGTCGCCGCTGCTGCAGCGCTTCTGCAGCCCGATCGTCGAAACGCTCAGGCCCATACCGATCTCGGCCGTGGTTCCGCCGCTGATCCTGTTCCTCGGCGTGGGCAATGCCCTGAAGGTCTTCATCGTCGCCTTCAGCAGCTTCTTCCCGGTGCTCATCAACACGATGGCCGGCGTTCGCGACGGCAGCGGCGTGCTGCGGCAGACCGCACGCACGTTGCGGCTGTCGCGTGCCGCCACGCTGTGGAAGATCGTCCTGCCCGGCACGCTGCCGGCGATCTTCGCCGGCCTGCGCACGAGCCTGGGCATCGCGCTGGTGGTGGCCATCATTGCCGAGATGGTGGCGGGCGCCAGCGGCGTCGGCTACTTCATCGTGCAGGCGCAGTACGCCATGCAGCCGGCACCCATGTACGCGGCGGTCGTCTGCCTCTCGGTGGTCGGGTATGCGCTCAACCGCGCGATCCTGCACATCGAACGCATGGCGCTGCCCTGGTACGGCCGGGCCTGAGGCCGCGGCGGCGCTTTCTTCCGTTCCACAACCCTTCCTTCGGAGTTCCCCATGAAACACGCCTTCAAGGCCGTGGTGGCCGCCTGCGCGCTGCTGTCCGCCACCCTGCCCCATGCCGCCGAGCTGACGCGCCTGCGCGTCAACGTGCAGACCATCATCGATTGCGTTCCGGTGGTGGTCGCCATCCGCGAAGGCTACTTCGCGCAGGAGGGCCTGGAGGTCGACACCAGCACCTCGGCCGGCGGCGCGGTCGGCATACCCGGACTGATCGGCGGCGCCTACGACATCGCGCAGAGCAACACGGTGTCGGGGCTGCTCGCCTTCAACCAGGGGCTGGACGTCCAGGCCATCGCGCCCGGCGCCAAGATGGTTCCGCAGGCGCCGACCAGCGAGATGGTCGGCCGCAAGGGAGACGCCTACAAGACGGCCGCCGACCTCGAAGGCAAGTCGATCGGCGTGAACAGCCGCAACGGCATCGTCTGGCTGTATGCGCGCGCCTGGGTCAAGGCACGCGGCGGCGATCCGTCGAAGGTGAGCTTCCGCGAAGTGCCGTTTCCGCAGATGGAGGACGCGGTGAGGCGCCGCAACGTCGACGCCGCCTTCATGGTCGAGCCCTTCAAGAGCGCCGCGGTGAAGAGCGCCGACCTCGCCGTCGTCGGCACGCCCTTCAACGAGGTGCAGCCGGGTGCGGATGCCGGCCAGTACCTGACGACGGGCAAGTTCGCGGCGCAGAACCCCGAGCTGCTGCGCAGGTTCACGCGGGCGCTGCGACGCGGCATCGATTGGTACAACGCCAACCTCAAGACGCCGGCCGCCCAGCAGGTGGTGTCGGACTTCACGAAGCTGCCGGTGTCGGTGCTGCAGGAGATCACGCTGCCGCCCATGCCGACCCGCATCGAGATCGATCAGATCCGGAAGACGGCGGCGCTGATGCGCGACAACGGCATGCTCGCCATGGTGCCCGATGTCGACCGCTTCGTGAACCGCTCGCTCGCGCTGGACTGAGACCCGGGGCCGCCATTCGACGAGCGGCCCGGCCTCACGCCTTGGCGGCGTCGACCTTGCGGACGATGGTCGAGTCGGCAGACAGCGTGCGGCCGTCCGCGGTGCGAACCTCGAGCCTGGCCAGTCGCTGGCCGCTCTCGCGTTCGACCAGGCGCGAGTGCTTCTCTCCGCGGCGGAAGAGATGGCCCTCGCCCCACTGGCGCAAGCCGACCACCACAGGGAACAGTTCGCGTCCCCGCGCCGTCAGCACGTACGCCTGATAGGCCGAGCCGTCCGAAGCCGGCTGCACCGCGAGCACGTCGGCCTCCACCAGCGCCTTCAGCCGGCTCGCCAGGATGTTGCGCGCGACATCGAGGCTCTTCTGGAAATCCCCGAAGCGCGTGATGCCGTCGAAGGCATCCCTCACGATGAGCAGCGACCAGCGGTCGCCGATGACATCGAGCGCACGTGCCACCGGGCAAGTCGACGCATTCATACGCTTTCGTTCGGCCATCGCGATCACTCCTTCAGCGGCGGGTCTTCCGCACATCGGTTGCATTTTAAAACTTCATCGCATAAGCTGAAAGTAGTTTCAATTTAAAACCTCAAGAATGACCGAACCCACGACGAGCCAGCCGCGAATGCCGCGCGGCCTGGTGGCGCTCTTTGCCGGCGCAAGCGGGATGAGCGTCGCGAACGTCTATCTCGCGCAACCGCTGCTGGACGGGCTGGCGAAGGACTTCGGCGTGTCGCACGCGGCGATCGGCTGGGTGATGACCGCGACGCAGGCCGGCTCGCTGCTGGCCCTGCTGCTGCTCGTGCCGCTGGGCGATCAGCATGACCGGCGCCGGCTGGTGCGGCTGCAGATCGTGGCGCTCGTGCTGGCGCTGTGCAGCGTCGCGACGGCGCACGCCACCTGGCGCCTGATGGCGGGCATGCTGGCCGTCGGCCTGATGGGCACGACCCTGACGCAGGGGCTGATCGCCTACGCCGCCAGCGCCGCGGCGCCTTTCGAGCGGGGCCGCGTGGTCGGTGCCGCGCAAGGCGGCGTCGTGGTGGGGCTGCTGCTGGCCCGCGCATGGGCCGGCGCAGTGGCCGACCTGGTGGGGTGGCGTGGCGTCTACGGCGCGTCGGCCGTCCTCATGCTCCTGCTGGCCGCGCTGATCTGGAAGCGCCTGCCCGCGCAGCCCGTGCCCACCTCGCGCATGCCCTACCCGCGCCTGGTGGCGTCGGGGCTCGTTCTGCTGTGGCACGACCGAACGCTCCGGTGGCGCGGCCTCCTGGCCATGCTGATGTTCGCCGTGCTCGCCATCTTCTGGACGGCGCTGGTGCTGCCGCTGAGCGCGCCACCGTTCTCGATGTCCCACGCGGCGATCGGTGCGCTGGGCATCCTGGGTGCCGCCGGCGCGCTGGTCGCGGGGCTGGCCGGGCGCTGGGCCGACCGCGGATGGGCCCAGCGCACCAGCGCGGGCGCGCTGGTGCTGATGCTGGCGGCGTGGGTTCCGATCTCGCTGATGTCGGATTCGCTGGGATGGCTGATGGTCGGCATCGTGCTGCTCGACGTGGGCGGCCAGGCCTTGCACGTCACCAGCCAGGCCCTGATCTTCCGGGGATCGCCGCAGGCGCACAGCCGGCTGGTCGGCAGCTACATGCTGTTCTACGCGATCGGCAGTGGCGGCGGCGCGCTGGCTTCGACGGCGGTCTTCGCCCACGCGGGGTGGCGCGGGGTCTGCGTGCTGGGCGCAGGCGTGAGCCTGGCGGCGCTTGCCGTCTGGCTCGCGAGCGTGCTGCGCGCGCCTCGCAGCTTGGCCCATGAACTTCCGACGGCGCCGTAGGCAGGACGCCTGCGCCCGTTCCGCAACCTGGCCGTCGCGTTCAGCCCTGCGGCGCAGGGTCCCGGCGGTCCGTGTTGTCCGCCACCATCGACTGCACCTTCGCGATGTCCAGCGCGTGCAGGTCGTCGCCGCCCACGCGCGCCGCGGCCGCTGCGGCAGCGCCCATCGCCATGCAGGGGCCGATGACGCGCACCGCGCCGAGCGCGAACGGCTCCGCATCGATGCAGCGGCCGGCCGCCATCAGGTTGCGCAGGTCGCGCGAGATCATGGCGCCCATCGGAATCCAGGTGATGTGGCCGTCGTCGAAGGTCTCCCAGTACACGCCCTGTGCGCTGCCGTGGAACTCGATCGGCCAGGCGCACCGGCCGATCGCGTCGGCGGGCCGGCGGCCCGCGCGCACCTCGGCCGTCGTGAGCGTGCGCAGGGCCGCCATGCCGCGGGTCTGGCGCACGCCGGGCTGGCCGATCGACTGGATGCGCGCCGCTGCGAAGGCTTCCGGGAATTCACCGCGCAGAAAGGCCATGACCCGATCGATGTCGGCGCGTGCCTGCAGCGCCACGCGTGACATCGCCATCGCATCCAGCGGCGTCTCGAAGTGCGTGAGGTTCACCAGGCACAGGTCGCGGCCCGGAAACTCGAACACGAAGCCGTCGCGCCGCACCAGCGCATAGCGATCGCCGACCTCTTCGAGCCGCGCGATCACGGCGGCGCGCGCGGGCACGGCCGGCCCGAGCCGCGTGATCGAGAACATGCTCGTGCCGTACACCGGCACGTCGGGCTGCTGCAGCGTCGCGCCCGCGAGGCTGGCCAGCATGGCGTCGCCGCTGGCATCGATGAAGGTCGTGGCCGAGACCGACAGCACGCCGTAGCGGGTTTGCAGCGTGATGCGCCGCAACCGATCGCCAACGCGCTCGGCGCTCGCCAGCAGCGCGCCGAGCACGACCGTGACGCCGGCCTGCTGCAGGTGCCGGGCATAGCTGCCAGCGAGTTCGAGCTCGTCGTACAGGCCCACCAGGCTGCGGCGGCCCGGGCGCCAGGCCAACGCGTTCGCGGCCTTCAGGTCGGCGATGACGTCGCCGGCAAAGCCGTAGCTGAGCTGGCAGGGGCTGTCGCCCGCGGAGAAGAAGCCGCACAGCGTCCCGATCAGGCCATTGACGGACTGGCCGCCGATCTGCGCCTGCCCGTCGACCAGCGCGACCTTCAGCCCCAGCCGCCCCGCCTCGACCGCCGCCGACACGCCGGCCGCACCGCCACCGACCACGCACAGGTCGACCTCGATGTGCCGACCGGCCACCACGGACGGCCGCGTCTCGACACGGCGCGGCTCTTTCACGCGGCCTCCTTCTCGCAACGGTTGCGCAGCAGTCCGACATGGCCGATCTCGACCTCGACCTCGTCGCCATCGGCCAGCCAGAGCGGTGGCTTGCGCTTGGCGCCGACGCCGCCGGGCGTGCCGGTCACGATCACGTCGCCGGGCTGCAGCGTCATGAAGGTCGACACATAGGCCACGAGCCGCGGCACGGGGAAGATCATCTGGTCGGTGCGCGCCTGCTGCACGGTGCGCCCGTTGACACGCGTCTCGACGCTCAGGACCCGGTCGTCGGGCAGTTCGTCGGGCGTGACCAGCGCCGGGCCGAAGGCACCGGTGCGCGGAAAGTTCTTGCCCGGGCCGAACTGATGGGTGTGGCTCTGCCAGTCGCGCACGCTGCCGTCGTTGAAGCAGGCGACGCCGGCAATGTGCGACCAGGCGTCGGCCTCGGCGATGCGCCGGCCCGCCTTGCCGATGACCAGCGCCAGTTCGCCTTCGTAGTCGAACTGCGTCGATTCCCTGGGGATCAGCAGCGGTGCACCGTGCGCCTGCAGCGACTCGGCGATGCGCAGGAACACCGTCGGATGCGCGGCCACGGGTCGCGCCGTTTCGGCCCGGTGTTCTTCGTAGTTCAGTCCGATGCACACCAGCGTGCCCGGGTCCGGCAGCAGTGGCAGCAGCACCACGTCGTCCAGCCGCAGGTCGGCGCTCGCGTGCTGCCAGCGTGCGGCACGGGCGAGTTCGCCGGCGGCGATCAGGCTCTTCAGGCTGGGCCATTCGGGCGCCAGATGCCGGCCCAGGTCGACCACGCCGCCGGGCACTTCGAGGCCATAGGACGGACGGCCGCCGGATGTGTAGCTCAGGAATCTCATGAGGGACTTTCAAGAAGGAGGGAAAGCGGTTCGTTCGGTACCGGCGACAGGCCGCCCGCCGGCACCACGCGGCACCAGTAGCGATCGGGACGCAGCACCAGCGCGTCGGCCCCGAGCGCATGCAGGAAGCCGTCGAGCGCGCCGCTGCCGTCGCGCGCCTGCAGGACGGCTTCGTCATGCCGCAACGGCAGGAAGTCGTCCTGCGCGCGGATCAACGCGATGACCCGCAAGGGCACGCCGGGCGGCGCGAGCAGCCGCGCCTGGGCGCGGAATGCCGGCGAGTCCCAGCCCAGCACGGCAAAGCCGTCGCCGAGCAGCGCGTCGAGCCTGCACACCGAACGGTCGGGCCGGTCCACCATCGGCTGCGGCAGCAGTTCGGGCCGGCTTGCGCGATGCCGGGGCGGCTCGAACCAGCCGGCCTGCAGGCGCGGCCGTGGCTTGAAGCGCAGCTGCAGCACGTAGTCGCGCAGCGGCGGCAACATGCAGGCCAGGCGCAGCGCGGCCTGCATCAGCGCCGCGCTCGCCCGGCTCTTGGGCTGCATGAATGCGCCGATGCGCAAGGCCATCCGGATCAGCGCCTGCGCATGCGGCCGGCGCTCCGCCTCGTAGCTGTCGAGCAGGGCCGCATCGAAGCCCCAGCGTGTGACCGCCGCCAGCTTCCAGCCCAGGTTGGCCGCGTCGCGCAGGCCGCTGTTGAGCCCTTGCCCCGCGAACGGCGGCGTGAGATGCGCGGCGTCGCCGGCCAGCAGCACCGGCCCCTGTCGCCAGCGCTCGGCGACCCGCGCATGGAACACATAGACGGCCTTGCGCACCAGCGGCAGCACCGCGTCCTCGGGATGGCGCGCGGCCATCCATGCGCGGAAGCGCGATTCGTCCAGCGCGAAGTCGTCGTCCTCCCCCGGATGCAGCATGAACTCGTAGCGCAGCGCGCCGTGCGGCCCCGGCAGGCGGATCGCCGGACGCAAGGGGTCGCAGAAGGTCTGGGTGTGGCGCAGCGGCAAGCTGCGCTGCGCGAGGTCGACGATCAGCCAGCGCTCCGCGTAGGTGCTGCCTTCGAGCGCAATGCCGCACAGCTCACGCACCCGGCTGCGGCCGCCGTCGCAGGCGACCAGCCAGCGCGCGTCGATCCGGACCTGCCCCGCCGACGTCCGCACGTCGGCGGACACGCCGGCCTCGTGCGTGTGCAGCTGCACGAGCTCGTGGCCGAACAGCAGGTCGACCGTCGGGAAACGGCCGAGCCCTTCGGCCAGCGTTTGCTCCAGCAGAGGCTGCATGAAGGCATTGCGCTTGGCATAGCCGAACTCCTGGCGCGTCGGCTGGATGCTCGCGAACGGCTTGCCTCGCCACGAGAAATACTGGACGCCGTAACCCGGCACCAGGTCGCGCGCCACGGCGTCGGCCAGCCCGACGGACTGCAGCGTGCGCAGGCTCTCGTCGTCCAGCGTCACGGCGCGCGGTTCGCGCACGGTGCCGTCGTGCTGTTCGATCACGGCCGTCCGCACGCCATGCTGTCCGAGCAGGTTCGCCAGCAGCAGGCCGACCGGCCCGGCGCCGACGATCAGCACATCGGCCGTTCGCACGGCCGGAGAAGGATTCGCCTGCACCGCTCAGCTCCGCATGATCGCCATGCCCCACCGATTCAGCGTGCTCTGGCGATGCGGCCACACACCGGCCGGGCGTTCGTCCGGGCAGACCTCGAGATCGCAGGAGATCTCCGCGAGGTTGCCGTCGGGGTCCGCGACCATGAAGAAGGTGTCGTTGCCCGGCCCGTGCCGCCCGACGCCCCACACCAGCGGCACGTCGCTGCGGGCCATGTGGTCGGCCCAGTCGCGCAGATGCAGCCAGTCGCGCGTCTCGCATGAGAAGTGGTCGAAGCGGGGCGCGGGCGCGTGGAAGATCGCCAGCGCATGGTGCTCGGGGTCGGTGCGCAGGAAGGCCGCACGCAGCACGCCCTGGTCGTCGCGCACGAAGTCGGAGGCGACGAAGCCCAACCGATCGACATAGAAGCGGACCAGTGCTTCGGGGTCGGGCGTCCGGACCGCGTAGTGCTGCAGCCGCGCGGCGGTACGCCCCCCGGCCGCGCCACCCGTGGACGCAGGCGTCGACGCGGATTCCGGCACGGCAGGCGCGGCGCAGAAGCGCACCAGCCGCCCTTCCGGATCGGTGACGGTGAGCAGCGCCGCCTGCGCATCGGCGCCGTCGAACCGGGCGATGGCCTGCCCTTCGAAGCGCGCCGCATAGGCCTGCAACGCCGCCGCATCCGCGAACCGGAACTGGCTCGCATGCAGGCGATTCGCCTCGCCTCGCCGCCATTGCAGGCGACGCTCGGGTCCATGGCAGCGGACGTGTTCGGCAGAGACGACCTCCACGTCGCACTGCAGCGCATGGCCGTAGAACTGCGCGGCGCGCAAGGGTTCGGGCGTGCAGAGTTCGAGTGCGTCGAGTACGGCATGGAGCGTCATGGCTGGCGGCTCCGGCGTGGCGCCGACGCGATGGCCAGCAGCTGGTCGACCAGCCGATCGGGCGCGGTCACGAAGGGCGAATGGCCCGTCGCGAGCGTGTGGACCTGCGTCGGGTTGTGCGGCGCAAGCGCGTCCGCATCGGCGATGAAGCGGCGAGCGAGCGCGACGGGCACCGCCTGGTCGCGCTCGCAGACGATGTAGTGGCGATCGATCGCACCCCAGCGTGCCGCCGTCAGTGCGATCGGCGTGACCATGGGCTGCAGCGGCATGTCCGGCGTCATCAGATGGGCCGCCGCTTCGAAGTCCCTGTCGCCGGCATCGTTGTAGAAGGCCTGCTTCAGCAAGGCGCGGTAGGCCGGGTCGGCCCGGCGCGGGTCGATGCGGAAGGCACCGATCGCGAACGGGTCGCCCACGAACGCCGCATTCATCGACGCGCTCGCGGCCTCCGGCAGCGCGAAGTACGCGCCCGCGGGCTGGCCCGCGCCGGGCATGTGGGCCGCCAGGTAGACCATCGCCTGGACCTTGTCCGGCGCACGTTCGCCGACGGCGCCGAGCACGATGCCGCCCATGCTGTGCCCCACGAGCACCACGTGCGCATGGCCCGCGGCACGCAGGCTGTCGATGGTGGCGATCACGCTGTCGGCGTAGTCGTCCAGGCCGAGGCCGGCGATGGGCGAACGTGCGGTGGCCGGATCCGGCTTGGCGGTGCCGGCTGCTTCCGGTGCCGGCAGGCGCGCGTCGAGCCCATGGCCCGGCAGGTCGCGCGCCACGGCCGCGTGGCCGGCCGCCACCAGCCCGGGCAGCACCCGCTCGAAGCTCCAGGCCCCGTGCCAGCCGCCATGGACGAGCACGAAGGCGACCGGCGCATGGCTGCGGCCGTGGCTTGCAGAAAGGCCGCCTGCGCCGGCCAAGGCGACGGCGGCGGTCTTGAGTAGATGTCTTTTGTGGATGTCGGGCATGGTGTGTGTCTCTTCGGGATCGAGTGTTCGCCGAGCCCGGCACAGCGTCAAACCGTGCGTCCGATTGCCTGAATTGCGTTTCTCAATAGACGTGCACGGTTCGTGCATGCTTCGGGTGAAATCCAACGACCCACCCGCACGGATCACACCCATGTCCAAGATGGATCTCGAATGGCTGAGCGTCTTCGACCGGATGTTCGAGACGCACAGCGTCTCGCGCGCCGCCGAACAGCTCGGCATTGCCCAGGCCACGGCCAGCATCGCGCTCGGCAAGCTGCGCGTGCACTTCGGCGACAAGCTGTTCACGCGCACGCCCGCCGGCATGCTCCCGACGGCCTTCGCGAGCGACATCCGCCCGTCGATCCGGCAGGTGCTCGACATCCTCGCCCACGCGCAGGGCGAGCGCGTCGCCTTCGATCCGCTCACGTCGCAACGCACCTTTCGCCTCGGCGTGACGGACATCCGGCAGATCGTTCTGCTGCCCCGGCTGGTCAACCGGCTCAAGCGGATCGCGCCCGGCGTGCGCATCGAGGCGGAGTCGATCTCCGCCGACAGCCCGCGGCTGATGGAAGAGGGCCGGCTGGAGCTCGCCGTCGGCTACATGCCGCAGCTCGACGCCGGCTTCTTCCAGCGCACGCTGCTCGACGAGGGCTTTGTCTGCCTGGTGGCGCGTGCGCATCCGCGCATCCGGCAGCGCATGACATCGGCCGCCTTCATGGCGGAAGCACATCTGCAGGTCACGATGTCCGGCACCGGGCCATCGATCGTGGAGCGGACCCTCGCCGAGATGAAGCTCCGGCCGGCCGTCGGCCTCCGGGTGCCCAGCTTCCTGGGCGTCGCGCGGATCGTCGCGCAGACCGAACTCATCGTGGTGGTGCCGCGCAGCCTGGGCGAGGCGTTCGCGGCAACGGACGACGTCAAGGTGCTGGCGTCGCCGATCGTCTTTCCGCCCTACTCCGTGCGCCTGCACTGGCATGAACGCCAGCATGCCGATGCGGGCAACGTCTGGCTGCGCCAAGTCGTCGCGGATCTCTTCGTGGCGGACCGGCGCCAGCGCGAGCCCGGCGTTGCGCCGGTGCGCGGCGCGCGCGTCAGGAAGGCGGGTTGAGCGCTGCGGCCGACATCACCGATCGGACCGATCGCGTCATCCGGCGTAGTCGGTCGACGGCTTCTCCCACAGGTTGACGCCGCCCTCGACCGCGTGGGTGTCGATCTCGCGCAATTCTTCGGCGCTCAGCGGCGCATGCGCCAGGGCGGCCACGTTGTCGCGGATCTGCTCGGGCCGGCTCGCACCGATGAGCGCCGAGGTGACGCGCGGATCGCGCAGCGTCCAGCTCAGCGCCAGTTGCGCGAGGCTCTGGCCGCGTCGCCGGGCGATCGCCTGCAACGCACGCGCCCGCGAGAGGTTGGCCTCGGACAGGTGCGCCGGCTTGAGCGAGGCGCCGCCGGGCCGGTTGACGCGGGCGTCGGCCGGCACGCCGTCGAGGTACTTGTCGGTCAGCAGCCCCTGCGCCAGCGGCGTGAACGCGATCACGCCCGCGCCGAGCTCGGCCGTGGTGTCGAGCAGGTCCTTCTCGACCCAGCGGTTGAAGAGGTTGTAGGCCGGCTGATGGATCAGCAGCGGCACCCGCCATTCGCGCAGCAGCGCGGCGATCTCGCGCGTCTTGCCTGCGGAGTAGGAGGAAATGCCGACGTACAACGCCTTGCCCTGCTGCACGGCCTGCGCCAGCGCCGAAGCGGTTTCTTCCAGCGGCGTGTGCGGGTCGAAGCGGTGCGAATAGAAGATGTCGACGTGGTCGGTGCCGAGCCGGCGCAAGCTCTGGTCGAGGCTCGCCAGCACATGCTTGCGCGAACCGCCGCCCTGGCCGTAAGGGCCCGGCCACATGTCCCAGCCGGCCTTGGTGGAGATGATCAATTCGTCCCGATGCGCGGCGAAGTCCTCGCGCAGCAGGCGTCCGAAATTGATCTCGGCGCTGCCGTAAGGCGGCCCGTAGTTGTTGGCCAGGTCGAAGTGATTGATGCCGAGGTCGAAGGCGGTGCGCAGCAGCGCCCGTTGCGTCTCGATCGGCGTGCTGTCACCGAAGTTGTGCCAGAGCCCGAGCGAGATCGCAGGAAGCACGAGGCCGCTGCGACCGACACGGCGATAGGGATGGTTCTGGTAGCGGTCTTCGGCGGCGCGGTAGGTCACTGGCAATGCTCGACAAGTGAAAACCGCGGAGTCTGGCCGCGCGTCCGCATGCGCCGCAAGGCATGTTTTCGAGGAAGCTTATGCGGCGTGGCGTCTCAGGTGCCGGCTCGAGCGAAAGTCAGAAGGTCGGCATCGACCACCGGGTCTCCGCTTTTCCGGAGAGCGCCTTGCAGACATCGCTTCCGCGTGAGTCTCGCCCGATCGATCAACTCCCGATATGGGCGAGCGGCAGGCGACGCGCCGCCTTGACGGTTCGCAACGCGAAGCTGGTCTGCAGCGCGCTCACGCCGGGCAGGCCGCCCAGGCGGTCCAACATCACGGACGCGTAGTGGTCGAGCGTGGGTGTGACCACCTCGAGCAGGAAGTCGAACTGCCCCGACAGCACATGGCAGGTCACGATCTCGTCGATCGCATCCACGCTGGTCAGGAACAGCTCCGTCGCCTTGGGCCCGTGTTCGGCGATGTTGATGAATACGAAGGCGGTCACGCCCAGGCCCAGTTGCCTGCGGTCGAGCTCTGCGCGATAGAACGCGATCACGCCCTCGTCCTCCAGCCTCTTGACGCGCCGCAGGCAAGGCGTGGGCGACAGGGCGACGCGCTCCGCCAGTTCCACATTCGTCAGCCGGCCCTGCTGCTGCAGCAGCGACAGGATTCTCAGGTCGATGCGATCCAGCCAGGAGGCCGCAGGCTTCATCAGAAAAGCTCCATCAAGTCTAAGAATGTTGGCATATAGCTCCACCAATCAGACCATCGATGGTGATTTTTGGCAGAAATAGCTCCGGACGCATTCTTACACTGACTTCAGCATGAAATCACTCGAAGATGCCGAAGACGCCTTCTCGGCCAACTACCACGAAGCGCGGGCCGCCTTTTTGGAGGCAGCCCGCACAGCAGGCGCGCGACTCCAGCACCACGCATGTCCGGCTCCCGGGCCAGGCGGCGAAGCCCTGCACACGGACACTGCATGGCTCGGCGACGCCGCCGCGCCCAAGGTGTTGATGGTTCTGTCCGGCACGCACGGCGTGGAGGGCTTCTGCGGCTCTGGCTTTCAGGTGCACTGGCTGCGCAGCGGCCTGCACCGGCAACTGCCTGCCGACACCGCCGTGCTGTTCGTCCATGCGCTCAACCCTTACGGCTTCGCCTGGCTGCGGCGGGTCAACGAGGACAACGTCGACCTCAACCGCAACTACCTGGACTGGCGCCAGCCGCCGCCCGACAACCCGGGCTACCGTGCCATCGCGGAGGCCGTACTGCCCGCGCGCCTGGACGGCCCCGTGGCCGCGGAGGCCGAGGCGGTGCTGGCCCGCTACCGCCAGCAGGTCGGCGAACTCGCGTTCTACCGGGCGCTGGCCAGCGGCCAGTTCATCGACCCGCAGGGGATGTTCTACGGCGGCAGCGGACCGACCTGGTCCAACCGGACGCTGCACGCGGTGATGGGCGATTTGCTCGGGCAGGCCACCGACGTGACCTGCATCGATCTGCACACCGGGCTGGGCCCGTACGGCCACGGCGACCTGATCTCCGACCACGAACCCGGCACCGATGCCGCGCAGCGCGTGCGCCGGTTCTGGGGCGACGGCGTCTCGGAAAGCCGCCGGGGACAGACCCTGCCGCTGGTGCAGGACGGCCCCACCCACTTCGGCGTGACGCGCGCACTGCCGCACGCCCGACTCACCTTCGGCACGCTGGAGTTCGGCACCTACGAGCGCGATCTGGGCCGCGCTGCACTGCGGGCCGATCACTGGCTGCACAAGCATGGCGACCCGCTGGGGCCGGAGGCGGCGCCGATCAAGCAGGCGCTGCGGCGGCAGTTCTATCCCGACACCCTGGACTGGAAGGAAGCCGTGCTGTTCCGTGCCCACCAGCTGGTTCGCATGGCGCTGGCCGGTATGCAGGGCGCGAGCGCCCAGCGCGGCCAGCCCGTGCGCGACTGACGACGCACAGGCACCCATCAATTCATCAAAAAGAAACCCATGAGACTCACCCAAGACCAACTGCGCCGCCTCGACGAGGACGGCTTTCTCGTGCTCCCTGGTGTTTTCACACCCGAGGAAGTGGACGTGCTGAGGGGCGAAGTCCCCGGCATGGTGGCCGAACAGCGGCCGGAGAATCCGCGCGAGGCCGGCAAGGACAAGGTTCGCAACATCCTGTCGCTGCACCGGCGCAACGAGCTCTACCGCCGGTTGGTGCGCCACCCTCGCATGCTGGAGGCGGCCCGGCAGATTCTGGGTGAGGAGGCCTATGCGCAGCAGGTCAAGATCAACCTGAAGACCGGCTTCGACGGCGGCGGTTTCGAGTGGCATACCGACTTCGCCACCCATCACCATCGCGATGGCGTGCCGAAGCCGCTGGCGCTCAATTTCCACATCCACCTGGACGACGTCACCGAGTTCAACGGCCCCCTGATGTTCGTGCCCGGTTCGCACAAGCGCGAGATCCCCCTCAAGCGCAGCGTGGACGGCGAGAAGTGGGAGCTGTGGACGGTGCCGCACGAGGCCGTGACCGATCTGGTCCACGAACTGGGCATGGTCTCGGCCAAGGGTCCGCGCGGCACGCTGCTGATCTTCGGCGACAACCTGCTGCACGTGTCGGCCGCCAACGTGTCGCCTTATTCGCGATGGATCTTCTCGGTGATCTACAACCCGTGCAGCAACCCGGCGACCCGCGACGTGCCCGAGATGGCCCACGAGCGGGACCGCCAGCCATTGGCGGCACTGGCAGACGACTGCCTGCTCCAACCCGTGCTTCCTGAAGCGGCATGACGCACTTCCTGCGCCAGCCCCTGCAGACGCTCGATCCGGAGGTCGCGGCACTGATCGCGCTGGAGGAACAGCGCCAGTCGGACCGGCTCGAACTGGTGGCCTCGGAGAACCACATCAGCCTGGCGCAGCGCGAGGCCAGCGGCAGCGTGCTGGCCGACACCACGGTCGAAGGCTATCCCGGGGCGCGCTTCCTGTCGGGCTCGGCGGAGGTGGATGCGCTGGAGCGGCTGGCGATGGACCGCGCCTGCCGGCTGTTCGGCGCACGCTTCGCCAACGTGCAGCCGCACTCCGGCACCCAGGCCAACCAGGCCGCGCTGCTCGCACTGCTGCGGCCCGGCGACACCCTGCTGTCGATGGACCTGCGGGCCGGCGGCCACTTCAGCCACGGCGCCGGCGGCACGCTGTCGGGCGACTGGTTCACGGCCCGCCATTACGGCGTGGATCCGCGCACCGGCCTGATCGACCCCGACGACGTGCTGGCGCTCGCGCGGCAGCACCGGCCACGGCTCATCATCTGCGGCGCCTCGGCCTACCCGCGCAGCATCGACTTCGCGCGCTTCGCGGCCATCGCGCACGAGGTGGGCGCGCGGCTGCTGGTGGACATGGCGCATGTCGCCGGCCTCGTCGCCACCGGCCACTTCCCGAATCCGCTGCCGCATGCGGACGTGGTCACCACGACCACCTACAAGAATCTGCGCGGGCCCCGCGGCGGCCTGATCCTGTGCAACGAGCCCGCGCTGGCCGCACGGCTGAACGCAGCCCTGTGTCCGGGCCTGCAGGGGACGCCGCTCATGCAGATGGTCGCCGCCAAAGCGGTGGCGTTCGGCGAAGCGCTGCAACCCGAATTCCATGCGTACAGCGCCCAGGTGCTGCGCAACGCGCGCGCCCTCGGGGCCGGCCTGGCCGCGCGAGGCATCGTGCAGCTGACCGGCGGAACCGACGTTCCTTTCGTGGTCGCCCATCTGCGGCCTCTGGGCCTGCAGGCAGCCCCGCTGGTGCACGCACTGGACGCCCTGCAGATCGGCTGCAGCGCCGTGCCCGTGCCGGGCGACGCGAACTTCGAACAGGCCCACGGCCTGCGCCTGGGCGTCTCGGCACTGACCACGCGCGGCATGGCCGAGGCCGAATGCGACATCGTCGCCAGCATCGTGGCCGACGCTGCCCGGGCGCTGGCCGCAGGGCTGCCGCCGCCTGCCGGTGCAGCCGGCGCCGTCCGCGCGCTGTGCCGACGCTTCCCCCTCGGCCCCGTCGGGGTCGACGCGCCCGCATCCCTGCCCACCGCTCTGTCCACTATCAGGAGTTGCCCATGATGAAACGCCGCACCCTTCTTGCCGCTGCTGCCGCCCTTGGCGCCGGTGCAGCAGCCCGTGCCCAAGCACCAGCCACGCCCGCCGTGCCCGCGGTGCTGACGCTCATGGTTCCCTTTCCTGCCGGCGGGGCCTCGGACATGTACGCGCGCGCCGTCGGCCCGCGCATGGCCAGGGAACTGGGCTGCACCGTGATCGTGGAAAACCTGCCAGGCGCCAGCGGCACGCTGGCGATCGCCAAGGTACTGGGGCGGGCCGCCGCCGGCGACATGCTGGTGGTGGGTTCGCCCACCGAGCTGATCCTGGCCCCTGCGACGCTGCAATCGGCCCGCTACAAGCCCGAGGATTTCCGGCCGCTGGCCATGCTGTCCCGCTCGCAGCTGGCGCTGTATGCGCGCAGCGACCTGCCCGTCGGCACCGTCGACGAACTGGTCGCCTGGGCCAAGGCCAACCCCGGCACGCCGCTGAGCTATGGCTCGGTCGGCGTCGGCAGCATCTACCACCTCGCAGGCGACGCCTTCGCCGAAGCGACCGGCGTGCCCATGACCCATGTGCCCTACAAGGGTGGCGCGCCCCTCATCACCGACCTGACGGGTGGCCACATCGACCTGGTGCTCCTGCCTGCGGATGGCAACATGGCGCGGCGCGTGGCCAGCGGCAAGCCCAAGGCGCTGGCCGTGACGGGCACTGCGCGTTCGCCGGTGTTCCCGTCGGTGCCCACCTTCGCGGAGACGCACAGCATGCCGAACTTCACGACGGTCGATGCCTGGGCGGGCCTGTTCATTCCAGCGACGTCGCCGGCGGCCGTGTCGCAGGCCATGTCGCGGGCCGTGCTGGTGGCGCTCGGCGACCCCGAGGTCCAGCAACAGCTGGAAATGCAGGCCGGCGTGCCGCCAGCGCCGCCCCTGTCGGCACCGCAACTGGCGGCCTTCTACAGCAGCGAGATCGCGCGCTACACGCAAGCCATCCGCAAGGCCAAGCTGCAACCGGTCTAGCCACCGCGACGCCCTGGGGTCCAGGGCCGCGCGGCCGTCAGCGGCGGTCGCCTGCCAAGCTCTTCGCCGCGTCCACGATGAAATCCGTGACCTCGGCGGCGTGCGACAGCATCGGCACATGGCTCGAAGGGATTGTCAGCGTCGTCGCCTGCATGGCGGCGGCAAACCGGTGCTCCAGTGCCGGGGGAATCATGCGGTCGTCGCTGGCAACGATGTACCAGGTCGGCTTCGTGCGCCACGAGGCACTGGAGATCTTTGCGCCGAAGCAGGCGCCGTTCGTCGGTCCCTGGGTCGCGGCCAACACCTTGCGCTCGGCGATCGGGAGATCCTGGGCGAAGTTCTCCTCGATGCCCTTGGCGGTCATCGACAAGAAGCCTTGCGCGTCGGGGCGAAGCTCCGCGCCTCCGGGCGCCGGCGGAAGGTCGCGGCCGAGATCGCCGACCGCCTGCCCGTCGTCCGGGGCGAACGCCGCGACGTACAGCAGGCCGGCGACCTTCGGGTCGGCGCCAGCCTCCGTGATCACGGCGCCGCCGTAGGAGTGCCCCACCAGCAGCACCGGGCCGTCCATCAGGGCGATGGCACGCCGGGTGGCCGCCGTATCGTCAGCGAGCGAGGTCAACGGGTTCTGGACAGCCGCCACGTTGAAGCCTCTCTTCTGTAGCGGCTCGACGACCCGGGCCCAGCTCGAGCCGTCGGCCCAGGCGCCGTGCACCAGGACGATGTTGCGGACGCCGGCCGGGTCGACCCCGGTCGTCTGTGTGGTTTGTTGTTCGTTGGTCATGGTCAAAACTCCTGTGATGAAAAGAGCAGCCTGCGAAGCACGCTGCGAGGGGGAAAAAGGCGTCGATTCCGGTGCGGGCAGTCAGAGCGAGGCAACGAATTCGCCGATGGTTGCGGCCACCTCGTCGGGCGCTTCGACGGGCAACAGGTGTCCTACGTTCGCCAGAAGGCCGACCATGTTCTCGAAGAGCCGCCCCAGTGGTGCAGGAAAACGAGCGCCGTGTCGCCGAATGCGGTGTCTTCGACGTTCAGTTCGACGTCGATGTTCTGGATCTTCATGGCTTGGCCTTTCGTCGTGAGGCGCAATCGAGATCGATGCGCCATGGGATGAATTCTTCTTTGTTTCTCCCAGGTTGATAATTGGCCACGAATGCACTAGCGTGCATATTCAAAATACATAATCCGCACCCACCGCGCATCGACCGAATGGACCGCTTCCTCAGCCTCTCCGTCTTCGTCGCAGCCGTTGAAGAAGGCAGCATCGCGGCTGCGGGAAGGCGACACGGGCTTTCTGCCGTGATGGCGGGCCGGTACCTCACGGCGCTCGAAAAGTCCCTGTCCGCCCGGCTCCTGCAGCGGACGACGCGTCAGCTGAATCTCACCGAGGCGGGGCGGGCCTATTTCGCGCGGGGCAAGAGGATCCTCGAAGAACTCGGCGACGCGGACGAGGAAGCCGGCGACCTGCAGGCGTCGCCGCGTGGAGAGCTCCGTGTCTCGGCGCCGATCACTTTCGGCGCGATGTACCTGGGGCCGATCGCCGCGCGGTACATGACCGAGTTCCAGGGCGTCGAAGTGGCGCTGCATCTGCAGGATCGATTCGTCGACCTGGTGGAAGAAGGCCTCGATCTGGCACTGCGGATCGGCCAGCTGCCCGACTCCGACCTGGTCGCGCGCAAGCTCGCGGAATGCCGGCTGATGGCATGCGCCACGCCGGGCTATCTGGCCAAGGCCGGCCCGCCCCGCGAGCCGGCCGACCTGGCGCGCCACACCCTGATCGGGTACGCCGGCGCGGTGACGACGCCACCCTGGACCTTCAGCGACCGGCAGGGAAAAACCACCCACGTCGACACCCGCTGCCGCTTCGTCGCCAACAACACGGAGGTCATGCTCGAAGTGGCGTTGTCCGGCTTTGGCGTCGTGTACGGCCCGAGCTTCGTGTTCGCGAACCATCTGCAGCGAGGAGAGCTCGTGCCCGTCCTCGGCGATTTCACGAGCCCGGTTCTTCCATTGCACGCGATCACGCCCAGCGCGAAGCACGTGAGCCTCAAGACCCGGCTCTTCATCGACCAGTTGAAGCTGGCTTTCGCCGCGCCTGCGCCATGGGAGCGTTGGGCCTGACCCGAGGTCGGCCACGTGCGATCGCGTTCAACGCCAATCGTCAAGGCCGGCTCGAATGGCGCTCCGCCATGTAGCGCCCCGGCGAGGTTCCGAGCGTCTTGCGGAACATGGTCATGAAGCTGGGCACGCTTTCGTAGCCAAGATCGATGGCGACCTGCTGGATGGAGGCGCCGCCGGCAAGCCACTTGACCGCGAGCATCACGCCGAGCTGCTGACGCCAACGGCCGAAGCTCATCCCCGTTTCCCGGGCGATCAGCCGCCCGAGCGTCCGCTCGCTCAGGCCGGCACGCTTCGCCCAGGCGGCCTGCGTTCTCCGGTCGGCCGGTGAAGCCACCATCTGATCGACGATCCGGCGAAGCCGGAGGTCGCTCGGCATCGGCAGATGAAGGTCTTCGATCTGCGCATCCGCCAGCTCGTCGATCAGGACCGCCATCAGGCGCGAGTTCGCTCCGCCTTCCTCATAAAGCAACGGCAGTCTCGCGGCCCGGGTCAGAAGCTCGCGCAGCAACGGCGTCACCGAGACGGCGCAGCAGGTCGAGGGCAGGCGGGCCGAGGCGGCGGGCTCGACAAAAGCGTTGTAGCCCTGGATCAAGCCCGTCGCCTTGACCGCGTGCAACGCGCCACCGGGGATCCAGACGGCGCTGCGCGGCGGCACGATCCACAGCCCGCCTTCCACCTCGCAACTGAGTGCGCCGCGCTGAACGAGCATCACCTGGCCCTTCGCGTGGCGATGGTGGCCCAGCTCGACGGCGCCGACCTGCGCGGTCTCGACGCCATAGACCACCACCGGGCGCGGCACGCTATCGGGTTCGATCCAGTCGGACGGCTCGGACAGGTGAGCGTTCAGGAGGGGCATGGTGGTACTTCGGGCGCGGTGACTGAATTGAATAGCATTTTGACCAACCTTCGGAATGACGCCAGAAGCCATGCGTCCTAGAGTCGACGCCAAGCTGTCAGGCCTGACGGCTCCGGGCATGACAAAGGACGACTACCGTGAATACATTGAGCCGGGGCGCTGCCCCCGAAGTACTGGAAAAGCTTCATCAGGAGGCCGCCGCTGCGGACAGTGGCCTCATGGCCAGGATCGTGGCGCAGATGAAGGCGTCCGCCACGACGATCGAGCAGATGGCGTCGGCGATGATCGACGAGGAGCGCGGCGACTATCAAAGGACATGTCGCGACAACGCGGGCCACTTTCTGTGCGTCTCGCCCGGCTATGGCCGGTTTCTCTACGCGATCGCGCGGGCCTGCAAGGCGACGCGGATCGTGGAGTTCGGCACCTCGATGGGCGTCTCGACCATCTATCTTGCAGCGGCACTGCGCGACAACGGCGGCGGCCAGCTGATCGGCTCCGAACTGGAGCCGGCCAAGGTGGCGCGGGCACGGGCGAACGTCGCTGCCGCGGGCCTGTCCGATCTGGTGGACATCCGCGAAGGCGACGCGCTGGAGACGCTCAGGGAGGTCGGTGGGAGCGTCGAACTCACGCTCATCGACGGTGCCTGGTCGCTTTACCTGCCCGTGCTCAAGTTGATCGAGCCTCGGCTCAGGGCCGGCGCGGTGGTGCTCGCCGAGAACGCGTTCGCGCAGGACTACCTGGAACATGTCCGCACGTCGGGCGGCTACATCTCGCAGTCGCTTCCGATCGACCAGGGGCGCGGCAACGAATTCGCCGTGAGGCTCTGATGACGCTCGACACGCAACCAGGCGACCGTCCGCCGGCGAAGGAACCCAGCCGGCTGGGCAAGGTGATGCGGCGCCTGTTCACGCGGAGCGCGAAGGTCGTCGAGATCGAGGACATCGCCGACCGGTTCCGGCTGGTCACATTGGCAGGGCCGGCCCTGCGAGAAGCGACCTGGGCACCGGGGCACAAGGCCCAGATGTCGATGGAAGGTGCGTTCACCTCGCGAACCTACACGCCGATCGACTGGGATGCCGCGGCGGGACGCACCCGCATCCTGGGCTACATGCACGGCGAAGGGCCCGGCAGCACCTGGCTGCGCGACTTGAGGCCTGGGGACGAATGCAGTCTGTTCGGCCCCAACTCGTCACTGAACACGAGCCGCCTGTCCGGCCCGCTCGCCTTGTTCGGCGATGAAACATCGATCGGACTCGCGCATGCGCTGGCGTCGCAGAACCGAGCCCGCAACCTGACATGCTGCTTCGAGGTCGCTCATGTCGAGGCCTGTGGCCAGGTCGCCGCGCGGCTCGGCCTCGAAGGCGTGACATGGGTTGCCCGGCGCGAGGATGACGCGCACATCGAGGAGATGGAAGCCTTGCTCGGTGCGCCCATCGCCGTCGGGGCCTCGTTCGTTCTGACCGGCAAGGCCGGCACGATCCAGCGGCTTCAACGGGTCTTGAAACGGCTCGGCGTTCCGGCGGCACGCATCTCGACCAAGGCTTACTGGGCACCCGGGAAACGGGGACTCGACTAGAAGCACGCGCCGTCGGGGTCGCCTGGCTGGCGTCGTCCCCAACGGTTGGGGCTAACGCGACATCCGCTGGGCGATACCGTCCAGAAGACATTCGAGGCTCTCGTCGAACTCCTGGTCGGCGCTCTTCGGCTGGCGCGTTGCATCCGCTCCGCCGAGAAGTCCGGAGAACAGCGGAAACCTTCCAGAGCTTCGGATCATTTCGATGTACGCGTGTTGCGACGCTTGCCACTGCGCGAGACTCAGGCGGGCACGCGACTGGGCTTGCAGCACGGAGATCTCGCGAGCAGCGTATCCGCGCGTGAAGGTGGAGAGCGTGGTGAGGATCACGTTCAGGGCGTCGTTGTCCAACCCGTGGCCATCGAGCGCGCTGAGCGTCGCTTCCATCTTGACCAGGCTGTTCGGCCCCAGGGGTGCCGGAATCGAGATCATCCAGGGATGCCGCATCATCAACGCGCGCATGTGACGTGCCATCGCGCTCAAGTCCGATCGCCATTCCCCGGAGCGGCTTGGCGCATCGAACTCCCCCATGACCTGGTCGACCATGAGATCGAGCAATTCGTCCTTGGCACGCACGTAGCGATAGAGCGATGTGGCACGCGTCCCGATCTCGGCCGCCACCCGCCGCATGGAGACGGCGTCGAGACCCTCCTCGTCGGCGATCCTCACGGCCGCGTCCGCGATGCCATCCCGCGTATGAGCGGGCTGTGGCCCGCGCGAGGGTTTTGTTGCCAGCCCCCACAGCAACGACATCCCAGGTTCTGCGGCGTCGCCGGCATCGGCGGATTTTTTTGTGATCTTCTTCATTGCGTACATCGTACCCAGTGCGATAGGATCGTCTTTTGCGAACACTGTACGCATAAATGATCTTCACACAAAAATCATGAGTTGCTCCGTCATCGTGGCTGGCGCCGGTCCTGTCGGACTCTTCCTGGCAACGGAACTCGCGCTGCGCGGGATCCGCGTCCTTGTTCTGGAAAAGTCGTCCGATCCCCATGCGCCGATGAAGGCGGGCTGGATGGGAATGCGAGGGCTCAACATCCCCTCCGTCGAGGCGTTCCATCGACGCGGCCTGCTCGACGAAGTCCGATTGGCTGCACTCGACTGGGACGCCGAGGACGCACCGCGTGCGAAGACGGGCGAGCCAGAAGCAGCGAAGCGCAATGCCGGGCATTTCGCGGGAATTCCGGTGGAGGTGTGCCGGGACGATGCACCCGCGCCGCAGTACGCGACGCACGGCCCGTCGTCGACGACCGGCATCATCAGCCTGGAGGACCTGGAGTCGCTGCTCGGCCGACGTGCGATGTCGCTTGGCGTGCAGATCCGCCGAGACTGCGAAGTCACGGCCGTCCGGCAGGACGATCATGGGGTCGCAGTGCTTGCGGCGGGCGAAGTCCACCGCGCCGACTGGCTGGTGGGTTGCGACGGCGCCAGAAGCATCGTCCGCAAGCGGGCAGGCTTCGACTTCGAAGGCACCGAGCCCCAGTTCACCGGCTATCTTGCATCGGTGGAAATGGCCGACCCGGAGAAGCTTCTCCCCGGCTTCAACATCACGCCGCATGGCTTGTACGCTGTCGGCCCGGGGCCGGGTCGCATCACCGTGATGGACTTCGACGGCGGCACCTTCAATCGAAGCCAAGACATCACCATCGCGCATCTGCAGACCGTCCTTCGACGGGTTTCCGAAACCGATGTCACGCTGTCCAGGATCCATTTCGCATCCACTTACACGGACAGGGCCAGACAGGCGACGACCTATCGGCAAGGCCGGATTCTGCTGGCCGGCGATGCCGCTCACATCCATTCGCCGTTGGGGGCGCAAGGGCTCAATACGGGACTGATCGATGCCTTGAACCTGGGCTGGAAGCTGGCCGCGACGATCCAGGGTTCGGCGCCGGCCGGACTCCTCGACACGTACACGGCGGAGCGCCATCCGGCCGGCGCCTGGGCGCTCGAATGGACTCGCGCGCAGGTGGCCATCCTGCGGCCCGATCCATGGAGCCGCGCCATCGGAGCGGTGATCCGCGACCTGATCGCCACCAGGGACGGGGCCGCGTATTTCGCCGCGAAAGTCGACGGCTCCCAACGCCGCCATGACCTGCCCGGCCGTCACCCGCTGGTGGGCCACAGCGCGCCCGATCTCGTGCTGTCCGACGGGTCGCGGCTCGCCGCCTTCATGCGTGGCGGCAGCGCCCTGCTGGTGACCCTGCATGACGAGCCGGCGCTCAGGTCGATGGACGAAGAGTACCCAGGCCGCTTGACCATCGTCCATGGCAATGGCGTCGACGCAATGGGACTTGCAGCCCTGTTCATCAGGCCCGACGGCATCGTCGCGTGGGCTCGAGACCAGGATGAACCCTTCGAGCAAGCGGCGCTGCTTGAATCCATGCACCGCTGGTTGGGCCGCCCGGATGGCACAGCCTGTTCGATTCCCGCGTGACTCCACTGGCAGCCCGCGTGCACACGTCCATCAACGTCCGCTCGCCCGAATTGCGCAAGCGCGGCTAAGTTTCATGTGCAGGACCGGCGCACACTTGCGCCATGCAAGCCTCATCCATCGAGCAGCGCTACAGGGCGCGCGTGGCCCGCGTGGTCGCGGCGATCGTCGCCGACCCACTGGCCGACCACCGGCTCGAAGACCTGGCGGCACTCGCCCACTTCTCCCCGTTCCACTTTCATCGCATCTACCACGGCATCGCAGGTGAAACCGTGGCGGCGACGGTGCGCCGCGTGCGGCTCGCGCTGGCGGGCCGGATGCTCACCGGAGACGACACCAGCGTCACCGAGATCGCCCTTGCCGTGGGCTACGACAGCCCTCAGGCCTTCACGCGTGCGTTCACCCAGTTCACCGGCCAGTCGCCGCGGCAGTTCCGACAGCACATGAACAAGGCGGCGCTGCATCCGAAGCCGACCGATGCGCAGGGTCCGACGGCGAGCAGCGAGCACGCCGAATCCGGCTTCGAAGTGCGCATCGTCCAGCGGCCGGCCCAGTCGGTTCATGCGCTGCGTCACCAGGGCCCGTTCTCGACCATTCCGCACACGCATCGGCGGCTGCGTGCGCAGCTCGGCGCGCAAAGGGTGTCGGGATGGTTCGGCATCTCCTACGGCAATCCCGAGATGCGCTCGGACTTCAGGCACTACGTCGCCGCTGCCCTGCCCGATCCCCGGCCTGCCGCCGAGGCAGTGCATGGCATCGAACACATCGAGATACCTGGCGGGCTCTATGCCATGCACTGCCTCGGCGGCCGGTACACCCGCATCAACGCGGCCGTGCAGGCGATCTATCGGCGATGGCTGCCGGAGAGCGGGTACGAGCCGGATGATCGGCCCACGCTCGAACACTATCTCAACTCGCCGCGCCAGGTTCCGCCGGACGACCTGCGCACGGAACTCCTGATCCCGGTCCGCCCGGCGCGCTGACGCGCCCGGCATCCCATCTCCAGACATGCACATGCTCCTGCCACGCCGCCTGCTCGTTGCCCTCTTGTTCCTCGTTTCGACCTTCGTCCATGCCGCCGGCTTCAGCCTGATCGAGGTGCCGGCCGATCGCGACGGGCCCGCGCTGCAAGGCGCCGTCTGGATGCCGTGCGCCCAGCCCCCGGCGGACGGGGTGGAGCTCGGCCGCGTACGGCTCGCGGCGGTGCGCGACTGCCCGATCGCATCGGGCGGTCCGCGGCCATTGATCGTGCTGTCGCACGGCTATGGCGGTTCCTTCCTGGGGCACCACGACACGGCACAGGCCCTGGCAGACGCGGGCTTCGTGGTCGCGACGATCACCCATTCGGGCGACAACTTCCGGTTGCGCGGTGGTCCGGACGACAGCATCGTCGCGCTCGCAACCCGCACCGTCGACATCCGGCGCCTGATCGACTTCATGCTGGGGGCCTGGCCCGCGCACGAGCGGCTGGATGCCGACAAGGTGGGCTTCTACGGCTTCTCGAGAGGCGGCTACACGGGCCTGGTGCTGGTGGGTGCCGAACCCGATTTCGAACGCTTGCCGCCGCGGCCGTCATCTCCCTGCGCGGTGGCCCCCGAAGGACCCGACTGCGTCACCATGCGGCGTCGCTTCCAGTCGCTGCTCTCGGCTCCGCTGGCGCATGACGCGCGCATCAAGGCGGCCGTCATCGTCGATCCGTTCAATGCGGTATTCACGGCGGCTGGACTGGCCAGGGTGCGCAGCATTCCCATTCAACTCTGGGCTTCCGCCACCGGCGGGGATGGCGTCACACCCGAGAGCGTCGAAGGCGTGCGCCGCAGCCTGCCCGTGGTGCCGGACTGGCATGTGGCGGCAGGTGCTTCGCACTTCAGCTTTCTCGCGCCGTGTTCGGCCGCGCAACGTGAAGCGGCGCCCGAGCTGTGCGCGGACCCGGCCGGCTTCGACCGCACCGCGTTTCATGCCGAACTGAATGAACGGGTGCTTGCGTTCCTCAAGCAGCACCTCGCCTCCGCGGCAAGGCCCTAGCAGACAGCAGGCCGTCGATCAGGCCAAGCACATGGCGCCCACCACGAGGCCCATCGCCACCGTCGCCGCCCATCCGAGGATCTTCAGCCTGCGCGACGCGGTGAAGTCGCCCATGAGCCGCCGATTCGACACCATCAGCATCATCACCACCATCACCGGCACGGCGATGACGCCGTTCAACACGGCACTCCAGAACAGCGCCTTGATCGGGTCCAGCGGCGTGAAGCCCAGGGCGATGCCGAGCAGGGTCGACACGACGATCACCGCATAGAAGCCGCGCGACCGTGCCGGCTTGTCTTCGAGGCTGGCGTTCCAGTCGAAGGTGCCGGCCAGCGCGTAGGCGGCGGACCCGGCCAGCACCGGAATCGCCAGCATGCCCGTACCGATGATCCCCAATGCGAACAGCCAGAACGCGAGCGGGCCGGCGATCGGCTTCAACGCCGCAGCCGCCTGGGCCGAGGTCTGGATGTCGGTCACGCCCTTGGCGTGGAGCGCCAATGCCGCCGTCAGCACGATGAAGAAGGCGATGAGATTCGAAACCCCCATGCCGAAACAGGTGTCGAGTCTCATGCGCCGGAAGCTGGACGGCGCCTGCTCGGGCGCCTCGGTCAGCGGCCTGGCCGCGCCGTCGCTGCGCATTTCCTCGACTTCCTGCGAGGCCTGCCAGAAGAACAGATAGGGGCTGATGGTCGTGCCGAAGATCGCGACGACGGTGACCAGGTATTCGGCCTTCATCTGCAGTGGCGGCATGACCACCGCGCGCAGTACTTCGCCCCAGGGGATCTCGATCGTGAACAACACGGCGACGTACGAGAACAGCACCAGCGTGAGCCACTTGAGCACGCGCACGTAGCGCGTGTAGGGCACGAAGACCTGCAGCAGCAGCGTCAACAGCCCGAAGGCGACCGTGAAGGCCTTGGCCTCGCCGCCGAACACCAGGACGGCGGCGTCGCCCATGGCCGAGAGGTCCGCCGCCAGATTGATGACGTTGGCCGCGAGCAGCAGCGCCACCACGGCCCAGAGCAGCCATCGCGGATAGTGCAGCCGCATGTTGGCCGCCAGCCCATGCCCGGTGACCCGCCCGATGCGGGCGCTGATCAACTGGATGCCCACCATCAGCGGGTAGGTGAAGCACAGGCTCCACAAGGTGCCCAGCCCGAACTGGGCGCCGGCCTGCGAGTAGGTCGCGATGCCGCTCGGGTCGTCGTCGGCCGCACCGGTGATCAGGCCCGGGCCGAGCCGCCCGAGAAACGAGCGCTTGTCGTCGGAGGTCGGGCCGCGGGTGCTCTTGGCTGGCGCAGGTGGGGTTGGCATGAGCGCAATCGAAGGGATCGGGCCGCTATCGTCGCACGGCGCCCGACCGCCGCAATCGGGTCATGCCAGCGCGGTGAGGTGCTCGTACAGGATGACGGAGCCGATGCCGATCAGCAGCACGCCGCCGATGGCTTCCGCCCAGCGGCCAGCCACATTGCCGAGAAGCCGCCCGACCATGACGCCCAGCGTGACCATGGCGAACGTGGCGAAGCCGATGGCCGCAGCCACGGGCACGATGTTCACGTTCAGGAAGGCCAGGCCGACGCCGACCGCCATCGCGTCGATGCTGGTGGCGAAACCGGTGACGGCAAGCACCCAGAAGCCGTGGCTGCGGGGCTTTTCGGTTTCTTCCTCGCCGGACTTCCGCAGGGCGGCCCAGATCATGCGGGCGCCGAGCACGCACAGGAGCGTGAAAGCGATCCAGTGGTCCCAGGTCTTCACGTAGCCCGACGCCGCGTAGCCCAGCGCCCAGCCGATGACCGGCGTGATGGCTTCGATGACGCCGAAGATGGCGCCGGTCCGCAGCGCTTCGGACCATCGGGGTTTTTCGAGTGCCGTGCCCTTGCCGACGGCGGCGGCGAATGCATCGGTCGACATGGCCATGGCCAGCAATGCGGTGGAAGCGAAGTTCATGTGGGGATCGTTCTGATGGCCGGGCGACGACACAACGGCACGCCCCACTGCCCGACCTGTGTCGCGGTGGCGTGCCGATGGTCTCGCCAACCAGAACGGTTGCCAGCGCCACAGCACATGAAATGCCGAGTATGTTGACGCGGGCGCTTCCAGGGACGGAAGCCGGCTACTCCCCAAGGGAGCCGCGAGTATAGGGAACCGGGAACATCCCGGCGCCGTGCAATGCCATCGGCGATCGGCCACCGAAGCCGGATTTCCGCATATCGACATGCGCAATGGGCGCAAGCGATGGGTGCGAACTTTCCTAGCATTCGCAGGCGCAGCACCGCACTCCAAAGCCATGTCCATATCCATTTCAGCCGAGCCCGTCACCCACCTCGCCAGCCATGCTGCGAGCCCCGCCGCCGGACCCGATGCCTTCCGCATTTCGCCCATCGACGCGTCGCTGGGCGCACAGGTGGTCGGCCTCGACGCCACCCGCCCGCTGCCGGCCGCCCAGGTCCTGGCGCTGAAGCAGGCACTGCGCGACAGGCATGTGCTCGTCATCAAGCAGCAGCGGATCGACGACGGCCAGTTCGAGCGGCTGGCGAGCTACTTCGGCAGCGTGTTCCGGCCGCCGGCCAACGTGCCGGTGCTGGGCTCCGACCCGTACGGCGGCAACACGCCGGACATCGTGCACGTGTCGAACCAGGCCGGTGGCGTGCTCGGGCACGACGAACTCTCGGCACACGCGGACCACCACTGGACGCCCGTGCCCTCCGCCGGCTCGCTGCTCTACGGCATCGAGGTTCCGTCCGAAGGCGGCGACACCACCTGGTACAACCTCGCCGCCGCGTGGGACGCGCTCGACGCCGCCACGCAGCGCGAGATCGACCAGCTGCAGCTCATCACCTACAACCCGTTCCTGCGCAAGCTCAAGCCGCTCGCATCGGGCTTTCCGCTCTATCGCACGCCCGACATCGAGCCGCTCGCGCCCTTCGAGGTGCATCCGCTGGTGCGCACGCATCCCGACAGCGGCCGCCGGATCCTCCATCTCGGCGCACGCACCGAGGTCGAGATCGTCGGCGTGGAGCCGCAGTACGGTGCCGCGCTCATCGCCCGCCTGCGGGCGCACCTGCTGCAGCCGCGCTTCGCCTACACGCACCGCTGGTCGGTGGGCGACATCGTCTATTGGGACAACCAGGCCACGCTGCATGCGCGCAGCGCGTTCGACAACGGCGAACGCCGGCTGCTCAAGCGCATCAGCCTTTCGGGCAGCCGCCCTTACTGACGCGCCCCGGGCCGACGACTCCGAATCCCCAGCGCGGCGGCCTGCCGGCCCGCGCGGACCACGCCATGGCTGCACGCCGCCCCATCCTGCTCAACGCGTTCGACATGAACACCGTGGGCCACATCGCCCATGGCATGTGGCGGCATCCGCGCGACCGGTCCACCGGATACAAGCGGCTGCCGTACTGGCTCGACATGGCCCGCACGCTCGAGCGCGGGCTGTTCGACGGCCTGTTCCTCGCGGACGTCACGGGCGTCTATGACGTCTGGGGCGGCAACGCCGACGCTGCATTGCGCGACGCCATCCAGCTGCCGATCAACGACCCGGCCGTGCTGGTCGGCGCCATGGCGAGCGTCACCACGCACCTGGGTTTCGGCATCACGGCCACCATCGCCGCCGAGTCGCCGCACGCCTTTGCGCGGCGCATGTCCACGCTCGACCACCTGAGCGAAGGCCGGCTCGGCTGGAACATCGTCACCGGCTTTCTCGACAGCGCGGCACGTGCACAAGGCGGCGCGGCCACGGCGGGCCACGACCAGCGCTACGACCGTGCCGACGAATTCATGTCGCTGGTCTACCAGTTGTGGGAGTCGAGCTGGGACGACGACGCCGTGGTCGCCGACCGCGCCGGCGGCCTCTACGCCGACCCGGCCAAGGTGAGGCCGATCCACCACGACGGCGCGTTCTACCGGCTCGACGCGGTGCATCCGTGCGAGCCGTCGCCGCAGCGCACGCCATTGCTCTTCCAGGCCGGCGCGTCCGCGCGCGGCACCGTCTTCGCGGCGCGCCATGCCGAAGTGGTCTTCGTTCCCAACCAGGGCCTGCAGGCGACCGCGGCCGTCGTGCGCAAGCTGCGCGCCGCCATGGCCGAGGCCGGGCGCGACCCGTCGGACGCGCGCTTCGTCACCACCTTGCAGGTGATCGCGGGCCGCACCGAAAGCGAGGCCCGCGCGCGCTACGAGGACTATCGCCGCTACGCCCGGCCCGAAGCTGGCCTCGTGCAGTTCTCGAGCGCCATCGGCGTCGACCTGTCCCGGCACGGGCTCGACGACCCGGTGACCGGCGGCAGCGCCGACGCGATCCAGAGCTCGGTCGACACGCTGCAGCGGCAGCAGGCGGCGCCCACGATCCGCCAGCTGCTCGCGCAGATGCCGCTCGGCGGTCGCCACCGCCCCATCGTGGGAACGCCCGCGCAGATCGCCGACGAGATCGAGGCCTGGGTCGACGAAGCCGGCGTCGACGGCTTCAACCTCGTGCGCACCGTCAGCCCCGAAGGCCTCGAGCACTTCGTCGAGCTGGTCGTGCCCGAGCTCCAGCGCCGCGGGCTGCACAAGCGCGCCTATGCCGAAGGCACCTGGCGCGAAAAGATCTTCGGGCGCGCCGGCGTGCGCCCGCCTGCCGTTCCCGTTCCAGCCAGACAACCCCGAGCCAACCCATGACCGCCCACCTGATCAAGACCGACGCCGAAGCCCTTTCCGTGGCCCGCGCACTGGCCGCCGAATTCGCGCCGACCGCCTCCGAGCGCGACCGCGAGCGCCGCCTGCCGCACGCGGAGATCGAGCGCTTCTCGGCCAGCGGGCTGTGGGGCATCACGGTGCCGCGCGCCTTCGGTGGCGCAGCCGTGTCGCACGTGACGCTGGCGGAAGTCACCGCACTGATCTCCGAGGCCGACCCCGCGCTCGGCCAGATCCCGCAGAACCACTACTGCCTGGTCGACGCGGTGCGGCTGATCGGCAACCCCGCCCAGCAGGACTTCTTCTTTCGCGAGGCGCTCGAAGGCCGGCGCTTCGGCAATGCGGTGTCCGAGAGCGGCACGCCCAACGCCAAGGTGATCACCGCACGCCTGAGCCATGGCCGCGACGGCCTGCGCCTGAACGGCCGCAAGTTCTACTGCACCGGCGCGCTGTTCGCGCACTGGGTGCCGGTGGCCGCGAAGGACGAGCAGGACCGCCAGGTGCTGGTGTACGTGCGCCGCGATGCGCCCGGCCTGGAAGTGCTCGACGACTGGAGCGGCTTCGGCCAGCGCACCACCGCCAGCGGCACCGTCACGGCCGACGACGTGGCGGTCGAGCCGCTGCAGGTGCTGCCGCGCGCGCAACTGTTCGAGCCGCCGACGATCCACGGGCCCTTCGCGCAGATCCTGCATGCGGCCATCGACCTCGGCATCGGCCGGGCCGCCATGGCCGACCTGCGCACCTGGGTGCGCGACCGCGCGCGGCCCTGGCCGGACAGCGGCGTGGCCCGCGCGGCCGATGACCCGCTGACGCTGGCCAGGCTGGGCGAGCTGGTGATCCAGCAGCACGCGGCCGAAGCGCTGGTCGACCGCAGCGGCCGCTACCTCGACGCCGCCCGCGACCAAGGCACACCCGACCGCGTGACCGAGGCATCGATCGCGGTGGCCGAGGCCAAGGTCGTCACGACCGAATTCGCGCTGCGCGCGGCCACGACGCTGATCGAACTCGGCGGCACGCAATCCACGCTCAGCGAGCACAACCTCGACCGCCACTGGCGCAATGCGCGCACGCACACCGTGCACGACCCGGTGCGCTGGAAGCCACACGTCATCGGCAACCACTGGATCAACGGCGCGACGCCGCAGCGCCACGCCTCGCTCTGAGCCGCCAGGGCGCGAACGCTTTCTCCCCCATCCCACACCTTCAGGAAATTCCCCATGGATCGTCGTCGTTTCATTCAGCAGGGCAGCGCCTTCGTCTCGGTCGGCGCCGGCGGTGCCATCGCGGCCACGGGCCTGGGCCTGCCGCTGGCCGCGCTCGCGCAGTCGCGCAAGGAAACCGTGCGCGTGCTGGCCGAAGGCGCACCCAATTCGCAGGACCCCCACGGCGAGGGCGTGAGCCGCGAATCGCTCGGGCTGTTCACCAACGTGTACGACCGGCTGATCAACTTCGACCGCGTGCAGGTGTCGCCCGGCGTCTTCAAGTACGACTACGGGCGCTTCCGCGGCGAGCTTGCCGAAAGCTTCGAGCAGTCGGCCGACGGCCGCACGCTGACCTTCAAGCTGCGCCGCGACGCCACCTTCCACGACGGCCGCCCGGTGACGGCGAACGACGTGAAATGGTCGCTCGACCGCGCGGTGTCGCTGCCGGCCAGCAAGCGCCAGCTCGCGACCGGATCGCTCGAGAGCCCGGCGCAATTCAGCGTGGTGGACGCGCACACCTTCCGCATCGCGCTGCCGCGCGCCGACCGCTACACGCTGCCCAACCTGGCGCTGTTCTTCGCGTCGGTGCTCAATGCCGAACTCGCCAGGTCGCATGCGACGGCGGCCGACCCCTGGGCCACCGAATGGGTGAAGGCCAACGCCGCCGGTGGCGGTGCCTACCGCGTCGAGAACTTCACGCCGGGCCAGCAGGTGATCTACGCACGCTTCGACGGCTGGAAGAGCGGCGCACTGCCGCAGATCCGGCGGGCGGTGTTCCAGGTCGTGCCGGCGGCTTCGAACCGCGTGGCGGCGCTGCTCAAGGGCGATGCCGACGTGGCGCTGCAACTGCCGCCGAAGGACCTGGACGCGCTCACCGACAAGACCCGCGCCAAGGTGGTGTCCGTGCCGGTCACCACGAGCTTCCGGTTCGTCGCCTTCAACACGCAGGCCAAGCCCTTCGACGACGTGCGCGTGCGGCAGGCGGTGGCCTATGCGCTGCCCTACACCTCGCTGCTGCGCGGCGCGAGCCTGGGCCGCGGCGAGCCGCTGTTCGGTGCGAAGTCGGCCAAGCCCACGAGCAGCCGCTTTCCCCAGCCCTATCCGTACGACACGCAACTGCTGCGCGCACGCGAGCTGCTCGCCCAGGCCGGGCTGGCGAACGGCTTCAAGACCAGCTTCAGCTACAACGTCGGCGACGCCACGCTGGCCGAGCCGGCTGCGCTGCTGATCCAGGAAGCGCTCAAGAAGATCGGCATCGAACTGACCATCGAGAAAGTGCCGGGCGCCCAGTGGGGCACCTTGCAGACCGAGAAGAAGCTGCCCTTCTTCATCGACAGTTCGTCCGCCTGGTTCAACGACCCGGACTACTTCTTCCGGATCTTCTTCCAGGGCGACTGGCGCTGGAACTTCGGCTCGTTCAAGAACGACGAACTCGCCAGGCTGGTCGAGCAGGCGCGCTGGGAAACCGATCGCGCCAAGTACGACCGCGGCATCCAGCGCGCCATCGAGATCGCGTTCGAGCAGGTGCCGCTGGTGCCGCTGTGGCTGCCGTCGTTCGAGGCCGCGCTGCAGCCCGACCTGCAGGGCTTCACCTACTACATCCACGGGCAGGTCGACTTCCGGCCGCTGACCCGTTGAACTTCGCGGGCCGCATCGCCGCGCGGCTGCTGGCGACGGTGCCGGTGCTGCTGGGCGCCGTCGTCTTCACGTTCCTGCTGACGCACGTGCTGCCCGGCGACCCGGCGGCCTTCCTGGCGTCGGGGCCGAGCGCCGGGCCGGAGGAGATCGCGCAGATCCGCGCCCGCATGGGCCTCGACCAGCCGCTGCCGACGCAGCTGTGGCACTACCTCGTGGCGCTCGCGCAAGGCGACTGGGGCATGTCGCACACCACCGGGCAGCCGGTCTGGACGGACCTGCGCCAACGCCTGCCCGCCACGCTCGAACTCACCTTCGTCGCGTTCGCGCTGACGCTGGCCATCGCGCTGCCGCTCGGCGCCGCCGCGGCGCTGCGACCCCGTTCGGTGTGGGACCGCGCATGCACCCTGCTCACCGTCGGCGGCAGTTGCATGCCGACCTTCGTCATCGCGCTGCTGCTGGTCTATGTCTTCTACTTCCTGCTGGGATGGGCGCCGGAGCCGACCGGCCGCATCGACGCCATGCTGACGCCGCCGCCCCACGTCACCGGCTTCCTGCTGATCGACGCGGCGCTGGCCGGCCGGGCCGATGCGCTGGCTTCGGCCGCGGGGCGGCTGCTGCTGCCGGCCATCGCGATGGCACTGTTCTCGCTGGCGCCGGTGGCGCGGATCATGCGGGCGTCGCTGCTCGGCGTGCTGCGCAGCGACGCGGTGCGCACCGCGCGGGCGCTCGGGCTTCCGCGCCGCGCAGTGCTGGCGAGCGCGCTGCACCTCGCGCTGCTGCCGGTCGTCACCGGCGCCGGCATGGTGTTCTCGTACATGCTGAGCGCCAACGTGGTGATCGAGAAGGTGTTCGCCTGGCCGGGCATCGGCAGCTATGCACTCGACGCGCTGCTGGCCGCCGACCATGCGCCGCTGCAGGGCTTCGTGCTGCTCGTGGCGCTGCTCTTCGTCGGCGTGAACCTGCTGGTCGACCTGCTGCACAGCCGGATCGATCCACGCGCGGGCGCACCGACATGACAAAGCGTCTTTCGCCTTTCTCGCGCCTTCCCGGCGCCCATGCCGCGCTCGGCCTGCTGCTGCTCGCGCTGTTCCTGGGCGCCGCGCTGCTCGGCCCGGCGCTCGCACCTTTCGACCCGCTCGCCACCGACGTGCAGGGCAGCCTGCAGCCGCCCAGTGCGGCGCACTGGTTCGGCACCGACGCGCTCGGGCGCGACCTGTTCTCGCGGGTGCTCGTGTCGACGCGGCTCGACCTCGGCATGGCGGCCGGTGCGGTCGTGCTGTCGCTGATCGCGGGCAGCGCCATCGGCGCGTGGTGCGGCTTCGTCGGTGGCCGGCTGGACCGCTGGGTCGGCCGCCTGGTGGACGTGCTGATGGCCTTTCCGCTGTTCGTCGTCGCCATGGCGCTCGTCGCGGCATGGGGCAACAGCGTCGCCAACATCGTCTATGCCACCGCATTGATCAACCTGCCCTTCTACATCCGCCTGGCACGCAGCGAGGTCGGCGTGCGGCGCAACGCCGGCTATGTGCTTGCGGCGCGGCTGGGCGGTGCGGGTGCCGCGCGCCTGCTGTTCGGCGTGCTGCTGCCGCACGTGTTGCCGATGCTGGCGGTGCAGGGGTCGATCAACCTCGGTTGGGCGCTGCTGAACGGCGCCGGGCTCTCGTTCATCGGCCTGGGCGTGCGCCCGCCGACGGCCGAATGGGGCGTGCTCGTCAGCGAAGGCGCGCCCTACATCATCACGGGCCAATGGTGGCTGGCCTTCTTCCCCGGCCTGGCGCTGTTCGCGGCCGTAGTCTGCTTCACGCTGCTGGGCGACGCGCTGCGCGACCTGCTCGATCCGCGCGGCGCGGCGGAGGCCGCACCATGAGCGCGCCGCTGCTCGACGTCGACGGACTGAGCCTGCGCTTCAACACGCCTTCGGGCGTGGTCAACGTGCTCGACAAGGTCACCTTCAGCTTGCAGGCCGGCGAGACGCTCGGGCTGGTCGGCGAGAGCGGCTCGGGCAAGTCCGTCACCGCGCTGGCACTGGCCGGCCTGCTCGATGCGCGTGCCGAGGTGCACGCGCGGCGGCTGCGCTTCCAGGAGCGCGACCTGCTCGACGGCCGGGGCGCGCCCGATGCCGCGGCCTGGCAGGCGCTGCGCGGGCGCCGCATCGGCTTCGTGTTCCAGAGCCCGCGACGCGCGCTGCATCCGCTGCGCACCGTCGGCGACCAGCTGCAGCAGGTGCTGCGCGTGCACCGTGGCCTGAAGCCCGCGGTGGCGCGGCAGGAAGCGCTGGCATGGATCGAACGCGTGGGCCTGAACGATCCGGCACGCCGCTTCAAGGCCCATGCGCACGAACTCTCCGGCGGCCAGTGCCAGCGCGTGATGATCGCGCTGGCACTGGCCGGCGAACCCGAGCTGCTGATCGCGGACGAGCCGACCACCGGTCTCGACGTGAGCACGCAGGCCCGCGTGCTCGACCTGATCGCCGGCCTGGCGGCGGAGCGGCACCTGGCGACGATCCTGATCACCCATGACCTGGCGCTGGCCGCGCAGCGCTGCGCGCGCATCGCGGTCATGCATGCGGGCCAGCTCGTCGAGACGCTGCCGTCGGCCCGGCTGCGCGACGGCGCCGCGCACCCCTACACGCGGCAGCTGCTGCGTGCCACGCCGCAATCGGCGCCGACGCTCGCCGCCCTGCGCAGCGTGGACGGCACGCTGCCGGACCTGACCCGCAACGACCTGCCCGCCTGCCGCTTCGCCGAGCGCTGCGCGCAGGCCGATGCGCGCTGCCGCAGCCAGGCCGCGCCCGGCACGCCGCTCGGGGCCCGGCACACGCTGGCATGCTGGCACCCGGTCCACATCGGCCAACCTTCACTCGCCCTCGCCGCATGACACTGCTCGACGTCCGCGACCTCGTGGCCCGCTATCCGCTGCCGGGCATTCCATCGTTCGGCGGGCTGGTGACGCGGCGGCGCTGGCTGCAGGCGGTCGATGGCGTGAGCTTCACGCTGGCGCGCGGCGAGGCGCTGGGGCTGGTCGGTGAATCGGGGTGCGGCAAGTCGACGCTGGTGTCGCTGCTGGCGCGGCTCGGCGATCCGCTGTCGGGACGCATCGAATTCGACGGCGACGACCTTGCGCGCCACCCGGCCGCGCACGCCGCACGGGCGCCGTGGCGGCGCCGCGTGCAGATGGTGTTCCAGGACCCGCACGACAGCCTCGACCCGCGCAAGACGGCCTTCGACGCCATCGCCGATCCGCTGCGCAGCCTGCTCGGCCTGCGGGGCGACGCCCTGCGCCGGCAGGTGCTGGACACGGCCGCGCGCGTGCAGCTGGGCGTCGACCTGCTGCAGCGCAGGCCGCATGAACTGTCCGGCGGACAGGCGGCGCGCGTGGGCATCGCGCGGGCGCTCGCGCCGGGGCCCGAACTGCTGATCCTCGACGAGCCGACGGCGGCCCTCGACGTGTCGGTGCAGGCCGGCGTGCTGGCATTGCTCGACCGGCTGCGGCGCGAGCTGCAGCTGTCCATCGTGTTCGTCTCGCACGATCTCGGCGTGGTGCGCCTGCTGTGCGAACGCGTGCTGGTGATGCGCGAAGGGCGCATCGTCGACGAAGGTCCCGCGGCCGAACTCTTCGACCGGCCCCGCCATCCCTACACCGCCGCGTTGGCCGCGGCGATCCCGCGCTTCTCAGCCACACCGCACTGAGCGGTCTCTGCAGCGGCGCGCGTGTGCGTCGAGTTCGGTCTGGATGCGTTCCGCCAGCGCCACCAAGGCCGCGCTGCGCTTGAGCAGGTGGCGGCCCGCATCGGTCACCTCCACCACCCGCGTGCTGCGATGCAGCAGCTGCACGCCGACCTGGGTCTCCAGCTCGGTGATGTACTTGCTCACGGTGGACTTCGACAGTTGCATCGCCGAGGCGGCGCGTGTCAGGCTGCCATGGTGTGCCACCTCGCGCAGCGCCTCGATCAGTTCGAGCCTGAACACGTCGCGGGGGTCAGCGCGACAACGTGCGCACGAGGCTGTGCGGCACGTAGCGGTCGGCCTGCACGTCGGGCGTCACGCCATGCGTGAACACCTCGTCGGTGACCGGCAGGAAGCCGCTGTCCAGTTCTTCCCACAGACGCTTGAGGCGGGCGAAGACCTCAGGGTGCTTGTCGCGCAGGTTCGCGCGCTCGCGCTGGTCGGCCACCACGTCGAACAGGAACTCGTTGTCGTTGATCTTCAGGTACTTCCAGTTGCCCTCGCGCAATGCGCGTTGCGCCTGCGCCTTGTAGCGCCAGTACAGCGTGCGCGAATGCACCGGCGCGCGGCCTTCGAGCACCGGCAGGATGTCCTCGCCGTCGCTCGGGTAGTCGGGGTGCGGCGCCAGGCCCGCGGCGGCGAGCAGTGTCGGCAGCCAGTCGGCCGAGATCGTGACCTGCTCCTGCACCTGCGGCGCCACGCGCGCGGGCCAGCGCAGCAAGGTGGGCACGCGCAGGCCGCCTTCGAGCAGTTCGGTCTTCTGCCCGATGAAAGGCCAGTTCTTCGAGAAGCGCTCGCCGCCGTTGTCGCTGGTGAAGACGACGATGGTGTTGTCGCCGAGCCCGTTGGCATCGAGCGCGTCGAGCACGCGGCCCACCGCGGCGTCGAGCTCCTGCACGATCTCGCCGTACTTCTGCAGGCTGCCGCCGTCGTAATGGAACAGGTCCTTGATCTCGCGCGAGACCTGCTCGTCGCCCGGCCCTTCCCACGGCCAGTGCGGCGCGGTGAAGTGCAGCGACAGGAAGAAGGGCCTGCCGGGCTGCGCGGCGCGCTCGCGCACATAAGCGGTCGCCTCGTCCGCGAGGATGTGGGTGTAGTAGCCGGTGCGTTCCACCGGCACCTCGCCCTCCCACAGGTCGCGCGGCACGTGCGCACCGACGCCAGGCTTGTGGGTGAAGTAGTCGACCACGCCGCTGAGGTTGCCGAAGAAGCGGTCGTAGCCGCTCTTCTGCGGACCGTATTCCGGCGGACGGCCGAGATGCCACTTGCCGATGAGTGCGGTGTCGTAGCCCGCGGCCTTGAGCAGCGACGGCAGCGTGGGATGTTCGGGCGGCAGGCCCTGGCCCTTGCTCGCACCGGCGATCGGCTCCTCGAGCCCGCCGCGCAACCGATATTGGTAGCGCCCGGTGATCAGCGCGAAGCGCGTGGCCGAGCACACCGCGGAGTTGGCGTAGGCCTGGGTGAAGCGCACGCCCTGCGCGGCCAGCCTGTCGAGATGGGGCGTCGCAAAGCCGGTCTGGCCGTAGACGCCGAGGTCGGCCCAGCCGAGGTCGTCGGCCAGGATGAAGACGATGTTGGGTGCAGCACTCACGACGGACGGCCTACTTCTTCGCCACCAGGCCGGCCACGTTGGTCGGTGCCCAGAAGCCTTCGAGCTTGAGTTCGGCCAGCGCACGGTTCAGGAAGCTCGGGTCGGCCCAGGCTTTCGCGTCATAGGTCTGGCGGATGATGCCGATCTTCCTGGCGCCGTCGATCACGTCCACGTAGTGCGACACGAAGCCGTCGTCCAGCAGCGGCGAGAAGCGCTCCTTGATCGTGGTGCCCTCGAAGTCGCTGGTGAACAGCGCCACCGGCAGGCCGCTGATCTCGTGATAGCGCGCGAACAGGGCTGCACGCTGGCTCTCGTCCGACGCGGCCTGCGCCTGCTTCACCAGGACCTTGATCAGGCGGGTGAGTGCCTCGGGGTACTTCTTCGCGAAGTCGTCCGTGGCGATCGTGCCGGAGTTGATGCCATAGATCGGGCCCTTGCCGCGCGTGCTGACCGGGATGTCCGCGGTGCCCGCGATCTTGAGCAGTTGCAGGTCGGAGCCGCCGAAGGTGGCGTCGATGTCCTTGCTCACGACCGCCGCCTTGGACGTCGGCCAGTCGAGGTTGGTGAAGCGCACGTCCTTCTCGGTCAGCCCCTGGTCTTCCAGCAGCCGGTTGAACGACAGCTGGTAGGCGGTGCCGCGCAGCACGGCCACGCGCTTGCCCTTCAGGTCCTTGAAGCTCTGGATGTTGGAGCCCAGCGCCGTGGCGAGGTAGCTGTTGCTGCCGCGGCCGCCCGCGTGCACGAGCCGCGTCTTGAGGCCATTGGCGCGGCCGATGACGCCGGCCAGGTCGCCGAGGAACACCACGTCGAGCTGGCCGGTGGCCAGTGCCTCGTTGATCGCGGGGCCGGCGCCCTTGAAGAACTTCCATTCGATCTTCACGCCGTCCTTCTCGAACTCGGCCTCGAGCGCCTTGCTCGCATACGCCAGGGACACCGGGCCCGCGCCCGCGAACGACTTGCCCTGGCTGCCCTGCTCGGGCGCCGCCAGGCGGATCACCTGCGGCAGGCCTTCTGCAGCATGGGCAGCGGCCCCGAGCAGACCGATGGCGGCAGCCGCGAGGGCGATGAAGGGCCGTCGGCCGAAGGAATGGGAATGCATGGAGATACCTCTGGAATGAAAGAAGAAATAAGAGCGCCGCGCGAAGCGGTGGCCGCCGTCAGTGCGCGGCCAGCAGTTCGCCCGAAGCCACCCGGTCGTCGCCCGCGAACTCCGCGAGCACGCCGTTCTTGACCTCGGTGAACTCGGCCGATGTCCGGTCGCGCGGATGCGCGAGCGGCACCGGCACGATGCGGCGGATGCGCCCCGGGCGCGGCGCCATCACGACCACCTTGTCGCCGAGGAACACCGCCTCCTCGACATCGTGCGTGACCAGGATCGTGGTGATGCCCTCGGCCTGCCAGATGCGCTGCAGCTCCTGCTGCAGGTGCGCGCGGGTGATGGCGTCGAGCGCGCCGAAGGGCTCGTCCAGCAGCAGGATCTCGGGCCGGTTGACCAGCGCGCGTGCGATGGCCACGCGTTGCGACATGCCGCCCGACAGCTGGTGCGGCCAGGCCTTCTCGAAGCCCTGCAGCCCGACCAGCGCAATGTGGTCGCGCACCTGGTGGCGCTTCTGCCCTTCGGTCAGCGGCGCATTGAGCAGGCCGAGGCCGATGTTGTCTTCCACCGTGAGCCACGGAAACAACCGGTGCTCCTGGAACACGATGCCCCGGTCGAGGCTGGTGCCGGCGATGCGCTTGCCGTCGAGCAGCAGCTCGCCCTGGTAGTCCTCCTCGAGCCCGACCACCAGACGCAGCAGGGTCGACTTGCCGCAGCCGCTGGTGCCGACGATGCTCACGAATTCGCCGGGTTCGATGTGCAGCGTGATGTCGTCGAGCACCTTCAGCGGTGCGCCCTCGACCTGGTACTGCTTGCTGAGATGCCGGATGTCCAGCGTGCCTGCGTTGTTGGCCATGGAATGCGTGTCCTTCAGAACTGCGCGACCGTGTGGCCGCGCCAGGCGAGCAGCCGGCGCTCGATGCGCGTCGCCACCCAGTTGAGCGAGAAGCCGACGAGCCCGACGACGATCACGCCGAAGATCACCAGGTCCATCTGGAAGTGTTCGCGCCCGTCGATCATGGTGTTGCCGATGCCCTTGCCCGCGACCAGCAGGTACTCGGCGCCGAGCGTGGCGAGCCACGCATAGATCAGCGCCAGATGGATGCCCGCGAAGATCGACGGCGACGCGCTCGGCAGCACCACCCGCGAGAGCATCTGGGCACGGCTGAAGCGCAGCACCCGCGCCACCTCGATGAACTCGCGCGGCACGCTGCGGATGCCCTCGAAGGTGTTCAGCACCACCGGGAAGAAGGCCGCCAACGACAGGAACGCGACCTTGGCCGCATCGCCCAGGCCGAACCACACCGAGATCAGCGGAATCCAGGCGAACAGCGAGATCTGCTTGAGCGTGTGGAAGCTGGGCCCCACGGCCTGCTCGAAGGCGCGCGAAAAGCCCAGCACCGCGCCGAAGACCAGGCCGGCGCCGGCACCGATGGCGAAGCCCGCCAGGTTGCGCCAGAGGCTGGCGCCGAGCGCGGTCTGCAGCTCGCCGCTGGCGGTGTAGCTCACGGCGCGCGCCCACACGGCGCCCGGCGAGACCAGCAGCGGCGAGGTGCTCCAGCCGAAGTGGAAAGCCGTCCACCAGACGAGCAGCAGGCCGAGCGGCAGCACCCAGCCGCGCAGCGCCTTGGGGACGGGATGCGGTCGCGGATGCGGGCGGGCATGCCGCGGGCTGCGCGGGACGGCATCGGCCGCCTGCGTACGTGTGTCGGTCATGGGAGTCCTTCAGCCTAGAAGCCAGCCCTGCGCCAGCGCGTGAGCCGTGTCTCGACCCAGGCGAGCGCCCGGTCCAGTGCGAAGCCCACCGCGCCGACCACCACCACCGCCGCCAGCACCACGTCGAGCTGGAACAGCTGCCGGCCATAGACGATCAGGTAGCCGATGCCTTCGCTCGAGGCCAGCAGCTCGACCACCACCAGCGACAGCCAGGCATGCGTGAAGCCGTAGCGCACGCCGTTCCAGATCGGCGCGAATGCCGACGGGAAGACCACCTTGGTCAGCAGCTGCCAGCGCGTGAAGCGCAGCACGCGCGCCACCTCGATGTAGCGGGTCGGCACGCCTTCGATGCCCTTGTAGGTGTTGAGCGCAACCGGCACCAGCGCCGCCTTGGCGATCAGGATGATCTTGAGCGTTTCGTCGATGCCCACCAGCAGCATCAGCAGGGGCAGCCAGCCCAGCACCGGAATCTGGCTGAAGGCCTTGAACAGCGGATAGACGTAGTCCTTGAAGAGCGGCGACAGGCCCATCGCGACGCCCAGTGCGCCGCCCACCACGAGCCCGAGCGCGAAGCCGGCGAACACGCGGATCATGCTGACCTGCAGATGGCCCCAGATCTCGCCGGTGGCGAACATGTCGACCAACGTCGACCACACGGCGGCAGGCGACGGCAGCACCTGCGGCGCAATCCATTCGTAATGGGCGCCGAGGTACCAGAGCAGCAGCAACGCCAGCGGAAACGGCCAGCCGCCGAGCGAGATGCCGCCCAGGACTTTGGCGAAATCGCGGCGCGGCCGGTCGGCGGGCAGGTACTCGGTGGTGGCGGGCAGCATGGAAAGGGAGGCGGGCGGGAAGCACCGGTGCGGTTGTGTACGCGGAGCGAAAGCGTCGGATTGTCCGAAGCCGGACCGCACATGGGAACGACCGTTAATTCATTTGTACATAGCCAAAGCATGGGCATGCGGTTCTGCGGCGCGACCTGCGTCTTCGGACGATTCGGTCATAAGCATCTGGTTGCGCCGCCGCGCCGGCCACACGAAGATGCGGCCCCTCTTCCTCAAGGACATCTCCACGTGCTGAATCGACGCACCCTGCTGGCCACCGGCGCAGCAGCACTCACGCCACTCGCCCCACTCGCTTTCAGCACCACCGCTCTCGCGCAGGCTCGCCGCAAGGACACGCTGATCATCGGGCTGACGCTCGAGCCGACCGGTCTCGACCCGACCGCCAAGGCCGGCGCGGAAATCGCCGAAGTCGTGCACTACAACGTCTTCGAGACGCTGACCAAGATCCATTCCGACGGCAGCGTCACGCCCTTGCTGGCCGAAGGCTGGGAGGTGTCGCCCGACCTGCGCACCATCACCTTCCGGCTGCGCCGCGGCGTGAAGTTCCACAACGGCGAACCGTTCAATGCGCACAGCGTGAAGTACTCCTTCGACCGGGCGGCAGCCGCCGACAGCACGAACAAGGACAAGCGCACCTTCGCCAACATCACGACCCAGGTGGTCGACGACCACACCGTGGTGCTGATCAACAAGGAGATCGATCCCGATCTGCTGTTCATCCTCGGCCAGGCCACGGCCATCGTGGTCGAGCCGAAGACGGTCGACACCAACACCACCAAGCCGGTGGGCACCGGCCCGTACAAGCTCGAGAACTGGGCCAAGGGTTCGAGCATCGCGCTGTCGAAGTGGGACGGCTACCGCAGCGCCGACACGGTGCAGATCCGCAAGGTGACCTTCCGCTTCATCTCCGAGCCGGCCGCGCAGGTGGCGGCGCTGCTGTCGAACGACATCGACCTCTTCCCGCACGCGTCGGTGTCGCGCAGCCTGCCGCAGTTCCAGAACGACCGGCGCTTCCAGGTGGTGTTCAACGCCTCGCGCGGCAAGGCGATCCTGGCGATCAACAACCGCAAGAAGCCGCTGGACGACGTGCGCGTGCGCCGCGCGATCTCGGCCGCGATCGACCGCAAGGCGGTGATCGACGCCGCCATGGACGGCCGCGGCGTGCCGATCGGCAGCCACTACGTGCCGGGCGCGCCGGGCTACGTCGACACCACCGGCATCAACCCCTACGACGTCGAGAAGGCCAAGCGCCTGCTGGCCGAGGCCGGCGTGAAGACGCCGCTGGAACTGAGCCTCGTGCTGCCACCGCCGCCCTATGCACGCCAGGGTGGCGAGTTCATTGCGGCACAACTGGCCAAGATCGGCATCGTGGCGAAGATCCAGAACGTCGAATGGGCGCAATGGATCAGCGGCACCTACGGCAACAAGAACTACGACCTGTCGCTCATCCTGCACGTCGAGCCCTTCGACCTCGTCAACTACACCAAGCCCGAGTACTACTGGGGCTACCAGTCGCCGAAGTTCAACGCCATCTTCGACAAGATCCGCAACGCGCCGACGACGGCCGAACGCAACCGCCAGCTCGGCGACGCACAACGCCTGCTGGCCGAAGACGCCGCCAACGTGTTCCTGTTCCAGCCGCAGTTCATCACCGTGGCGTCGCGCAACCTGCGCGGGCTGTGGAAGGACGCGCCGATCTTCGTGAACGACATTGCTGCGCTGAGCTGGGCCTAGGCGCGCCATCGTGCGCGGCGCCGCAACGCCGCAACGCATAACCAAGTTCGGAAATCTTCGTTCCGGCCAACGGGGGCGCTCCCTAGAGTGCACGGGCAGGTCCATCGCGTGGCGTTGGACTCGTCATGTTCCAACCCCTCCGGAGTTTCGATGTCTCTCTTCTCCCTCACGGCGGCCAGCCGTCCCACCCTGCGGCTCGGCGCCGTTCTCGCCACGCTGCTCGTGAGCGTTGCCGCGCATGCGGTCGACCTGCGCGTCGGCTTCATGCCCGGGCCCTATCGCGATGCCTTCGCCAAGGGCATCGAGCCGCTGCTGAAGAAGCAGGGCTACACGGTCAAGTACGTCGAGTTCAGCCAGGGCGTTCAGCCCAACGACGCGGTCGAGCGCGGACAGATCGACGCGAACATCTTCCAGCACACGCTCTACCTCAATGCGACCAACAAGCAGCAGGGCTTCGACCTGGTGCCGATCGTGCAGGTGCCGACGCCGCCGATGGGCCTGTACTCGCAACGCCACAAGTCGCTCGACACCGTGCCCGACGGCGCGATCGTCACGCTGCCGGCCGACCCGGTCAACGCGACGCGCGCACTCAACATCCTCGCGGGCATCGGCTGGATCCAGCTCAAGCCCGGCACGAACCCGCTGAGCGTGTCGGAACGCGACGTGGCCAGCAATCCGAAGCACCTGAAGCTGATACCGATCGATACCGCGCAGGCACCGCGCTCGCTGTCGGACGCCGACCTGGCTGCGATCCAGGGCAACTTCGCGGTCGCGTCCGGCCTCAGGCTGACCGACGCGCTGAAGCTGGAAGACATGACGCAGCCCTACGTGAACGTGGTCGCCGTGAAGCGCGGCAACGAGAACGCGCCCTTTGCCAAGGACATCGTGCAGGCCTACCAGTCGCCCGAGTTCCAGACCCTGTTCCAGGCCAACCCGGCCTGGGCCGGCTACCGGCTGCCGGACTACTTCTCGAAGTGACGCGCCGCAGTCGCGGGCAATGACAAAAGGGGTGGTGCCTCTCCGGCACCACCCCTTCTTTCATGTCGTCGCGTCGTTCAGCTTGCCGCTGCGAGTGCCTGGTCGACGTCCGCCAGCAGATCGTCGATGTGCTCGATGCCGACCGACAGCCGCACCGTGTCTTCGGTCACGCCGGCGCGGGCCAGTTCGTCGGGCGCCAGCTGGCGGTGCGTGGTGGACGCCGGATGGGTCGCCAGCGAGCGCACGTCGCCGATGTTGACGAGCCGCGTGAAGAGCTTCAGCGCATCGAGGAACTTCGCCCCGCCGGCCCGGCCGGAGCCGATGCCGAAGGTCAGCACGCCACTCGCCCGGCCGCCCAGGTACTTCTGCGCCAGCGCATGGTCCGGATGGTCTTCCAGTGCCGCGTAGTTGACCCATTTCACCGCGCGATGCGACTTCAGGTGCTGCGCCACCGCCAGCGCGTTGCTGCTGATGCGGTCGACGCGCAATGCGAGCGTCTCGATGCCTTGCAGGATCAGGAAGGCATTGAAGGGCGAGATGGCGGCGCCCGTGTTGCGCAGGGGCACCACGCGCGCACGGCCGATGTAGGCCGCCGGGCCCAGCGCCTCGGTATAGACCACGCCGTGATAGCTCGGGTCGGGTTCGTTCAGCCGCTTGAAGCGCGCCTTGTGCTCGGCCCAGGGGAACTTGCCCGAATCGACGATCGCACCGCCGATGCTCGTGCCGTGGCCGCCGAGGTACTTGGTGAGCGAATGCACGACGATGTCGGCACCGTGCTCGATCGGCCGGCTCAGGTAGGGCGAAGGCACCGTGTTGTCGACGATCAGCGGCACGCCATGGCGATGCGCGATTGCCGCCACCGCGGCGATGTCGGTCACGTTGCCGGCCGGGTTGCCGAGCGACTCGACGAAGATCGCCTTGGTCCGCTCATCGATCAGCGGCTCGAAGCTCTTCGGATCGCGGTGGTCCGCAAAGCGGGTCGTGATGCCGAACTGCGGCAGCGTGTGGGCGAACAGGTTGTAGGTGCCGCCATACAGCGCCGTGCTGCTGACGATGTTGTCGCCGGCTTCGGCAATGGTCTGGATCGCGTAGGTCACGGCCGCCTGGCCGGATGCCAGCGCCAGTGCCGCGATGCCGCCTTCGAGCGCCGCCACGCGCTGCTCCAGCACGTCCTGCGTCGGGTTGTTGATGCGCGTGTAGATGTTGCCCGGCACCTTCAGGTCGAACAGGTCGGCGCCATGCTGGGCGCTGTCGAACGCATAGGCCACGGTCTGGTAGATCGGCGGCGCAACGGCACGCGTGGTCGGCTCGGGCGAATAGCCGGCGTGCACCGACAGAGTTTCAAACTTCCAGTCTTTCGACATCGAACGCTCCGGTGGGTTGGGAATGAGGGGAATGGAACAGGGGACTGCGTCGGCGCGGGCCTCGTCGCATCACCACGAGTGCGCCAGCAACGGCTTGCCGTAGGCACGGACACCGGCCTGCTGCCGACGCCGGCGAACCCTGATCGGCACGTAGCCGACCGGCATGCGGCGCGCGATCTCCTGGGCCGACGCGGGCGGGATGCGCCAGGCGGTGCCCGTGCGCTCGATGACTTGGCTCGCACGCGCCACGAGCGCGGGTGACGAGGATTGGCTGATGCCGGATGCTTGCATGGTCTGCCCTGAATGTGATGCGACTTCGGTGCCGCAAGGGCGGCATTGGCGCTGTCTTCAGGCAGATTCTGGAACCGGGTCAGCCGATCCAGAAAGAACCATTTCGAGTTTTCAACTGCGGTTTGTGTTGCGGCCTTCAGGCCGCTCCCGCCCCGCGGCGTCGATCAGTCGAACATTCCGCGGGCCGGGTTCTCGCCGAGGATTTCTTCCCTGAGCGCCTTCTGCCGCGAAAGCGCCAGCCCGTCGCTCAGGGGCCGGGTGCCCTTGCCGCCCGCCAGCGGGATCCTGTCGTCCGGGCGGACCTCGAAATGCTCGATCCACTCGGGGTGCTCATCCAGCAGGCGTGCCAGTCCGGCCTTTTCCTCTCCGCTGAACGCAGAGGCCGAATCGACGCTCGTCGTGAGCTGGGGCGTGGCCAGCCGGATCGCCAGCGGCGACTGGTGGTTCATCAACTGAAGCGCCTCGAAGCGCGCATCGGAGCCCTCGACGAGCGACTTCAGATCCAGGATCCTGTAGGGCAGCTGCCCCCGGCTGAGCGGCCCTGTGGCGGACGCTTTCTGCAGGCGGGCGTCGATGCGCTCCGTTTCTTCCTTGCTCAACAGCGACCACAGGGGCTGGCCATCAGGCGCCTGGTCGATGCGCTCGGTGAGCGCCTCTTCCGTGATCTCTTCGAACAGCGCATCCATGACCGGATTGCGCTGCCGATCGTTGGGATCGAGAACGATGGCCACCGGCCGCTGCCCGGGCTCGACCCGAATCACGTCGAGCACGACCATCGCGTGGTGGAACGCATATCCGGACGCAGTCCCGCCCTGGTCCGGGCTCAGCGCGCCGTAGACCGTGAGCCTCAACGGGCCGGACCTGCACCGGTCCTCGATGTCGCCGACGCCGGGATGGCGGATGGTGACGGGCCTGACGATGTCCGATGGCATGGGGCCCAGCGCCTGCTGCATCGTCCGGCTGGTGGCCACGCAATCCGCCGTCTTCTGGATGCTGAAGATCCCATCGATGTCGGCCTGTTGGTTGAAGCGGGTCTGCGCAAGTGCCGCCATGAGTTCGTGGCTCACGAAGCTTCTGGCCGGCTGGCTGCCCGGCGGCCCGCCCGGCATCGGCACCGCGCCGCCAGCCAACCAGGCCTGCGTCCGCATGCGAAGCCAGTGGCTCGCCGGCAACCCGGCCAAGGCAAGAAGAGGTCTCGTCGTCATGGAAGCTCCTCGAAAGCCGTCCATGCTGCATGCCGGTGCCGCCAGCCGCGTCGATCACCGCGAGCGGTCGTCCGCCCATCCGAAGTGGCTCAGCGGCGCCGTTCGCCGTCGGCCGCGCACTCGCTGGCATAGGCCAGGAAGTCCTCGAACTGGCCGGTCTTGTCGAACACCGCATCGGCGCCCTGCGACAGCGCGCGATCGTTGGCGGCCTCCGCATAGTTGGTCAGCACCACCACGCGCTGGTGCGGCAGGCGCCGGGCACACGCCTTGACCACCTCCATGCCCGAGCCTTCGCTCAGGAAGAGATCGGCGACGACGAGGTCCCACGCCTCGCCGTTGCGCGCCAGCCAGTGCAGGGCCTCGTCCTGGGATTCGGCGACGGCGAGCACCTCGCAGGCCGTGGCGTCTTCGAGCATGCCCACGAGCAGGTCACGGATGGAGGGGTTGTCTTCGATCAGAAAGACGCGGAGCGTCATGGCAGCAGAGGAATGAAGCAGCACGGGGCCGATGCCCGCGGGAACCCGGTCGAGGCACCGCGCAAGGGTACGGACGAGGGGACAAATCAGCCTGGATTATCGATGCGGCACAAAGAGGCGCTTGCAGGAAAGGAGCCCGACCCGCAGGCTCGGATACCCGAATCTCCCGATACTCGTGGGCTCGCGGCGCGTCATGCCGCGTTCTGGAATCGAGTTGCAGGCAGCACCGTTGGACGAAAAAGCCGCTCAGAAGGCATTGTTGTGGATCGTCGCGGCCGGCTTCTTCATGCAGACGCTCGACACCACCATCGTGAACACGGCGCTGCCGTCCATGGCGCGCGGCCTGCATGAAAGCCCCCTGGCCATGCAGCCGGTCGTGGTCGCCTACACGCTGACCATGGCGATGTTGACGCCCGCATCGGGCTGGCTGGCGGACCGCTTCGGCATGCGCGCGACCTATCTCGTGTCGATCCTGCTGTTCGTGCTCGGGTCGGTGTGGTGCGCCTGCGCGCAGTCGCTGCCGCAACTCGCGACCGCCCGCGTGCTGCAGGGACTCGGGGGCTCGATGCTGCTGCCGATCGGCCGGCTGGCCATTCTGCGCAGCGTGTCGGCCGAGCGCTACATCGCGGCCCTGGCCACCGTCAGCGTGGCCGGGCAACTCGGCCCGCTGCTCGGGCCGACACTGGGCGGCTGGCTGGTTCAGACGGCAAGCTGGCACTGGATCTTCCTGATCAATGTGCCGATCGGGCTGCTGGGGCTCTGGGCGGTGAGGCGCTTCGTCCCCGTCGGGCGGCTCGAAGGCGTTCCGAAATTCGACTTCGCAGGCTTCGCGCTGCTCTCGCTGTGCATGGTGGCGTTCTCGCTGGCGATCGACGTTCCGGCGACCGCGCACCGAAGCGCCTGGTCGCTCGCGCTCTTCGCGCTCAGTGCGCTGGCGGCGCTCGTGTACGTGCCGCATGCGCGCCGGCGCCGGGCACCGCTGTTCCGGCTCGGCCTCTTCCGCGAACCCAACTTCGGCATCGGCCTGCTGGGCAACCTCGTGGCGCGCATCGGCAGCAGCGCCGTGCCCTTCCTGCTGCCGCTGCTGCTCCAGCTGCAGCTGGGATACACCCCGCTGCATTCGGGCCTGATGATGATCCCGGCCGCCCTGGCCGGCATCGTGTCGAAATCCTGGATCAGCGGGCTGGTCCGGCGCTTCGGCTACGACACCTTCCTGCTGGTCAACACCGCCATCGTCGGCGGCTCGATCATGTCCTTCGCGCTGATCTCGCCCCAATGGCCGCTGTGGGCCCAGGTCGCCCAGCTGGCCATCTTCGGCGGCGCGAACTCCATGCAGTTCGCGGCCATGAACAGCGTGACGCTCAAGGGCCTCAGCAAGTCGGACGCAGGCGGCGGCAACAGCCTCTTCTCGATGGTGCAGATGCTCGCGATGGGCCTGGGGGCCACCATCGGCGGCGGGCTCGTCGGGCTGCTGTCGAGCGAGCTCGACTCGACCGCGCTGGCCTTCCGCTACACCTTCCTGGCGGTGGGCGCGATCACCTTGATGTCGGCCGGCGTCTTCCGTTGGCTCGACGAAGTCCAGTTCAAGGCGCAAGCCAGGAAGGCCTGAGGCTGCGCCAGGTCAGCGGCACTCGGAAGGCAGCAGGTTGGGCGACATGTCGACCGACCTGCACTTCCAGTTGATGCGCCCGCCCGCATCCACGGAAGGGACCAGCTGGAACGTCCGCCCGTTCACGGGTCCGCTTGAAAGCACGAGCCTGATGGTTCCGTTGGACGTGTTCAGTTGCACGTCCTGGAGTTCGGGCGGCAGCGGCGGGCCGAACCGGACGGCGGCCAGGCTGCCGGGCAGCGTGCGCTGGGCCGTGTAGTAATCGCCGACCGCCGTCGCCGCGGCCTTGCCGTAGCTCAGCGCGTTCGCGGCCTTGGCCCGCACCGTGTAGTCCTGGTAGGCCGGAAGCGCAATGGCCGCCAGCATGCCGATGACGGAGACGACCACGATGGCCAGCACCAGGACGAGCGCGACCTGGCTCGTGCCACCCTTGCCGGCCAGCACCGTGAGCTGGACCTGCGGATGGTCGCTCGTGCTGCGCGCGTTCGCGATGAGCTTGCGGCAGTGCCGGTAGTAGCCCGCGTTCGAGATCATCGGAGGAATCACGAACAGCCCGAGCAGGTAGGCGCCATAGGCAAACACCGTCAGTCCCGGTGCGACTGCGGCGGTTGCGCCGATGGCGAAGGCGATGAGATTGGGAACGAAGAAGTAGAGCGCCGCCCTGCCCCACATCTTTCGGTACATGAGCCACCAGAAGGTGCAGAAGAAGGCCGGCCAGTGCCAGCCGAACCGGGTCCCCGTCCTGTCGAACGCCTCGAAGCGCCGGAGGTAGTAGTCCTGCCTGTGGGCGCCGATGGCGACCTTGTACAGCTCCCGAAGATCGTCGGACGCATCAGGATGCGATGGCGGTGGCGGGGACGTCGCGTCCACGCCGAAGATCGGCTCCATTCGGTCGCCGGGGGTGTCGTTCATTCGTTGTTCTCCTCGCCGGTGGTTATACCGCCAAGGCCCGCGGCCGAAGCGCACATGCACGTTCCAACTCATAACTCTTCGGCCGCAGCGCAAAAGACGGCGCCCGGCAGCGATCCTAGAATTTTTCGGCAATGACCCATCCTGAAAATTCCATTCCCCCGGCCGTCGATCCGGTCCGTGCAATGCCCTACTTTTCGCCGATTCGACGGGAAGGCGAATGGGCCTTCGTCAGCGGCCAGATGGCGCTCGACGCGGACCTGCGCATCCAGGGAGACGGCGTCGCGGAGCAGACCCAGGTGTGCCTGACGCGCATCGCGGGCATCCTGCAGACCGGCGGGCTCGGGCTGGCGGACGTGGTCAAGGCGACCGCATGGCTCGCCCGCGTGGACGACTTCGCCGAGTTCAACCGGCAGTACGAATCGATCTTCCGCGCACAGACCTCGCGGGCGCCGGCGCGCTCCACCGTTCGCGCCGACCTGATGGTGCCGGGCGCGCTGGTCGAAATCGAAGTGATCGCACGAGGAGCAGCCTGACATGCAAGAGAACGACGAAAACACGCTTCCCGACCTGGACCTGGAAGACATCCGCGCCACCGCGGCGGCGCTGAAGGGCGACGTGCTGCAGACGCCCGTGGCGCCCTTGCACGGGGTGACCGTGCAGCGCCTGCTGGGCGTGCAGGACATCTGGATGAAGCTGGAGCTCTTTCAGCACACCGGCTCCTTCAAGGCGCGCGGCGCATTGAACGTGGCCCGCCAGCTCACGCCCGAGCAGCGCGAACGGGGCATCACCGCGGTGAGCGCCGGCAACCATGCGATCGCTGCCGCCTTCGCGGCGCAGAAGGTCGGCGTGTCCGCCAAGATCGTGGTGCAGGCCACCGCGAACCCGGCGCGCGTCGCGCTCGCCCGGTCCTACGGCGCCGAGCTGCTGACCGCGCCCGACGGTGCGACCGGTTTCGCGATGGTCGAGGCCCTGATGCGCGACGAGGGCCGCACCTTCATCCACCCGTTCGAAGGCAGGTTCACCTCGCTGGGCGCGGCCACGCTCGGGCTGGAGTTCGGCGAACAGGTTCCCGATCTCGACGCGGTCATCGTGGCCGTCGGCGGCGGCGGGCTGGCCAGCGGCGTCGCCACGGCCATCCGCAAGCTGCAGCCGAAGGCGCGCGTGTTCGGCGTGGAGCCCGAAACCGCGGACGTGATGCGCCGCAGCTTCGAGGCCGGCGCGCCGCAGCAGATGAGCAAGCCGACCAGCGTTGCGGACAGCCTTGCGCCGCCGATGACCACGCCCATGGCCTATGGCCTGTGCCGCCGCCACATCGAACGCATGGTCACGGTGAGCGACGACGAGATCTGCCGCGCGCTGGCCGTGCTCTTCCGTGACGCCAAGCTGGCCGTGGAGCCCGCGGGCGCCGCCGCACTGGCGGCCCTGCTCGGCCCGTTGCGCAGCGAGCTGCAGGGCGCCAGGGTCGGCCTGATCGTCTGCGGCGCCAACATGGACGCCACCGGCTACAGCCAACTGCTGGCCCGCGGCGAACAGCAGCTGGGCTGAGCATCGCAAACGCCCCAGGCCCGATCCACCACCAGTCCATCCACCGGTTGAATCCATGAAAAGACGCTCCCTTCTCCTTCAGGCCGCAGCGGGCCTGTTCACAGGCTCCGGCATCCTGACCAGCGCGCTGGCGCAACCCAGCGATCTGAAGGGCCAGACGCTGCGGCTCGTGGTGGGCTTTCCTGCCGGCGGCACGGCCGATGCCGTGGCGCGCATGTTCGCGCAGGAGATGCAGGCGCCGCTCGGCGCGACCATCATCGTGGACAACCGCGCAGGCGCAGGCGGCCAGATCGCCGCCGAGTATTTCCGCTCGCTGCCGGCCGACGGCAAGACGCTGCTGCTGGGCAACAGCCACATGTTCTCGACGCTGCCGCTCACGTCGCGCTCGGTCAAGTACGACCCGCAGAAGGACTTCGTGCCGGTCGCGCAACTGGCCACCTTCGAGAGCTCCTTCGCCATCAACAGCGCCCAGCCCGCGAAGACGCTGCCGGAATTCCTCGTGCTGGCCAGGGACAAGGTCGAAGCGCGCAGCTACGGCATTCCCGCGGCCGGGAGCGGCCCGCACTTCATCGGCTACGTGATCGGGAAGACCGCCAACATCGATCTGCTGCCCGTGCCCTACAAGGGCGGCGCGCCGCTGCTGGCCGACCTGATGGGCAACAGCATTCCCGCCGCGGTCGACGCGCTGGGCAGCCACATCGAGGCCCACAAGGCCGGCAAGATCCGCGTGCTGGGCGTCACCGGCACCGCGCGCCAGCAGGCGCTGCCCGACGTGCCGACCTTCATCGAGCTCGGCTATCCCAAGGCGCTGAGCGCATCGAGCTGGGTCGGCCTGTTCGCGCCGCCGGGCTCGTCCGCCGGGTACGCGCAACTGGTGGCCTCGGCCGTGACCAAGGTGGCTGCCATGCCGGCGATCCAGGCCAACCTGAACAAGATCGGATTCGCCGCGGCCGCGGGCAGCCCCGCACAGTTGCAGGAGACCGTGCGCAACGAACTCGACCTGTGGCGCCCGATCATCAAGGAGTCCGGATTCCGGATCGATTGATGACGCCGACCTCGACCTTGTTCTCGTCGAGCTACGCCAACGCGCGCCGCAAGTTCCTGGCGGCCTGCACGCTCCTCGGACTGGAGGCTGCGGAGCACCGCCATCCGCTGGCCGGCGCCGATGGCGAGACGCTGGCGACCGATGTGGTCCGCATCGGACCCGAAGACGCCTCGCGCCTGCTGGTGCTGACGTCGGGCGTCCATGGCGTCGAACTGTTTGCCGGCTCGGGCTGCCAGATCGACTGGCTGCTCGATGTCTCGGCCGCGCAGTTGCCGCCGGACACCGCCGTGGTGGTGGTGCACGCCATCAATCCCTGGGGTGCGTCGTGGCTGCGCCGCTACACGGAAGACAACGTCGACCTGTGCCGCAACTTCGTGGACTACCCGCGCATGGCACAGCTGCCGAGCGCGCCCGACTACGCGGCATTGCACCCGGCCGTCACGGCCGACCCCGGCGACGAAGCGGCCATCGCGGCGGCGGACCAGCAGCTCTCGGCTTTTGCGCAGACGCATGGACACCAGGCCTTGTACGGCGCCTTGATGGGCGGCCAATACACGCTGCCCGAAGGCATGGGTTTCGGCGGCACGCAGCCGACCTGGTCGCGGCGGACCATGGAGCAGATCCTGCAGGTGCACGGCGCGGCGGCGCGCCATGTCTGCCTGGTCGACTACCACACGGGCCTGGGCCCCTACGGCTACGGCTCGATGGTGGCGCTTCAGCAGGGTGAGGCGCTGGCACGGATGCGGCGCGCCTTCGGAGGGCGCGTCGAGGCGGTGTTCGAGCACGGCGCACCGGAGAACTTCGCGCCGGTCTACGGACATTCGACGCCGGGCTACGAGCGGGCGCTGCCCCACGCGACAGTGACCGCCGGCGTGCTGGAGTTCGGCACCGGCCGGTCCGAGCGGATGCTGGAACTGCTGCTGCGCGACCAGCGCGAGTGGGCCTCGGGGACGGGCCGGGCGGGCCGGACGGGCTTGCCGGCCGTGCGCCGCGACCTGCTCGACTTCTTCTACCCCGGGCAGCCGGACTGGCAGCGAAGCCTGGTCGACCAGTCGCGCCTCATCATCGGCCAGGCCTTCGCGTTCCTGACAGCCAGCAGATAGGCATCGGCATCGGCCCGGTGTTTCTCATCGGGCGCCGGCAGTATGCTTGGACATCTGCTTCTGGCTGGGGGTATTCGATGAGTGTTCCTTTCTGCGTGCCCAGCGACCATCGCGTCGTGGCCACCCGCCAATGGGGGCGCGTGCACAGCCTGACGCTGACGCCGGAAGGCCGGACCGAGGGGCAGCGCGAGTTTCTCTGGCTGCGGCCCGGCTTCTATGTCGCCATGGGGCAGCTGGTGCACCGGGCCGACCGCATCGACCGCTATCCGAGCGGCGACTTCTTCAAGCTGCACTTCCGCATGACCGGGCACAGCCGGGTCGGACAGGCCGCCACGCCGACATCGCAGGACGTGCGCCCGTTCACCATGAGCACGCTGGTGCAGCCGCAGGATTCGTACAAGGAAGAGTATTTCGCTGCCGGCGAACACGAACGCTCGCTGACGGTCTGCTGTTCGCGCGACTTTCTCCGAGAGCAACTGGGCCTGGACGACGCGCGCAGCGTCGACGACCCGATCAATCCCTATCTCTCCCGTGTCCGGCGTTTTGAACTGCAGCAGTTTCCCCTTCGCGCCGAGCAGGTCGAACTCGTCGATGCGTTGATCGACGCCCCCGCCGCCGACCCCTATCGCGGGCTCTCGGTGGAATCCAAGGCGACGGCGCTGTTGCATGGCTTTCTCTCCAGCATGGATGAGAAGAGCCGTGCGGGCGCCCATGGCGGACTGGTCGGCTCGGACTTGGCCCGGATGACGCGGCTCAAGCGCCACCTGGACACCCACCTGGGCGAAGCGGTCGACCTGGCGGCCCTGGCCGGCGAACACGGGATGACCGAACGGCGGCTCGCCAACAGCTTCCGGAAAGCCTATGGAAAGACCGCATCCGAATACATGAACGATGCGCGCATGACCCGGGCGCGCCTGTTGCTCGAACTGGGGCAGGTGTCGGTGACGGAAGTCGCCTACCGCGTGGGCTACGGCCATGTGGCCAACTTCAGCACGGCTTTCAAGAGAGCCTTCGGCGTGAGTCCGCAAGCGATGCGCAAGGACCACACGGAAGCCTCGGCGACGCGGCCGCTGGAAAAGCAGCCGAGCTGACGCCGCAGCGCCGGCCGTCATGCAACAGGCTCCCAAAGTCATGGTGATCGCCACCTTGCTGGCCGATGCGCGTCGGCGCCTGAACGCCTCGCTCGACGCGGCGCCGCCGGCGACCGAACCCACGATCGGCTTCTTCTCCTTCGGCAACGACGCGACGCGGGCGCACACCTTGCGCGCCCGCGGCAAGGACCTCGCGAGCCTCTGGCAGGCGGGCGCGGCAGCCGTGCAGGCCAGGGTCAAACAGAGCGGACGGCAGCCGGCCCAGCTGCGCGTCGACATCGTCGAGCAGATCGAGCAGACGACCTGGGGCGACCTGAAGACACGCCTGTCCGCCACGAAGCGCAACTACTTCACCCAGGGCATTTCGTTCGATGCGTCGTTCCAGACCGCCTTCCTGGCGCAGGAACTCAGCGCCTCCGCCGCGCTCTACGACGGCAGCATCGAGCACGCGCATCCGAACGCCGCCAACATGCGGGTGCTCGGCAAGCGATGCTTCGATCGGGAGGTCGAATTCCCGGCCGACGACGCATCGCCCGTGTGGCTGTTCACCACGCGCGCCGTGTACGCGGACGGCGAGGGAAGCCGGCTGCTCGCAAGCCACGGGCCGTCCGCGGGCCTGCGGCTGCCGGAACCCTGGGACGCGGGCTTGGTGCGCGGCCTCGTCGCGCGCGGAAGCGACTACCTCGCGCGCCAGGTGAAGCCCACGGGCGAGTTCCACTACGGCTGGTTTCCGTGCTTCGATCGCCCGATCCCGGCCTACAACACGCTTCGGCATGCCAGCTCGACCTACGCGATGCTCGAAGCCTGGGAGCTCACGCAAGACCCGACGCAGAAACTCGCCATCGACCGATCGCTGGCGTTCCTGACCGGGCAACTGATCCGCGAGGCCACGCTCCCCGACGGCACGCCGGCCGCCTTTCTGGTCGACCTCGGTGCCGAGGTCAAGCTGGGCGGCAACGCGGTCTGCCTGCTGGCACTGACGAAGTACACCGAGCTGACCGGTGACCGCCGGCACGAGCCGCTGATGGAACGCCTGGCCCTCGGCATCGGGCACATGCAGGACGCCGAGACCGGCAGGTTCGTGCATGTGCTGAACCATCCCGGGCTCGACGTGAAGGAGCCGTTCCGCATCATCTATTACGACGGCGAAGCCGCCTTCGGCCTGATGCGGCTGTATGCCCTGACGAAGGATCCACGCTGGCTGGCAATGGTCGAGAAGGCGTTCGAGCACTTCATCGCCGCCAGGCACTGGCAGGCGCACGACCACTGGCTGAGCTACTGCGTCAACGAACTCACGCGCCACAGGCCGGACATCCGCTATTACCTGTTCGGGCTGCAGAACGTGGCCGGCTATCTCGACTTCGTGCTCGAGCGGATCACCACCTTCCCGACGCTGCTCGAACTGATGATGGCCGCGCGCGAGATGCTCGCGCGCATCGACGCCGATCCGCAGTTGCGCCCACTGCTGGCGAGCTTCGACCGCGAGAAGTTCGATCGCGCACTCGAGCACCGCGCACGCCATCTCGCGAACGGCCACTTCTGGCCGGAGCTCGCGATGTTCTTCCGCAACCCCGGGCGCATTGCAGGGTCGTTCTTCATCAAGCACCACAGCTTTCGGGTCCGCATCGACGACGTCGAGCATTACCTGTCGGGCTACGTGGCGTACTGGAAGTATCTGGCGGCGCAGGAGTCGAAGGCGGCAAGCGGCGTCGACACCTCGCCGCCGTGACGGCGGCCACCGCCGCGCGGCGGTGGCGGGGTCAGAACTTGTAGGTCGCCTTCACCCACGCATTCCGCGGTGCACCATAGGTGTAGCCGTTGTAGCCGCCGAGCCCCGTGTAATAGGTCTTGTCGGTCAGGTTCTCGATGTTGATGCTGGCACTCAGCTGCTTGCTGAATTCGTACCGGGCCATCAGGCCGATCAGCGTCATGCCGCCCTGCGTGGCCCGGCCGGTGCCATACGATTCATCGTAGTAGATGCTGCTCTGGTAGTTCAGGCTGCCACCGATCGTGAGAGCGCTCCAGTCGCCCGGAAAGCGGTAGACCGAGGCCAGGCGGAACAGCCGGCGCGGGTAGTTCGGATTGACCAGCACGTCCTTGTTGTCGCGCTTGGCGTAGAAGGTGTAGCCGCCCATGACCTGCCAGCCGCGCGCAATCTCGCCCGCCGCCGTGACCTCGAAGCCCTTGCTGTGCGCGCCCTTGACGGCGCGGTAGGGCGTGGTGCCGTCGGCCAGCAGCGGCGCGCCGCTGTCGACCACGGCCAGGTTGTCTTCCTGCGTGCGGAACACCGAGAAGCTGGTGTTGAGCTTGCCGTCCCAGTGCTCGCCCTTGATGCCGAGTTCGGTGTTGGTGCCGCGCTTCGGGTCCAGCACCTGGTTGCTCGCGTCGCGCAAGGTGTTGGGCTGGAAGATGTCGGTGTAGCTCGCGTACACCGAATAGGCGCTGCTCAGGTCGTACACCAGGCCGGCGTAGGGCGTGAAGACACCGCTTTCCTTCACGGGCTTGTTGGTGACCAGTGCGCCGTTGGTGCCGTTGGTCCACAGACGTTGCGACGACTGGTTCTCATACCAGCTCACGCGGCCGCCGATGAGGGCCGACAACGCGTCCGTCACCCTGAGGCGCGTCGCGCCGTAGATGCCCTTTTCCTCGGTCTGGCCATTGAACTGGTTGAGCGGGTAGGCGAAGTCCGGCTGCGCGATCGAAGCCAGGTCGAAGAGGCTCACCGTGCGGCGGTCGAAAGCGTTGGCCACGGCACCCCAGTTTCCGTAACCGTAGCTGTATCGGTTGATGTTGAGGCCCACCGACGCCTCATGCGTGCGGCCGAGCCACTGGAAGGGCCCGGTTGCATAGACGTCCAGCGATTTGTTCGTGCTGTCTGCCGGGTTGTTCGCCACCTGGACGGTGGCCAGGCTGGTCAGCGGGTTCAGGTTGGCCGGGTAGAGCCAGACGTCGCCGCTGTAGCGCGTGCGCTCGTTCTTCGCGTAGGCCGCGTCGGCCTTGATGCGCCAGCCGCTGTCGAGCTGGTGTTCGAGATTCACGAAGAGCCGCTGCGTCGTCATGTCCCAGGTACTCCACGGCGTGCTCGAGTTGTACGAACGCGGCAGATTGGTGGCGGTGCCGTCGCGGTAGAACAGCGGCGACTGGCCGAAGTTGGCGCCGTCGATGGCCGTCTTCTGGTATTCGTAGCCGGCACTCAGCAGCGTGCCCGGCGCCAGGTCCATCTCGACGATGCCGTAGAACACATCTTCGCGCTGCTTCTTGTTGTCGACGAAGCTGTCGCCGTCCGTGTGGGACGCGACGACCCGGCCGCGCAGCGTGCCTGCCGCATTCAGGCTGCCGCCAATGTCGGCCTCGGTGGTGTAGCGGTTCCAGGAGCCGACGCCGGCCGTCACGTGGCCCGAGAATTCCGCGGTGGGACGCTTGCGCACCAGGTTGACCGAGCCGCCGGGCGAGCCGGCGCCGTTGAGCAGCCCGGCCGCGCCGCGGATCACCTCGACGCGGTCGTAGATCGCCGTGCTCGCCATGCTCGACTCGCCCGCGACGGTGTTGTACGACAGCGTGGGAACGCCGTCGATCATGGTGCCGAGTGCGAATCCGCGCGACGAGAAGGTGACGCGTTCGTCCAGGCGGTCCGCCACGATGCCGGGCGTCTGGCGCAGCACGTCGACCAGCGTCGTGAGGTTCTGGTCCTCGATCTGCTGGCGGCCGATCACGCTCACCGACTGCGGCGTCTCGCGCGGCGCCAGGTCCATCCGGGTCCCGGCGCCGGTGACGCGCGTGGTGTAGGAGCCGGTGCCCTCGGTCGTGCCCGTGCGGTCCGACTGGGCGCTCACGGTGACGGCAGCGAGCTCCCGTGCGGTGGCGCCGTCGGTCGGCACCGTTGCCGCGGCGGGCACCAGCGTCTTATGCAGCGCGAATGCGTTGTTGCCCTGGGCGACCGACCGATAGCCGCTGCCGCGCAGCAGCGTATCGAACCCTTCCTGCGTGCCGTAGCGGCCTTGCAGTCCGGCGCTGCGCTGCCCGGCGAATGCCGTCGGATCGAACACCAGTTGCACCCCGGCCGAGGCGGCGAATTGCGCCAGCACGTCGCCGAGCGGGCCCGGCGCGATGGCGTATTCGCGCTGGGCCGCCGCAGCCGACACGGGTTCGGCGGCAACGGCTGGCGCAGCCGCCACGGCCGTCAGCGCGACGCCGGCGAGTGCGGCGCGGATGCTTGCAGCAATGAGGCCCATGGAGGTCGGGGTGGCCGGTGTAGCCGGAGTGGCCTGAAATCGGCGCAGGCGCTTGGCGGTCATGTCGTTTCGGTCTTTCGATGTTGGAGGCGGTTGCAGCCCGTCCCGATGGACGGACCGTTCTCCCCTACACCGGACGAAACGGAAAAAGTGATCATCCGCCGCGAGCTTTTTTTCGCGGACACGCAGCTACCTGGGAAGCACCGTGACCCAGTAGCGGGTCGTGCGCTCGACGCGCAACGGCAGCGAGCGCTCCAGCAGCGCCAGGCCGACATCGGTGTCGCCCAGCGCGATGGCACCGGACACCCGCAGCCCGGCCACGCGCGGGTCGCACCGAAGCACGCCGTGGCGGTAGCGGCCCATCTCGGCCAGCACATCGGCCAGGCGCATGTCGCTGGCCAGCAGCATGCCCTGCTCCCACAGCGCGGCGCTGCGCTCCACCGGCGTGGGCGACCGGACGCCGCCCGCGTCGAAATCGGCCTGCTCCTGCGCCTGCAGCCGCCGGACGGAGCCGGCCGACGGCCGGATCTCCACGGCGTCCTGGAACACCGCCACACGGCTGATGGCATCGTCCAGCCGCCGCACGCTGAAGCGTGTTCCCAATGCCTGGACGACACCCTGGCCCGTCTCCACGACAAAGGGCCGGTAGACAGGCGAGGGATCGCGGTGGGTGGTGACGAGAATCTCGCCGGCGTGCAACCGGATGCGCCGCTCCGCCGGGGTGAAGACGATGTCCACGGCACTCTGGGTGTTGAGCACCAGTTGCGTTCCGTCGGCCAGCTGCATCGACTTGCGCTCGCCGGTGGCCGTGGCGACGTCGGCCGTCCACTCCTGCCAGGGGAGCTGGCGCCAGGCGAGCCAGCCGGCCGGCGCAGCCAGCATCAGCGCGCCGAGCATGCGCAGGCTGCGGCGCCGCTTCACGCGCTGCAATGCGCCCAGCGTGTCCTTGCCGATCTGCGACGGCACGTGCGCGAACGTGCCGAGCACGGTCTCGGCACGAGACCATGCCTCGCGATGGGCCGGGCTTTGCTGCCGCCAGCGCTCGAAGGCTTCACGGTCGCGCTCCTCGGCGCTGCCGTACTGGAAGGCCATCACCCAATCGGCGGCCTCTTTCAGGAGCGCGCCATCCGGCGCCGTGGCTTGCGTGGAGGAATGGCTCACGTCGAGTCCGGACCCGCTCAGGCGATCGCCATGCAGGCGACGAGCGCCTTCTGGATATGGCGGCGCACGGTGATGACCGGCGTACCCACCGCATCGGAGATCTCCTGCAGCGTCAGGCCATCGAGCTGCGCCATCAGGAAGACCTGGCGCACGTGCGCCGGCAGGCCCGCGAGCATGGCCTCGATGCGCAGCAACGACTCGATGATCAGCAGCCGCGCTTCCGGCGAAGGCGCCTCCGGTTCGGGCAGATGGGCGATGGCTTCGAGATAGGCGCGCTCGACGTCCTGCCGACGCCAATGATCGACCACCAGTCCCTTGGCGATATGGGTCAGCAGCGCCCGGGGCTCGTCGCCCAGGGGCCGCGCACGGCGGCTGACCAGCACGCGGACGAAGGTGTCGTGCGCCAGATCGGCCGCATCGCATGCGTTGCCGAGCTTGCGGTGCAGCCAGCCCTGCAACCAGCCGTGATGGTGGCTGTAGAGCGTGTGGATGTCGGGATTCGCTTCGCCTGCCGTCATGGGCGCTGTTCGTCGAGTCGGTGCGTGAGATGGTCTCACTGTTGAGAATAGTTCTCATTTTAGCAACGACTCGCGGCGGTCGCCCCGCGAGCGCTCAGTGCATATGGTTGTGCGCCGGCGCCGCCGCAGCGTCCGGCGCGCCCACGGGCACGTTGACATCGAGCTTGCTCTGAACGCCCTTGGCGTCTTCGAAGCGCAGCGTGAGCGGCACCGCCGCGCCCTTGGGCATCGGCTGCTTCAGGTCCATCAGCATGACGTGATAGCCGCTGGGCTTGAGCTCGACCGTCTGGCGCGCGGGCAGCTCGAGCCCGCCCTGCACCGGGCGCATCCGCATGGTGTCGCCGTCCATCTTCATCTCGTGCACCTCCGCGATGCCGGCCGCCGGCGTCGACACGCCCACGAGACGCGCGCCCGATGGCGCAGTCAGTTTCATGAAGGCGCCCGTGCCGCTCTGGCCCGGCACGGTGGGGCGGATCCACGCGTCCTTCACGTCGACCGGTGCCACGCCGGGTGCCAGCACGTCGAGGCGCGCTGCCGGGAATTCGCTCTTCGCGTCAGCCTTCGCGCCGGCGGCAGCGGCCGGGACTTCGGCCCAGTCGGCGCTGCCGTTGTCGCACGACTGCAGCACCTTGAAGTACAGCGGGCCGGGCGTCGTGGTGAGTTTGCCGCGAACGATGAATTCGGCCTTCTCGCCGGTGGGCAGCGCCGACGCGGCACCGTCGGCGGTCCAGCGCACCTGGCTGTCGCCGGTCTTCTGGACCTCGAGCTTCCAGCCCTTGCGCGCCTGCGCGTCCTCCAGCGTGAATCCTTTGGGCAGGCGCACCGTGATGCCGTTGGTCGTCTTGGCGTCCTTGCAGGGATGGCCGACGCGGAACGCGGCCTCGTAGTCCGAGCCGGCGGTCGCACCGCCCGGCGGCAGCGTGACATGGGCCAGCACGCCACCGGCGGCAGCGGTTGCGGCGCAGGCCGCGAGCATCTTGAAAGCGGAGATTCGGGTCATGGTGTTTCCTTGGAAAACAGTGATTGGCGATGAATGGCAGTGGATGGCGAGGGGTGGCGTTCAGAGATCCCAGCGCAGCTCGGCCGTGTAGGTGCGCTGCGGATAGGGGTGGAAGTTCCAGTACTGGTCGTTGTTGGCGTTGTCGATGCCAAGGGCGGCCGACAACTCCTTGGTGAACCGATAACGCGCCCGCAGATCGACGGTGAAGTACTTGCTTGCACCGAAGTAGGCAGAGGCATTCACGTCGCTGTTGTCCAGGTTCGAGTACTGCTTGCCGCTGTAGCGGGCAGCGACGGTGAAGGCCCAGCGATCGTCGGGCCGGTAGGTGGCATAGACGGTGGAGCGCCATTGCGGCACGCGCGGTTGCCACTTGCCCACGCTCGCGGGGAACGCCGCGTTGGCGACGGTCTTCGAGTCCGCGTAGGTCAGGCTGCCGCCGAGGTCGATCCCGCGCATCACGACGTCCTGGCCGGTGTACGACAGTTCGACGCCCGTGGTGCGCACCTTGTCGATGTTCTGGACGCGGGACACCGTCGAGTTCGGAATCAGCTGGCTGTACAGCGCATCGCGCGTGGTCTCGTGGAACAGCGTGGCGCGCGCCAGGCCGTTGCCGAGATCCTTTTCGGCCGACAGCTCGCCGGTCCAGGACTTCTCCGGCTTCAGGTTCGGGTCGTTGATGAACGACAGCGCGCCGCCGGACGTCGCGCCATAGAGTTCGCCCACCGTGGGGAAGCGCACGGCACGGCCGACCGACGCCTTGAGCACCGTGTCGGCGGCCAGTTGATAGGCCAGCGCTGCCTTGGGCGACACATCGGATTCGCTGCGCTTCGCATACGACTGGGCGCTGGTCGCGGTGGCGGTGAAGCCGTCCGTCGCCTGCCAGTCCTCGTAACGCAGGCCGAGCACCGCCTTCCACTTCGGCGCGAAGCGCCAGCTGTCCTGCACCCAGGCATTGAAGGTCTCGGTCCGCCCGCCGACGTTGCTGACCAGCGAGACCGGATCGCCATCGAGCCAGCTGCCGGACACGTTCGATTTCTGGATGCCCAGCTTGTAGGCGTCCCGGCCCACGCCGAAATCGACGATGTGGGTGCCGCCCACGCCTTGCGGGCGCCAGGTGCCCTTGGCGGCGAGCGTGTTCCAGCCGGTGCGCCCGTCGCCCTGGTCCTGCAGCGTGCCGGCGCCGCCCACGGCCGCGAGCGGCAGCGCCACCGTGGGCGCACGCTGCTGGTCCTTCGCATAGTCGTAGAGGCTGGCGGACAGTTCCCAGTCGAACTCGCCCTTCGTGTTGCTCTTGACCGACAGGCCGTGCATGTAGTGCGTCTGGGTGTCGTCGGTCAGCGGAAAAGCCGTGGGCGCGAGCGTGTAGCTGCGCCCGCCGATGTTGACGGCGCCGCTGTACACCGGCGCGCCGGACGCGTCGCGCAGGTAGGTCTCCGGCCGCCCTTCGGAGGTGTTCTGCCACCAGCCCAGTGTGTAGGTGGCCGTGAGCGTGGGCGTGAAGTCATAGGACACCTTGAGCTTGGCGTGGTCCTGGACCGTGTGGTACGCCGTGCCGGTGCCCAGGATGTACCAGGGCGTGTTGGTGGTGTTCAGGCCACGGATGGCGCCCGTCACCGGCGTGCCCGCACCGCCGGCAATGCCCGAGGCCACGGTCGCCGTGGCGAAGGTCAGCGGCTGGCCATGGCTGTCGGTGCGGTTGACGTCGATCCACCACGCCCACGGGCCTTCGTTGTGCTCGCCGCTGCGGCTGCCGATCGAGGCACTGGTCTGCCAGCTGTTGAAGGTCTGGTGCGTGCCGTACAGATCGTTGGGCTGCGACGAGTAGCCCGCCTTGACGTGCGCTTCCAGTTTGGTGGGCATGCGCGTCACGTAGTCGACCACGGCCCCGGCGGAGTTGCCGGGATAGGCCGCGGAGAACGGCCCGTACATCACATCGACGCGCTCGATCTCCTCGGGCGTCACGAGGCCCCAGCGCGGCGCGTAGTTCGTGCCGTTCGCGATGCCGTTGCCCAGGTAGTTCGACAGCAGGATGCCGTCGGCGTACACGGCGGAACGCGCGCTGTTTCCGGTGCCCGAGGCACGCGTCGACAGGATCGCGTGGTTGTAGTCGCCGATGTAGCGCTTGCGCACCAGCAGGCTGGGCAGGTACTTCAGCGCGTCCTCGCTGTCGGTGGCGTTGATGCGCGTCTCGATTTCCTCGCGCGTGATGCCTTCGATGGTGGTCGGGATCTGCGTCGGCAGCGAGGTCGGCCGGCCGCCGCTCACGGTCACGACGCCGAGCGCCTTGGTACGTTCCGGCGCCGGATCGGCGGTGGCCGCGGCCGGTGCCTCGGTCTGGGCCAGGGCGGGCATGGCGAGCCAGGGAAATGCTGCGCCCAGCGCGAGCGACAGTACGGTCTTGTTCATTGAAAAAACTCTCCTCGGCATCCGCCTGGGATGCCGCTTCATGGCAAGGATGCTTGCGAGCGGACGGCGCCGCGCGTCCCCCGGTGCGGAGACGCGGCGCGCTGCTCTCAGCGCAACGAAGTCAGGAGAGGTGCGGCGGCCCGCGCGCCGGCAGCGGCGCCGCGGTGGCCGCAGCGATGCGTGCGGCCGGAATCGACTGGACGGCGAGTGCCAGCGGCTGAACGACGGGCAGGCGTGCCACCGGCGGTGTCGGTGGCGGGGCGCCGGTCAGCACGCACAGGGGGCAGTCGATGTGACCGGCGCCCAGGTCCTGCGCGCCGTCGCTGGTCTGGACCACCACCTTCACCGAACCCACGCTGGTACAGACCAGCTGCATGACCTGCGGTTGAACGATCGGTGATGCGATGGCGACGCCCAGCGACAGCATGAACCACGCCAGCACGAAGCTGGCGAGGATGCGGGCGCGGCGCAGGGCGGACATGGGCGTGATTATCGTGTCTGTGGCCGCAAGCGTTCAGCCGAATCGTCCGAACCAGCGCATCGACAGCGCCGCGGCGGTCATCGCGATGACTGCGGCGACCAGCGCCAGCACACCGGCCAGTTCGGTCTCGCGCGTCAGCACCTGCACGCGCGAGCCGAGCTTCTCGTAGACGCTGCGGAGCTTCTCCGCCGTGGCGGCATGCTCGTATTCGCCGCCCGTCATGCGCGCCACTTCGCGCAGGGTCGGTTCGTCCAGCTGCATGTAGATCGCCGTGCCGTCGGGCATGGAGGCATCGCCGTCCGCGGTGCCCAGCCCGATGACGTACACGCGCACGCCACGATCGGCGGCCATCTTCGCCGCGGCCAGCGTGTCGATGCCCCAGGTGCGGCGGCCATCGCTCAGCAGCACGATCGCGGCGGAGTCGTAGGACCCCGGCGCCACCGGCGTGATCTGCTGCTGCGGCGGCTTCGCCCTGTCGTCAAGGCTCCGTCCGCCCTGCACGCGGCCGAAGGTCATGCTGCCGAGATCGATGTGCTGTTCGGGAAACAGCTCGGACAGGCACATCACGATGGCGTCGCCCACCGCCGTGCCGATCTGCATCTGGAAGCCATCGATGCTGGTGGCCAGCGATTCGCGATCGAGCGTCGCGCGCTGGGCGACCTGGGTGCTGCCGGCGAACGTGACCAGCCCGACCTCGATGTGCTTGGGCAGTTCGCGCAGGAACAGCTTGGCGGCTTCCTGCGCTGCCGCCATGCGGGTCGGCTTGACGTCGCTGACCCGCATGCTGAGCGACACGTCGATGGCCAGCATGACCGTCGACCGCGTCCACGGCAACGGTATCCGCGCCACCGGCCGCGCGGCGGCCAGCAGCAGCACGCCGCAGGCCAGCAGCAGCAGCGCGGGCGGCAGATGCCTGCGCCATTGGCGGCCCGCCGCCGCTGCACGGACGGCCCCGAGGCCGCTGTAGCGCAAGGCAACGCGGCCCTTGCGCCGCAGCAGCCAGACATAGGCCGCGGGCGCGAGTGCGAGCACAAGCAGGAGCCAGAGGTACTGAGGCCAGACGAATGACATGGGGCTCGTGACGGTTCCGGTGAAGCTCGGCGGCGGCGATACGGCACTGCGGCAGCGCAAGCGCGTCCCGCAGTGCAGCAATATCGTGCCTGCGATGGGGGCGTTCCGCAACAGGCGATGGCGACGAATGCGGCCGCGCACGGCGGCAAGGGCAAACGGCCGCTGCGGCGCGCTTCATCGATTCACGCATATCCACATACGGAAATCTGCGTTGGCACCGGGCCGCAGGCGCCCTAATCTTTCGCCCATCTTCAGTTTCAGCAACGGCGCCGCCAGCCTGTCGGTGCCAACGGCAGGCTTCGCGCCTGTGCCATCCACCCCTCATGCGCCCCGACCTCCCTTCCGTGAACCTGCCGAGCCCGTCGGTCCCTGCGCCAGCGAACTTGCCGCCCACGCACGTCACCGTCGTCGCGCAAGCGGTGGAGGGCCGCTCGCCCGACGCACGGGCCGAACGCCCCGGCATGGCGCGCCGTCTGCTGCTTCCGTGGGTGCTTCCGCTGGTCATGCTGGGCGTGTGGCAGTACTTCTCAGAAACCGGCCGGCTGCCGGCCGGCATCCTTCCGGCGCCGTCCGATGTGCTGCGCGCCGCCTACCAGTCGGCGCAACGCGGCGAGCTGCAGCGCGACATCCTGGTGAGCCTGCGCCGCGTGGCGATCGGCTTCTTCACCGGTGCCACGACCGGCCTGCTGCTCGGCTTCCTGGTCGGGCTGTCCGGCCTGGCGCACGGGCTGCTCGACCGGTCGCTGCAGATGGTGCGCACGATCCCGCATCTGGCGCTGGTGCCGCTGATGATCCTGTGGTTCGGCATCGGCGAGGAGCCGCGCGTGCTCCTCGTCGCGCTCGGCTCGCTCTTCCCGGTCTACATCAACACCATGAGCGGCATCCGGAACGTCGACCCGAAGCTCATCGAGCTCGGCCGCTCCTATGGGTTGCGCACGCCGGCGCTGATCGCCACCGTGGTGCTGCCTGGCGCGCTGGCGCCGATCCTCACCGGGGTGCGTTATGCGCTCGGCGTGGCCTGGCTGACGCTGGTCGTCGGCGAGACGATCGCCTCGCGCGACGGCATCGGCTACATGGTGCAGAACGCGCGCGAGCTGCTGCGCACCGACGTGATCCTGCTCGCGATCCTGCTGTACGCCATTGCGGGCTGGCTGGCCGACGCGCTCACGCGCCGCATCGAGGCGCGGCTGCTGCGCTGGCATCCCAACTATGCGGAGGGCCGTCGCGCATGAGCACGTCCATTTCGGCCACCTCGGGTGTCCCGGCGGCATCGTCCGTCGCAGGGCTGTACCTGCGCAACGTGGGCAAGGTCTTCGGCGGGCGCGCCGTGCTGCGCGACCTGACGCTCGAAGTCCCCGCCGGCCAGTTCGTCGCGCTGATCGGCGCCAGCGGCGTCGGCAAGTCGACGCTGCTGCGCGTCGTCGCCGGCCTCGAACCGCTGAGCAGCGGCCGCGTGGAGATCCACTCGCCGCAGGCGCGCCCGGACATCCGCATGATGTTCCAGGAAGACCGGCTGATGCCCTGGCGCTCCGTCATCGCCAACGTCACGCTCGGCCTGAAGGGCCGCGAGGACGATGCCCGCGCACTGCTCGGCGCGGTCGGCCTGGGCGGACGCGAACAGGAATACCCGGTCGTGCTGTCCGGCGGTCAGCGGCAGCGCGTGGCGCTGGCGCGCGCGCTGATCCACGAGCCCGAGCTGCTGCTGCTCGACGAGCCTTTCGGCGCGCTCGACGCCATCACCCGCGCCGCCATGCAGCTGCTGCTCGCGCAGCTGCTCACGCTCAAGCCCCGCACCGTGCTGCTGGTCACGCATGACGTGGAAGAAGCGCTGCTGCTCGCGGACCGCGTGCTGCTGATGCGCGACGGCCGCATCGAGCGCGACCTGCACATCGACTCGCAGCGGCCACGCCACCGGGGCGACCCCGCGCTGGCGTCGCTCAAGGAAGAACTTCTGGACGGTCTCCTGGCGGCCCAGGCCAACCGCTGACGCACCCCGATTTCGCCATCCGCGGCGCCGTCAGGGGCCGCTCCTCTGCTCTTTTCCCGTCAACACGGACGCTCGACATGACATCCACTTCATTGATCCACCCCTCCACCGACTCGACACGCAACGCCGCGCGCCGAACGTTCCTGCGCTTCGGCGGCGCGTCGCTGCTGGGCGCCAGCGCGCTCGCGCTGATCGGATGCGGCAAGGAATCGGCCACGACGCCTGGCGCAGGCGCATCGACGGCGCCGGCACCGGCCGCAGCGGCCTCGGGCGCTGGCGCTGCCGCGACCGATGCGGCGCTGACGCCCCTGACGCCCCTGACCATAGCCATCATCGGCGACGGCCGCACCGGCGTGTTCGCCTCGCTGCGCGCAGCGGACGACGGTGCGGGCAAGCTCGACCGCGACATCGGTGCAAAGATCACCTGGCAGCCCGGCTTCACCGCATCGCTTCCGGTGATGGAAGGGATCAAGGCCGGCGGCGTGGACTTCAGCTTTGCCACCGCGACGGCCATCGTCAACGCGGTGGCCGCGGGCGTGCCGATCGTGCCGCTGGCCGCCTATGCGCTGCCGGCGAACGAGGTGGACGTGCTCGTGCAGACCTCGTCGTCCATCCGCGGCGCGGCCGACCTCAAGGGCAAGAAGATCGCACACCAGAACGGCACCACCGGCACCTACAGCCTGATCAAGTACCTCGAGACCGCGGGGCTGCGCCTGAGCGACGTCCAGGCCGTGAGCCTCAGCGGTGCCGACGCCTACACCGCGTTCGCGCAGGGCAGCATCGACGCGTGGATCCACTGGCAGCCGGCCAGCGCGCTCGCGCTGGCCAAGCTCGGCGACAAGGCCCGTACGCTGCCGCAGGTCAAGACCTACGACTACGCCTTCTACGTGGCCCGCGCCGAACTCGCGCAACGCGACCCCAAGGTCTTTGCCAAGCTGGTCCGGCTGGTGCGGGACACGCAGCGCAGCATCGTCGCCCATCCCGACGACACGGTGGCCGCCTGGGCCAAGCTCGGCGGCTTCGCGTCGGGCAGCACCGACGAGAAGGTCTATCGCCAACTGATCGTGGACGCGCGGCTCTCCGATTCGGGCGCCGTCGACCTGCGCCCCGTGGACGAGGCCGCGGCCGCGTCCACCCAGGACATGGCCGACAGCTTCCAGGCGCTGGGCGTGCTGCCGAACAAGGTCGATGTCCGCAGCTTCCTGCTGGACCCGAAATTCGACGAGATCAAGCGTCTCGTGGCCGCCGAACTGGGTGCCTGACATGACCGACAGCAACAGCAAGAAGATCCATCTCGCGGCCTTCGTGACCGCGGGCCCCGGCCGTCCCGGCGGCTGGCGCTACCCCAGTTCGGAATCCGGCTGGCTGGACGCCGCCTATTACCAGGGGCTCGCACGCACGCTCGAACAGGGCCTGTTCGACCTGGCCTTCTTCGCCGACATCCTGGCGGTGCCCGACCGTTACCAGGGCAGCAACGACACGCAGCTGCGCTACGGCGCGCTGGGGTCGCTCCGGCTGGACCCGGTGGTCGTGCTGACCATCATGGCCGCCGCCACGCAGCACCTCGGCCTGGCCTCGACGCGCTCCACGAGCCATTACGAGCCCTTCGAGGTCGCGCGCTCCTTCGCCACGCTCGACCACCTGAGCGCCGGCCGTGCCGCCTGGAACGTGGTCACCTCGTTCCAGGACGCCGAGGCGCGCAACTTCTCGAAGAAGGAGCAGGTGCCGCGCCACAAGCGCTACGACCGCGCCGACGAGTTCCTCGAAGTCGTCTTCAAGCTCTGGGACAGCTGGCAGGACGACGCGCTGGTGCTGGACCGCCAGACGCCGCTGTTCGCCAACCCCGAGAAAGTGGACTACATCGACCACGAAGGCGAGTGGTTCAGCGTGAAGGGGCCGTTGAACGTGTCGCGCCCGCCGCAGGGTTATCCGGTGATCCTCCAGGCGGGTGCGTCCGACCGCGGCCGCGACTTCGCCGCGCAGTGGGCCGACGCGATCTTCGTGAGCCATGACTCGTTCGAGAGCGCACGCGACTTCTACAAGGAGATCAAGGACCGCGTCCGTTCGCATGGGCGCGACCCGGATTCGCTGAAGGTGCTGCCCGCCGCCACGCCGCTGGTCGGCGAGACGCAAGCCATCGCCGACGAGAAGGACCGCACGCTGCGCGGGCTGGTCGACCCGCACGCCGGCCTGTCGACCCTGTCGTACCACCTCGACGTCGACCTGTCGAAGTACCCGCTGGACGCGTCGCTGCCGGACATCGACGTGCCCGGCGTGCAGGGCCACTACCAGGAAGTGCGCGAAGCCACCGAGCGCGACGGGCTCACGCTGCGCGACCTCGGCAAGCGTTACGGCAGCCGCTACGAAGGCGACTTCATCGGTACGGCGGACAAGGTCGCCGACGGCCTGGAGCGCTGGTTCAAGGGCGGCGCCTGCGACGGCTTCATGATCAGCGCGCCCTACCAGCCCGGCGGCTTCGAGGACTTCGTCCGGCTCGTCGTGCCCAAGCTGCAGCAGCGCGGGCTCTATCGCACGCACTACGAAGGCGCCACGCTGCGCGAGAACCTCGGCCTGGAGCGACCGGCGAACGGCGCGTGGAAAGCGCGTGCGGCTTCGGGCCGCACACGGAAGACCGACCGATGAGCACCGCCACCGCTACCACCACGCCGCAAGCCGGCGCCGCGGCACCCGGCGAGATCGTGGCCGTCAGCGCACGGGCACTCGACACCTTCGGACGCTTCCTGGTGAGCGCCCGGCAGCATCACTTCATCTCCGACACGCGCAGCGCGGCGGGCGGCCCCGGCGATGCGATCCAGGCCGGTGAGCTGCTGCTCGCGGCGCTGGCCTCCTGCGGACTGGGCCTCGTCCAGAAAGAGGCCGTCGAACGCGGCGCCGAACTCGGGTCGGCCGAAGTCGAAGTCAGTTTCGAGCGCGACCCGGAGGACCGCACGCGCTACGCCGCGCTGCGCCTGGCGTTCGTGGTCTCGGGTGTCGACGCCGCGACGGCAACGCTGCTGCTCGAGGCCTTCACCAGCGCCTGCCCGATCTACAACACGCTGCGCCGTGGCGGTCCGATCGAGGCCAGCATTTCGGTGACCGGGCCACCGAGCCGGAGTGACCCTCCGGACTGAACGGCCAGTCTGAACGGCCGGCCCGCCTCGCGGTGCGCGCAGCGTGACTTAGGATGACGACCCTACCCGCACGCCGGCACGCAACCGAGGCTCACGAATGGCACCTGGATTCAGCACCCCCCCTCACGGGCAGGCGCCGAGACGACGATTCCGATGGCTGGCACACGCCATGGCCGCCGCGTGGTTGTCGGTGGGTCTGGCGGCGTGTTCGACACTGCCGGCACCCCGGCCCGAAGCGCAGACCACGGCCATCGCCGACTTCGACCGCACGCCGCTCGCCTCGATCGTCGGCCAGGCGCTTCCCGAAGATGGCCGGTCCGGATTCCTGCTGCAGCCCTACGGCCCGAACGCATTTGCGACGCGGCTGGCGCTGACCCGATTGGCGACCCGCAGCCTCGACGTCCAGTACTACCTCCTGCAGGGAGACAACACCGGCCGCAGCCTCATGCGTGCCCTGCGCGACGCCGCCGCCCGGGGCGTGCGCGTGCGCGTCCTGATCGACGACCTGTACACCGCGGGCGAGGACGAGCTGCTGCTCGGGCTCGCCAGCTACCCGAACGTGGAAGTGCGGCTGTTCAACCCCTTCCCGGGTGGCCGCCAAAGCGACACCACACGCTTCATGTCCTCCGCGCTGGACTTCAGCCGGGTGAATCGGCGGATGCACAACAAGCTGTTCATCGCCGACAACGCCGCCGCCGTGGTGGGCGGACGCAACATGGCGGACGACTATGTCCAGAATGCCGACGGCAGGAGCTTCATCGACATGGACGCCTTCGCCGCAGGCCCGGTCGTGAGGCAGCTTTCCGGCGAGTTCGATGCCTACTGGAACAGCGAGGTCGTGTTTCCCCTGCATCGCATCGCGCGCAGCGACTCGACCGCCGCGCAACTGCAGTCGAACTTCGAGAAGCTCACGAACGCGGCACACCCGCCCGAGGTCAACGAACTCCCCGCCGACGGCAGGCCCCAGCACCCGTCGCCCGGCGATCCGGAGGTCGTGGCGCCGGAACTGATCGCCATGCTGAACCTGCCTTTTCAACTGGAGCGGCGCCAGATCGGCCCCCTCCTCCGGGCCGACGCCAGGGTTCTGTTCGATGCGCCGACGAAGATCGAAGGCACGGCCGGGCCGACCAGTTCGATCGACGGCACCGTCACCGAAGGCGTGATCGACTGGTTCCGTACGGCGCGCCGGAGCATCGACATGGTGTCGCCCTACTTCGTTCCGAGCGACAGCGGCGTGGCGAGCCTGGTCGATGCGCGGCAGGACGGCCTTCAGGTTCGCCTGGTGACGAATTCCCTGGCATCGACCGATGAACCCTGGGTGTACGTGGGTTACTCGGCGCACGTCCGGAAGCTGCTCGAAGCGGGTGTCGTGATCGAGGAGATCAGCCCTTCCATCAGCGTCAGGCGCCGGAAGCTCGGCATCTTCGGCAGGCGGACCGCCGCGCTGCACATGAAATGCGCCATCGTCGACGGCCGGCAGGTGTTCCTGGGCTCGATGAACCTGGATCAACGTTCGGCCAGACTGAATACCGAGCTCGGCGTGATCATCGACAGCCCCATGATGGCGCACCAGCTGCAGACCATGGCAGACAACGGCAGTTCCTACCGATTGCGGCTGAAGGGGGCCAACGGCCCCGTCGAATGGGTCGAACAGGACGACACTGGCAAGGAGACCGCCCATGACGAGCCACCGGAGACCACGGCCTGGCAGCGCTTCTGGCTTCGCGTGGTCGGGCCTTTCATCCCCGAGCTGGAGCTGTAGGCCTGGACCGTCGGGCCGGCGGCCCGGCGCACCGTATATTTGCAGCTGTCCATGAACCCTAGCGCACCCTCGCCCACGTCCGCCCCCTTTGTCGATGAGGCCGTGCTTCTGCGTCTGGTGCGCAGCGACCAACTCGCGGGCGTGCGCCGCAGCGTCCGCGCCGCCCTGCCCGTCAATGTCGTGCTCAGCATCGCCGCGGCCATCGTCGCGTGGAATGCCGGCCGCGTCGAGGCCGGCCTCTGGTGGCTGTCGCTGTCGCTGGCGGTCAACCTGCTGCGCTTCTTCCTGTCGCGCGACGTGCCCGCCACCACCAGCGCTTCCGTCGAGAAGCAGCTGAAGATCATGGCGGTGTCGTCGACCGCATCGGGCTGCGTCTGGGCACTGATCCCGGTCCTGTGCGACGGCTACACGTCGCCGCAGACCCTGTTCTACCTGACCTCCGTCTGCGGCATCTGTGCCGGCTCCGTGGTGTTCGGCATCGCCTATGCCCGGGTTCCGATCGGCTTCGTCACGCCGGCGCTCCTCTCGGTTGCCGCCTGCCTCAGCTACGCGGGCGGGTTCGACAACGTCAGCATTGCGGCGACCGTGGTGCTGTACCTCGCGGCGCTGCTGCGCTCGACCTTCCTCAGCGAGCGCGTCTTCCGCGCATCGAGCCGCCTCAAGAACGCCGCGACCGAACTGGCCTCGCAGCTGCACAGGGAACATGCGATCTCTTCCGACGCGAACCGCCAACTCGCCTTCCAGGCCTCGCACGACAACCTGACCGGCCTGCTGAACCGGCAAGGCTTCACCGAGGCCACGGCACGCCATCTGGCCGAGCGGGCCGGCCAGCGGCATGCGGTGCTGCTGCTCGACCTCGACGGCTTCAAGACGATCAACGACACCTTCGGGCACCAGACGGGCGACCGTGTTCTCGACGACGTCGCCGGCTGGCTGCGCACCGAGTTGCGCGACCTCGAGGCGGTCGCCTGCCGCTGGGGCGGCGACGAATTCCTGGTGCTCTACACACCCCAGGCGCACCATCCGTCGGCGGCGGAGCTGGCACAGGCGCTGATCGCTTCCTTCGCGTCGCGTTCGATGCACGGCGCCGCCATCCTGGGGCTGAGCATCGGCGTCGTGCTGTTCGACGAAGCCGACGTCGGCGACTCGATCACGTTCGCGGACGAGGCCCTGTACGAGGCCAAGCATGCGGGCAGGAACAACTTCCGCGTGTTCGACGACGCGCTCAAGGACCGGTCCGATCGCCGCCGCGATGTCGAGCGCGACCTGCGCCGCGCGATCCAGTCGGGCGACGTCACGCTGATGTACCAGCCGATCGTGCGCATCGACGACCGCCGGATCCACAGCCTGGAAGCGCTGGTGCGATGGACGCATCCGAGCCACGGCCCGATCCCGCCCGAAGAGGTGATCCATGCCGCCGCGGCCACCGGCCTCGCGGAGATGCTGCTGCGGCACATCCTCGACGAGGTCTTCTCCGCACTGCGCGCCCTCGAGGCCGCGGAAGACCGATTTGCCGATGTGCCGATCGCGGTCAACATCTCGCCGCGTGAAATGGTCCAGCTGCCGGTCGACGAGATCGTGCTCGGCATGCTCGGGCAGCGCGGCATTGCGCCCCGGCTTCTGCAGATCGAGATCACCGAAGAGGTCGCGCTCGACTTCCGCGCGACGCAGGCCCGCCTGAACGCCCTGGCCGCCGCCGACATCGCCATCGTGGTGGACGATTTCGGGGTCGGCTATTCATCGATCGCGTCGCTGCGCAGCAGCTACGTGCGCCGCGTGAAGATCGATCGGAGCTTCGTCTCCGGCCTGTCGGGGCCATCGCGCAACGCGGCGCTCGTCGCGTTCACGGTGCAGGTCGGGCACGCGCTGAACATCGAGGTGGTCGCCGAGGGCGTGGAGTCCGAGGAAGAACTCAACGTGCTCCGCTCGCTCGGCTGCAACCTGGTCCAGGGCTACTACCTGGCACGGCCCGAGACGCTCGAGACGCTGATCTCGTCGCCCGCCGTCCGGCCCCTCGCCGCTTCGGCACGGCCGGACGCCTGAGCCGGTCTGCAAGGCCGGGAACCCCGGCATCTCCATTTGCCACGAAGAACGCCGGAACCGAACGCATCAAGGCCTGTTGCCGGCCTGCGTTCCTTGGACTTCGACCTCGACACGGCGGTCCGGCTGCAGGCAGGCGATCAATGCGACTGTGGGCGTGGTGCCCGGGCAGTCGGCGATCTTCGTGACCGGTGAGGATTCGCCGCGGCCAGTGGCGGAAATCCTCGTTGCATCGATACCGCCGCGACCGACCAGATAGGCCTTGACGGCATCTGCCCGACGCTGCGACAACGCCTGGTTGTAGCGCGCCGATCCGAGCCGGTCCGTGTGGCCTTCGACGCGAACAGTCTCGAACGTCGTTGCGTCGAGTTCGAGCCTGAACTTGTCGAGCGCGGCCCGACCCTCGGTCCGCAAGGTGGCCTGGTCGAATCCGAACAAGGAATCCGCACCGAACGATACGCGGCGTGGCGCTGCCGAGGCGACCGGCACCGCCGGCATCGGCGCAACCACGATGGCGGGCGCTGGCTCTGCATAGGTAGACACGGCGATGGGCCTGGGCGCCGTCTCGGGCATTCGCCCGAACGGAACGATCAGGGTGACAGAGAACATGTTGATGTCGCCCCGGTTGCCCACCGCGTCGTTGATTCGATAACGTTCAGCTTCGGCCCGCACCAGCAGGGATGGACTGAAGGCGTACTGCAGGCCGATGCCAAGCTTGTAGTTGGTATCTCTCTTGCTCGGGTTCGGGCTGAGTACCTGGACAGCGCCAGTGCCGCTGAACGAGTCCCGCGCATCGGCCACCTGCACGCCGACGCGGCCGATCGCCGAGAAGCGTTCGCTGATGGGGAGCGTGCCAACCACGTCCAGGTTGAAACCCTGGAGCTTGATCTGGCCGTGCAGCGTGCCTGCAGGAGTGGTCGTCGACATGTAGCCGAACTTCCCGAGGTTGAAGTAGCCAGCCTCGAGCGCCCAGTTCCGGTTGAACTGGTAGCCGCCGAACAACTTGAAAGCGGTGTCGCGTTCGTCCAGCGACATGGATGTGGTCGCCAATCCTGCGGTCGCCAGGTTCGCTGTGATGCGCTCGTCGTCGATGCGCGACGTCGACTTCCCCACCGACAGGCCGCCGTAGTAGTACCCAGGCGCGCTGTCCTGCGTCTGCGCATGCACCTGGGACACGGTCAGCGGTGCGAGGCCGCCGAGGACCAGCAGGCGCAGCATGGACATCTGATTCATCGCGTTCTTTCGGTGGTCGTGGGATTTCGAGGAAGGCATGTGGGCCGTCCTCATGGCGCGACGATCGTGGTGTTGACCATGGTCACAGACGCGGTCAGCCCGATGGCACGCCCCGTCAGCGTGGTTTGCAGGGTCTGACCGGCAGTCGAGATGGTCACGCCTGCCGGGGCGAGGATGGTGCCGACCATGCTGCTGCCGTCTTCGATGCGCGCAGCGGCTCCCACTTGCCAGAACACGTTGGCGGCCCGGGCACCGTTGATGAGGAAGATGCGGCGCGGAATCGCCGGCAGTCCAATGGTGAACGCCGCCGCACTCTGGAAGACCCATGTGGCGCCGGTGTCGCCCTGGGCGTCGAGTGTCAGGTCGCCGGTGGTGATCGCAAAAGTGCCACCCGCCGCGGTGTAGACCGCCGGCAGCAGGACCAGCCCGCCGAGCTGGCCGGCGCCCGGATCGCTGCCGGCCGGCATGGCTGCGAGCGTGTTGTACGCCGTGACGGCATCGGCGCGCGCCTGCGTCGCGATGGCCAATGTCTGCGTGGTGCCCGGCGCGGGCGGTGCGCAATACACCGTTCCGTTCACGCCACCCACGTTCAGCGGCGTCTGGGTATAGACGTTGGATGCGTCGTGCAGGCCGGTCATGAGCGTGCACGCCGCGGTGCTGCCCAGATCGCCGTTGATGACCGTATTGATGCCCTGGTTGGTCACGCCGGCCGCGCCGCCGAAGGCACCAAAGCCAGCGATGGTCTGCAGGTCGACCGGCACGATGCAGGTCTGCGCACCGGTCGTGAACGTCGAGGTGCGATCGGCGACGAGCGCGTTGCCGGCCAGGTCCTTGGCGCCCGCGCTGCCCGACACGATGGTCACCACGAACACGGTATTGGCCGCGAAACCGGTCACCGCCGACGGCGAGAAGCTGGCGATGCGGCTGACCGCGTCGTAGCTCACTGTGCCAGCCACCGCCGTGCCGCCGCTGCTCACCTTGAAGGTCGCCGCATCGATGGTGGCAGGGTCCATGGGTTCGCTGAAGGTCGCACTGATCGACTGTGTGCGGCAGACGTTGGTCGCGCTCGTCACGGGCGTGATCGAGGTGACGGTGGGCGGCGTGGTGTCGAGCAGCGCGCCGGTCGTGAACGACCACACATGGTTGCCGGCCGCGGGTGCTACGGCGGCATTGCCCGCCAGCGCGTTGCCCGCGAGGTCGGTGGCGGCGGTGGTGATCGTTGCCGTGTAGGCGGTGCTGCTCGCCAGCACAGCCGGCGCGGTCGGCGTGAAGGTGGCCGTGCGGCTGGCGACCACATAGCTGACGGTACCGGTGACAGGCGTCGACAGCGCCGTGTTGGTCACGGTGAAGCTGCTGGCCGAGATCGTCGCCGGGCTCATGGCTTCGCTGAACACGGCGGTGATCCGCGTGTTCGTCGCGACACCGGTGGCGCCTGGCGCGGGCACGGTCAGCGTGACGGTCGGGCGCGTCGTATCGGCCAGTGCCGCGGTCCGGAAACTCCATATGAAGTTGCTGGCCAGGGCCAGCCCGGTCGTGTCGGTTGCCGCCGTGGTGACGGTGGCGACGCAGAGCGTGCCAGGCGGCAATGCCACGGCGGGCGTCAGCGTGGCCATCAGCGCAGCCGCGTCGTAGGCCACGCTGGCGGCAATCGCCGTGCCGGACGGGCATGCCAGCGTGAAGCTCGCCGGCGTCAGTGTGGCAGCGGCCATCGGCTTGCTGAAGGTGACCAGCACGCGGCTGGCCGTCGGCACGTTGCCGACCGGTGGCTGGGTGGCCAGCGGTGAGGTCGTGGTGACCACCGGGGCAATGGGAGTGACCGGCACGATGGGTGCGACGATCACGGGTGGCGTCACGGTACCGAGCGCCGGAGTGCCGAGAATCGGATCCAGGCTCGAACTGCCGCCTCCACCGCAGCCGACAAGACAGGCCACCAGCAAAGTGGGGAACCACCTCGCCATGGATTTGAGAAGACTGCGTGGCTGGTTCATGTCACTTTCCTGCGGCGTGCCGCGTGGCGGGTTGCGTCAATGCCAGCAGGTTTTATGTGAATGCCACATGCGCGTCTGTGCGCTGGCGAACATAGCGCCCTCTATGCCAGAAGCTGTGCGTAGGCCTTCTCGTTGACGGCATGGCAACCGCACGAGGCCTCCTCGAGTCCTTTCCGGTCGAGCACCCGCAGCACACCACGGTGGTAACGGATGAGGTCGGCACGCTGGAACGCACTGGCTGCCGTGGTGATGCCGGCGCGCCGGACACCCAGCGTGGCGGCAAGCGATTCGTGCGTGATCCGAAACGTGTCGGACCGGGTACGGTCCTGGCACATCAGCAGCCAGCGAGCCAGCCGCGGGCCGATCTGATGAAAGTGCATGCACGCCGCGGATGTCGCGAACTGAACGGTCACGGCATAGAGATATCGGTTCAGCAGATAGCGCAACGGGCCGCTGCGTTCGATCTCGATGCAGAACGCACCAGCCTGGACGCGCCAGGCCATACCCGGACCCTGGACACGGCTCAAGAACTGTGTCGTCGACATTCCGAGCCCGACCTGCGCCCCCAATACGCCTTCGGCGCCGATCGTTCCGACCTCGACGCCGACACTGCCCTGAACCGACGCAGCCAACGAGATGAAGCCCTGCGTCGGAAAGTAGACGTGCGTGACAGGCTGGCCTTCTTCCGCCAGCACGGTCTGCTGGACCAGCGCCACCTTTTCACACAGGGCGAGCAGGCTGACGCGGTCGTCGCCTGGCAACCGGTCGATCAACTGGTTCTGGGAAGGGCTCAACGAGGGGGTCCGTTTCTTCAGGGCCCAGGTCATGCGCGCGTGCCGGAGGGCATCCATGCGGCGGCGGGTTGCTCCGGCCAGGGAGCGCGAGTATGCGGTGACGCCACGACCTTGACTGTGTGCCAGCGCACATAGCGTGAAGACGGCGCGGCCGCCGCGCGCTCAAACGCCCAGGCAGGCCGGCAGCAGGCGGTCGTATTCCCTCTTGACCACCGCATAGCACTCGCAGGTGCGCTTCTCGAGCCCGGGCCGGTCGAGCACGGTGATGCGTCCGCGCGCATAGCGGATCAGCCCCGCCCGCTGCAGGTTGCTGGCACTTTCCGTCACTCCTTCACGCCGCACACCCAGCATGTTGGCGATCAGTTCCTGCGTCATCACGAGTTCGTCACCTTCGAGCCTGTCCAGGCTCAGCAGCAGCCATCGGCACAACTGCTGATCGAGCGAGTGGTGTCGGTTGCAGACCGCGGTCTGCGTCATCTGCGTGATCAGTGCCTGCGTGTAGCGCAACAACAGCTGAAGCACCGGCGCCCGATTGAAATCGTTCTGGATGATGCGTGCCGACAACCTGAATCCATGACCTGCGCTCTGCACCACGGCGCGGCTCGGCGTCGATTGGCCGCCCATGAAGAGTGCGATGCCCACGATGCCTTCGTTGCCGACCACCGCGATCTCGGCGGATGCGCCGTTCTCCATCACGTACAGCATGGAAACGATGGCGGTCGTAGGAAAGTACACATGGCTCAACACACCGCCCGATTCATAGATAACCTGCCCCAACGGCAGCTCGACCAGCTCCAGCGCAGGCAGCCAGGCGGTCAGCTCGGCCGTCGGCAACGCTGCAAGAAGCTGATTGAACTTGGGGTCATGCAGTTCGGCGGCGAGGATGGATGGCATGCGGGGACTGCAGGTGACGCCCCGTAGCGGGCATTAGGATGGTAAGTCAATGTCAAGATGACCTGACAAAGGTATCTTGAATCGAACCCTCCTCGCCCCCATCGTGACGATGGATGCATGGAAGATTGCCGCGCGTCCGGCGCCGTTGATGCCGGGCACCGCCGATGCTCAAACGCCCGGCTCGACCTTCACCCAGAACTTGGTCAGCGGCTGCGTGACCGTGAAGGTGGACTTCAGCCGTGGCGGCAACACGACGATGGCACCGGGGCCGATGTCCATCACCGGCTGGCCTTCGATCTCCAGCCGCGCAGTGCCTTCGTGCACCACATAGATCTCGCCGTTCGCGGCGCCGGGGCTCAGGTAGGTTCCCACGTCGCCGCGCCAGACGCCGACGGTGGCCTCGCCCTGGGCGATGCCGGGGTACGCGAACAGGCGCACGAGCGATTCGACGCCCGGCTCCTGCGCACGCACGACCGTGGGACGCATCCCTTCGGTCGCCGCGATCGATTCGACGCGCGCAACGGCCGCGCGGTCGGCCGGGCCGGCGCTCATGCGGCCAGGTGCCGATGCAGCCAGCCGCAGATGCGGTGGAACTCGGGCTCGGCGTTGGGCAGCACGTGCCAGAGCTTGAGGAACTCGTGGTCGCAGCCCTCGACCACCGACAGCGTGGTCGGCACATCGGCCAGCGTGAGCTTCTCGGTCATGGCCAGCGAGTGCGACAGCAGCGCGTCCTGGTCGCCGCAGCTCACGTACACCGGGCACAGCTTGGCCAGGTGCGGGCTGTACACCGGGCTCACCAGCGGATGGCGCAGCCGGTCGCTGAAGTTGGCGCTGAGGTAGGACATGATGTACATCTCCGACACGCCCGCGTAGTAGTGCGGCTCCATCAGCCAGCGCGGCAGGTCGAGCACGCCGAACTGCGGCACGGCGCCCAGGAAGCGCACCGGCACGCCGGCCAGGTCGCCGCCGTCGAGGATGCCCTCGTCGCTGCCGTGCAGGGCCAGCGCCGTGCACATCGTCAGGTTGCCGCCGGCCGAGCCGCCGCCGATGGCGATGCGCGACGGGTCGCCCTTGTACTTGCCGATGTTCTTCGTGATCCAGCGCGCGGCATACACGCAGTCCTCCAGGCCCGTGGGAAACGGGTTCTCCGGTGCCAGCGCGTAGTCGATGTTCACCACCACGAAGCCCTGGGTGCAGAACTGCATGCCGAGCTTCCGCTCGCCGAGCGCGCTGCCGGTGAACCAGCCGCCGCCATGGATGTGCAGCAGCACCGGAAACGGCCCGTCGCCCGGCGGCACGTAGATCTCGGCCGTGGGCGTGCCGCGGCTCGCGCCTTCGGGCCGCATGACCACGTGCTCGTGCAGTTCGCCGACCTCGGGCAGATCGACGTTGAGGTCCTCGAACGGCTTCTGGCCGCCGCGCCGGCGCGCCGGCAGGTTGTCCACGGACGTGGGGCGGTTGTAGTCGACCGTGCGGCCGGCGAGCTGGGAGCGCCAGTTGACCGAACTCTTGTGTGGCATGGCTGATTCCTCTTTTCCTGAAGGGATGGGGTGGTGTGTGGGTAGATGGATCGCGGACCGCAATGCGCTCAGCTCAGCTCGGGCGCGGCCGGTCCGGCAGGCTGGCCATGGCATAGCTGGCCAGGCGCATGTCGAACGCGCCGGGCTTGCGGCCTTCGCGCTCGGCGGTTTCCTTGCGCGACACCGCGCCGCGGATCACGTGGCCGGCGGCGCTGCGCAGCGGCTCGGGCGGGAAATGCCCCGACCGCGCACGCAGGAACAGCGCCCCCAGGTCGGTCCATTCGTCCTGCCGGCCAAGCACCTGCGACGCCACGATGCGGCCTCCCAGTGCAGAGGCGGCCACGCCGTGCCCCGAGTAGCCGATGGCGTAGTGCACGCGCGCGTCGGCTTCCAGCGTGCTGAACCACGGCAGGCCGGTGGCCGAACGGTCGACCGGGCCCGACCAGGCGCGCGCCACGGGAACCGTCTTCAGCTCGGGATAGAGATAGCGGAAGTCGGCCTCGACCTCGGCGGCGAAGCGGCGCGAGCGGTCGAAGCGTGTGCCGACGTGGTTGCCCCAGGCGATGTGGCCGCCGCCGCGTCCGACATAGACGCGGCCATCGGCCGTGAGCCCGCCGTAATTGAGCATCTGCCGCGAATTCACGCCGCCGGGCCGGGAGCGCATGTTCAGGTGATCCAGCAGATCCGGGATCGGGTCGGTGATGACGATGTCGCTGCCCACCACGTTGATGCGTGCGCGGAACTCGGGGAGGTCCGCCATCCAGGCGTTCGCCGCCAGCACCAGGCGCGGCGCGCGCACTTCGCCGCCGGCCGTCTGCACCACGAGGCCCTGAGCGTCGCCGCGGATGCGCAGCACCGGCGACTGCTCGTGCACCACGGCGCCGCGCGCCATGGCCGCACGCATCAGCCCGCGCGCCAGCAGCGCCGGCTGCACGCGCGTGGCACCGTCTTCGATGATGCCGGCGTAGTACGGGCCGTTGCCGAAATAGCCGCGCAGTTCCCCTGGCATCAGCACGCGGTGCGGCGGCGTCACGCCCAGCTTCTCGGCGGTCTTGAACATCGCATGCCACGCACCCTTCTTGCCGGGCGCGGTCTCGCTCCAGACCGACGGGCTGCTGCGCAGCTCGCAGGCGATCTGCTCGGTGGCGACGAACTGCCGGATGTCGGCCAGCACGTCGACGCTGTAGCGCAGCATCCGCAGGGCGTCGTCGGCGCCCAGCAGCCGGACCAGCGTGGGCAGCTTGGGCCACCAATGGCCCATGCCGCCGCTGTTGCGTCCGCTCGCACCGCTGCCGCAGAAATCGGCTTCGACGATGACGACGCGCGTGGCCGGTGCCTGCTCCAGCAGGCGGATGGCCGTCCACAGTCCGGTGAAGCCGCCACCGACGATGCAGACGTCGGCCTGCTGCACGCCGCTCAGCGCAACGGGCGCACCGCCCTGCTCCATCGCGAGCGCGTCGTCCACCCAGAGCGACCGATGCGGCGCGGCACCGCGCCGGTCCGGCCATGCCTGAAGGCGCAGGTCGAGCGTCATCGCCGGGCCCTTTCGTCGTGCAGCCGGCGCGTGTTCACTTGAAGTTGGCCTCGACCACCTTGCGCAGCGCATCGCGCGCAGCGATGAACTGGTCCGGCGGCACCGGCTTGAGTGCGGCTGCCACCGGCGGCAGCTTGGGCCAGTCGGCCTCGTTGTCGGGCAGCGTCAGCGTCGCCGTGAGGCCGTAGCTGTTGCCCAGCGTGACGATCGCGTTCTGCGCCTCGGCACTCAGGAACCAGGCCTGGAAGAGTTGCGCGGCCTTGGGATGCGGCGCGCCCTTGAGCACCACCGTGCCGGCCAGCACCGGCACGGCCAGCCCGGGAACGGCGAGAAAGCCGACCGGCGCACCCGCGCTCTTGAGCGTCAGGTAGCGCGCATGGCCGCCCCAGGGAATCATGCTCACGGTGCCGGTGGTGAGCTGGTTGAAGAATGGCGCGGTGCTCGGCACCACCGTGGTCTGCGCCTTCATGGCCTTGATGAAGGCGGCGTCGATCTTGCCGCTGTTGTAGAGCTCGATCCACGACAGCTCGGTGGTGCGGGCGCCCATCGGGTCGTCGATGATCATGCCCTTGTACTTCGGCGACAGCAGGTCGGCGGGCGACTTGGGCAGGTCGGCGGGCTTGAGCTTGTTGGTGTTGTAGACCACGCCGTACAGCTCGGCGTAGTTGATGACGAAGCGGTTCTGCGGGTCGCGGTAGCGCTCCGGCAGGCTGGCGATGTTGGGCGGGCGGAACGGCTCGGCCCGGCCCTGCTCGACGGCCGCCAGCAATTCGGTGAGGCCCGAGGTCACGATGTCGGCGGTCTGCTGGTGGCTGGTGAATTCGGCGTCCAGCTTGGCCGACATCTGCGCGCCGCTCACCGGGTTGCCGATGACCTCGACTTTCGGGAAGCGCCTGGTGAACAGGTCCCAGATCGGCCGGAAGAGTCCGGCATAGGCGCCGTAGATCACCAGTTCCGACTCGCCGGCCTTGACCGCGTCGTCGTAGAGCTTCATGACGGCCGCGTCGTCGGCTGCACTGCCGCTCCAGCTCTGGGCATTGGCGGGGTTGAAGCCGGCCGATGCAAGGGTCAGGGCCACGGCCGACGCGGTGGCGGACAACAGGGTTCTGCGGCGCAAGTTCATGAGGAGCTCCAGGTTTTCAACGGGTGGGAATGGCGGCGAGCGAGGGGTCGAAACGCAGCGCGCGCCGGTGTGCCAGCGCCCGGCGCACCCGTGCCAGCGCCAGCCCGGCCAGCGCCGCGACCAGCGTGGTCAGGGCGATGCCTGCCAGCAGCAGCACCAGCAGCGCACTGGCGCGCGTGGGCAGGCCCGAGTTCATGTCGGAATACACCAGCACGGCGACGTTGGGGCTGGTCGCGGGCAGCAGCAGCAGCGGAATGTCCAGCGTGCCTGCGGCGACCACGCCGGCGATCAGCCAGCCGGCCAGGAAGCTGCGCGAGATGAGCCGCAGCACGATGTCGACCAGCACGCGCGCCGGTGACGCACCGCTGATGGCCGCGGCCTCTTCGAGGTCGCCCGCGATCTGCACCAGCGCACCGTTGACCGCGCGGCTGGCGATCGGCATGACGAACACCACCAGCCCGATCAGCGTGAGCCAGAAGGTGCCGTAGAGCCGGCGCAGGCCCGGCACCGAGATGTAGGCCCACAGCAGGCCGACGGCCAGCACCACGCCGGGCATCATGATCGGCGTGAGCGAGGCGGCGTCGAGCACGCGCTGGACCCAGCGCGCGCTGCGCCGGCCGACCTGTCCCAGCACGATGGCCAGCACCGTGGCGAGCAGCCCCGACAGCACGGCGAGCCAGGCCGTGACCTGGAAGGCGCGTGCGGTCTGGCGGTCGCCGAGCACCGACGCGTAGTTGCTCCAGGTGAGCCGGTTGACACCGATGGCCGGCTGGAACGAAGTCATCACGAGCTGCACGCCGGGCAGCACCAGGGTGAGCAGCGCGAACAGCACGATCGCCACGCCGGCGGCGCGGTTCCAGCAGCCCAGGTCCCAGCGCTCCTGGCGAAAGGTCTTGCCGGTGACGGTGACGAAGCGGTTGGCCTTCACGAGCGACCACTGCGCCACCAGCAGCACCGCCACCGTGGCCATCATGAAGAGCCCCAGCGCGCTGGCGCCGGCATAGTCGGGCGGCACCGCGATGTTGAGCGTCTTGTAGATCTCGGTCGACAGCACCGGAATGCCGGCCAGCGCACCCAGGATCTGCGGGATGTCGAACGCGCCCAGGCCGAACACCGCGCCGAGGATCACCACGCCGAACAGCGCGGGCAGCATCAGCGGCAGGTCGATGCGCAGCAGGGTGGCCAACCGGCCGGCGCCGGCGATCAGCGAGGCCTCTTCATAGCTGCGGTTCATGTTCTGGAACGGCGCCAGCAGCAGCAGGTAGCAGAAGGAAGACAGCTTGAACGCCTGCACCACGATCATCCCGGTCCAGCTGAAGGCGTTGAACACGGTGACGTCGGGGCCCGCCACGGCGCGCACGGCCAGGTTGAGCAGCCCCGCGCCAGGGTCGCCCAACAGCGACCAGGCCACTGCGTACAGCAGGTTGGGCGCCGCGAAGACCAGCAGCATCACCGGCGTGAGCAGGCCGCGCCCGACCGCGAGCGTGCGCGTGGAAAGAAAGGCGAACACCGCGCCGAGCAGCGTGGCCAGCACCGTGGTGGCCACCGCGTAGACCATCGAATTGAGCAGCGCGATGTAGGTGCCGCCCGCGCCGATGGTGCGCGACAGGCCGGCCATCGTCCATTCGCCCGCCATGCCCGGCGCGCCGCTGCGGAAGATGCCGACCACCAGCATCGCCACCGGCCACACGAACAGGAAAGCGACCAGCGCCAGCAGGCCCCAGAGCGCCAGCCGCGCGCCGATGCGGCCGTGCGAAGCCGTCCTCGCGGCCGGCAGCGAAGGCTGTGCGGACAGAGCGGGTGTGCCGTTCATGCCGTGGGCACCAGGGCGACGAGTTGTCCGGGCGGCACGGCGATGTCGGCCATCGCACCGGCTGCCAGCGGCACGCCGGCGGCCTCGTGCAGCTTGACCGACAGGCGGGTGTTGCCCGCCTCGAGCACGTACTCGGTGGTGTCGCCGACGAACATGGCTTCGACCACGCGCGCGGCGATGCGGTTGCCCGGCTGCGCATCGCCCGGCACGAAGCCCGAACTGCGCGCCGCCAGCGTGACGGCCGCACCGGGCCGCGGCGCGACCTGGCCTGCGGCCAGCGGGCATGCCAGCGTCCCGTCCCAGTCGTCGGCACGGGTGATCAGCACGTCGCCGCGCACTTCGACCACGCGCGCCTGGATGAAGTTGTCGAAGCCCACGAACTCGGCCACCCAGCGATTGGCCGGCGCCGAGAACACCGCGCGCGGCGAACCGCTCTGCTGGATCTTGCCGCCGTTCATCACCACCACGCGGTCCGACAGCGTCACCGCCTCGAGCTGGTCGTGCGTGACGTAGACCGAGGTGGTGCGCACTTCCTGGTGGATGCGACGCAGCTCGCGCCGCATGTGGGCGCGCAGCGAGGCGTCGAGATTGGACAGCGGCTCGTCCAGCAGCAGCACGCGTGGCCGCCCGGCCAGCGCACGCGCCAACGCGATGCGCTGCTGCTGGCCACCCGAGAGCTCGGACACCGCCCGGTGCGCGAGCTGCGCCAGGCCCACCAGTTCGAGCACCTCGCGCACGCGCGCGTCGATCTGCGCGGACGGCTGGCGCTGCACCTTGAGCGGATAGGCGACGTTGCCGAACACGGTCATGTGCGGCCACAGCGCGTAGCTCTGGAACACCATGCCGAGGTGGCGCTTGTCGGGCGGCACGGAGAAGCCGCGCGCACCGTCCGTGACGGCATCGGTGCCGATGGAAATGGTGCCCTCGTCCGGCTGCTCCAGCCCGGCGATGCAGCGCAGCGTGGTGGTCTTGCCGCAACCGCTGGGGCCGAGCAGCGAGACGAATTCGCCCTCGCCGACCGTCAGGCCGAGCCCGTCCACCACGCGCGTGGTGCCATAGCGTTTGGAGAGGCCGCGGATCGCGATTTCACTCATGGTTGCGTGGATGTCCGGTGTCTTCAGAGCTTGATGCAGACGTTGCGCAGCTCGGTGTAGAACTCCAGCGAATGCACGCCGCCCTCCCGGCCGATGCCGGACTGCTTGGTGCCGCCGAAGGGCGTGCGCAGGTCGCGCAGGAACCAGGAATTGACCCAGCAGATGCCCACGTCCAGCTTCGCTCCGATGCGGTGGGCGCGCGCCAGATGCGTGGTGTGCACCGCGGCGGCCAGGCCATAGGGCGTGTCATTGGCCAGCCGCACGGCTTCTTCCTCGGTGTCGAACGGAGCGACATGGCAGCAGGGCCCGAAGATTTCCTCGCGCACCACGCGGCTGCTCTCGGGCAGGCCGGTCCACACGGTCGGTTCGATCCAGGCACCCTCGATCAGGTCGACGGGCATGTCGGGCACGCCGCCGCCGACGACCACGGTGGCGCCCTCCTCGCGCGCCAGCGCGTAGTACGACAGCACCTTCTGGCGATGTTCCAGCGAGATCAGCGGGCCGATGCGCGTGTCGGCCGCTTCGGGCCGGCCGGGCTTGAGGGCCCGCGCCGCGTCACCCAGCCGCCGGACGAACTCGTCGAAGATGGGCCGCTCGACGTAGACGCGCTCCGTCCCCAGGCAGACCTGGCCGCAGTTGGCGAACACCGAACGCGTGGTGGCCTCGACCGCCACGTCCATGTCGCAATCGGCGAAGACGATCGCCGGGTTCTTGCCGCCCAGCTCCATCGAGGCGGCCTTGATGCCGTCGGCCGCCGCACGCAGGATCGCGGCACCCGTGCGGGTCTCGCCGGTGAAGGTGATCGCGTCGACGCCCGGATGGGTGGTGAGGAATTCGCCGGCCGAGTCCGGCCCGAAGCCATGCACGACGTTGTAGACGCCGGGCGGCACGCCCGCCTCGTTCATCACCTCGCCCAGCAGCGCGGCCGTGGCCGGGCTTTCTTCCGAAGGCTTGACCACCACGGTGTTGCCGCAGGCCAGCGCGGGGCCGACCTTCCAGGTCATCAGCAGCAGCGGCAGGTTCCACGGGCACACCACGGCCACCACGCCTTTCGGCACGCGCAGCGCGTAGTTGATGGCACCGGCGCCGTCGGGCGTGGCCATCTCGAAGAATTCGGTGGCGACGTTCTTCACCGTGTCGGCGAAGACCTTGAAGTTGGCCGCGCCACGGGGAATGTCGATGTGCGAGGCCAGCGAGACCGGCTTGCCGGTGTCGGCCACCTCGGCGGCCAGGAAGTCGTCGAAGCGCCGCGTGATGCCGTCGGCAACCGCATACAGGATGGCGGCGCGCTCGGCCACCGGCATGCGGCCCCACGGGCCGTCCAGCGCGGCACGCGCCGCCCTCACGGCCGCATCGACTTCGGGCCGGCCGGCCTCGTGCACGCGGGCGATCAGGCGGTTGTCCACGGGCGAGCGGTCGTCGAACAGCCGGCCGCCGGCCGACGGCACGTAGCGGCCGTCGATGAAATGCAGGATTTCCGGAATGCTCATTCTGTGCGCACCGCCCTCACTGAGCCGGAGCCGGCGCGGCGCCGGATGCGGCAGCCGCTTCGGCGGCGGCCTGGGCCTGCAACTCGCGATGGGCGATGTTGGCCAGGATCTCGGCGCCCCTGTTGGCACCCGAGAGCCCGCGGAACAGGAAGCACAGATTGACGGTGTCCTGCATTTCCATCCAGCTCGCGCCGGCCCGGCGCGCCGCGATGGCGTGCAGCACGGCGGCATCGCTGCCGTCCATCAGCAGCATGCCGAACAGCATGAGCTGCGCGGTCTTCACGTCGAAGCTGCGCGGGTACATGCCGTGCGTGCGCATCTTTTCCTGCAGGTCGACCATCACCGGGTCGATGGCGCCGGTGACCGACAGGCGCGCCTCGATGCGCGGCGGCAGGAAGCCGAGCAGTTCCTCGTAGATCTGCGCACGGTCTGCATAGCTGACCTCGGTGTCCGCGTAGGCGCCGATGGACTCGCGCACGGAGGCCGTATTGATGCGGGCTGGAAGCATGTGCTTATCTCGTGGTTGTGGGATGTGGCTGGAAGTGGCGAACGGGTTTCAGCGCGGCGACCACGCCGCCGTGACATCGGCCGTGCCGCAGACGTCGCCGAACAGGAAGCGGATGTTGGTCAGCGTCGCGTCGTGCAGCGCCGGCGTGTGCGAAGCCACCGCGTCCTGCGGCACGATGCAGAAGTAGCCGGCCGAATGCGCATCGCGCACCGTCGACTCGACGCAGACCTGCGTCTGCACGCCGCCGAAGACCAGCGTGCGCACGCCGAGTTCGGCCAGCACGCCGGCCAGGCCGGTGCCCGCGAAGCCGCTGTAGCTGTGCTTGAGCACCACCGGCTCGCCATCGGCCGGCTGCACCCCGAACCATTCGGCGCCCCAGGTGCCGGGCTTGCAGCATTCGGCGGTGATGCCACGCGCCTTGAGCTTCACGCGCATCGAGTCCGGCAGCCGGTCGGCCGAGTAGTCCGCACCGACCCACACCACCGGCACGCCCGCGGCACGCGCGGCGTCGACCAGCGCCGACAGCGTGGCGACGATGCCGGCCGCGGCCGACACGTCCTTGCCCATGGTCTTGTCGATGTAGCCGCCGGGCGCGCAGAAGTCGTTCTGCATGTCGATGACGACCAGCGCACTACCGGCCGCCAGCTTGGCCTTCAGCTCGACCGGCAGGTCGGCGTCGGAGAGTCGGGCCGGCTTCATCAGCGCAGGTCCCAGAACGAGCCGCCCATGCCGCAGCGCATCGGAACGGACGGCACGTAGAACACGCTCTCGGCCCGGGGTCGGCCCATCTCGGCGGCGGCCCCCATGGCGACCAGCCAGGCCAGCAGTTCGGCCGCCCCGCCATCGCCGCCCGTGAGGAATTTCTCGAACGTCACTTCGCGCTTGACCCGCTCCAGGTCACCGGACGCCAGCAGGTCCATGAACCAGCGGTCGAAGTCCTCGTGCACCGTGAAGTAGTCGGGGCCGCCCGGATCGTGCGAGAGGCCACCCGTGCCCATGAGCACGACGCGCTCGTCGCCCGGCAAGGCCTGCACGATCTTCGCGATCTGCGCGCCGACCTGCAGGCAACGCTCGGCCGAAGGCACGGGCGGGACGATCGGGTTCATGTGGATCGGCACGAACTTCACGTCGTAGCGCGGAAACAGGAACTTGAGCGGCACCGACCAGTTGTCGTCGAACAGCAGCTTCTCGGCGAACGCATGGTTGATGCCGGCACGGGCCGACTCGCGCACCAGCGCCCGACCCAGTTCGCGGTGGCCTTCGATGGTGTAGTCGGCGACGTTGAGCCAGCCCTTGAACCAGGGCGCCGGGCCTTCCCATTGGTCGCCGATGCCCACGCAGAAGTCGGGCAGGTTGTCCATGGAGAAGTTCAGCAGGTGGTCGTTGGCCACGCCGATCACCACGTCGGGCTTGAGCTCCTCCATGCGGCGGTGGAATTCCTCGTAGCCCGCGAAGACGGCGTCCTGTTCCTGCTGCGGACTCTTGTCGGGCCAACCCGTGATGCCGGGTGCATGGGCGATGCCCAGGGATGCGATCAGTTTTGCCATGTCGGCCAGTTCTCCGGTGGATGCGGTGGGATCGACAGGCCTCAGCGCGAACCCGCGATGCCCATCTTTTCCGCGTAGAGCAGCGCGGCTTCGCTGTCGTTGTGGTTGTATTCGCCGCCCTTGAACAGGCGCGAAATTTGCGGAAGGAAGTACGGATGCACGCCCATCGCACCAAGGGCGGGCAGGTCGACCTCGCGCCACGCGCGTCGCTCCGGTTCCGTCAGGCCGAAGGCGGCCATGCTCGCCTCCAGGTCCTGCTTGAACGCCGCGTACTTCACGGCATCGCGGCGCAGCTCGAACACCATGCGGTTCGACGGCAGCGTCCGATCGGTGTCTCGGATTCCCATGTGACATGCCCTTTCGATGAAATCGATATTTCTATATAAATCGATTTTTAGGCACTTTAGGTGCCGGTAAAATCGATGTCAATCAAAAAATCGATTTTTATGGAGATCGGCCGTGGAGCAAATCGAGGAACGCCTGCCGGAGTCGACGGGCCAGACGCTGGCCACCAGCATCGCAAGCCGGCTGCGCGCCCAGATCACCAACGGGCAGATCCCGCCCGGCGAAAAGCTGCGGCTCGACGACCTCCGCATGAGCTTCGGCGTGAGCCTGAGCCCCCTGCGCGAGGCCCTGTCGCGCCTGTCGACCGAGGGCTTCGTGGTGATGGAGGACCAGCGCGGCTACCGCGTTGCGCCGGTGTCCGAGAACAACCTGCTCGAGGTCACCAAGCTGCGGCGCGAGATCGAGAGCTTCGCGTTGCGCGAATCGATCCGCCAAGGCGACGACCGCTGGGAGAGCGAGGTCGTCGCCAGCCTCTACAGGCTGGACAAGCTGGGGCGCGGCGAAACCGACCCGGCCCGGCTGCAGGACTGGGAAAACGCCCATCGCGAACTGCACCAGCGGCTCCTGTCGGCCTGCCACATGCCGCTGCTGCTGCAGTTCTGCTCGACGCTGCATGACCTGAGCGACCGCTACCGCCGGCTGTTCCTGCAGGACCATCCGATCGACCGCAACGTGTCGCGCGAGCACGAGGACATCGTGAAGGCCACGCTCGAGCGCCGCGCGGACGACGCCTGCGAGATGCTGCGCGTGCACATCGAGCGCACCGGCAACAACGTGCTGCGGGCGCTGGTCAAGAAGACGCCCTGAGACGGCTCGGGACAAGCCGGCTGTAGACCTGGCCGCTCAGCCGATCCCCAGCAGGGCCTTCAGCACCGTCCCTTGCGGGCGCACCGCCACGCCCGCACGCGGTGCCATCAGCGCCGCATGCGACGGCGCACTGCGCGGCAGGTAGCGGCCCGAACCACGTTCGACCTGCAACGTGCCGTCGGCCACGACGACCCGCCCGCGGTTGATCACGACCTCCGGCCAGCCCTGGATCGTGCGGCCTTCGTAGGGTGTGTAGCCGACGCGGTCGTGCAGGTCGGACGCGCGGATCACGGTCTGCCGCTCGGCGTTCCAGATCGCGATGTCGGCATCCGCGCCCACCGCCAGCGTGCCCTTGCGGGGCGCGAGGCCGTAAAGCCGCGCATGGTTGCCGGCAGTGAGCGCCACGAACTGGTGGATGTCCATGCGGCCCTTGAGGAAGCCCTCGCTGAACAGCAGCGGCAGCCGCAGCTCCAGGCCGGGCACGCCGTTGGCCATGTCCTTGAAGGTCGTCAGGTCGCCCTTGGGCAGCTTGCCGGTTTCGTCGAAGCGGTACGGCGCGTGGTCCGACGAATAGGTCGCCAGCGTGCCGTCCAGCAGGCCCTGCCAGATCGCCTCCTGCGACGCCTCGTCGCGCGGCGGCGGCGAGCAGCAGAACTTGGCGCCCTCCATGCCGGGCCGGTCGAGGTCGTCGGCCTTCAGGAAGAGGTACTGCGGGCAGCTCTCGGCCAGCACCTGCGCACCCAGCTTCTGCGCATGGCGGATCAGCTCGACGGTCTCGCCGCCGGCCACGTGGACGATCAGGATCGGCACGTCCAGCAGCCGGCTCATCGCGATGGCGCGGTTCGTCGCCTCGGCCTCCGCCAGCGGGTCGTGCGCGACCGCATGGAAGCGCGGCGCCGAATGGCCGCGCTCGATCAGCCGCTGCGCCAGCCACTTGATCATGTCGTTGTTCTCGGCATGGATCATCACCAGCGCCTGCTCCTCGCGGGCCAGCGCGAGCACGTCGAGCAACTGGTAGTCGTCGAGCTTCATGCGGTCGTAGGTCATGTAGACCTTGATCGACGTGATGCCGGCGCGGATCGCCTCCGGCAGGTCGGTCGCCAGCGTCTGCGCGTCCGGGTTGGCCAGGATCACGTGGAAGCCGTAGTCGATCACCGCCTTCTCGGCCGCCCGCGCCGCGTAGTCGCGCAGCACGTCGGGCAGCGCGTTGCCGCGGTGCTGCGCCGCGAACGGGATCACGGTGGTGGTGCCGCCGAAGGCCGCGGACACGGTGGCCGAATGGAAGTCGTCGGCACCCATCACGCCCATGCCCGACAGCTGCTCGATGTGGCAGTGGCTGTCGATGCCGCCTGGCAGCACCCAGCGGCCCGCGGCGTCGATGTCGCGCAGCGCCGGGCCGAGGTCGGCGCCGATGGCGGCGATGCATTCGCCACGCACGCCGACGTCGCCGTCGATCACCCGGCCATCGGACACGATGCGGCCGTTGCGAACGACGAGATCGAAGGGCGCGTTGCCGTGCAGGCCGGCGGCGGTTTCGGAAGAAGAGGTCATGTGGAATCGACTCAGCCGACGGGCGAGGGCGCGGGTTTGAACACGGGCAGCTGCATGCGCGCGATGACCGCGAGCGCCAGCGCATCGATCGAATCGGTCAGCACCAGGCCGAAGGCGGCACGCACCGCATGCGGAACCGCCAGCGGCAGTTCGGTGCAGCCGAGCACCACGGCCAGCGCACCGCGGCGCGCGAGCGCGTCGATGCCGGCCGAGGCTGGCGCCAGCGCCTTGTCGGGCCGATTGCCCTTGACGGCCTCGATGGCCGCCGTGCTGCAGTTGCGCTGCTCGTCGGGCGTCAGCAACAGCGGCTCGTAGCCCGCTGCAACCAGACGCGACTGGTAGAGCCCGGCCGCCAGCGTGGCCGACGTGCCCATCACGCCGACCTTGCCGCCGTGCACGCCCTGGCGCGCCAGGTCGGCCACCACCGCATCGACGATGTGCAGGATCGGCGCGCTCACGCTGGCCTGCAGCCGGTCGAACCACAGGTGCGCGGTGTTGCACGGGATGGCGATGCAGGCCGCGCCTTCGCGATCGAGAAAGCGTGCGCCTTCCTGCATGGCCGGGAACGGGTCGGCACCGCCGTCCAGGTGCGCCTGCGAGCGGTCGGGGATACGCGGGTCGTTGCGCAGCAGTACCGGCAGGTGCGCCTGGTCGCACAGCACGGGCGTGAGCTGGGTGAGCCGGTAGACGAAGCTCGCCCCCGCCAGCGGCCCCATGCCACCGAGCACGCCGAGCGTGCCGCGCCAGCGCAGCGGCGATGGCGGCACGGCGTCGGACACGGTGTCGTGCAGATCGTCCGCCGCCATCAGGCGCTCCCTGCCACGGCCCATGCGGCCTCGGCCGCCGCCGCACACGGCTCGACGACGCGCATGCCCAGTGCATCGCCGAGCGGCGCGCACAGGCTGCCCATGCCGGCGCAGCCGAGCAGCAGCACGTCGGCACCGTCGACGTCGCGCAGCGCACGGCCGGCCGCCAGCAGGCGCTCGAATGCCAGGTCGAAGTCGCCGGACTGTGCGACCGGCAGGTCGATGGCGCGCTCGGCCGCGACGCGTTCGGCCACGCCGAGCTGTGCCCAGTAGCGCATGTGGCGCGGGATCGCCGCGGTCGCGACGGCCAGCACGCCGACACGCTGGCCGAAGCCCAGCGCGGCGCGCATGCCGGCCTCGCCCAGGCCGACGAGCGGGGTCGACGTCAGGCCGCGCGCGGCGGCCAGGCCGGGGTCGCTGAAGCAGGCGAGCACGACCGCGCCGTAGGCGGCTGCGTACTGCCGCGCCCAGTCCTGCACCAGACCGGCCGCCAGGTCGGCGTCGTCCTGGGTGACGATGCCCGGCGGACCGGCATGCAGCGTGAGCGCGTCGAACTGCGCGGCGCGCTCGCCCAGGCCGGTGCGCACTGCGCCGGCGATCGTCTCGGTCACGTTCTGCGACGAGTTCGGGTTCAGCAGGGCCACCCGTTGGCCGCTCGGCAACGTACTCACCGCTCAGGCCACCGGTTCGCCGGCACCGGTGCGCTCGACGATCAGGCGGTAGTGCTCCGGGCTGCGGTGCTTGGCGAAGTTGAAGACGTGCTGGCGGAAGTTGTCGCCCAGCGCCAGGTCGGCCCGCACGCAGATGACCTCGTCGTCTTCCGTCAGGCTGCGCGCCACCACCTCGCCGGTCGGCGCCACGATGGCCGAACTGCCGATCATGTGGAAGCCGTCTTCCTTGCCGCACTTGGCCGCCGCGGCGACCCACACGGCGTTCTGGTACGCGTTGGCCATGAGCGACACCAGGTGCGTCGAGGTGCGCAGGTGCACCGGCTCGTCCCAATGGATGTTGTGCGACGGCGTGTTGTAGCCGAGCACCACCAGCTCGGCACTCTGCAGGGCGAGCACGCGGTAGGTCTCGGGCCAGCGGCGGTCGTTGCAGATGCACATGCCGGTCTTCACGCCGTCCGCGTCGAACACGCGGAAGCCGAGGTTGCCGACCTTGAAGAACTTCTTCTCCAGGTGCTGGAACGGCGCGTCGGGCTTGTGGTCCGAATGGCCCGGCAGGTGGATCTTGCGGTACTTGCCGACGATCTCGCCGGCCCGGTTGACCATGATCGACGTGTTGAAGCGCTCGCCTTCGGGCGTGAGCTCCGCATAGCCGATGTAGAAGCCGACGCCCAGGCGCCTGGCCTCATCGAACAGCGGCTGCGTGGCGGCATTGGGCATCTGCGTCTCGAAGAAGCGCTCGACCGCTTCTTCCTCGCTCATCCAGTAGCGCGGGAAGAAGGTGGTCAGCGCGAGCTCGGGGAAGACGACCATTTCGGCGCCGCGCGACTTGGCCTCGCGCAGCATCTCGACGAGGCGCTTGACGACCTGCGCGCGCGTATCGGCCAGGTGGATGGCGCCCAGTTGCGCAACGGCCAGGCCCAGGTGACGGGGTGAAGACATGTCGGTTTTCCTCGGGTCAGGCGGCAGGCGTGGCAGTGGACGCGGCGGCGGCATCGGCGGGCTGGCCGTAGTTCTGCGAGCGGTACCAGCCCATGTAGTCGGTGTAGGTGATCGGCGGGTACTTGGGCTCTTCGCCCGGCTTGACGCAGGTCGGCAGGCACGCCATCACATGGCGGATGTCGCAGTCCATGAAGAAGGGCACCGCATAGCGCTCGCGGCCCGAGGCGTTGATGACGCGGTGCGGCGTCGACAGGAAGCGGTCGTTGCTCCAGCGGCGCAGCAGGTCGCCGCTGTTGATCAGGTAGGCGCCCGGCAGGCTGGGCACGTCGACCCAGCGGCCGGTCGGCAGCCGGATCGCGAGCCCGGCCACTTCGTTGAAGGGCAGGAAGGTCATGAAGCCGGTGTCGGTGTGCGGCGCGATGCCGAAGGTGTTCTCGTCGCGTGCGGGCTGCTGCGGGTAGTGCGACAGGCGCAGCGTGTACATCGGCTCCGCGAACGCGACGTCGAAGTGGTCGGCCGGCAGGTCGAGCGCCAGCGCATACAGCGGCAGCAGCGACTTGCCCATGCGCTCCACCGCGTCGGCATAGGCCAGGCTCAGCTCGCGGGCGCGCTCGGCGCCGGCGGGCCAGCGGTTCTGCGCACGGAAGCGCTTGCCCGCGACGACGTCCGGGTGGTCCGCCGGCAGCTCGCGCTTGATGAAGAAGGCCTCGACCTGGTTCGGCTTGTTGTTGGCGTTGATGCGCGAATGCCGCGTGACCGAACCGCCGAGCGGCTCGTAGCCGATGTTGTGCTCGTTGAAGCGCACCGCCATCTTGTCGTCGAGCGGCAGCCCGTGGACGAGGCGTGCCGCCTCGAAGGCGCCGTCGACCACCGGCTGTTCGATGCCGTGGTTGATCACGAAGTAGAAGCCGACTTCCTCCAGCGCATGCCGCAGCTCGGCGCCGAGGCGCTCCCGCGCGCCCGGCTCGCCGGCCAGGTAGGGGCCGAGGTCGATGACCGGAATGTCCTCGGCCGCATCGGGCCGGATCTCGGGAAGGTTGGGTGCGTAGACGGGAGCGTTCATGTCTTTTCTCCTGATAGGTCTCGGTTGGCTGGGTCGGATGGGTTGCGGTGGCATCGCACCGCGTGGTCCTGCGCGTCGGCCACCAGCTCGGGCGCCGGCCGCGTGTGGCAGGCGTCCTCGCGGAAGGCGCAGCGCGAATAGAAGGCGCAATGCACGGGCGGGTCGAGCAGCGACGGCGTCTCGCCGTCGAGCACTTCGGTCGCGGGAATGAAGACGCGGTCGCTCTCGTGCACCACCGGTATCGCGCCGATCAGCGCGCGCGTGTAGGGATGACGGGGCCGCCGCATGATCTCGTCGGCGGTGCCGGTCTCGACCACCTGGCCGAGGTACATCACGGCGATGCGGTCGGCGATGGCCCGCACCACGCCGAGATCGTGCGTGATGATCACGTAGGTCAGCCCGTACTGCGCCTTCAGCGCGGCCAGCAGGTTCAGGATGCGCGCCTGCACCGACACGTCGAGCGCCGAGGTCGGCTCGTCGAGGATCAGCAGCTCGGGCCGCAAGGCCAGTGCACGTGCGATGTTGATGCGCTGCTTCTGGCCGCCGGACAGCGACATCGGCGTGCGCAGCAGCGTGTCGGCCGGCATCTGCACCGACTCCAGCAGCTCGCGCACGCGGGCGCGCCGCTCCTTGCGGCTGCGCATGCCGCCGAGCCGCAACGGCAGGCCGACGATGTCCTCGACGGTCTGGCGCGGGTTGAGCGATGACGACGGGTCCTGGAACACCATCTGCACACGGCGCCGGAAGGCCTGCAGCAGCGCCGGGCCGGCGGTGGTCAGCTCGTCGCCGTCCAGCCGCATCGTGCCTTCGCTGGCCGGCGTGACGCGCGACATCACGTTGGCCAGCGTCGACTTGCCGGAGCCGGACTCGCCGACGATGGCCAGCGTCTCGCCGCGCGCGATGCGCAGCGACACGCGGTTGACGGCGCGCACCTGCGCGGCGTCCATCCGGTCCAGCCAGCGGCGCTCCACACGGCGCTTGACGTTGAACACCTTCGACACGCTGTCGAGTTCGAAGAAGGGCATGGCGGCTTTCATGTCCATCAGGCCACCGCCTCTTCGTCGTCTTCGTCGGCCCAGCAGGCGACCCAGCGCTGGCCGGGTCGGTCGCGGTTGGGCGGCGCGGTCTCGCAGGCCTCGCGCCGCAGGCTGCAGCGCGGTGCGAAGCGGCAGCCCGCCGGCGGCGCGAGGTAGTCGGGCAGCCGGCCCGGAATGCCCTGCGGCATGCCGCCGGCCAGGCTCGGCTGCGCATTCACCAGGCCGCGCGTGTAGGGATGGCGCGGCGCGTTCAGCATGGCGCCGGTCGGGCCGCTCTCGATCGTGGTACCGCCGTACATCACGTAGGTGCGCGCACAGATGTCGCGCGCCACGCCCAGGTCGTGCGTGATGTAGAGGCCGGCCAGGTTCTCGCGGCGGACCAGGTCCTTGATGAGGTCGAGTGTGCGCCGCTGCACCGTGACGTCGAGCGCGGTCGTGGGCTCGTCGGCGATCATGAGTTTCGGCGACCCGCTCAGCGCCATCGCGAGCAGCACGCGCTGGCGCATGCCGCCGCTGAGCTGCACCGGGTAGCGCTGCAGCACCTGCGCCGGGTCGGGGATGTAGACCTTCTCCAGCAGGTTCGCCGCCTTGTCGCGCGCACGCAGCTGCTCGGCGCGCCGGTGCCGGGCCCGCGCATAGCCGGCGAGCGTGCGGCCGCAGCTGTCCCAGACGATCAGGTCGATCATCTGCTCGCCCACCGTGAACGACGGGTTGAGCGCGGCCATCGGGTCCTGCGGCACATAGGCGATGTCGCGCTTGAGCGCCTCGCGGGCCGGCCAGCCGAGCGTGCCGAGGTCCTGGCCGAACATCAGTGCGCGGCCGGCGGTGATGCGTGCCGGCGGCATCGGCAGCACGCCGAGCAGCAGCTTGGCGGTGGCGCTCTTGCCGCAGCCGCTCTCCCCCACCAGCCCGACGATCTCGCCCGGCATGATGCGCAGGTTGACGTTGCGCAGCACCTGCTCGCGCCCGTCCAGCGTCATGAAGTCGAGCGACAGCTGCTCGATCGAGACGATGGCCTGTGTGTCGTCCATCAGTCTTCTCCCAGGAAGTCGCGCAGGCCGTCGCCGAGCAGGTTGAAGCTCATCACGACGATGAAGATCGCGATGCCGGGAAACAGCGAGGCCCACCACGCGTCCGGCAGGTAGTGCCGGCTGGTCGACACCATCAGGCCCCACTCGGCCGCGGGCGGCCTGGCGCCAGCGCCCAGGAAGCTCAGCGACGTGCCGACCAGGATCGCGTAGCCCGCATTGAGCGACAGCGACACCAGCAGCGACGAGCGGATGTTCGGCAGGATCTCGCGGAACATGATGTGCAGGTGCGACGCGCCCAGCGTGCGCGCCACGGTCACGAAGTTCTCCTGCTTGATCGACAGCGTGCGGCCGTGCGCGATGCGCGCAAAGCCGCGCCACCACACGAAGCCCAGCGCGATCATCGCGTTGCTCAGGCTCGGGCCGAGCACCACGGTGATGGCCAACGCCAGCACCAGCGCGGGGATCGCCGAGAAGATGTCGGTGATGCGCATCAGCACCTGCTCGACGCGCCCGCCGAAGTAGCCCGCGAACAGGCCCACCGGCACGCCGATCACGACCGCGATGGTCAGCACGATCGCGACCATCGTGAAGGACAGGCGGGCGCCGTGCATCACGCGCGTCAGCACGTCGCGGCCGGCCTCGTCGGTGCCCATCCAGTGCTGCCGGCTCGGTGCGGAGAGCAGCACGTCGAAGTTGACGGCGTCTGCGATGTCGTCGGGGTACGGCGCGATCCACGGCGCGAGCAGCGCGATGACGAGCATCACGAGCAGCGTCACGGCGCCGATCAGCGCGAGCCGGTTGCGCTTGAAGCGCTGCCAGCCGCGCGCGAAGCCGGTCTTGCGCACGGGCGCCTCGGCATCGACGAAGGCCGCCGTGTCGGGCACCGCCGTGGCCGGCGTTGGAATCGATGGGGTCATGTCTCAGCGCTCCAGCCGGATGCGCGGGTCGAGCACCGCATAGAGCTCGTCCACCACGAAGTTGATGACCACCACGAACAGGCACACCACGAGCGTGATGCCGACCACCGCGTTGTAGTCGTTCGAGACGATGGCGCTCGCGCCGAAGCGGGCGATGCCCGGCCAGGCGAACACGTTCTCCACCACGAAGGCGCCGCCGATCATCAGCGGGAAGAGAAAGCCGATCACGGTGAGCGTCGACGAGAACGCATTGCGCAGCACGTACTTGGCGTTCACGATGAAGGGGTGGATGCCGATCGCGCGGCTGAGCGCCGGATACGGCTTGGCCAGCTCGTCGAGCATGGCGCTGCGCACCATGCGCGCGATGTTGGTCATCGGCCCGAGTGCCAGCACCAGGGCCGGCGCGACGATGTGGCGCAGGGCGTCCCGGAAGGCGCTGCCGTTGAACGTCAGCAGGCTGTCGAGCAGGAACAGACCGGTGATGTCGGCCGGCGGCGGGCCGCTCAGGCGGCCGGTGATCGGCAGCATGGCCAGCCAGGCGCCGAAGACCAGTTGCAGCATCAGCGCCGCCCAGAACTCGGGGAAGGACACGCCGCTGAGCGAGGCGATGCGCAGCACGTGGTCCACCGGCTTGTTGCGCTTGACCGCCGACAGCACGCCGAGCGGCAGCCCCACGACCACCGCGATCGCCAGTGCGGCGAGCACCAGCTCGAGCGTGGCCGGCAGGCGCTCGCGGATGATCTCGCCGACATCGCGCGACTCGGTGAGCGAGCGGCCGAAGCGGCCCTGCGCCAGGTCCTTCAGGTAGTTCACGTACTGGACCGGCAGCGACCGGTCCATGCCCAGCTCGACGCGCAGCTTGTCGACCTGCTCGCGCGCCACGCCTTCGCCGAGCGCGGCGGCCACCGGATCGCCCGGCAGCGCGCGCACCAGCATGAACATCAGCAGCGACACGCCGACCAGGACGATCAGCATGTGCGTGAGTCGTTCGATGAATCGCATGGGCTCAGCGTCCGCTCAATGCCGGCCCTGCAGCCGTCGCAACCACGTCACTGCGCATGGTTCTTGATGTAGCTGGCGCTCTTCAGGTCGAACTCGTAGGTTTCGAAACGCAGGTCGAAGAACGGCGCGCCGGCGTCGGCCTTGAAGCCGCTGAGGTACTTCCAGTGCGGCAGGGTGCGCAGGGCCGTGTGCGAGAAGATGGCCGGCGCGTCGGCGGCGATCACCTTGTCGGCCTCGCAGTAGAGCGCCTTCTGAGCGTCGCTGCTGTCGTCCTGCTGCGCGGCCTGTGCCATCAGCTCGTCGACCTTGTCGCTGCGCCAGTAGATGCCGCCGCCCGGGTACGCGGCGCCCCAGCCGGCCTTCGTGTAATACATCATGAGCTGGCTCGGATGGCCGAGGCGCGCCGAGTCGTAGTAGATGGCGAAGTCGTAGGCCGACTCCGGCTTGGTCTGGGCCTGCACGATGTCGGCCCAGCGCACCGGCTTGACCTGCGCGTTCAGGCCGATCTTCTTCAGGTTGGTCGACAGCAGCAGGCCGATGTTCTTGAAGGTCTCGCTGGACGACACCGCGGCGATGTCCATCGAGAAGGCCTTGAGCTGGTCGGGCGTGTACTTCGACTTCGCGAGTTCGGCCTTGGCCTTGTCCAGGCTGAATTCGTAGGCGGGGATGTTGTCGCACTTGCCCAGCAGTTGCGCCGGCACCGGGCCGCGCACCGGCGTGCCGCCGGCCAGGATGCGGTTCATCACCGTGTTCGCGTCGTAGGCGTAGGAAATGGCGCGACGCACGTGCACGTCGTCCATCGGCGGCTTCGTGTTGTTCATCGTCACGTAGTAGGTCGCGAGCTGCGCGTGCTTCTCGACCACCATGTTGGCGTCGCCGTCGATCGGCTTGAGGATCTGCGGCGACAGCGAGATCGGCCCCGCATCGAGTTCACCGGCGCGCAGCTTGGTGACGTTGGTGACGGCTTCGGGAATGATCTGCAGCTGGATCGCGGCCGGCGAGTTGGCCTTCCATTTCACGAAGGGGTACTTGTCGAAGCGCGCCATCGTCGCGCCTTCGGACGGACGGAACTCGGTCAGCATGAAGGGGCCCGAACCGGCGTCGTGCGTCATCAGGTACTTGACGCCGTAGTCGCCGAATTCCCCATAGGTGCCCTCGGCCTTGTTGGCCAGCACGAGCTTCCTGTTGAGCACCTTCATGTGCAGCAGCGCGCGCATGAAGGCCGGGTCGGGTTGCTTGAGCTCGAAGCGCACCGTCGCGGGATCGACGATCGCGATCTTGTCCGCATCGACCTGCCGCAGGTAGCCGCCGACGAGGCCCGGCAGCGTCAGCGTGCGCTTCATCGAGAAGGCCACGTCCTCGGCGGTGATCGGCGTGTCGTCGTGGAAGCGCAGGTCCTTGCGCAGCTTGAAGGTGTAGGTCTTGCGGTCGGCCGACACCTGCCACGATTCGGCGATGCGCGGCACCAGGCCCTTGGCCACGTCGGGGAACACCAGCGTGTCGTACAGATTGACGGCGGCCATGGTCTCCCAGTTGTTGGAGACGCGGACCGGGTCCAGCGTGGCGAGCTCCATCTCGATGCCATAGCGCAGCACCGGGCCGTCGGCCGCATGGGCGCAGAACGCGGCGAGCGCGAGTGCCATGCCCGACGTCAGCGCGCCGAGTCGGAATCTCTGGAGGGAGGAAGAGAACGGGAGTGCGTGGGTGGCCATGTGTGCGAACCTTGGGTGATCGAGTCGGTGAGAAGGGAAGTCCCTGTGTCCGAGGCTCATTGTTTTGGCCGCACGGGCTTTTGTCGTGTTCGCTGTCGTGGCCCGGTCTTAACCGCAAGTTAAGACGGCGCACGATATGAAGCACGTTGGGGCGCGTTCGCACGCCGCGTGCGGATCGGGGAGCGATGGCGCACCGGTGCGGTGCGATGACGAACGCCAAGGCGAATGGCGCGCGCCGCGCCGGCTCAGGCGTCCTGCGTGAGCAGCGCGAGATCGCGTTCGAGCAGCACGCTGCGCAGCGCGCGCGTGAAGGCCTGCGAAGCGGGCGACGACGAACCGGTGCGCAGCCGCACCAGGTCGGCAATGATCGGCGGCGCGTCTTCCACGGCCACCACCATGAAGTCGCCCATCGGCCAGCCCAGCAGCGAGTATTCGTCGACCAGCGCGATGCCCGCACCGGCATGCACCAGCGCGCACGCGTTCTGCGGCGAACCGACCTCCATCGCGGTCATCGGCACGTCGTCGTATTCGGCGAAGAGGTTCTCGATGCGCAGGCCGAAGGGCGTGTCGCGCGGATAGGTGATGAGCGGCTGGTCGTGCAGGTCGCGTACCGTGATCTGCTTCTTCTTCGCAAACGGATGCTTGGGCGGACACACGCAGACCAGCCGGCCGCGCGCGATCGGCGTGGTCTCGAGATTCGGGTGGTTCATCGGCAGGATCGACACGCCGACGTCGACCTGCCCCGTCAGCATGCGCTCCTTCAGATGCTCGTGGTTCAGGCACTGGAAATGCACGCGCACGTCGGGATTGCCGTCGCGGAAATACGCGATGGCCAGCGGCACGAGCATCTGCCCGATGCTGGGGCTGGCGGCGATGCTGACCATGCTGTGGCGCCGGCCCGCCAGCTCGGTGGTGAGCCGGTCGAGCCGCTTGACGCCGCGATACACCAGCTCGACCTCCTGGTACATCTGGTGCGCTTCGGCCGTCGGGTAGAGGCGGCCCTTGACCCGTTCGAACAACGGAAAGCCCAGGCGGCTTTCGGTGTGCGACATCACCCGGCTGACCGCCGGCACCGACACGTGCAGAAGCCGCGCCGCGTCGCTGATCGAGCCGGTGCTCATGATGGCGTTGAAGACCTCGACCTGTCGAAGATTCACCGCGTTGCGCTCCAAGGTGGCGCGTTCCGGGCGGCGCCCCGCGCCATGCCCGGATCCATCGATCCGATAACCATGGTCACGAAGGCAAGCAAGTTGCTTGCCCGGCGACGATCAGGGTCTTTATGCGCACCCCGGCGACAGGAAATCGAGCAGGGCCGCATTGAACGCATCGGCCTGCTCGATGTTCGACAGGTGGGCCGCCTGCAGCTGGCGGATCCGTGCGTGCGGCAGCGTCTCGTGCAGCGCGAGCGTGGCGCTCCATGGCGTGGTGAGGTCGTCGGTGCCGCCGATCAGCAGCAGCGGATGGCGGATGCCGCCCAGCGTGCCGCGCAGGTCCACGTCGCGCAGCGCAGCGGCGCAGCCGGCCCAGGCGCCGACCGGTGCGGACGCGATCAACGCGCGGGTGGATTCGACGACGTCCGGCCGCGCAGCGCGGAAGGCCGGCGTGAAGACGCGTTGCGACGAACCCTCCGCCACGCCGGCCAGCCCGGTGGCGCGGACCGTCTCGATCTGCGTCCAGTTGGCCGGCCCGCCGAAGTACGGTGACGCGTTGGCGATGACCGCGGAGGCGATGCGCTCCGGCCGGTTCACCAGCAGCCAGAGGCCGACGACGCCGCCCATCGAGATGCCGCACCAGTGCACCTGCGCGATGCCCAGTGCGTCCATCAGCGCAATGGCGTCCTGCCCCATCTGCGCAATGCTGAAGTCGCCCGTGGCCCGGCTCTGCGCGCTGAAGCCGCGCGGGTCGTAGCGCAGCACGCGGAAACGCTCGCGCAACGCGGCGGCCTGGGCGTCCCACATCGCGTGGCGGGTGCCGAGCGAGTTGGACAACATGACGACCGGCGCATCCGCAGGGCCTTCGAGGGTGACGTCGAACGCTTCGTCCGCCGTCTGGATCACTTGCTTCATGGGGGTCGCCTTCGGGAAGTCCTTCGCAGGAATTATCCGAAGCGTGCCGGCCGCCGAGGCGGTCCGGAATGTGTGGCGCCCTTAACCTGGCTGCACGTGCGTGCACCAAGATGCGACGCCGCCGCGGCAGTCACGCAGCCGTCAACGCGACCGCATCGGCCCCTGCCGGGATCCGCATCGGCGCCGCCGGATCGGTCACCGCGCGCCATACCGCCTCGGCGACGTCCTGTGCGTGGGTGATCGGCGTGGCGGTGTCGCGCACCGCGGCGAACACGCGTTGCCGGAAGTCCGCATAGGCCTCGTGCACGCCGTCGCCCATCAGCCGGCGTGCGTTGTCGCCGAAGCGCGTGCCGGGCGCACGGCCGGGCAGCACCAGGCGCATGCGGACGCCGAAGGGCGCCAGCTCCAGCGCGAGTGATTCCGTGAACGCATTCACCGCGGCCTTGCTGCCCGTGTAGACCGCGAGCAAGGGCAGCGGCCTCAGCGTGACGCTCGACGTGACGTTGACGACGACGCCGGCGCGGCGCTGGCGGAACTGGGGCAGCACGGCCTGCGTCATCGCGATCGTGCCGAGCGTGTTGGTTTCGAAGACCTCGCGCGCACCGGCGATCTCGATGCCTTCCAGCGGTGCGAGCAGGCCGACGCCGGCGTTGTTGACGAGCGCGTCGATCGGCCCGGCCGCTTCGATGCAATGGCGGATGCTTTCAGCGTCGGTGACGTCGAGCGGCAGCAGGCGAAGGCGGTCGGACGCCGGCAGCAGGTCGTCGCGCGGGGTGCGCATCGTCGCGATGACGTGCCAGCCCTTGTCGAGGAAGAGGCGCGCGGTCTCGAGGCCGAAGCCGGACGAGCAGCCCGTGATCAGAACGGTAGAGGTGTTGGACATCGGAAGCTCCATTGGAATGACGATGCCCGCACGATAGGCCTCGGAATCCGGACTTCATATACTTGAATGTCCATTGTTTTGTCGAGATAGTCCAGCATGGTCGATCCGTTGGCGGAGGTCGTTTCCCTGTTGCAGCCCGGCGCGCCGTTCTCGAAGCTCGTCGTCGCATCGGCGCCCTGGGCGGTGCGCCGCACCGAGACGGGCCGTCCGTTCTACTTCGTCCTGCTCGAAGGTGGCTGCCATCTGACCGTCTACGGTCCGACGCGCAACGACACGATTCCGCTGAGCGCGGGCGACTTCGTGCTGATCCCCGCGGCGCGCGGCTTCGCCACGTCGAGCCTCGACCGCGAGCCGCCGGTGGAAGGAGAAGCCGTCGACACGCCGATCGCGCCGATGCAGGGCGGCGCGCGCGTCGGCGATCCGGACGGCGCGGTGGACGCGCGCATGCTCGTCGGCAACTGCGTGTTCGGTTCGCCGGACGCCGCGCTGCTGGTACCGCTGCTGCCGCAATGGGTTCACGTGCGCGGCGAGCAGCGCCTGTCGACGCTGGTTCAGCTGATCGGCGACGAGTCCCGCGCCGACCGGCCGGTGCGCGAGATCGTGATGGCACGCCTGCTGGAGGTGCTGCTGATCGAGGCCTTTCGCTCGCACGCCAACACGGCGGCGTCGCCGGGCCTGGTGCGCGGACTGGCCGATGCGAAGCTCGCCCTGGCACTGCGCCGCATGCACGAAAGCCCCGCCGCGGCGTGGAGCATCGCGCAGCTCGCGCGTGAGGCGGGCATGTCGCGCTCGGCCTTCTTCGAGCGCTTCAACCGGGCGGTCGGCATCGCGCCGATGGAATACCTGCTGGCCTGGCGCATGGCGCTCGCGAAACGGATGCTGAGGCAGCAGGAACTCGCCATCGCCGAGATCGCCGAGCGCGTGGGCTATGGCTCGGTCAGCGCCTTCGGCGTGGCCTTCACGCGGCATGTGGGCATGCCGCCGGGACGCTATTCGAAGAGCGAGGTCGAAGTCGAAACCGCGCCTGGCTAGCGAAAGGCACCAGCGGCCTTGCCGGTGCCCTGGCGAACGCATGACGACGGGAGCCGCCGCCTCGGCGCTGTGCGATCAACTGCGCAAGAGCCGGCTGCGCGACAGCGAATAGCCGCTCGCCAGATCGTAGGCATGTCCGATCTGCAGCACCGCGGCATCGGCCTGCGCCGGGCCGATGATCTGGATGCCGACCGGCAGTCCGTCCGCATGAAAGCCTGCGGGCGCCGACAGCGCGGGCAGTCCGGCCATGGTCGCGGGCACGACCGTCTCCATCCAGCGGTGGTAGCTGTCCATGGCGCGGCCCGCGATCGCCTGCGGCCAGTCCTGCTCCACCGGGAACGGAAAGACCTGGGTCGCGGGCAGCACCAGGAAGTCGTACGTCTCGAACAGGCCTCTCAGCGTCTGGTACCAGGCGGAGCGAACGCGCGCAGCCTCGTAGATGTCGATGGCGGACAGCGCGAGCCCCCTTTCCACCTCCCAGACGGCCTCGGGCTTCAGCAGCGCACGCGATGCGTCGTTCCGGTAGGCCGCGGCAAGGCTGCCGGCCACGGAGAAGCTCCTCAGGTCGATCCAGGCGCGCCAGAGCTTCTCCAGGTCGAACGCCGGCAACACGGCCTCGACCGTGCAGCCGACCGTCTCGAAATGCCGCAGCGCGCTGCCGCAGACATCGAGCACGCCCGGCTCGGTCGCCAGGTGCCCGCCGAGATCGCCCATCCAGCCGATGCGCATGCCCCGCGGATCGCGGTCCAGGTCCACGGAGAAGCCGCCCTTCGGCTCCTGCCGCCGCGTCAGGGGCAGGCGCGCGTCGAAGCCGGCTTGCACCCCCAGCAGCAGCGCCAGGTCGGGGATGTTCCGGGCCATCGGACCGGTGACGCTGAACTGCTGGAAGAACACCTCGTCCGTCGGCCCGTGCGGCACGCAGCCGACCGATGTCCGCAGGCCATAGACGTTGTTGAACGACGACGGCGTGCGCAGCGAACCCATCATGTCCGAGCCGTCGGCCACAGGCAGCATGTGCAGCGCGACCGCCACCCCGGCGCCGCCGCTGCTGCCGCCCGCGGACTTCGTCGGGTCGAAGGCATTGCGCGTGCTGCCGTAGACCGCGTTGTAGGTATGGCCGCCGAGCCCGAACTCGGGCGTGTTGGTGCGGCCCACGAAGATCGCGCCGGCGGCGCGCATGCGCTCGAAGACGACGGCGTCCGTGGTCGTCACCTGGTCCTTGAGCAGGCGTGAGCCCTTGGTGGTGACCATGCCCGCGACCGGCATGATGTCCTTCGGCGCCTGCGGAAAGCCGTGCAGCGGGCCCAGGCTCTGTCCGTCGGCGAGTTGCCGGTCGCGCTCACGGGCGATCGCCAGAAGCGAGTCCGGCGCCTCCAGCGCCACGATGGCGTTGACGACGGGATTCAGCCTGTCGATCTGCGCGAGATAGGCGCCCATGACTTCGACGCATGACACGTCCCGCGCATGGATGGCGCGCGACAGATCGGTGGCGGTGGCCGACACGATGTCGGAGATCGGCGATGGAGATCGAGGAGATGTCGTGTTCATGCGAACAGGATACGGCGCTGCGCGACGTGTCGCCCCGACGGCCGTGAAGGTCAACGCACGGGCCAGAATCGCCGGATGGACCTGTTCAAGACCTTCGCGCTGTTCGTCGCCACCGCCCTCGCCGAGATCGCCGGCTGCTACCTGCCCTATCTCTGGCTGAGGCAAGGCCATTCGGCCTGGCTGCTGGTGCCCGCCGCGGTGTCGCTGGCACTGTTTGCCTGGCTGCTGACGCTGCACCCCGCCGCGGCGGGCCGCGTCTATGCAGCCTATGGCGGCGTGTACATCGGCGTCGCGCTGCTGTGGCTATGGGGCGTGGACAAGGTGCAACCGACGGCCACCGACTGGATCGGCGCGGCGGTGAGCCTGCTGGGGATGCTCATCATCATCGCGGGCCCGCGCCTGGCGCGCTGATGCACCGCTGATGCACATGCCCGCGCGGGCGTGCGCGGCCATCTAGAACCGCTGGCCGAACAGCTCCCCGCCGCGCGCCCGCAGCAGCGTCACCAGCCGCTGCGCCGCCGGCGACAGATAGCCCTGGCGCCGGTAGGTCACGCCGAGCCGGCGGCGCAACGTCGTCTCCTTCAGCGGGACCTCCCGCAGCCCGTCGGCCGCGCCCACGGTGTCCAGCGTGTGCCGCGACAGAAAGCTCAGCAGGTCGGTGCGTGCGATCAGCCGCGGCATCAGCGGTATCGAGTTGGCGTTGATCTGCACCGACGGCGCCGGCAGCCCGCGCGCTGCGAAGGCCTTGTCGAGCCATTCGCGGCTCGGGATGGACGCGACGGGCAGCACCCAGCGCCATGCGAGCAGCGCCTTCATGGTGATCTTCGGCAGCTGGAACACCGGATGCTCCGCGCTGGTCGCGACCACCACCACGTCCTCGACGATCGAGTGGGTGACGAAGGCGTCGTCGTGCTCGGGCATCAGGCCGATCAGCAGGTCGATGCTGCCTTCGCGCAGGCGCTCCCGCAACGCGATGCTGGGCGCGATCGTGATGTCGATCGTGGTGTCGCGTGCCTCGGCCAGCAGCAGGTTGCAGATCTCGGGCAGCACGTGGTCCGCCGCGATCGGCCCGCTGCCGATGCGCACATGGCCTGCGTTGCCCTGCGTGAAGTCGGCGATCTCGCGCACCGTCTCCTCGGTCGCGCCGCGCAGCATGCGCGCCCGCGCCAGCAGCAGGTCGCCGACCGGCGTGAGCTGGATGCCGCGGCCCTTGCGCTCGAACAGCGGACTGTCGAAGGCCTGCTCCAGGCGCTGCACGCACTTGGTCAATGCCGGCTGGGTGCGGCCCAGGCGTTCGGCCGCCAGGCCCAGGTTGCCGGTGTCGGCAATGACCTCGAAGTATTTGAGGTCGCGGTAGTTCAGGTCCATCTATGAATGCCAGGAATGGAAACATGAGAATTATCGAATGGACGGAATAGATAGGCATCCGCAGAATCGCGGCCATCAGGAGACGACCCGAATGACTTCCCCCCGCATGCCATCCCGCCTGCGCCGCACGCTCGCGCTGAGCGCCGCCGCACTCGCAGCCACCACCATCACTCTTTTGCCCGGCCTCGCCCAGGCCGCCGCCTATCCCGACCGGGCCATCACGATCGTCGTGCCCTATGTGCCCGGCGGCAACGTCGACACGACCGCACGCCTGGTCGGCCGCGTGATGTCCGAACAGCTCAAGCAACCCGTGCTGGTCGACAACCGCGCCGGCGCGGGCGGCATCATCGGCGCCGCCTTCGTCGCCAAGTCGAAGGCCGACGGCTACACGCTGCTGCTCGGCTCCAGCGCCACCATCGGCACCGCGCCGGCGGTGTATGCCAACGTCAACTACGACCCGACGCGCGACTTCGCGCCGATCGCCGGCATCAACACCGTGCCGATGGTGCTGACCGTCGCCAAGCGGCTGCCGCAGGCGCGCAGCTTCGCCGACGTGGTCGCCGCATCGAAGAAGCTCGAAGGCGGGATCAGCGTGGCGACGTCGGGCAACGGTTCGTCGAACCACCTGGCGCTGGAACTGCTCAAGCGCCAGAGCGGCCTGCACGCGACGCACGTGCCCTACAAGGGCGCCGCGCCCGCGCTGACCGACCTGCTCGGCGGCCAGGTCGACACGCAGATCGACCAGCTCAACTCGTCGCTCTCGTACCTGCGCAGCGGCACCGTGCATGCGGTGGCGCAGTTCGGCGCGAAGCGCTCCGCGCTGCTGCCCGACGTGCCCACGCTGGCCGAGCAAGGCGTGACCGGTTTCGACGCCGTGACCTACACCGGCCTGTTCGCGCCCGCCGCCATCCCGGCCGACGTGCGCAGCCGGCTGACCGCGGCGCTGCAAGCCGCCCTCAAGGACCCGGGCGTGGCCAAGGCCTTCAAGGACATGGGCGCCGAGATCATCACGTCCACGCCCGATGCCTTCCGCGACTTCGTGCAGGCCGACACCGCCAAGTGGCGCGCGACGGCCAAGGACGCGCACATCACCGTCGACTAAGACCCTCGTCCCCTTCCCCCCCTCTCTCGATTTCATGACCCACACCATCCTCGTGACCGCGCCCAAGCTCGCGCCCGCCGGCGTCGAGCTGCTGGCCCAGGCCGGCGCCCGCGTGCTGTACCTGCCGGCAGCGGACAGCGCCGACGACCTCGCGCGCATCCTCGCCACCGAACCGGTCGACGCCGTCATCTCGCGCACCATCGACCTGACGGCCGCGGCCATCGCGAGCTGCCCGACGCTCAAGGTGATCTCCAAGCACGGCGTGGGCGTGAGCAACATCGCCGTGGACGCCGCCACCGCGCGCGGCATTCCGGTCTACGTGACGCCGGGCGCCAACGCGCAATCGGTCGCCGAGATGACGCTCGGCCTGCTGTTCGCCGCCGCGCGCCGCATTCCCTGGATGGACACCGAGCTGCACGCCGGCCGCTGGTCGCGCGCGCAGAACGGCGTCGAACTCCAGGGCCGCACGATCGGGCTGATCGGCTTCGGACAGATCGGCCAGCGCGTCGCTTCGGTCTGTCTGGCGCTGGGCATGAAGGTCGTGGCCTTCGACCCCGCGCTGCCTGCATCACCTGCGGGCCAGAGCCCGGTCGCCGGTGCCCGGCTGCTGGGCTCGGTCGACGAGCTGCTGGCGCTGAGCGACGTGCTCAGCCTGCACGTGCCCCTGAACAGGCACACCCGCAACATGATCGGCGCGGCGCAACTGGCGCGCATGCCGGCCGGCGCGATCCTGATCAACACCGCGCGCGGCGAAGTCGTGGACGAGCCCGCGCTGATCGACGCGCTGCGCAGCGGCCGGCTCTTCGCGGCGGGCCTCGACACCATGGCCGTGGAGCCACTGCCCGCCGACAGCCCGCTCGCGTCGCTGTCCAATGTCGTGCTGACGCCGCACGTCGGTGGCTCGACGCCCGCCGCGCTCGCCGGCATGGCGACCGGCGCCGTGCGCAACGTGCTCGGCTGGCTGCAGGGGCAGCCCGCACCGGCCAGTGCCTGCGTCAACCCCGAAGTCCTGACAACCCTTTCCACCAAGGCAACCGCATGACCACCACATCCACCTCCGACAAGCTCCAGTGGCCCGCCGGCTACCGCATCAACCCACGCGCCGAAGGGCCGGCACCCGACGTCGTCGCGGCCTTCCGCGAGATCCCGGTGGCCGCCATCGGCGACTCGATGAGCCGCAACATCGGCACGGTCGGCTTGCGCCAGTACCACGCGCGCCTGGAGACGGTGCTGTGCGGCCCGGCCGTGACCGTGCGCGTGCGCCCCGGCGACAACCTGATGATCCACAAGGCGCTGATGATGGTTCAGCCCGGCGACGTGCTGGTCATCGATGGCGGCGGCGACGTGTCGCAGGCGCTGGTCGGCGGGCTGATCCGCACGACCTGCGTCGCCAAGAAGCTCGGCGGCCTGGTGATCGACGGCGCGGTGCGCGACCTGGTCGAATGGGCCGAAGACGGCATGCCGATCTTCGCGCGCGGCCACACGCACCGCGGCCCGAGCAAGGACGGCCCGGGCGAGGTCAACGTGCCGGTCTCGTGCGCGGGCCTGGTCGTGCTGCCTGGCGACCTGATCGTCGGCGATGCCGACGGCGTGATCGCCATACCGGCGGCCGAGGCCGAGGACATCCTTCAGCGCGGCCGTGCGCACCTCGGGAAGGAAGCCAAGATCCGCGCCGCCAACGCCACCGGCACGTCCGACCCGGAGCGCTTCGACGCGACACTGCGCGCCAAGGGACTGCCGGTCTAGCATGCAGGCGGACAGCGCCGCCGCCACGCCGGCACGGCCGGGCGTGGTGGACTGCCACCACCACATCTACGACAGCCGCTTCCCGGCGGACCCGCGCGCCACCCTGCGTGCACCCGACGCAACCGTCGGCGACTACCGGCGGCTGCGCGCGCAACTGGGCATCACGCACAGCGTGATCGTGCAACCCTCGACCTACGGCACCGACAACCGCGGCCTGGTCGACGCGCTCGATCAGCTCGGGCCGGCCGCCCGCGGCATCGCCGTGGTCGACAGCACGGTGAGCCGCGCGGAACTCGACCGGCTGCATGCGGCCGGCGTGCGCGGCGTGCGCTTCAACCTGTCGCGGCCGGCCGGTGCGCCGTTCGAGGACATCGACCTGCTCGCACGCGCGATCGCGCCGCTGGGCTGGCATGTGCTGATCCATGCGCTGGCCGACGCCTTGCTGCCGGCGATCGAGCGGCTGCGGCGCCTGCCGGTGCCGGTGGTGATCGATCATCTGGGCCGGCTACCGCAGCCGCTCGGCACGGGCCATCCGGCCTTCGCCGCGCTGCGCCGGCTGGTCGATGAAGGCAACACCTGGATCAAGCTTTCGGGCGTGTACCACGACAGCCGGTCGGGCGCGCCCGACTATGCGGACGCCGCCACGGTGTTCCGCGCATGGGTCGAGGCGGCACCGGAGCGCGCGCTGTGGGGCACCGACTGGCCGCACACCGCCGCCGCGGCCGGCGAGAAGCCGATGCCCGACGATGGGCGCCTGCTGGAACTGGTCGGCGACTGGGTGCCCGATGCCCGGCAGCGCCGGCGCATCCTGAGCGACAACGCGGTAGCGTTCTACGGGTTCGGCTGAGGCGCCGATCCCGCGCCGCGCGGGCTCGGAAATTGCGTCGGGCATCGCGCCGCATCCCGCGCCCGAAGGCTCGTTGATGGGCGAAGATAAGCACCATGCCGAACCTCGACGCCTCCTCGCTCGCGCTGATCGATGCCTGCTCCAGGGCATCGCTCGAACTCCTCGAAGCCAACCTGACGCCGCACGGCATCCTGGCCGCCAGCCGCACCGAAGCCGCCATCGCGCGGCGCTACACGCGCATCTTCGGCCGCGACGCGGCGATCTGCGTGATGGCGATGTGCGGCAGCGGCGTACCGGCGCTGGAGCAAGGCGCCGTCGCCAGCCTTGACGCGCTCGCGGCGCAGCAGGCGGCCAACGGGCAGATTCCCAAGTACGTCGACCCCGAAGGCCAGGACGCCGACTTCTGGTACCTGGGCTGCATCGACGCCACGCTGTGGTGGCTGATCGCGGTGGACCACGTGCGCCGCCATGGCGATGTCGGCGCGACGCACTGGGCCGACGGCGTGCGCCGCGCGATCGACTGGCTGCTGGCGCAGGAGCATCAGCACTTCCGGCTGCTGCAGCAGAACGAGGCCAGCGACTGGGCGGACATCATGCCGCGCTCGGGCTATGTGCTCTACAGCAATGCGCTCTGGTACGAGGTCAAGCGCCGCTTCGCGCTCGGCCAGGCGGAAGAAACGCTGTATCACTTCAACCACCTGTTCAACCCCTTCCAGGCCGACCTGCCCGAGTACCACCGCGCCCGGCTCCTGCGGCACTACGCGCGCCGCGGCCGGCGCGACCCCGGCCTGTTCCTGAGCTTCGTGAACCTGGCGGTCGTCGGCGACGAGGGCGACGTGTTCGGCAACCTGCTGGCGATCCAGAGCGGGCTGGCCGACGAGCCGATGGCGCATCGCATCGTCAAGACCATCACCGAGGCGCGTGCCAGCGACCCGTATCCGCTGCGCGTGGTGCTGCATCCGCTGTCGCAGCAGCATGAACTGTGGCGCGCCTACATGGGACGCCACCAGCAGAACATCGTCCACCAGTACCACAACGGCGGCATCTGGCCCTTCGTCGGCGGCTTCTGGGTGATGGCGCTGGCCCGGCTCGGCCTGCACGACCAGGCCTGGCCCGAACTGGCCAAGCTTGCGCATTCGAACCAGCTCGACGACTGGCGTTTCACCGAGTGGTTCCACGGCAAGACGCTGGCGCCGAAGGGCATGGCCGGACAGAGCTGGAATGCGGCGACCTTCCTGCTGGCGCAGCGGGCGTTGCAGGAGAGCGATGCGGGCTGGTGAATCAGCTTGCACCCCTTGAAGGCGGCAGAATGCAGGCGGGGCGGTTTTCCACCACCTAGGGGAAATGCAGCGATGAAAAGGCTTCAATGGCTGGTAGACGCACTGGACCATGCCCAGATTGCGTTCGTGATCCTCATGGGGGGAATCGTGTTCGGCCTGGCCTATGGCTGGATCGCCGGCGTGAGCGTCGTGGCAGTGACCGTGTGCATGCTCTACGGCATCCACCGCGCGTTCGAATCGCTCCGCCGCAAGTCGCTCGAGACGAAGATCCCACAACGCCGCTTCCCGGGACCTCGCAGCAAATAGGCGCTTCGGGCCCGATCGGCCACTCGCCATCCCTGTCTATGCGAGGCCGCCGGCCGCCTTCAAAGCCCGGCTGCGCTGCGCAAAGCGCGCGGCCCATTCCTCGACCGGCATGAAGCTCGGGTCGGTGTGCACCACGCGCTCGGTCTGCGCCCAGATCGCATCGTCGTCCTGGTCGAGGTCGAGCGGATCGCCGTGCGGCTGGCTCACGTACCAGGGCGTGTCGAGGTAGACCTCGACCGTGTTGTCCTCCGGGTCCATGCAGTAGATCGACAGCGCGTTGCCATGGTTCAGGCCGCGCATCTTCGTGGCGCCCAATGCCAGCGCACGGCGGCGCGCCTCGCGCAGATGGTCGATCGTCTTCACCTTGAACGACAGCTGCATCACGGTGCTGGGCGTGTCGGCACCACGGCCGCCGGCCAGCACCAGTTGATGATGCTGGTCGTCGCGCCCGCTGAGGAACACGATCTCGAAACGGAAGGTGACGCCCTCGCCGCGATCGGTTTCCTGCATGTCGAACACGCCCGTGTAGAACGCCTTCATCCGGTCCAGGTCGCGGCAGAAGATGCCGCAGTGCGACAGGTTGGGCACATAGGGTTGGGTCATGACCGTCTCCAGGCTTCTAGGGGACCAGAACGAGCTTGCCGAGCGAGCCGCCGCGGTCGAGCAGTTCGTGCGCGTGCCGCGCCTCGGCCAGCGGCAGGCGCGTGGCACGCGGCGCACGCACCTGGCCCGCCGCCATCAGCGCGATGGCCTGCTCCATGAGGCCGCGGCGCTGGGCGATGTCGGCGTCGACCGTGTGGATCGAGAAGGTGCGGATGGCCAGGCTCTTGCCGAGCAGCTTGCGCAGTTCGTCGAACACATCGTTCGACGGCGGCCCGGCGAGGATGTTGTACGACACCGCCATGCCGAAGGGCGCGAGCGAGCGCAGACAGGCCACGAACAGGTCGCCGCCCACATGGTCGAAGGCCATGTCGACACCGCGCCCGCCGGTCATCGCCATCACGCGTTCGGACAGCGTGGCGGCGGTGCCGTCGATCACTTCATCAACGCCGTTGTCCAGCGCGAACGCACGCTTCTCGTCCGACGAGGCGGTGCCGATCACGCGCAGCCCGCGCGCCCGCGCCACCTGCGCCAGCGCGGTCGCCACGCCGCCGGCCGCACCGGGAACGAGGATGGCCTGCGCCGGCAGGTTGCCGTTGCTGGCCAGCAGCGCGATGGCGAGCTGGAAGTTGCCCAGGCTCACCGCGTCGTCGAACGCCAGGCTGGCCGGCAGCACGAAGGGCACGGCCTCGTCCACGCAGATGAACTCGGCGTAGCAGCCACCACGCTGCGGCAGCTCGCGTGCGCTGACCAGCACCCGCTCGCCGACCGCCAGCCGCGTCGCGCCATCACCCACCGCATCGACGACACCCGCCATCTCGTTGCCCGGGATCGCGGGCAGCGGCGGCATCCATTTGTAGGTGCCGTTGCGGATCAGCACGTCGGGGCCGCCGGCACCGATCGCCACCGCCTTCACGCGCACCTGCCCGGGTCCGGGCTCGGGCAGCGGCAGGTCGACCAGCGACAGCACCTCGGGTCCGCCGGTCTCGCGCAGTTGCACGGCCTTCATTGACTTGGCTTCCATGTCAGCGCTGCCCGTCGTGGACTGCGACCTTGTCCTTGGTCAGGCCGCCCAGCCGCGAATGGATGCGCCCGCCGTCGGCCATCACCAGCGCGAACAGGATCTCGTCGGGCCGCGGCGCGTCCTGGATGCCGACCTCGGCGCTGTTGAAGTGGCTGCGCACATAGGCCGCGTGGATGTAGTGCAGCGGCACCATCAGCCGGTAGCCCGTCGCGGCCACGGCCTTGGCCGCCGGCACGATGGCCTTGGGCTCGCCGAGCACCTGGCGCATCGCCCAGCCACCGGCCTCGTGCCAGACGGCGCCATGCTCCAGCTCGCCGTTCACGCCGACGATCGCGGCCTTGCTGTATGCCTCGACCCGGTCCTTGCCGAGCGTGTCGACCAGCTCCTCGGCCAGCAGGGTGCCGAGGCTGCGCAGCTCCGCCATGAAGGGCATCAGGTCGGGCTCGTAGCGGCCGGCATAGGGGTTGCGGATCACCGCGGCGGCGGCGGCCACGCGCAGCGGCCTGTCGGCGACCGGGCCGCCTTCGTGGTAGATGGTTTCCACCGTCAGGCTGCGCTTGCGCACGGAAATCAGTGACATGGGAATCGGTCCTTGGTTGCGTTCATTGCTTGGGTATCCTGGCATCGGCCACCACCTGGGTCCACTTGTCGACTTCCCGGGTGACCATGGTCTTCATCTCTTCGGGCGTGCTGCCGCGCGCCTCGCCGCCCATCTCTTCCAGGCGCTGGCGCACGCTGGCGACCTGCAGCGCGCGCGCCGTCTCGGCATTGAGGCGATCGATGACGGCCCGCGGCGTGCCGGCCGGCGCCATCAGCCCGGCCCAGGACCGCACGTCGTAACCGGCCACGCCCTGCTCGTCGACGGTCGGCACGTTCGGCAGGCCCGGCCAGCGCTGCGGTCCGGTGGCCGCAATGGCGCGGAGCTTGCCGGCCTGGATGTTCGAGATCACGGCCGTCGGCGGCGCGATGATGAAGGGCACATCGCCGCCGAGCAGTGCGGTCAGGGACGCCGCGTCGCCGCGGTAGGGCACATGCAGCATCGACACGCCGGCCATCTTCGACAGCAGCTCGCCCGCCAGATGGTGCGTGGAGCCGACACCGGCCGTGCCGTAGGCGATGGTGCCGGGCGCCGCCTGCGCCGACGCGAGGATCTCGCGCAGGCCGGTCACCCTGGAGTTGGCGTTGACGACGATCAGAAAGGGGAAGTAGGTGACGGTCGAGACCATCTCGAAGTCGCCCACCGACTTGTAGGGCAGCGTGTTGTAGAGCGCACCGGCCACGGCGTGCCCGCCGGTGGCCAGCAGCAGCGTGTAGCCGTCGGGCCTGGCGCGCGCCACGGTGGTCGCGGCGATGGTGCCGCCCGCACCCGACTGCGCCTCGACCACGATCGGCTGGCCGAGCGCCTTGCCCATCTCGATGCCGATCGCCCGGGCGATCGCGTCGGCGTTGCCGCCGGGCGCGAAGCCCTGGTAGATCTTGATCACGTGGTCCGGGTAGGCCTGGGCGAACGCGCGGGGCGCCAGGCCGGCCAGCGCGGCTGCGCCGCCCGCTGCGATGAGCTGTCTTCTTTGCATTGTCTTGTCTCCGTGCGCGGCGGCCTCGTGCGGGCCGATGCTCTGCGCTTGTGGTGGTGTGGGGCGGCTGGCGTCGGGGCTGTGGCCGTCAGTCCTGGGCGACGACCGGATTGCGCAGCAGGCCGACCGCTTCGATCTCGACCTCGACGACGTCGCCAGGCTTCATGAAGAGCGGCGGCTTCTTGCTCCAGCCCACGCCGGCCGGCGTGCCGGTGGCGATCACGTCGCCCGGCACCAGCGTGAAGATGGTCGACGCATAGGCGATGAGGCGCGGGATCGAGAAGATCATGTGGCCCGTGTGGCTCGACTGCACCACCGTGCCGTTGAGGCGTGTTTCGAGCTTCAGCTCGCGGCCCGGCGTGATCTCGTCGGCCGTGACCATCCAGGGGCCGAAGCCGCCGGTCGACTCGAAGTTCTTGCCCGATGCGATCTGCTTCGCGTGGAACTGCCACTCGCGCACGCTCGCATCGTTGTAGCAGCTGTAGCCGGCGACGTGGCGCCAGGCGTCGGCCTCCGCGATGTCACGGCCGCCCTCGCCGATGATCACGGCCAGCTCGCCTTCCCAGTCGAGCGACTCGGAGACGCGCGGACGCACGATCGGGCCGCCATGCGGCGTCTGCGAGCGCCAGACCCGCAGAAAGATCGGCGGCTGTTCGGACAGCTCGCGCTGCATGCCGGCCGCGAGAACTTCCTGGTGATGGTCCATGTAGTTGCGCACCGCGCAGACGATCTTCTCGGGCTTCGGGATCACCGGGAGATAGCGCACGTCGGACAGTTGCGCGTCGGCCGCCAGGCCGGCCACCAGCACATCGCGGCGTGCGAAGCCGGGGCTGGCGATGAAGTCGGCCAGCGTGGCGTGGCCGGTGCGGCTCGCCAGGTCGACGACACCGTCGCCGACGACGGCACCCCAGGTCTCGCGTCCGGCGAGCGAATAAGACAGCAGCTTCATGGTTGGTTTCCTTGGTCCGAAAGATCTGGAGAGCCGTTCTCGGCAGTTGCCGCAGCCTCGCTCCGATTAATGCACGAACGCATTTTTATGCACAAAATAATCGTAATGCATAGTGGTTTCCACCGAGCACAAAATCTCAGGGTTCGAACGGACAGGGAAAAGCGCACGCGCACGGGCAGCCATGCGGTCGTGCGCGTATTGCGGGGAGACGGGGGAAACAAGAGGCGCGGCGCATGCCGCGGGAGACATCGCCCGGCCGCGCATGCAGCGCGGCCACCGGCTCAACGCATCAGGACGTCAGTTCCTGGCGTCGCGCCCGGTCGCGGTACCGAGCACCGCCATGACGTTGCGCTGCGTGCTGAGGATGTGTTCCTCCAGCAGCGCGCAGGCGGTGTCGGCATCGCGTCGCAAGGTCGCGTCCATGATCTTGCGGTGCTCGTTCGACTTGCGCCGCGCGGTCTTGCGAAAGCGCGCGGAGTAGCGCCGGTAGCGCTCCGCCTGGTCGAACAGGCTTGCGCTCCAGTTGCGCATGCGCTCCGACGGGCAGGCTGCCAGCAACGCGAGATGGAAGGCGCAATGCAGGCCGGTCCAGTCCTCGTCGAGCACGACCGGACCATCGCCGAGGCGGGCTTCGACCTTCTCCAGCCGGTGATAGGCACCGACCACCGAGGCCTCCCAGGCGTCGTCGCCATGCAGGATGGACTCGCGCAGCGCAGGCACGTCGAGCATCACGCGCATCCGCGTGATGTCCGCCAGGTCCTCGGGCGAGATGTCCGCCACGCGAAAACCGCGGCGCTCGTCAGCACGGATCAGCCCCTCCTGCGCAAGGCGGCTCAGCGCTTCGCGCAACGGGCTGCTGGAGAAGCCGTAGGCCGTCTGCAGCTCATCGAGCTTGAGCTTGGCGCCGGCGCCGTAGGTGCCCGAGAGCACGTCCCGCCGCAAGCGCGCGAATGCCTGGTCGACCAGCGGCGGCGTGCGGACGGGTTGCTCGGTTTTGTACATGCCCGGAATTTTATGCATAAAACTTTCACGGCGGACACGTCGTCGTGCCACCCTCGCCGTCCGCGACACCCGCAGACCCGCTCGCCCGGCCTCGCGTCGATGCCAGGCCGCCCGCCGCTAGGCCCACAACGATTGCTGGCCGGCCGCCGGCGCTCCCGCCACGCGGCATTCGATGCCGTCGCCCACCCGCAGGGTGCCGCCTTGCATCACCCGGGCCGTGACACCGCCGTGGCCACGCACCGCGTTGTAGCCGCCCGGCCCGAGCGCCTCTTCCATGCGCGAGCAGGGCTCGCAAGGGCCGGTGATCTCCAGCACGACCTGGTCGCCGATGTGCAGATGCAGCGGCTGGTCGCGGAACAGCGTGCGCGCGGCCAGCAGGTTGAGTCCGGACACCACCAGGTTGCGGCGCAGCAGCGCCGGCGTCACGCCCACGCCGCCCGCGAGCGCGGCGATCACCGGCAGATGTTCCTGCTGGATCAGCGTGACCTGGCGCCTTCCGCCCGGCCGCGCCGCGCTACTGCGGTCGCCGGCCAGTCCGCGCTCCGCGATGGCCGTGGCCTCTTCGACCGCCTGCACCGCCACGCCACGCGCCGGGCGCAGCAGGATCGCCTGCAGGCGGCCGGCCTGCGCGAAGCGGCGCGTCATGGCGCGCAGATCGTTCTTCACTGCTGCAGGCGCAGGAGCAGCTCGGTCGTCGGGAAGCCGTCCGCCGGCAAACCGACGCTCTGCTGGTAGCCACGGACGCCGCGACGCGTCGACGGACCCATCACCCCGTCGGGGTTGCCGGCAGCAAAGCCGCGTTGGTTCAGCACGGTCTGCAAGGTGCTGACCTGGCTTCGGCTCAAGGGCTGCAGGTCGCGCGGCCAGCCTGCGATCACGCCGGACCCACCGGCCAGTTGCCGGGCCAGCAAACCGACGGCGAGCGCATAGCTGGTCGAGTTGTTGTAGCGCAGGATCGTGCGGAAGTTCGGCCCCACCAGGAAGGCCGGGCCGCGCGCACCGGCCGGCAGAAGAACCTCGCCGTCCGCCAGTGCGGGCAGCGGTCCGCCATCCATCGACTGCACACCTTCGGCCGCCCATTGCGCAGCCGCCTGCCGCACGCTGCCGTCGGCCCGCGCGTAGTCGAAGCCTGCGGGCAGGCGCACTTCGGCGCCCCAGGGGCTGCCGGCCTGCCAGCCGGCACGCGCGAGGAAGTTGCCGGTCGAGGCCATCACGTCGGCCATGCTGCCCCAGATGTCGCGTCGGCCATCACCGTCGGCATCGACCGCGAAGGCCAGGAAGTTGGACGGCATGAACTGCGTCTGCCCCATCGCGCCGGCCCAGGAGCCGACCATGTGGATGCGATCGATGTCGCCGTTGTCGAGAATCTTCAGCGCGGCCAGCAGCTCACGGCGCGCCCAGTCCTCGCGGCGGCCGTCGACCCCGAGCGTGGCCAGCGCGTCGATGGTCCGCGTGCTGCCGTAGTTGCCGCCGTAGTTGCTCTCCATGCCCCAGATGGCCACCAGGATCTCCGCCGGGACGCCGTAGCGCGCCGACGCCGCCGCCGTTTCGCGCTGCACCTGCGCCAGCTTGTCCTGGCCGGTTGCGATTCGCGCGGGGCTGACCGCGTTGTCGAGGTAGGTCCAGACGGGCCGCGTGAACTCCGGCTGGGCGCGGTCCAGTTCGACGACGCGCGGCAGGTATTCGACGTCGTCCAGCGCCGTGAGGGTCGACGCCCGGATGCCCATCGCCAGCGCGCTCGTGCGCACGCCGGCCAGCCACTGCATCAGCCGCTGTTGCTGCTGCTGTTGCTGGGGCGGTGCGTCGGCAGGCGCTACCGCCGGGACCGAAGGCTGTGGCAGCGGCGGTCGGGACGACTGCGCCGGAGGTGGTGGCGGCGCAGGAACCGCGGCGCAACCCGCGAGCACGACGACGGCCATCGCGACGCACGCGAGTCCCCAGCGCGGCGCGGCAACGGTCATGCGGGAGCCAGAGGCTGTGGGGGCTGTGGTGACAGTGCAATGCATCGTGAAGATTCTCGCCCGCACGCCGGCGGGCCGGGCGTCAGCCAAGACCGGGGAAGCGGCGGAGACAGCGGCCACCCTGCGTCGCGCGGCCGGAGCCTCCGGCGCACGGCCTCGCGGCGGCCGCGGCGGCCGCGGCGGCCGCGGCGGCCATTCGCCGCGTCAGCGTCAGCGCCAGCCCAGCGCCGGCGCCACGTGGGTCAGGATCGCCTCGATCACATGCGCGTTGTAGTCGACGCCCAGCTGGTTCGGCACGGTCAGCAACAGGGTGTCGGCCTCGGCGATGGCCTCGTCCTGCGCCAGTTGCCGGACCAGCACATCCGGTTCCGCCGCATAGCTGCGACCGAAGATCGCCTGGGTCTTGTCGTCGATGAATCCGACCGTGTCGTCGTCCTGGCCGCTGCGCCCGAAGTACATGCGGTCCCGATCGTTCACCAGGGCGAAGATGCTGCGGCTCACCGACACCCGCGGCGCGCGCGTGTGGCCCGCCTCCTTCCAGGCCTGTCGGTACATCCGGATCTGCTGGGCCTGCTGGACATGGAACGGCTCGCCCGTCTCGTCGTTCTTGAGGGTCGAGCTCTGCAGGTTCATGCCGAGTTTCGCGGCCCAGACCGCAGTCGCGTTCGAACTCGATCCCCACCAGATGCGTTCGCGCAGGCCTTCGGAATGCGGCTCGACACGCAGCAGCCCGGGCGGGTTCGGAAACATCGGACGCGGATTGGGCTGCGCGAACCCTTCGCCCTGCAGCACATCCAGGAAGGTTTCGGTGTGCTGCCGGGCCATGTCGGCCTCCGTCTGGCCCTCGGCCGGCCCGTAGCCGAAATAGCGCCACCCATCGATCACCTGCTCGGGCGATCCACGGCTGATGCCGAGCTGCAGGCGCCCGCCCGCGATGAGGTCGGCAGCACCCGCCTCCTCGGCCATGTTGAGCGGGTTCTCGTAGCGCATGTCGATCACGCCGGTGCCGATCTCGATGCGGCGTGTCCGCGCGCCGACGGCGGCCAGCAGCGGGAAGGGTGCGCTGAGCTGGCGGGCGAAATGGTGCACCCTGAAATAGGCGCCATCCGCCCCCAGTTCCTCGGCGGCCACGGCCAGCTCGATGGACTGCAGGAGTGCGTCGGCGGCCGAACGCGTCTGCGATTGCGTGGACGGCGTCCAGTGGCCGAACGAGAGAAATCCGATCTTCTTCATGTGATGCGCTTAAGAGGAGTGAGGCATGAACCCATGCCGCCCCGACCCGCCCCGATGCCGGAAAGCATCCGGCCGGCGGCCGGCGGCTGGAACCAGGCCACTATGCCCAATTCCGGAAGACCTTTGCGCCGCCGAGGCCCATGCAGCCCGCGGCGCAGCCGATGCGCAACGCGTTCATGGCCGCAGGGGATGCTGCCAACTCTTGTAGACGAACTCCAGGCTGTACCCGTCGGGGTCGAGCACGTTGGCCGCGTAGTAGCGCGGGTCGTAATGCAGCCGTGCGCCCGGTGCGCCGTTGCCGGTGGCGCCGGCGGCCAGGGCCGCGGCGTAGGCCGCATCGACCTGCGACGTGCCCGCGCCGACAAAGCCGACATGAACCGCCCGCCCGTCGGCGCTGCCTTGCCGCAGCCAGAAGAAGACACGCCCGTTCGCGCCGAAACCCTTGAGGTCGGGATGGCCCGGCGGGCCGTCCTTGCCGTCGTAGTCGTGCTGGTGGCCGATGCCGAGCGGCGCAAGGGCCGCGGTGTAGAACGCGACGGATCGCGCGACGTCGCTGACCGTCAGGAAGATGTGATCGAGCATGGGCTGTTCCTTTGCGTCAGATGCTGTAGCCACCGGCGACTTCGATGTTCTGCGCGTTGACCCACGCGTTGTCCGCGGACAGCAGGCTGGCGACCACGCGACCGACGTCGTCGGGCGCACCGATGCGGCCCAGCGCCGTCTGTCCGGCGAGCATCTCGACGAATGCAGGGCTCTGGTCCAGCGCTTCGCTGGTCATGTCGGTGCGGATCGCGCCCGGAGAGATCGAGTTCGCCCGGATGCGGCGCGGCCCGAACTCCTTGGCCATGCAGCGCGTGAGCACTTCCAGCCCGCCCTTGAAGGCCGCATAGGGCGCCGTGCCGGGCGTTGCCACACGGGTGGTCGCGCTGGTCATGTTGATGATCTGGCCGCCGTCGGCCATCAACGGCAGCAATGCCTGGGTCAGGAAGAACGGGCCCTTCAGATGCACGTTCAACAGGCCGTCGAACTCGGCTTCGGAGACGGTCTCGATCGGGTTGAAGGCGCCATAGCCGGCGTTGTTGACCAGCGCGTCGAAGCGGTCGCGGCCCCAGGTGGCGTCGAGCGTTGCGGCGACCTTGTCCCGGAAGGCCGCGAACGACGCGACCTTGCTCACGTCCAGCGCCAGGGCCACGGCCTTTCCGCCTTCGGATTCGATCTGCCGAACGAGCTGCTCGGCGCCGGCCGCGTGGTGGTTGTAAGTCAGGATGACGCCCATGCCGCGCCTCGCGGCGTGGATGGCGGCGCTGGCGCCAAGGCCTCGGCTCGCGCCGGTGATGATGACGATGCTCATGTGTTTTCTCCGTGTGGAAAGCGATGCCTGAACGATAGGCGCGGGCCTCTGCGCGAAGCTGCCCTTTCCTGCCTCAAACCTGCCTGTTCCTGCTTTCGCGCTTGCGGCGCGCATTCATCTGCGGTTTGATGCAAGCCATGGAAGATCAACTCGAAGAGCTTCGGCGGCTGGCCGCGGCGAAGGCCCGGAACCGGATGACCGAATCGGGCATCCCGCGCGTGGCCATGGTGCAGGGCCGGATTCCGGAGCACGAGCTGAATGCCGTGTACGACCCGATGGTCAACCTGATCCTGCAGGGCAGCAAGTCGATGACCGTGGGAAGCAAGACGCTTCACTATTCGCCGGCCAGCTATTTCGTCATGTCCGTCGACCTGCCGGCGGCCGGCACGGTGCGACCGGCGGCAACCGGTGAACCCTATCTGGCCGTCGCCCTGACGCTGCAGCCGGCGACGGTCGGTGCCCTGATGGCCGACTTGCCTGAATTTGCCTGTGCCGAAAAGGCGCGCGCCGGCTTCTCGGTGGCGTCGGTCACCCCGGAACTGATGGATGCATGGGTCCGGATGCTGCGGCTGATGGAGCGCCCGGCCGACATCCCGGCACTGGCGCCGGTGTACGAGCGCGAGATCCTCTACCGGGTCCTGCAGGGCCCGCACGGCGCCATGCTGCGGGACATCGCCTCACCCGACAGCGCCATCGCGCGCGTCATGCTGGCGATCCAGCGCATTCGCCGCGACTTCGCCGAACCGCTGCGGGTCGAGACCCTGGCGCGGGTGGCGGCCATGAGCGAATCTGCATTCCATCGGCATTTCAAGGCGGTCACCGCCCTGAGCCCCTTGCAGTACCAGAAGCGTGTGCGCTTGCTGCGCGCTCGCACCCTGCTGGTGGCCGAAGGACGGAACGTCACCTCGGCGGCCTTCGAAGTCGGCTACGAAAGCCCGACGCAATTCAGCCGGGAGTACGCCCGTGCATTCGGACTGCCGCCGGGGCGCGACTCGGAACAGATACTTGCCAAGTACGCGCCTGGGAGGTCTTGAGGGAACGCAGAGCGCAAGACGTGCGTCACACCGCCGTGCCGTCCCGCAGCCGCTCCCGCACGTCGGCGCGCAGCAGGTCCTTCTTGACCTTGCCCGATGCCGTCTTCGGGAAGTCGTCGACGAAGATGAAGCGCTCCGGGTACTTCTGCTTCGCCACGCCCGCAGCGTCGAGCAGCGCGGTGATGTCGGCCGTCGTGACGCTCGTGCCCGGCTTGGCGATCACGTAGGCACAGACCGTCTCACCCAGCCTGGCGTGCGGCATCGCGACCACGGCCGCGTTCATCACGCACGGATGCTGGTGCAGCAGGTCCTCGACCTCCTTGGCGCTGATCTTCTCGCCGCCACGGTTGATCAGGTCCTTGATGCGGCCGGTGAAGACCACCGCGTTCTCGGCCGTCACATAGCCGATGTCCCCCGTGCGGAAGAAGCCGTCCGCGTCAAAGGCCTCGGCCGAATGCACCGGGTCGGCATAGCCGAGAAACAGCGACGGGCCACGCGCGCAGATCTCGCCCTCCTGGCCGATCGGCAGCGTGTGGCCTTCGAGATCGACCACGCGCACGTCGTAGTCGACGATCTCGCCGTCGGTCTCGGCCGCGAGCCGTTCCTGCCCGGGCGCGCAGAAGCCCATCGTGATCATCGGCGCCTCGCTCGAACCGTAGACGCGGAAGGACCGGCAGTTGGGCAGCACGCGGGCCACGCGGTAGATGATCTCGGGCGCCACGGCCGCACCGCCGCACGGAAACAGGCGCAGCGACGGCAGGGTGCGGCCGGACGCCTCGGCCACGTCCATCAGCTCCTGCAGGAAGGGCGTGGCGCCGATCGTGAAGGACACCTTCTCGCGCTCGATGATGTCGGCCGCCTGGGCCGCATCCCACTTCTCCATCAGCACGCAGCGCGTGCCCCGGTAGAACGGCATCTCCAGCCCGTGGCTGAAGCCGGTGACGTGTGTCACGGGCGACGGCATCAGCGTGGTGTCGCCGGGCGCGATGCCCCAGTGGTCCGCGCACATCAGCGTGGCGCGGATCAGCGAGTTGTGCGAATGCAGCACCGCCTTCGGCCGACCGGTGGTGCCCGAGGTGTAGAGCACGAGCTTGACGGCGTCGGGCGACACCGCCGGCAAGGCCGGCAGTGGCGGCGCATCGGCGATCAGGTCGCGCAGGTCGGTTTCCGACGTGGCGCCGTTGCCGCGCACGGTCCAGACATGGGCCAGGTTCGGCAACGACGGCCGCAGCCGCGCGAGCATCGCCGCGAAGTCGTGGCCGCGGAAGGTCTGCGCCACGAAGATGCCCTTGGCCCGGCTGTCCGACAGGATCAGTTCGACCTCGCGGTCGCGGTAGATCGTGACGATCGGGCACACGACGAGGCCGAGCAGGCAGGCGGCCAGGTCGATGAAGGCCGCCTCGTGCCAGTTGGGCATCTGGAAGGCCAGCACGTCGCCGGCCCGGAAGCCGCGCTGCCACAGCGCAGCGGCCAGCCGGGCGGCGCCGTTCCAGACTTCGCCAGCGGTCACGTCGCGGCCGCCGCAGACCTGGGTCACGCGCTGCGGCTCGCTCTCTGCCATCTCGCGGGCCGCGTCGGCCAGCGTGCGGTTCAGCCACCGTCCCTCGCGCACCCACTGCGCGGCGCGCGTGTCGTCCCACTGGATGTTCCAGCCGCTGATGTCGTGTCTCAAGAGTCTTCTCCTCGTGTCCCGCGGTCAGACCGCCAGGTAGCGTGATTTGAGTTCGGGCCGCGCGTCGAAGCTGGCCCAGTCGCCCTGGAACACCAGCGTGCCGCTGTCGAGCAGGTAGACGAATTCGGTGCAGCGGCGCGCATAGGCAACGCTCTGTTCCGCGACCAGCACGGTCAGGCCGAGCTTGGCACGCGCCTCGCCCACCTGCACCGCGAGATCGTGCGCGACCTTGGGTGCCAGCCCTTCGGCCGGCTCGTCGAGCAGCAGCACGCGCGGCGACGCCATCATCCCGCGCGCCACGGCAACCAGTTGCTGCTGGCCGCCCGAGAGCTGGTAGCCGAGCCGGTCGAGCAGGTCGCGCAGCAAGGGGAACAGCGTGCAGACGTGGTCGACGCTCAGTGGCGCCTGGCCGCGCCGGCCGGCATGCCAGGCCAGTTCGAGGTTCTGGCGCACCGTGAGCGTGGTGAAGATGCGCCGGTCCTCCGGCACCAGCGCCAGGCCGAGCCGCGCGCGCGCCTCGGTCTGCAGGCCGGCGAGCGACTGGCCGTCGAGCCGGATCTCGCCGGTCGACTGCGGCCCGGCGTCGAGCAGCGACTTCAACAGCGTCGACTTGCCCGCGCCGTTGCGTCCGAGCAATGCGACGCCGCCCTGCGCAGGCACGTCGATGTCGATGCCGAACAGCGCCTGGCTGTCGCCGTAGCGCGCGTGCAGGTTGCGGACCTCAAGCATGTTCGTCTCCGTCACCGAGGTAGACCTCCTTGACGCGCTCGTTCGCGCGGATCTCCTGCGGCGTGCCCGAGGCGATCAACTGGCCGTAGTGCAGCACCGAGATGCGGTCGGCCAGGCCGAACACCACGTCCATGTCGTGCTCGGTCATCAGCATCGACAGCCGACGCCTGGCCTTGACCGACTGCAGCAGCCGCACCGTCGCCTGCCGCTCGGCGGCCGACATGCCCGCGGTCGGCTCGTCCAGAAACAGCACGGCCGGCTCCAGCGCCAGCACCATCGCCATCTCGAGGCGCTTGCGGTCGCCATAGGCCAAGGTGCCGGAGACGGCGTCGCGCTGCGCGCCGAAGCCGGTGTCGGCCAGCAGTGTTTCGATCGCTTCGGGGAAGCCCGCAGCCTGCGCCTTCGGCACGCGGCCCAGCGGATTGCGCTGCCGCACGCGCGCCTCGAGCGCGACCAGCAGGTTGTCCTGCACGCTGAGCTTGGGGAACACCTTCGCGACCTGGAAGGTGCGACCGAAGCCCAGGTGCACGCGCCGGTGCGCGGGCATGCGCGTGACGTCGCTGCCGGTGAAGCGCACCGCACCACGATCGGGATAGAGCTCGCCGGTCAGCACCTTGAAGAGCGTGGTCTTGCCGGCACCGTTCGGGCCGATCACCACATGCGATTCGCCTGCGCCGATGGTCAGGCTGACGTCGCGCAGCACGCGGATGCGGCCGTAGGATTTGTCGAGCGCGCTCGCTTCGAGCAATGCGGTGGTCATGGCTTGCCCCTCCCGCCGGTCCAGCGCGACAGCAGCCCCAGGATGCCGCCCGGCAGCGACACCACCACGATCAGCAGCAGCAGGCCGGTGACCATGTCGGACATGCCGACCAGCGTGCGCGTGAGATAGAACACCGCCGACAGCACCACCGCGCCCAGCACCGGCCCCCAGAAATAGGCGCTGCCGCCCAGCAGCGTGTAGAGGATCGGATTGGTCGAGTTCGACCAGTGCGCGAGGTCCGGCGTCACGATCTGCGCCCAGGGCGCGACCAGCGCACCGGCCGCGGCGGTGGTGCCACCGGCCAGCACGAAGATCACGAGCCGATGCATGCGCACCGGGATGCCGAGGAACTCGGCGCGCTCCGGGTCCTGCTTGACCGCCTGCAGCGCACGCCCGAACGACGTGCCGACGACCCAGCGGATGAACAGGATCAGCAGCGCGCAGATGGCGACGATGAAGTAATAGAAGTTGTCGCCCGCCGCCAGGTCGACCTGCCAGCCGCCGATGCCGAGCCGCGGCCGCGCCAGCCCGGCCAGGCCGTCGTTGCGCCCCAGCAGGGCCGTGTTGGCGATCAGCAGGTGGATCAGTTCGGCGAAGGCCAGCGTGAGGATCGCGAAGTACACGCCCTCGCTGCGGCGCAGCGCGACCACGCCGACCAGCGCCGCCAGCGCGGCACCGATCAGCGCCGACAGCACGAAGGCCGCCAGGAAAGGCAGCGCGAGTTGCTGCGTCAACACGGCGGTCGCGTAGGCGCCGGCGGCGAAGAACATCGCCTGGCCGAAGCTCAGCACGCCCGACAGGCCGAACAGCAGGTTGAAGGACAGGCCGAACACCGCGTTGATCCAGATCATGCCGGCGATGAACACCAGCCCGCGGTTCAGCACGCCCGGCGCACACAGCGCCACGGCCATCACGGCCAGCAGGATCAGGACGTCGCGGCGCAGGCCGCCACCGATGAAGCTCGTCGTACGCATCAGTGTTTCGCCTTGCCCATGAGGCCTTGGGGACGCAGCAGCAGGATCAGCGTCATCGCGACGAAGAAGGGCAGCCCGGGCAGGCCCGGCAGCACCCATTGCCCGAACGCATCGATGATGCCGAGCAGGATCGAGCCGAAGAACGCGCCGCTGATGCTGCCCATGCCGCCGATGATGATCACGCCGAAGGCCTGGATCACGAAGGCGCTGGCCAGCGTGGGCGACAGCGTCTGGTTCGACACCAGCAGGCCGCCCGCGAGGCCCGCCAGCGCGAAGCCGAGCGCGACCGTCGCGGTGTAGACCAGCCGCACGTTGACGCCCAGCAGCCGCGCCATCCACGGGTCGGCCGCGATGGCCTTCACCAGCCGGCCGGGATTGGTCCGGTTCAGGAAGTATTCGAGCGCCACGAACACCACGACGCCCGCGCCGATGATGAACATCGACAGCTTCGGCAGCACCGCGTTGCCCAGCAGCCAGGCGCCGTCGAGCGTGGCGGGCGGCATCACGCTGTGGTAGTTGAGGCCCCAGACCAGCTTGGTCGAGCCCTCGCACACCAGCAGCAGCGCATAGGTGGCGATCAGTACGTAGGCGTCTTCCACGCCGGCGAGCCGCCGCAGCACCAGCCGATCGACCACCAGCCCGAGCAACGCCACCAGCACCCCGGCCACGAGCGAGCCGAACAGGTAGAGCGCGATCGACGGCGCACCGCCGATCGCGTTGGCCAGCGAATAGGCCATGTAGGCGCCGATCATGAAGAAGCCGCCGTGGGAGAAGTTGAGGATGTGCAAGGTGCCGAACACCAGCGTGAGACCGGCGGCGACCAGGAAGGTCGCCATTGCCCATGTCAGGCTGTTGACCAGCAGCGTCGCGATATCGGCAGCTTGCATCGGAACGTGCGCCTTCCGCTCAGGCCGTGCGAAGCGTGAGCTTCTTGCCGGGCGCGGGCGGGAAGATCACCGACTTGCCGTCGACCTTGACGTACTGCGAGACCTTGTAGCCCTTGTCCGTCGTGGCCGGCTCGATGTAGACCAGTTCCACGTCCTTGATCGCCTGGTTGTCCTCGGCACGCATGGTGCGCGGGCCGGTCACGGTGTCCCAGGTCATGCCCTTCAGGCTGGCGATGACGGCGGCCGTGTCGGTCGACCTGGCCTTCTCGACGGCCTGCTTCAGCGCGTAGATGCTGGCGTGCGACTCGGCTGCCCAGCCGAGCGGTTCCGGGTCCTTGGTCTTGGCCAGGTAGTCGGCCACGAAGCGTTCGCTCAGCGGATTGCCCTTGTTGGCCTCGGCGTAGTAGTGCATGCCGGTCCATTGCGCGGGGAACTGCTGCTTCAGCCCGCGGGCGACCAGGAATTCGTTGGCCGCGTCGCAGATGACCTTGTAGCGGTTCATCAGGCCGAAGCCGCGCGCCTGCTGGAACATCGTGATCGCGTCACCGCCGTAGGTGCAGTTGAAGACGCCGTCGGCCTGCTGGCGCAGCGCCTGCGTGATCGAGTTGCGGTAGTCGGCCACGCCGTAGGGCATCAGGATCGGCTCGAGGATCTCGGGCTTCTTCTTGGCGATCGACGGGTAGTACTCGAGCAGGCCGTCCACGAAGATGCCCCAGGTCGTGCGGCCGTATTCATGGTCGGGCACCAGGCCGGTCCAGCGCGTGATGTCGGGGTACTTCTGCGCCATCAGCTTGGCTTGCGCGCGGGTGCGCGCATCGGGCGAATCGCCGGGGCGGAACAGGTTCGGCGAGTAGTTCTCGTGGTTCATCTTCTCGGTGCCGGCACCGCAGGTGAAGAACACGCCGTTCTCCTGCTGCATGACCGGACCGAGCGCCAGCACCACCGCGCTGGAGATGCCGCCGATGTGCAGGTTGACGCCGGCGCCCAGCAGCTCGCGTGCCGCGGCCAGTGCAGCGGCCGGATTGGCCTTGTCGTCGCGGATCTCGAGCGCCACTTGCCGGCCCATGATGCCGCCCGCCTTGTTGATCTGGTCGATGGCGATCTCGGCGCCGTTCTTCACGTAGGAGCCGATGAATTCCTGCGGCCCGCTCAGCGGCGTGATCAGCCCGATCTTGAACGGCCCGCCCTGCGCGCGCACGAGGCCTGGCAGGCCGACGACCGCGGCGGCGGCCGCGGAGTACTTGAGGATGCTTCTGCGATCGATACGGTTCATGGTTTGTCTCCTGATGGTTCTTGGAATCTGCCTGGAACGGACACGGAACGGGAAACTAGCGGCCGGTGAACACCGGCTTGCGGCGTTCGCGGAAGGCGGCAACGGCCTCGGCGTGGTCGGCGGTGAGGTTCGACAGGCACTCGTAGGCGACGCCGGCATCGAAGTAGCTGTGGAACAGCTGGCGCAGCGGCAGGTTGGTCGTGACCTTGCTCCACCGGATCGCCTTGGTCGCGCCGCTCACGAGACGCTGCGCCATCGCGTCGACGGCGGCGTCGAGTTCGGCGCGTGGCACCACGTCGGTCAGCAGGCCGATGCGCTCGGCCTCGGCCGCCGACATCAGTTCGCCCGTCAGCAGGTATTTCTTCGCCTTGGCATAGCCGCACAGCTGCGGCCAGATCAGTGCGCCACCATCGCCTGCCACCAGGCCGACGCTGACGTGCGGGTCGCCGATCTTGGCCTCGTCCGACGCGATCACGATGTCGCACAGCAGGGCGAGGCTCGCGCCCAGGCCGGTCGCGTGGCCGTTGAGCCTGCAGATCAGCGGCTTCTCGAGATCGAGCTGCGAATAGACGATGTCTTTCGCCTCGCGCGCGGTGCGCTCGAACTCGCTCGGCTCGTCGACCGACAGCTGCATCCAGTCGATGTCGCCTCCGGCACAGAAGGCCGCGCCGTTGCCGGTCAGCACGACCACGTCGGAATCGGGATCGCGCTGCGCATCGGTGAAGACGCGCGACAGCTCGTGGTGCAGCCGCGCATTGACTGCATTGCGCTGGGCCGGCCGGTTGAGCGACACCGTCAGGATGCGGCCGCTGCGGCTGAATTCGATGCACTGGTAGGAAGCGAAGTCCATGCGTGTGTCCTCAATGGATGGGAGCGGGTTCGGCCGCGGCGAAGGCCATGAAGTGCCGCTCCGCCGAGCCCCAGAGTTGTTCGTCGACACGCGCCCGGCGCAGGTAATGGCTGGCCGCGTATTCCTCGGTGATGCCGATGCCGCCATGCAGCTGCACGGCTTCCTGCGTGACGCGCCGCGCGCTCTCGCAGACGAAGCTCTTGGCCGCATGCACGTCGCGCGCGGCCTGTGGCGCGCCAGCCTGCAGCGACTCGATCGCCTGGTCGAGCACCGCGCGGCTCTCGCCGAGCGCCACGTACATGTCGACCGCGCGATGCTGCAGCGCCTGGTAGGCGCCCAGCGGCGTGCCGAACTGGCGCCGCGTCTTCAGGTAGTCGAGCGTGAGTTCGAAGGCGGCCGACATCGCGCCGTGCGCGTCGGATGCGGTCGCCAATGCGGCGAGCTGCAGCGCGAATCGAATGCCCGCTGCAGCCGATGCGCCGTCACCGAGCCGCGTGGCCGCGGCGCCGTCGAACACGACGGTGGCCGCGCCACGGCCGTCGAGCAGCGGGAAGGGCTTGCGCGCAACGCCCGCCGCGTCGGCCGCCAGCCACCAGAGCGCATCGCCCGCGCGCACCAGCAGATGGCCGGCGATGTCCGCGTCGACCACCACGGCCTGCGAGCCGTGCAGGCGGCCGTCCTTCAGCTGGACCGCGTTCTCGTCGAGCAGGCAGGCGACGCGGTCGCTTCCCGCGAGCAGGCCGGGCAGCAAGGCGTCGCGCTGTTCGTCGCCAGCATGCCGGGCGATCAGGTATGGCGCGAGCACGCCCGAGCCGACGAAGGGCTCGTTGACCAACGCACGGCCGGCGGCCTCGGCCAGCAGGCAGGCCGACGCGACGCGCAGGCCGAGCCCGCCCTGCGCTTCCGGCGTGGAGACCGCGAGCCAGCCCATGTCGCCCAGATCCTTCCAGACCGCGGGACTGAAGCGGCGCTCGTCCGCCGGCAGGCGCTGGCGGGATTCGAAGCGGTAGCGCTCCGCGGTGTATCGGCGCGCGGCGTCGTCGAGTGCCGCGTCGGTTTCGTCGAGCCAGATCTTGTGCTTCACAGGCCGAGCTCCGCTTTGCTGATGATGTTGCGTTGGATTTCGTTCGAGCCGCCGTAGATGGTCGATGCACGGCCATGCAGGTACTCGCGCACCGCACCGCTCGCGTCCGCCGGGCCGACCGGCGACGTCGCGTGCGCGCCGTGCACGTCGGCCGGGTCGTAGGCGATCGCGCTGCTGCCGAGCCAGTCGAGCGTGGCTTCGGAGATCTGCTGCTGCAGCTCCGAGCCGCGGATCTTCATGATCGAGGCCTCGACGCCGGGCGGCTGGCTCGGGTCCATGCTGCGTGCATAGGCCAGGCAGAAAGCGCGCAATGCATGCAGCTTGAGTTCCATCTGCGCGATGCGGCGGTCGAAGGCCGCGCGGTCGACCACGCCGTCGCTCGGCGTGCCGGCGACCAGCGCCTTCAGATGGCCGAGCTGGCGCATCGAGCGGCCGGTCTCGGCCGACAGGATGCGCTCGTTGCTCAGCAGGAACTTGGCATAGCTCCAGCCCTTGCCCTCCTCACCCACGAGGTTCTCGACCGGCACCTTCACTTCGTCGAGGAACACCTCGTTGACGTGATGGCAGCCGTCCATGGTCTTGATCGGGCGGACCGTCACGCCGGGCGTGCGCATGTCGATCAGCAGAAAGCTGATGCCCTGCTGCGGACGCGATTCCTCGCTGGTGCGCACCAGGCAGAACATCCAGTCGGCCCACTGCACGTAGCTGGTCCAGATCTTCTGGCCGGTCACGACGTAGTGCGCGCCCTGGCGGATCGCGCGGGTCTTCAGGCCGGCCAGGTCGGAACCGGCACCGGGTTCTGAATAGCCCTGTGCCCACCACTCTTCCGAGGTCAGGATCGGCGGCAGGAAGCGCGCCTTCTGCGCCTCGGACCCGAAGGTGTAGATCACCGGGCCGACGTAGTTGACGCCGAAGGGAATCAGCCACGGCGCGCCGCAGCGCATGCTTTCTTCCTCGAAAACGAAGCGCTGCAGCGGCGTCCATTCGGCGCCGCCGTACTGGCGCGGCCAGTGGCCGGCCACCCAGCCACGACCGGCGAGCGAGCGCAGGAAGGCGAGGTTGTCCTCCTTGGTGAGGAACAGGTTGCCGAGCACCTTCTCCCGCACGTCGCGCGGAAGCTCGCGCTCGCAGTAGTCGCGCACCTGTTGCCGGAAGTCGTTCTCGGCCGCGCGGGCGTCCGCCGCAGCGGTGGCGTTGTCAGGCGTGAGATCCATGGGCTTTGCTTGGTTCGGGCTTTGGAAAGCCGGGATGTTTGTTAACACTGAGCGGTGATTCATTGATCAGTTTCTATCTTTTTCGAACACAATGCGCTAGGTGAAAACGCGCAGACACGCTGCGCGGAAGCGATCCGTTAGACTGAAAACGAAGGGGTCCCGCGCAGCTTTTGCCCGGCGCAGCGGGGCCGGAAAGGACTCATTTGACGAGCGCAGCAACCCCAACCCGAAGAACGCGCAAGGTGTCCGCCAGCGTGCTGAGCACCCGCGAAGAACGCGCCGCACGCACGCGCGAGCAGTTGCTGATTTCAGCCGGCCGGGTCGTCGGCGAGTTCGGCTATCGCGATGCGTCGATCCAGCGCATCACGGCCCACGCCGGCATGGCGCAGGGCACCTTCTACCTGTACTTCTCCTCCCGCCAGGCGCTGTTCGACGAACTGCTTCCCTACTTCGGCCTGCACATGCTCGAGTACGTGCGCGAACGCGCGCACGGTGCCAAGGGCTTCTTCGAAGTCGAGGAGATCGGCGTGCGTGCGGTGTTCGATTACCTGCGCGACAACACATGGTTCTGGCGCGTGCTGAACGAGGCCGAGACGCAGGCGCCGGTCGCCTGGCTCGCGCACCATGCCGAAGTGCGGCGCCGCTACATGCGCTTCCTGACCCGTGCGCGCGACCAGGGCGAACTCGGCGCCTATGCGGAGAGCGAGCTCGACACCCTCGCCTACCTGCTGATCGCCGCGCGCGACTATCTCTACATCAGCCACCTGGCCAAGGCCGAGAACAGCCCGGGCATGCCGGATTCGGTGATCAAGACCTACATGAATTTCGTGCGCAACGGCCTCGCCGCGCGGCCATGACCTGAACGCGTCAGGGCGCCGGCGCGACTGCCGGCGCAAACCGTATGCGGACGTCCAGCCCGCGACCGCCCGGCGCGTCGTGCAGCGACACCGAAGCGCCATGACGCTGCGCGATGGCCTTGACGATCGCCAGCCCCAGGCCACTGCCGGCGGGATCGCCGTCGCGCACATGCTCGCCGTCGCCGCGGAAGAAGCGATCGAAGACGCGCTCACGGTCGGCCGCATCGATGCCGGGGCCGTTGTCGATCACGCACAGCATCGGCGCGCCGCGGTCGATGGCGACGCTCACGTCGACCTTGCTGCCGGCGGGCGCGTAGTGCAGCGCATTGCGCACGAGGTTGTTGAGCAGCACGCGCAGCTCGTGCGGGTCGGCCGGAACCGTGGCGCTCTCGTGGATGTCGGCGCCCAGGTCGATGTGCCTGCGCGCCGCGGTGCGGGCGTGCGCCACGACCGTGTCGCGTACCAGCGCACCGAGCTCGACAGGGTATTTGGCGGGTTCGCGCTCGCCGGGCGCCGCGCGCGACAACTGAAGCAGTTGCTCCACCAGGCGTTGCAGCCGGTCGATGCCCTCCCGCACATCGTCGAAGGCGGCCCGGCGCTCATCGGTTTCCTGCGCATGCTCCAGCAGTCCGATCTGCAGGCGCAACGCGGTCACGGGCGAGCGCAGTTCATGGGCGGCGTCGGCGACGAACTGCTGCTGCGTCGCGAAGGCGGCGCCCAGCCGCGCCATCAGGCCGTTGAACGCGCCGACCAGGGGTTGCAGTTCTGCCGGCATTTCGCTGGCCTCGATCGGTTCGAGCGTGAGTGCCGTGCGCTGCGCGATCTCCGCCGTGGCCTCGTTCAGCGGATGCAGGCCACGCCGCAGCGCGAAAGCCAGCAACGCCGCGATCATGAGTGCCAGCAGCACCAGCGGGATCAGCAGCTTGGATGCGGCTTCCACCGCCATTTCCTGCCGCGCGGCCGTCCGCTGGGCCGCGGTGACGACGGACACCGCGTCAACCACGGTGTAGGTCCGCCATTCCACGCCGTCGATGACGACGCGGCGGGAGCCCGGCGTCGGCGAGAAGGCGAAAGCGAGGTTGCTGTCGGGTCCGTCGAGCGGGCGCCCGTCACGTCGCCAGACCCGCGTCACCAGGTCGCCCTGGTCGGGCGCGGCGCGTGCGGACGCGCCGCCGGCCTCGGGCGCGACCGAGATGAACTGGCCGTTCGCGTGGAAGCGCGCAACGGACGTCGCGACCTCGCGGAGGTTGTCGTCGAGCACCTCGTTCATCTCGTCGAGCATGAACACATAGGCCACGAGCACCAGCACGATCGAGCCGAACGCGAGCGCGCCCAGCGTCCACAAGGTCAGGCCGCGGCGCAGCGAACGCAAGATCAGTCCGCGACGCGGTAGCCCACGCCGCGCACGTTGAGGATGACTTCGGGGCCGAGCTTCTTGCGCAGGTGGTGCAGGTGGACCTCGACCGCGTTGCTGCCGATCTCCTCGCCCCATCCGTACACCGATTCCTCGAGCTTCTCGCGCGACAGCACGGCGCCCGGGCGCTGCATGAGCGCCTCGAGCAGCGAGAACTCGCGTGCCGACAGCGCCACGGGTTCGCCGGCCTGCGTGAGCGTCTTGCGCAACGTGTCGAGCGCCAGCTCGCCCGCGACGAGCAGCGACGATCCGCTGCCGCCATGCCTGCGGATCAGGGCCCGCACGCGTGCGACGAGTTCATCCATGTCGAAGGGCTTGACCAGGTAATCGTCGGCACCGGCGTTGAGGCCGGCAATCCGCGACGACACCGCATCGCGCGCGGTCGCCACCAGCACGGGCAGGTGGTTGCCCTGGCGTCGCAGGTTCTGCAGAACGTGCATGCCGTCTTTCACCGGCAGGCCGAGGTCCAGGATGGCCAGGTCGTAGGCCTGGCCGCGCAAGGCGAGCTCGGCAGCCGCGCCGTCATGCACCCAGTCGACGGCGAAGCCGGCATGGACGAGCCCCTGCCGCACGGCCTTGCCGATCATGGGATCGTCCTCGATGAGAAGCAGACGCATGGCAGGTGACCCTCAATCGCGATGCAGGAAGCGGCGCACGACGCGCTCCCAGCGATCGTAGCGTGCCAACAGAGGCTCGATCCACGTCCAGAGCGGCCGCCGGACCGCCAGCGCCAATGCCGCTGCGGCAGCCGCAACCGGCAATGCGCCGATCACGTCGCCGGGAAAGTGGACACCCAGGTAGACCCGCGCCCACCCCACCAGCAACCCGAGCGCGAGCAACGGGAAGACGAGCCAGGACGCACGCGCGGTCGCGAGCGTGGCCAGGGCCAGGCTCCACAGCAGGGTCACGTGATCGCTCGGAAGGCCGGGATCGTCGACGTGCGCCATGTACTGATGGCCGATGTGCAGGGCGAACGGCCGGGGCAGCGGCCATGCCAGCCCGACCAGTTGCGCCAGGCCCAGCGCCATGAGCACCGCGACGGCCACATGCACGAGGTCGAAACGCGCGGCGCGCCCGCCGCGCAGCCAGAGCGCGAGCCAGACCACGGGAACGAGCGGAACGATCCACTGCGCCACGAGGCGTGCCAGGGTCAACGCGAGCGGCGAGGCCTGCGCGCCGGCGTTAACGAGTTCGAAGAGATGGGTGTTGCTGAGGTTCATGCAGGGCCGGCATGCTCCGGGCCAGCGGCTTAAGACCGCCTTAAGACCCGGCCCGGCCACCCTGCTTAAGGCTGCGATAAGTCGTGCGCGGCGACGCTTCATGCACTCCGAATCGCCATGACGCTCCACGCATTCCAACTTCCCCCCTGGCGCACGCTCCGGCCGGCGTCCATTGCCATGGCCTGCGCCATGCTGACCGCCTGTGCCACCTACCGCGCCGCGCCCTTGCCCGTCGCGCCCGAGTTTCCCGTCGGCGTGCCGCAGGCGTCGCTATCGCGCCCGGGCCCATCGCTGCCGGCGCTGCAGCGGCACCCGTTCGACGCCAACGACGGGCTCGACATCGACGAGATCGCCACGCTCGCCGTCGTCAACAACCCCGACCTGCGCATCGCGCGGCAAACGCTGGGCGTCACGGCCGCGCAATCCTTTGCGGCGAAGCTGCTGCCCGATCCCCAATTGAGCTTCACCCATGACTTTCCGGTCGCTGCCGTCGCGGGCGGCAGCAGCGCGTTCATGGCGGGTGCCAGCTATGCCATCAACAGCCTGATCACGCATGCGGCGTTATCCGATGCGGCCGATGCCGATGTGCGCCAGGCCGATGCCAACCTGCTTTGGCAGGAATGGCAGGTCATCGCACAGGCCCGCCTGCTGTTCGTCCGCATCGATGCGGCCCAGCAGCGTCGCGCGTTGCTCGAACGCACGCAGACGCTGATGGCCGACCGCTACCGGCGAACGAACACCGCGCTCGAGAGCGGCCTGCTCGGCGCGGACGCGGTGGCGCCTCATCTGGCAGCGCTGCAGGATGCGACGCGGCAGCTCTTCGACCTCGAGCGGCAGACCCACCAGGCGATGTCCGATCTGCGTGCGCTGCTGGGCGTGGCGCCCGACACGGCCCTTCGACTGCAAGGCACGGCAGCGCTGCCTGCATTCCAGACCGGCGATGTGCGCGCACACGCGATCGGCCGGCTGAATGCGCGGCCGGACATCGCAGCGCTGCGCGCCGGCTACGACGCGCAGGATGCGCGCTACCGCGCGGCACTGCTCGGCCAGTTCCCGGCCTTCAACCTGGGCGTCCAGCGCGGGCGCGACACCAGCAACGCCTACACGCGCGGCTTCAGCCTGTCGCTGAGCCTGCCCATCTTCAACCGCAACCGTGGCGAGATCGCGATCCAGGACGCCACACGCGAGAAGCTGCGCGCCGAATACCAGCAACGGCTGAACACCGGCATGGGCGACATCGAGCGCATCGCAGCCGAGCAGGCGATCGGTCTGCGCCAGCTCGCGGCGGTCGACTCGGCGCTGCGGCTGCAGCAAGCCGCCACCGAACGCCTGCGCGAGGGATGGCGGGCCGGCAACGTCGACGCGCTCGCACTCGCCGCCGCCGAGGCCGCTCTGCTGGCGAAGCAGGGCGAACGCATCGACGTCGTGCAGGCGATCCAGGAACAGCGCGTCGGCCTCCTGACGCTCACGGGCGGCTACGCCGACGCAACGAAAGAACACTCATGAAGCACATGCACATTCCCCTCGCTGCCACGATCGCAGCATCCCTCGGCGGCCTCGCACTGCTGGCGACAGGCACGGTCCTGCTGCTCAGGAACGCCGACGGCCCGGCAACGGCTGCACGCGCCGCGGAGCAGGTCGCCACCGTCACGACCGCGCCGGCGTTTCGCGGCGCCGTGCCACTGACGGTGATGGCCTGGGGCGACGTCGCGCCATCCCAGGCCGACTCGTTGAGCCTGCCGCGCGCAGGCCAGGTGCTTGCGTTGCCGGTCGTGATCGGACAGCGTGTGAGCAAGGGCGCCGTGCTGGCCCGCGTGGCGGCCGACCCGGCCACCGACGCCAGCTATCAGAGCGCCCGCAATGCCCTGACGCTCGCGCAAGGCGAGAGCCGGCGCGTGCAGGCGTTGTTCGCATTGCAGCTGGCCACCGTCTCGCAAGTGGAAGCCGCGAAGAAGGCGGTCGACGACGCCCAGTCGGCGCTCGACGCACAACGCAAGACCGGCGCAGGCGCAGGGGAGCTCACGGTGACGGCGCCGTTCGACGGCGTGGTGATGGCGCTCTCCGCCGTGCGCGGTGACCGGCTCGCCGCCAACGCACCCATCCTGCAACTGGGGCGCGTGGACACGCTGCGCGTCAACCTGGGCATCGAGCCGTCGCAGCGCACCCGGGTCCATCTCGGCGACATGGCAAGCCTGAAGCCCTTGCAGCTCGATCCGTCGGGCGGCAGCGCTGCGCCGGCGCACACCATGCAGGGCCGCATCACGGACCTGCAGTACCTGGTCGACCCGAAGACACAACTGGTCAGCGCAGTGGCACAGGTGCCCGCAACGGCCGCGACGGGACTCGTGCCCGGCATGCGCGTGGAAGCCTCCATCGCGATCGGCCATGCCGAAGGCTGGCTGGTGCCGGCGCTGGCCGTACTGAGCGATCCGCAAGGCGACTACGTCTACCAGATCGACGGCGACATCGCGCACCGCGTGCGCGTGCGGCAGGTCGCACACGCGCAGGGCCAGGTGGCGGTCGAGGGCGCCATCGACACGGCCTTGCCGCTGGTCACGGCCGGCAACTACGAGCTCGCCGACGGCATGAAGGTCAAGGAGGCTTCGAAGTGAGGATGGCGACCTACCTGTCCGCCCACAGCCGCTCGGTGTCCTTCCTGATCGCGCTGCTCGCGCTGATCGGCGCGCTGGCGGCGTACAAGCTCCCGGTGTCGCTGTTTCCGACGGTCCAGTTTCCGCGGGTGTCGCTGTCGCTCGAAGCCGGAGACCAGCCCGCGAGCCAGATGGCGCTGCAGGTCACGCGCCCGGTGGAAGAAGCCGTTCGAAGCGTCGCGGGCGTGACCAATGTGCGCTCGACCACCAGCCGCGGCAGCGCCGAGGTCTCGGTGAGCTTCGACTGGGGCGTCGACATGGTGTCGGCCGCGCTGCAGATCAACGCGGCGCTGGCGCAGATCCAGTCGCAGCTGCCGACAGGCACCCGCGTGAGCACGCGGCGCATGGACCCGACGGTGTTCCCCATCCTCGCCTACAGCCTGACGTCGAAGACGCTGTCCCCGACGGCGCTGCGCGATCTCGCGAGCTACCAGCTGCGCCCGCTGCTGTCGGGCATCGGCGGCGTGAGTGCCGTGCAGGTGCAGGGCGGCGCGCAGGAGGAGATCAGGGTCACCGCGGACGCACAGCGGCTCCAGGCGCACGGACTGTCGATGGACGACCTGTCCAGGACGTTGGCCGCAGGGAATTCGCTGGCGGCCGCGGGCCGGATCGAGGACCACTACAAGCTCTACCTGGTGCTGGCCGACACGCGCCTCGCCGGTGTCGAGGACGTGCGGCAGACCGTGGTGGCCCAGGGCGCCAACGGCGTCGTGCGCATCCGCGATGTGGCGACGGTCGAACGATCGACGCAACCGGAATGGCTGCGCGTGACCGCCGACGGCCGCGATGCCGTGCTGCTGTCCATCCGCCAGCAACCGGGCAGCAACAGCGTCCAGATCGCCGCCGATGTGAAGGCAGCGCTCGACGGATATGCACCGCAGCTGCCGCGCGACGTGCACCTGGCGAACTGGTACGACCAGAGCGAGCTGGTCACCGCCGCGGCATCGAGCGTGAGGGACGCGATCCTGATCGGCATCGGACTCGCCGCCCTGGTGCTGATCGTGTTCCTGCGCAACCTGAAGGTGACCGCGATCGCGGTGGTGGTCGTTCCGGCAGTGCTCGCGATCACGATCATCGTCCTGCAGTTGCTGGGCATGAGCTTCAACATCATGACCCTGGGCGGCATGGCCGCCGCCGTCGGCTTGGTGATCGACGATGCGATCGTGATGATCGAACACATCGAGCGCCGCCTGGCGGAAGGACCGGCCGGCGAGCACGCCGATGTCGTGCACGCCGCGATGGAGTTCCTGCGCCCGCTCGCGGGTTCCAGCGCGGCGACGCTGGTCATCTTCGTGCCGCTGGCTTTTCTGTCGGGCGTGACGGGCGCGTTCTTCAAGGCGCTGTCGCTCACCATGGCGTCGGCGCTCGCCATCTCGTTCACGGTGACATGGCTGGCCGTGCCGCTGCTCGCGCGGCGGCTGCTGCGCCATCACCGTCCGGCGGCCGAGGATCGCGCCACGAAATGGTTCCAGGCGCGCTACCGCCATTGGCTGCTGCGCTGCATCGCACGCCCCTGGGCGCTGCTGGTCTGCGTGGGCCTGCTGCTCGGCGTGGGTGCCTTTGCATTCCGGCAGGTCGGCAGCGGCTTCATGCCGGCCATGGACGAAGGAGGCTTCATCCTCGACTACCGCACGCCGCCCGGTACGGCGCTGTCGGAAACCGACCGCCTGCTGCAGCAGGTCGAGCAGATCGTGCGCCAGACGCCGGAGGTCGAAACCTATTCGCGCCGGACCGGCACCGGCCTCGGCGGCGGGCTGAGCGAGACGAACCAGGGCGACTTCTTCATCCGCCTGAAGTCCGGCCCGCGGCGGCCGGTCGACGCGGTCATGCAGGACGTGCGCGCACGCGTCGAGCACGACGTGCCGGGCGTCAACATCGAGCTGGCGCAACTGATGGAAGACCTGATCGGCGACCTCACGGCCGTGCCGCAGCCGGTGGAGGTCAAGCTCTTCTCCGGCGATCCGGCCGTGTTGCCCGGCGCGGCCGCGCAGGTGGCGCAGCGCATCGCGAAGATCCCTGGCCTGGTGGAGGTGCGCTCGGGCATCAATCCGGCGGGCGACGCGGTCGCGATCCACGTGGACCGGATCGCCGCGGCGGCCGAAGGACTCGATCCCGACCAGGTGAGCCGCGCGCTGCAGACGGCGCTGGGCGGCTCGGTCGCGACCACCTTCGCGCAAGACACCAAGACCATCGGCGTGCGCGTCTGGACCGCCGCCAGCGCGCGCGCGACGCTCGACCAGCTCGGCGATATTCCGCTGCGCGCGCCGGACGGCCATCTGGTGCCGCTGCGCAGGCTGGCCAGCTTCGAGACGCTGAGCGGCCAACCGCAGATCACGCGCGAGAACCTCAAGCCGATGATTGCCGTGACCGGGCGCATCGAGGGGCGCGACCTCGGGTCGGTGGTGCAGGACGTCAAGCAGGCGCTGGCTGCGAATGGCGCGCTGCCGCAAGGCGTGTATTTCGAGCTCGGCGGCCTGTATCAGCAGCAGCAGATCGCATTCAAGGGCCTGGCCACGGTCTTCGGCGCTGCTGTCGCATTGGTGTTCCTGCTGCTGCTGTTCCTCTACGAGAGCTATGCGATCGCGCTGGTCATCGTGGGCACCTCGCTGCTGTCAGTGTCGGCGGTGTTCATCGGGCTCTGGCTCACGCACGTGGAGCTGAACATCTCGGCCATGATGGGCATGACGATGATCATCGGCATCGTGACCGAGGTGGCGATCTTCTTTTTCTCGGAGCAGCAGCTGCGCACGCGCCAGGGCGCCAACCTGCGGCGGAGCCTGATCGGGGCCGGGCAGTTCCGCGCCAGACCGATCGCCATGACGACGCTGGCGGCGATCCTGACGCTGCTGCCCCTGGCACTGGCTTTCGGTGCCGGCTCGGAGATGCAGCAACCGCTGGCCATCGCGATCATCTCGGGGTTGATCGTGCAGTTGCCGCTGGTGCTGTTCTTCATGCCGACCGCCTACGCCTGGATCGAAAAGGCCCGGGCGTCGCGCCGGGCGCCCTCCGGCGGCATGATCTCGCGCTTCGGATGAACGCCATGGCCCACCCTTTCTTCACGATTCACCAGCTCGGCTCCAGCCACGGCGGGCCGTTCGATCTCAGCATCGAGCAGGGCGAATGCATCGCCATCGTCGGGCGCTCGGGCGCCGGCAAGAGCGTTCTGCTGCGACTGCTCGCCGATCTGGATCCAGGCACCGGGCACGTCCACCTGAGAGGCCGCAGCCGCGACAGCTGGACGGGGCCCGAATGGCGCAGGCGGGTGCTGTACCAGGCGGCCGAGCCGGCCTGGTGGGCCATCAAGGTGTCGGACCACATCCCGCCGCAGGAACATGCCACGGCCACGGCACTGATGGACAGGCTCGCTCTCGCCCCCCGGTTGTTCGACGCGGACGTTGCACGGCTGTCGACCGGCGAGCGCCAGCGCTTCGCGCTCGTCCGGTCGCTGTCACGCCAACCCGAGGTGCTGCTGCTCGACGAGCCATCCGCGTCGCTCGACACCGAATCCACGGCCCTGATGGAAGCGGTATTGCATGACGCCATGGGGACCGGCCTGTCGATCCTGATGGTCACGCATTCGCGCGAACAGGCCGCCCGCATGAGCGGCCGGATTTTCGAGATGGCCGACCGAAAGCTCCGCCCGCTATGAACACGATTCATCTCACCGCATCCGACCTGGGCATCGCGTCGGTGCTGGTGCTCCTGCAGGCTGTCGCTTCCATCCTGCTGCGGCTCAACCTGCACTGGCAGGTTCTCTGGTCCGCGCTTCGGATGGTGGTCCAGTTGCTGCTCGTCGGCCTGGTCCTGCGCTGGGTGTTCGGCGCCACATCGCCCATCGGCACCCTGATCGTGGTCGTCCTGATGATCGCGGCCGCCGCCCGTGAGGTCGCGACGCGGCCGGCGCAACGGCTGGCGGCCGGCGGCAACTACCGCATCGGCGCGGTCATCGTGGCGATCGCCAGCCTCACCACGGTGATGCTCGCGCTGCTGACCGCCATCCGTCCGCAGCCCTGGTATGACCCGCGTTACGCGATTTCGCTGATGGGCATCGTGCTCGGCACGGTCCTCAATTCCGCCAGCATCGGACTCGACAACTTCCTGGACAGCGTGGTGTCGCAGCGCGCAGCCATCGAGGCCCGGCTTGCGCTGGGCGCGACCATCGGCGAGGCAACGTCCTCGCTGGTTCGAACGTCGATCCGCCGCGGCATGATCCCGATCGTCAACCAGATGTCGGCCGCCGGCCTGATCACGCTGCCCGGCATCATGACCGGCCAGATCCTTGCGGGGATGGATCCGCTCGAAGCGGTGAAGTACCAGATCCTGCTGCTCTTCCTGCTGACAGGTGCCAGCGGCATCGCCAGCGCCGGTGCCGTGTATCTCGCCGCGCGCGCCGTCTCGGACACCCGGCAGCGACTTCGGACGGATCACCTGCGGTAGCTGCGGCGACATCGCGCGAGCGGATCGCTACATCAAAGGCGACCCGGTGGATTCGCCGCATTCGTAACTCAAGGTAAACCCTTTGTCCGTCTGTCCGCTAAAATGCGGAGCCAATCTCGGGCCGGGACGATACCGGCCGCTACCGACCGGAGAAGGAGCATGCTGAAAACAAGAATTCTGTTGTTTGCCGTCGTCGCATTCCTGATATCGACCTCGTGGGTTTCATTGCGCCACGAGAAGCAGATATCCGATGCGCGGGTCGCATGCGGGCAGTATGTTTCGCAGCAGCTCGGCCCGGCCAGCAGCCTGGAGGCCACCAGCCAATGGCCCGCCGCCGAGCGTGGGCCCGACACCTGGCTCGTCCAAGCCAACTACGCCCTTCATGGGCGGTATGACGCCATGTGGTGCCACCTGCGCAATCTGGGCTCCCAGTACGACCTGGCCCGGATGGACACGCACTACGAAGACAGCCGCCGCGGCCCCTGAGCCGCCGCAGCAATTGGCGCTGCACCAGCGCCACGCCGGGATTCCCGGGATTCAACCCGGCGCATCGATCCAGGTCACCGCATCCTCCAGCGTCGCACGTGTCGTGCGAAAGCCGTTGATCGGATGCGCGTCGTCCCGCCATCCGAAGGCGACGCCGGCCACCACCTGACGACCCTCCGGCAGGTCCAGAAACTCCCGTACGAAGCCTGAGTGCGTCGCGATCGCGGCCTGCGGCACCGCGGCGATGCCCAGGCTCTGCGCCGCCAGCAGAAGCAGCCCCAGGTAACCGCCGCAATCGATGGCACCGTAGTCGCCCAGATCACGCTCGGTCGAAATCACCGCCAGGTGCGGCGCGCCAAAGAAACGGAAGTTCTCCAACGCCTGTTCGGCGGCAGCCGTGCGGTCTTCGCGCCCGATGCCCAGGCTCGCATACAGCGCCAGTCCGCATTCCTTCCGGCGTGCCTGGTAGCGGCCGCGATAGGCCAGCGGGAACTCGAAGTCCGGTGCGCCGCCGCCGCCGCGGGCAATCGGCACGTACGCCTCGCGGAACCGATCCAGCGCCTCTCCCGACACCAGATGGACATGCCAGGGCTGCGTGTTGCACCACGAGGGCGAGCGCTGCGCGATGGCCAGCATCCGTTCGATCGTCGCGCGCGGCAGGGGTGCCGGCAGGAACGCACGGCAGGAATGGCGCTCGGCGGCCAGCCGGTCGAGCACGGCGTCCGGCGAGGCGCCGGTGGTGGGGGAGTCGAGGGAGGATGTCATGCGGCTGAATGTCTCGTTGAAGGGTCACAAGTCCCGGCCTTGGGTCGCCTGGATCAAGGCTGCGGCCTCGAAACGATCTTAGCGAGCCTGGGCGACGAGGGCTGTCACCTGCCCTGAGCCGATGTATCTCGGCCGCTGGCCCGCTTCCTGCTTCAGTCTTCTTATGTGCACTAAACAAACTGAATTGTGCACAATACTGGCGCCAAATCGATTCCGCTCGATGGCGCTGCTCACCAACATGGGGCCCGTGGAGGGCCGAAGGATCGCGTCATGGAAGTCATCGGATCGAAGCGCCAGGGCCTGAGCCGGCGTCTGTTCGTCAGCAGCGGCGTCGCCGCAGCCAGCACGCTGGCCATGCCCGGCTGGGTGCGCGCCCAGGGCAGCGAAAAGGAGATCGTGATCGGCGGCGCGGGCGGCCACAAGGCCTTCCTGGACTCGCTGATCCCGGTGTTCGAGAAGCAGACCGGCTGCAAGGTGATCTTCGAAGGCACCCGGTCGCTGGTGAACCTCGAGAAGATGGTCAACAACAAGGGCCGCCAGTACATGTCCGTCGTGCTGATGGACGACCCGGTGCTGATCCCGGCCGTGAAGGAAGGCGTGCTCGAGAAACTCACCGTCGCCGACATCCCCAGCATCGCCAAGCTCAAGCCGGGCACCGTGCACATGGACGGCATGTGGGTCAACTACATGCAGACGATGACCGGCGTCGCCGTCAACACCGGCAAGGTGAAGAGCATGGCGTCGTACCAGGCGCTCTGGGAGCCGGCGTACAAGGGCAAGGTCGTCATCCCGTCGCTGCAGAACACCGAAGGCCTGTCGATGCTGCTCATCGCGGCGGCACTCGAGACCGGCAAGCCGATGAAGGAAGCGCAGTACCAGCCCGATGCCGGCTTCCGCAAGCTCAAGGCGCTCAAGCCGAACCTGCTGACGGTCTACACGCAGCTGCCGCAGGCGCTCAACCTGCTGGAGCAGGGCGAGGCCAGCGCGATCGCAGGGATGATCGGCTCGAACGCGGTGGACCGGAAGGCCAAGGGCGCGCCGGTCGAGTTCCTGTTGCCCAAGGAAGGCGGCATGGTCATGCCAAGCGGCATCGCCAAGGTCAAGGGCGCACCGGCGCCGGCACTGGCCAACGCCTTCATCGAAGCCATGCTGAGCACCTGGCAGAAGCAGGTGACGGAAGTGTCCGCCGCGCTGCCGACGAACACCTCCGTCGCGGTGCCGGCCGGCCTGCCGAAGGGCGACGTGTTCATCCCCGACTGGGGCTACATCGCCGACAACCGCAAGGCCTGGGTCGAGCGCTGGGACCGGGAGATGGCACTGTGAGCGCACTGCGCCTGACCGGAATCGCCAAGCACTACGGCGCGACCGCCGTGGTGGATGGGCTCGACCTTGCGGTCGAATCCGGCGAGTTCGTCTCGCTGCTCGGACCCTCGGGCTGCGGCAAGACGACGCTGCTGCGCATCATTGCGGGACTGGCGGAAGCCGACGCCGGCACGGTGCGCATCGGCGACCAGGACGTGACCGCCCTGCCGGCGCACAAGCGCAATGTCGGCGTGGTGTTCCAGAGCTATGCGCTGTTTCCGCACCTGACGGTCGGCGAGAACATCGCCTTCGGCCTGCGCGCACGCGGAAGCTCGAAGGCCGACACCGCCGCCGCGGTGCAGGCCGCATTGCAGGCGGTGCAGCTGTCGGCGCTAGCCGACCGGCCGATCTCGGCGCTCTCCGGCGGCCAGCAGCAGCGCGTCGCGGTGGCCCGCGCGATCGCCACCAAGCCGCGCCTGCTGCTGCTCGACGAGCCGCTGTCGGCGCTCGACCGCAAGCTGCGCGAGACCATGCAGGTCGAACTGCGCCGCATGCTGCGCGACGCCGGCATGACCGCCATCTTCGTCACGCACGACCAGGAAGAGGCGTTGGTCATGTCCGACCGCATCGCGGTGATGAACCGCGGGCGCATCGAGCAGCTCGACGTGCCGGACGCGATCTACGCGCGGCCGCGCACCGAGTTCACGCTCAACTTCGTCGGCCTGTCTGCGCAATGGCGCGGCCGTGTCGAGTCGCTCTCCGCGGACGGTGCCACCGTGCGCACGGCGAGCGGCGACATCGTGGTGCCGGGCGGCGCCGGGGTGCTGCCGATGACGCCGGGGCGCGACGTGCTGATCGGCGTGCGGCCCGAGCGCATCCACGCCAGCGCCGACAACGGCATGGCCGGCGCGTCCGCCGCGGGCCTGAACCAGCTGCGGCTGACCGTGAGCGACGTGGTCTACCGCGGCACCAACCGGCTCGTGTACTTCGACGTGCCCGAGTCCGGCGGCATCGTGCTGGCCGAGACACCCGCCCACGCCGCCGCCGCGCCCGCCCCGGGCGACGCGCTGACGCTGTCCTGGGCGATCGGCGACACGCTGGTGTTCCCGGCCGACGCCGCCCGCCACTGACGACCACCGACCACCACGCACGCAAGGAACGCCATGACCACCACCGTTGCCGCCCTGCCGACGCCGGCCGCGCCCCGCGCGCCGCGTTCGCGCGTCGCCTGGCTCGCGCTGCCGGGCGCGGGGTACCTGCTGATCGCCTTCGCGCTGCCGCTCGTCCTGCTGCTGTCGACCAGCCTGCGCAGCGAGGACGGCGCGTTCACGCTCAGCGGCTACGCCACCTTCCTGAGCGATGGCTACAGCGCCGTCGTGGTCTGGAACACGCTGAAGATCGCGGTCGCCGTGACCGGGCTGTGCCTGCTCATCGGCTACCCGGTGGCGTTCGCGATGGCACGTGCGTCGGTCGCGGTGCAGGGGCTGATGTTCCTCGCGCTGATCCTGCCGCTGTCGGTCGGCGTGATCGTCAAGGCCTTCGCATGGACCATCCTGCTGCGCAGCAACGGACTGGTGAACCAGCTGCTGATGGGGCTCGGCGTGGTCGACGACCCGGTCAAGCTGCTGTTCAACGAGCGCGGGCTGGTGATCGCCGCGGTGCACGTGTTCCTGCCCTTCATGGTGCTGCCGATCTTCACGGTGGCGCGCCAGATCGACTCGCGCCTGCCCGAGGCCGCGGCCACGCTCGGCGCGGCACCGCTGCTCACCTTCCGCGCGGTGGTATGGCCGCTGTCGCTGCCCGGCGTGGTCACCGGCTGCGCCTTCGTGTTCTCGATGGCGGTGTCGATGTACGTGATCCCGGCGCTGCTGATCGGCGACCGCTACCAGACGCTGCCCGCACTGATGGCACGCGCCTACCTCTTCATGCGCGACCGGCAGGCCGGCTCGGTGCTGGCGGTGGTGCTTCTGCTGATCGCGGTCGCGATCGTGGTCGGCAGCACCGCCCTCACACGCAGCCTGCAGGCGCGCCATGCGACCGGAGCGAAAGAATGAACGCCGCGCCGAGCCGCCTCAAGCAAGTTCGCACCGCAGTGCGCAGCACGGAGGTATGTCAATGAACGCCAATCGCGCAATGGCCTGGGCCCGCGGCACGCTGCTGGCCGCCACGGCCGTCTTCATGCTGGCACCGCTCGTCGTGGTGGTGCTGGTGTCCTTCGGCACGTCGGCCGTGTTCAACCTGCCGGACGCCAGCAGCCTGTCGCTGCGCTGGTACCAGGCGATGGCGCACCGCGAAGGGTTGGGTGCCACGCTGTGGCTCTCGGTCGGCGTGGCCTTCCTGTCGACGCTGGTCGCGCTGGTGCTGGGCACGCTGTGCGCCATCGCGATCGAGCAGGGCCGTTTTCGCGGCCGCGAGGCGCTGCTGGCCTTCCTGGTGTCGCCGTTGCTGATGCCCGGCCTGGTGCTCGGCGTGGCGCTGCTGCAGGTACTGCGCGAGATCGGCCTGCGCGACGTGTTCTCGGCGCTGCTCATCGGCCACATCGTCATCACGCTGCCCTACGTCACCCGCACCGTGCACGCCAGCCTGGCGCTGTTCGACATGCGGCTGATCGACGCGGCGCAGACGCTCGGGCTGTCGCGGTCGCGCGCGCTGATGCAGGTGATGGTGCCGTCGCTCGCGCCAGCCTTCCTCACCTCGGGCCTGTTCGCCTTTCTCGCATCGATGGACAACTACCCGATCTCCATCTTCCTGACCGACGCGCGCAGCAAGACGCTGCCGATCGAGATCCTCCACTTCCTGGAGGAGTCGCCCGACCCGACCATCGCCGCCATCTCGTCCTGCCTCATCCTGCTGGCGATCGTGGTGCTCTTCGTCGCCGAACGCATGGTCGGCATGCGGCGGCTCGCCCAGTTCTGACGACCATGACAGAAGCCATCGACTCCACATCCTCACCCACCGGAAGCGCCGCGCCCGTGCTGCGCGACTTCGTCGGCTACGGCCGCCAGCTGCCCGCCGTGCGATGGCCCGGCAATGCCCGCGTGGCCGTGTCCTTCGTCGTCAACTTCGAGGAGGGCGGCGAGTTCTCGATGCGCGACGGCGACGCGCACAACGAATCGGTGTACGAGGTGGTCGATCCGCAGCCGCGGCCGGACCCCTGCATCGACAGCCATTTCGAGTACGGCACGCGCGTCGGCTACTGGCGCATCGCCGAGCTGTTCGCCGCGCATGGCGTGCCCTTCACGCTGAGCGCCTGCGGCCGCGCGGTGGAGCGCTCGCCGTGGCTCGCGCAGCACGCGGTGGCGGCCGGCCACGAGGTGTCGGCGCACGGCTGGCGCTGGCAGAAAGGCATCGCGCTCGATGCCGCGCAGGAGCGCGAAGCGATCCGCCGCACGCGCGACACGATCGCCGCGGTGACGGGCCGGGCACCTGTCGGCTGGCACACGCGGTCGAGCGCGACGCAGCACACCCGCGCCCTGCTCGCCGAGCACGGCTTCCTGTACGACAGCGACGCCTACAACGACGACACGCCCTACACGGTGCCGGTCGACGGCCGGCCGCACCTGGTGCTGCCCTATGCCTTCGACACCAACGACATGCAGTTCCAGAACACCCAGCGCTTCGACACCGGCCGGGCCTTCGCGGAATACGTGGGCGACGCCTACGACTGGCTCTGGCGCGAGGGCGCCGACCGACCGCGCATGCTGTCGGTCGGCCTGCACCTGCGCATGATCGGCCGGCCCGGCCGCATCGGCGCGCTCGAACGTATCCTGGCGCACCTGAATGAACGCGGCGGCGCCTGGGTGGCGACGCGCGAGCAGATCGCGCGCCACTGGCTCGCGGCCACGACCTGAGAGATCCACCAGAACCGCATGAAAGAAACCGAAGACGCGATCTACGACACGCTGTCGGGCTGCCTGCTGGGCGGCCGGCTGTCGCCCGGCACGCCGTTGCGCGAGAACGCGCTGGCCGAGGTGTTCGGCATCAGCCGCGAGCGCCTGCGCAAGATCCTGCTGCGCCTGCACACCAACCGGCTCATCGAGATGGTGCCCAATCGCGGCGCCTTCGTCGGCGCCCCTTCGCTGGAGCAGGCGCGCGAGGTGTACGAGGCGCGCCGCGTGCTCGAAGGCGGCATCGTCGCGCACCTGGCGCCCACGCTCAGCGCGGCGCAGGCCGAGCGCCTGAAGACACACATGGCGCACGAGGAGCAGGCCTTCGCCGACAACAACCGCGCCGAGTCGGTTCGGCTGTCCGCTTATTTCCACACGATCCTGGCGGAGGCCACCGGCAACACTTTCGTCATGCAGCAGATGCAGGAGCTGGTCAGCCGCACCTCGTTGATGGTGGCGATGTACGAATCGGCTTCGGCCAGCCAGTGTGGCTGCGAGGAGCATCGCGACATCTTCACGGCGCTGCTGCGAGGCGACGGCCCGAGCGCCACGCGCGCGATGAGCGTGCATCTGTCGCTGGTCGAGACCCGGCTGCGGCCCGGCGTGGTGGCGCCGTCGACCGACGCCGTCGGCACGCTGCGCGCCCTGTGGGCGAAGCGCATGGAAAGCACGGCGACGGCGTTTGTCTCGGACGGCGACGCATGAAGCTCGCCGTGCTCAATCCGAACACCAGTGCGGCGATGACCGACGCGGTGGTCGAGGCGCTGCGCATGCGGCTGCCGCCGACGGCCGCGCTCGCGGGCATGACGGCCTCGAAAGGCGTGTCGGTGATCGACTCGGCCGAGCGCTTCGCGGTCGGGGCAGCCACGGCGCTCTGGATGCTCGACGACGTGCCGGCCGATGCCGACGCCATCCTGCTCGCCTGCTTCGGCGACCCCGGCCTGATCGGCTTGCGTCACCGTGCCGGCGTGCCGGTGATCGGCATGGCCGAGGCCACGGCGCGCGCGGCACAACGGGCCGGCCATCGGCTGGCCATCGTGACGGCGGGTGCGGCGTGGGTGCCGCTGCTGAGCGAGGCCGTGCACGCGCTGGTGCCTCGACTGGCGCTGACCGGTGTCTACGCACTGCCGGGCAACGGCGCCGAATTGCGGATCTCGCCGGCGGCCTTCCGCGCGGGCGTGGCCGCGCTGTCGCGCCAGGCGGCCGACGACGGCGCGACCGCGCTGACACTCGGGGGCGCCGCCTTCGCGGGGCTCGACTTCGAGATCGACCCGCGGCTCGCCCGCATCGACACGATGGACGCCGTGGCCGCCGAATTCGCCGCGCTGTCGACGCCATGACGATCGAACTCGTTCGCGCACGACAGGTCGTGACGGGCGTGCGCGACCGCTTCACCGCCGAGGTGCTGGACGACGCGGCCGTGGCGCACGACGCCGGGCAGATCGTCGCCATCGACCGCTTCGCCACGTTGCAGGCTCGATACCCGGACGCACCGGTGCAACACTTCCCGCGCCACATGCTGCTGCCCGGTTTCGTCAACGCGCACCACCATGTCGGCCTCACGCCGCTGCAGCTGGGTTCGCCCGACCATCCACTGGAGCTGTGGTTCGCCAGCCGGCTGTCGGCGCGCGACATCGACCCGGTGCTCGACACGCTCTACGGCGCCTTCGAGATGGTCGCCTCGGGCGTGACCTGCGTGCAGCACCTGCACCCGCGCGTGGCCGGGCCAGCCGAGGCGGTGGTCGCGGGCTGCATGAAGGTGCTCGGTGCGTACGACCGCATCGGCATGCGCGCATCCTTCGCGTATTCGGTGCGCGAGCAGAACCGGCTGGTCTACGGCGACGACGCCGCCTTCTGCGCCACGCTCCCCTGCGATCTGGGTGCGGAGACGCTGGCCCACCTGCGGCGCTTCGCGCTGTCCTTCAACGACCAGATGTCGATCTATTCGGCGCTGCGCGACGCGCATGCGGGCTCACCACGAACTCGCATCCAGCTCGCGCCTGCCAACCTGCACTGGGTCACCGACGACGGACTGATGGCGATGGTCGAGCAGGCCGGCGCCGACAACGTGCCGCTGCACATGCACGTGCTGGAAACACCGTTCCAGCGCGAGTACGCGCGTCGCCGCACCGGCACCACCGCCGTCCGGCACCTGCACAAGCTCGGCGCACTCGGGCCGCTGATGACGCTGGGCCATGCGGTGTGGGTCGACGAAGGCGACATCGAGCTGCTGGCCCACACAGGCACCTGCGTGTGCCACAACTGCAGCTCCAACCTGCGGCTGCGCAGCGGCACCGCACCGGTCAATGCGATGGCCCGGCATGGCATCGTCACGGCGCTGGGCATCGACGAAGCCGGGCTCAACGACGACCGCGACATGCTGCAGGAAATGCGCCTGGCCCTGCGCGTGCATCGCCAGCCCGGCCTCGACGCGGCCGATGTGCCGACCTGCGCCCAGGTGCTGCGCATGGCCACCGAGCACGGCGCCGCGACGACCGGCTTCCGCGGCCAGATCGGCAAGCTCGCGCCCGGCCTGCGCTTCGACGCGGTGGCCATCGACGCCGATGCCGCGACCTGGCCCTACCAGGATGACCAGGTCGCGCCGCTCGACGCGCTGCTGCAGCGCGCCAGGCCGCAACACGTGGACACGGTGTTCGTCGATGGCGACCCCATCTATGCCAAGGGGCGCTTCAAGTATGTCGACCGTGACGCGGTACTGGCAGAGATCGCGCAGATGCTGTCGCGTCCGCCGAGCGATGCGGAGCGCCGACGCCGTCACCTGGCCGAAGCCGTGATGCCGCACGTACGGGCGTTCTACGACGGCTACCTTCAAGGCGCCTGAGCGCCCCCGCGGGCACGGTGCCCGCTTGCCGTTCAGGCGCGCACCACGTCGCCCGTCAACGCGTCGCGGATGGTGGTCGGCTGGGCGAGCGTGCCGACCGGCGCGTCCAGCACGGCGGCGAGCTGGCCGGAGAAATAGGCCTCGACCTCGGCTGCCGTACGGGCCGGCGGCAGGCCATGCGGATTGGCGCTGGTCGACACCAGCGCACCGCCGAAGGCCCGGCACAACGCAGCCGCGGGCTCGTGCGCCGTGACGCGCACCGCGATACCCGCATGGCGCCCGCTGATCCAGGCCGGCACCTCGCGCGAGGCCGGAAAGATCCAGGTCGACGGGCCGGGCCATCCGCTCTCGATGCGGGCTCGCACTTCGGCCGGCACACGGGCCGCATCGATGTAGCGCGCCACCTGCGCGAGGTCTGCGCCGATCAACAGAAAGCCTTGGCCGGGATCGCGTTGCTTGAGTTCGAATATGCGCGCGACGGCGGCGGCATCGTGCGGGTCGCAGCCGAGGCCGAAGACGGACTCGGTCGGGTAACCGACTACGCCGCCGCGGCGGATCTGTTCGGCGATCGAGGTGTAGGGCAAGGTCATGGTGAAGGATGAAGTGGAAGGCTTGCGGACTGCGTGCGACTGCTATCGACGCGGCAGGAGGTCGAGCACCGCCTCCGACGGTCGGCAGAGACGCGTGGCAGTCGGCGTGACGACGATCGGCCGCTGGATCAGGATCGGGTGCGCCAGCATGAAGTCGATCAACTGCGCGTCGGTCCAGGCCGGATCATCGAGGCCCAGTTCGGCGTACGGCGTGCCTTTCTGGCGCAGCACCTCGCGCACGGGCACACCCATCGCAGCGATCAGCCGCGTCAGCGTGGCGCGGTCGGGCGGTGTCTTCAGATATTCGATGACCGCAGGTTCCTCACCCGCGTCGCGGATCAGCGCGAGCACGTTCCGGGAGGTACCGCAGGCGGGGTTGTGATAGATGGTGATGGCGTTCATTGGGTCGTAATCGGTGGGGCTGCCGTGTGTGCAGACCCGACCGATTCTGACCCAGCTAGCCCGTCCGGGTCGGCAAGGTATTGCGCGCGTCCTGCCGCAGCACCAGGTCCCAGATCTGCTGACCCGCGGGAGCCGTGCGCTCTTCGACGACATGTGCGACCAGGCCGGCGGCCCGGCCGACGAGCGCCAGGCCGCGGCCCAGCAGCGGGTCGAGGCCCATGTCCGCCAGCACGGCGCCATTGGCACCGGCCGCGTTCAGCGGCAGATGGCGGCCATGGTCCTCGCGCAGCACGTCGGTGATGGCCAGCGCCAGTCGCCAGTGCTTGCCGAAGTAGCCGTTGTCCTTCGACACCGCCATCAACGTCGGCACGCGCGGGTCGCCGTCGACATGGATCGGATGGCCGATGCCCGGAATGGTCTGCTTGCGCGCGCGGAAGTCGCGCACCATCTCGGCGGCGCGCGCCCGCACCGAGGCATCGTCCGCATCTTCGGCGAGCGGCGCGGCTTCGCGGATCAGGATCTCGCTCACGTTCTGCACCGTGCCGAGGAAATTGTTGCCCGCACCGAGCAGCCCGGCGGCGACCGCACCCTGCAGCGACTCGGGCGCGCCGAGCCAGGTCAGCCGCGCGGTGATCGCGCTCGGCGTCAGCCCATGGTCGGCCGCGGTGACGAGCAGCAGGTTGACCATGTTCTTCTCGCGCAATTCCGGCTGGCGGCCGAAGGTGACGAACCACAGCATGTCGACGAAGTCGAACTTGCCGAGGATCTCGGTCGACAGATTGCGGCCGCGCACATAGATGGCGTCGGGCGTGGTGTAGCCGATGTCGGTCTGGATGGGCATCGCGTCGTCCTCAGCCCGCCAGGCCGACGGTGATGCCGCCGCACACATACAGCACCTGCCCGGTGATGAACGATGCCATCGGATGCATGAAGCAGTCGACGGCGTGCGCCACCTCGGCCGGCTCGCCAAAGCGCTGCACCGGAATGCCCTGCGCGATGCGCTGGGTGCGCGGGCTGTCGGCCGGGTTCGCGGCCTTGAAAGCCTCGGTCGCGATCGGCCCGGGCGCCACGGCGTTCACCGTGATCCCCTGCGGCGCGAGTTCGAGCGCCCAGGTGCGTGTCAACGCATTCAGCGCACCCTTCGCGGCCGCATAGCCGCTGCGCAGTTCCTTGCCGAGCGCCGCGCGGCTGGTGATGTTGACGATGCGGCCGGCGCCGGCCGCGCGCATCGCCGGCAGCACGGCCTGCGCGCACTGCAGCGCGGCGCGCGTGGTCACGTTCATCTGCAGGTCGAAGTCCTCGAGCCGGGTGCCCTCGATCGGCGCGGGCCGGATCGCCGCCACGTTGTTGACCAGCCCGAGCAGCGGCCGCTGCGCGCAGGCATCGGCCAGTGCGGCGGCAAGCTCCGCCGTGTCGCCCATGTCGACGCGGCGGAATTCACCCGGCGCACCGTCGGGCGGCGGCTGGATGTCGAAGTTCAACACGCGCCAGCCCGAGGCGGCGAGCGTTCGGCAGATGGCCAGCCCGATGCCCGACGAGCCGCCGGTCACGAGCACATGGCGCTCGGCGATGTTGGCAAGCGCGTTCATGCGGTTTCTCCTTGCATGCGTTCGAGGATGGTCTGGCGCGCGTCCTTTTTCGACACCTTGCCGTTCGCGGTGCGCGGCAGCGGGTCGAAGAAGTGGATCGCCTTCGGCGTCTTCACCGGATCGAGCAGGCCGCGCACCCACGCGATGAGTTCGGCCTCGCCCGCGCGCAGGCCGGGGCGAAGCTGCACGGCCGCGTGCACGGCCTCGCCCCACTTGTCGTCGTCGACGCCGACCACCGCGCAGTCGTACACGGCCGGGTGCTTGCCGAGCGCGTCCTCGACGTCGGTCGGGTAGACGTTGAAACCGCCGGTGATGATCATGTCGCGCACGCGGTCCTTCAGGAACAGGTAGCCGCGCTCGTCCAGGTAGCCGCCGTCGCCGGTGCGCAGCCAGCCGTCGCGGAAGGCTTCGGCCGTTTTCTCCGGCTGCTTCCAGTAGCCCGACATCAGCAGGTCGCCGCGCACCACGACCTCACCCGTTTCGCCCGGCGGCAGCAGCTCGCCGGCGCCGTTCATGATGCCGATCTCGGTCATCAGCGCGGCCCGGCCGACCGACTGCAGATTGCGCGGATCGAGCGCCTCGTCGACCGGCATGTACGAGATGATGGCCGGTGCCTCGGTCTGGCCGTAGCCGGTCTCGACATGGCCGAACACCTGCTGCGCCTCGACGATCTTGTCGCTGCGCATCGGCGCGGCGGCGTAGACGAAGTGACGCAGCGCACGCCAGTCGCGCGTGCGGGCGGTCTCGTCTTCCAGCAGGCTGTAGATCAGCGTCGGCGGCATGAAGACGGCCGTGACGCGCTCGCGCTCCAGCAGCTCGAGCACCTCGCGCGGCTTGGTCGATGTCGGCAGCAGCACCGTGCCGCCGCAGCCCAGCACCGGCAGCAGGAAGGTCGACGTGCCGTGCGTGATCGAGGCCACGGCGAGGTAGCGCTCGTTCTCGTCCAGCTTCATCGCATGGATGATCGAGACGATGGTCGTGTTCCACGCGCGGTAGCTCTGCATCACGCCCTTGGGTGCGCCAGTAGTGCCACCGGTGAACTTGATGGCCTGCGTCTCGGCCAAGTCGTGCCACACCACCGTCGGCTGCCGGCCGCGGTACTCGGCGATCAGCGCATCGAGCTCGCAGGCCGTGTCGCCGTGCGCATGGCCGTCCTTCGGCACATAACGCAGTTGCGGCACCGACGCGCCGGCGAGCTTGTGTTCGAGTCCGGCCTCGACCACGACCAGCGCGGCTTCGGTGAAGTCGACGATGCGGCCGAGCTCGTGCTGGCCCGCGCGCGGGTTCAGCGGCACCCAGATGCGGCCGGCCAGCAGCGTGGCGAACAGCGCCACCACGTGCGCGATGTGGTTGCCCGCGCAGATCGCGATGCGCCCGCGCGGGTCGGGCACGCGCGCCTGGAAGGCAGCCGCCAGCGCCTGGGTGCGCGCGAGCAGTTCGGCATAGTCGATCGCGCCTTCGGGGCCGGAAACGGCGATCTTGTCGGGAAAGCGCTGCGCGCTGCGCAGCAGGAAGTCGATGGGACGCATGGTGTCGTTGAAGAGGACTTGGGGGTTACTCGGCCTTGGCGCCCGAGACCTTCACGATCTCGGACCACTTGTCGTATTCCTTGCGCACGAAGGCGTCGAAGGCGGGCTGGCTCATCACGGGCGCGTCGGCGCCGAGGTCGTGGTAGCGCGTCTTGACCTTCTCGTTCTGCAGCGCCTTTTCCACTTCGTCATGCAGGCGCTGCACCACAGGCGCCGGCGTGCCCGCCGGGACGAAGATGCCCGACCACGCGGTCGACTCGTAGCCCGGCACGCCGGCCTCGACCATCGTCGGCACGTCCGGCAGCAGCGGCGAGCGGCGCGGGCCGGTCACGGCCAGCGGGCGCAGCGAGCCCTTGGCGATGTGCGGCAGCGAGGTCGGCAGGTTGTCGAACATCAGGTCGAGCTGGCCACCCATCAGGTCGGTGAGCGCGGCCGCGCCGCCGCGGTAGGGCACGTGCAGGATGCTGACCTGCGCCAGGTGCTTGTAGAGCTCGCCGGACAAATGAATGCTGCTGCCGTTGCCCGACGAACCCATGTTGAGCTTGCCCGGCTTGCTCTTGGCGAGTGCGGTCAGTTCCTTCACGTTCCTGGCCGGCACCGACGGATTGACCACCAGCACGTTCGGCACCGAGCCGATCATCGCCACCGCCGTGAAGGCCTTGCGCGTGTCGTACGGCAGGTTGCCGTAGAGCGTCGGGTTGATGGCGTTCGTGCCCACCGTGCCGAGCAGCAGCGTGTAGCCGTCCGGCGCCGCGCTCGCGACCTCGCGCGCGCCGATGTTGCCGCCGGCTCCCGGCCGGTTGTCGATGATCACCGGCTGGCCCAGCGCCTGCGCGAGTTCGGCGCCGACCATGCGTGCGAACAGGTCGGCCGCACCGCCTGGCGGGAAGGGCGCGACGAGGCGGATCGGCTTGGTCGGCCATGCGGGCACGGTGGACGGCGCTTGCGCGAAGGCGAACGATGCGCAGCAGGCGAGTGCCGCGACCACGAAATTTCTCTTGTTCAACATGTCTTGTCTCCTTGGAAGTGATACGGGCCGCCACTGCGCGGCGCCCGATGAAAGCGCGGGAAAGGCGCGGGAAAGGCGCGGCCGTCAGCCCGCCGGCGGCCGGGCGATGCCGTGGGCCAGGCCGCCATCGACCGGCAGTTCGATCGCATTGACGTAGGCCGCTTCCGCCGACAGCAGGAAGCACGTCGCATGGGCGATGTCCCAGGCCGTGCCCTGCCGGCCGAAGGGCAAAGCGCCCGTCGCGCGACCGGGACGGGCGGCGCTCGCAGCGCGGCCCATCGGCGTGTCGATCAGCCCCGCACGGACCACGTTCGCGCGGATGTCGCGCGCATGCCCGTCCAGCGCGACCGCACGGCACAGCGCCGACAGCGCGGCCTTCGACGCCTCGTAGGCCGGGTTGCGCCCGGCCGGCAGCAGCGCGGCGAGCGAGGACACGAACACGATCGCCCCGCCCGGCTGCATGCGCGGCAGCGCCGCCTGCGCGCACAGCATGTGGCCGCGCAGGTTGACGTCGAAGATCGCGTCCCAGCTGTCCGGTGTGATGTCGGCCAGCGGGCGGCGGTCGCTGATGCCGGCGTTGAGCACCATGCCGTCGAACGCCGGCGAGATGGCGGGCAACGCGTCGAACAGCGCCTGCACATCGCGCGGATTCGCGATGTCGACGGTCAGCGCCGATGCGCGCCCGCCTTGGGCGGCGATGTCGGCCACGGTCTGCTCGGCCGCCGGGCCGCTGCGGTCGACGCAGACCACGTGCGCACCGCGCGCGGCCAGGCTCAGGCAGATGGCACGGCCGTTGCCGACCAGCGAGGGATCGGCGCTGGAGGCCTGTCCGCCGCCGATGACGAGGATGGTTCGGCCGTCGAAACGGTTCCCGCCGGAGGCCGTCGAACGGCTAATATCTGTAAACGTTTCCATATCTGAAGCCAAGGCTACCAGCGGGCTATCGACGCCCGCAATGCATGGAACGTTTTCATAAGGGAAAACAATGAGTGAATCGGTTTCGGTGCGAGACGTCGCGGCAGCGGCGCAGGTGTCGATCGCCAGCGTGTCGCGCGTGCTCAACAACAGCGGCTACGTCAGCGCCGACGTGCGCCAACGCGTCGAGCGAGCCGTGGCGTCGACCGGCTACCAGCCCAACTTCAACGCCAAGCACCTGCGCTCTGGCCGCAGCAAGGCGGTCGGCTTCATGGTGTCGAACATGGCCAACCCTTTTCTCTCGGCCTTCTTCGCCGCGGTCGAGGTGCGCATGCAGGCGGCCGGCTTCTCGCTGCTGGTCGCGAGCACCTACGACCAGCCGAACCGCGAAGCCGAGCTGCTCACGCTGTTCGAGAACCGGCGCCTCGAAGGCGTCATCGCCTTCCCCAGCCTGGAAGACGTGCCGCGCGAGCGCAACCCGTTCGCACGATGCAAGCTGCCGCTGGTGGTGATCGACCGGCAGATCGATTTCGGCGGCGACGTCGTCTACCAGGACCACCGCAAGGGCGTCGGCCAGGCGGTCGACTACCTGGTGTCGCTCGGGCATCGGCGCATCGCGCTGTTCGGGCCGAGCGTGTCCATCCGCCCCGGCCGCGAAAAGCTGCTCGGCTACCGCGATGGCCTGGCGCGCGGCGGCATCGCCAGCGACGACGCGCTGGTCTGCATGCGCAGCTCGGCGGTGGATTCGGCCGAGGCACCGATGGCGCAGATGCTCGCGCTGCCGTCGCCGCCCACGGCCGTGATCGCGCTCGGCACGCGTCTGCTCTCCGGTGCATTGCGCAGCGTGCGCGCAACGGGCCGGCGGATTCCGGAAGATCTCTCGGTGATCGGCATCGGCACCGAAGACGCCTTCGCGCTGATGCACCCGACGCTGACCACGCTGCGCTTCGACATCGACCGCGCGGCCGAGGCGGCGGCGCATCTGATGCTCGACAGGCTGCAAGGCAAGGCCGCGGCCGGTGCGCGCATGGTGAATGTCGGGATGGACCTGGTGCTGGGCGCGTCATGCGTGCCGGCGCCGGGAATGGATCACTCAAATCTTTCCCAAGTTGCCGGCCATCCTTCGCGCCGTGCCTGATTCGACCCACGACATCCGAACGCCACGTCCGTTCATCCTTCCATTGCCGACCTTCCCGCATGACGCGTAGGGTCCGGCGCCGCGTCGGCCCGGTGCCGGCGCTGGGCCTGCTGGCATTGGCACTGCTCCACGCACCGCCAGCCCTGGCCCAGCAGGACGCCACCTGGATCGACGCGCCGATGGTCCTGCGGCGAACGCCGGAGCTCACGGAAGCCATCCCGCGCGCGGAGCGTGGCGATCGGCCGAGCGTGATCGACGGCGACCGCCTGCATGGCCGCCCGAATCTCGAAACGACCGCCGAAGGAAACGCGCTGCTGCGCCGCGGCGACACCGTCATCCATGCCGACCGCCTGACCTACGACCAGGCCGACGATCTGGCCAAGGCCGATGGCAACGTGCATGTGAACCAGGCCGGCAACACCTACGACGGCCCCGAGCTGCAGTTGAAGGTCGAGACCTTCGAGGGCTTCTTCAACCACGTGCGCTACAGCCTCCTCGCAACCGGCGGCCACGGCGACGCGCAGCGCATCGACTTCATCGATGCCAGCGTTTCGGTGGCTCGGCAGGCCACCTACACCACCTGCCGGCGCGAAGACTATCCCGGCTGGATGCCGGCCTGGCTGCTGAGCGCTAGCACGCTGACCACCGACACCGCAGCGGACGAAGGCGTCGCCAAGGACGCACGGCTCAGCTTCATGGGCTTGACCACGCCGGCATTGCCGTCGCTCAGCTTTCCGCTCGGCAACACCCGCAAGAGCGGCCTGCTGCCGCCGGTCTTCGGCATCGACAGCACGAACGGCCTGGAGCTGGAGCAGCCCTATTACTGGAACATCGCACCCAATCGCGACGCGACCTTCTACCCGACGCTGATGAGCAAGCGCGGCATCGACGTGGGCAGCGAGTTCCGTTATCTGGAAGACCGCTACAGCGGCCAGATCCGGCTCGACTACATGCCGACCGACACGCTGCGCGACCGGGAGCGCTGGGGCATCTGGGCCAAGCACACCGAGAGCTTCGATCCGAAGCCATTCGGCCTGGACGCGCTCAACCTGAACCTGAACATCAACCGCGTGAGCGACGACGACTATTGGCGGGACTTCTCGCGCACGCCCTCGCTGACCACGCGCCTTCTCGCGAACGATGCGGCGCTCGACTGGAGCCGGGGCGACTGGAGCGGGCAGGCACGCGTGCTGACCTACCAGACGCTTCAGTACAGCCTGTCGCCGATCACGCCGCCGTACAACCGGACGCCGCAACTCACGGCCAACGACAACACCTACGACTGGCATGGCTTCGACATGTCGATCAACCTCGACTACACACGCTTCACCGTCGACTCGGCCTATGCGCCCACGCTCAACGGCATCACCCAGCCCAACGGCGAGCGCATGGTGGGCAATTTCCAGATCAGCCGGCCCTGGGTCACGCCGCAGGGCTACCTGATCCCGAAGCTGTTGCTGCACACGGCCGCCTACCAGTTCGACAGCCCGCTCGCCAGTGGTGCCAGCGCCATCACGAGCACGGTGCCGACCCTGAGCCTCGACGGCGGGCTGGTGTTCGAGCGCGATGCCAGCTACTTCGGCCGCGCATTCCGCCAAACGCTCGAGCCGCGGCTCTTCTACGTCCACACGCCATACCGGGACCAGAGCCAGATCCCGATCTACGACACGGCCGCGAACGACTTCAGCTTCGCGACCATCTACACGGAAAACGCCTTCTCCGGCAACGATCGCGTGTCGGACACGGACATGCTCACGACCGGCCTCACCACGCGCCTGATCGACCCCGACACCGGGGCCGAGGCGGCGCGCTTCGGCTTCGCGCAGCGCTTCCGCTTCGCCGACCAGAACGTCACGCTGCCCGCGGGCACGCCGGTGACCGATCGCCTCAGCGACCTGCTGCTCGGCGGCAGCGTCAACTGGACACCGCAATGGAGCACCGACGCGCTGCTGCAGTACAACCTGGACGACCAGCGCTCCACGCGCGATGCCTTCAGCCTGCGCTACACGCCCTCCCCGCACCACGTGTTCAACATGGCCTACCGCTACCAGGCCGATACGACGTCCACGGCCGACGACGGCACGCGCACCATCGATTTCGGCTGGCAATGGCCGCTGGACGAACTCTGGCCCGCCAGCGAGACGTCCGGGCACGGCGCCAAGGCGCACGAGCCCGGACGCTGGTACGCGGTGGGACGCCTCAACTACAGCCTGCGCGACCGCGAACTCGGCGTCGGCCTCCTCGGCTTCGAGTACGACGCCTGCTGCTGGATCGGGCGCGTCGTGCTCGAGCGCCAGGTCACCGGCGTGACCACGCCCTCGACGCGCCTGATGTTCCAGCTCCAGTTCAACGGACTGGCGAGCGTCGGATCGAGCCCCAGCGACACCTTCTCGAAGAACATCCAGGGCTATCAGCCGCTCGGTTCGTCCACGACGAGCGCCAGCAGGTTCTCGAACTACGACTAGCCGGGCGATGCCTGCAACGTCGCCCACTCGTCGTCGGTGAACAGCCGCGAGCGCGTGAGAAAGCGCAGGCCCTCGGGCCCTTCCAGCGAGAACATGCCGCCACGGCCCGGCACCACGTCGATGATCAGCTGCGTGTGCTGCCAATACTCGAACTGCGGCCCGCTGATGTAGAACGGCGCACCGCCGATCTCGCCGAGCAGCCGGTCGTAGTCGCCGACGATGAAGTCGCCTTGCGGATAGCACATCGGCGCGCTGCCGTCGCAGCAGCCGCCCGACTGATGGAACATCAGCGGACCGTGCCTGGCGCGCAGCTTCTCGATCAACGCGACGGCAGGCGCCGTCGCGAGTACACGGTGGACTTGCTGCGCCATGGAGATCAGAAGAAGCCGAGCTTGCTCTCGCTGTAGCTCACCAGTAGGTTCTTGGTCTGCTGGTAGTGGTCGAGCATCATCTTGTGGTTCTCGCGGCCGATGCCCGACTGCTTGTAGCCACCGAAGGCCGCGTGCGCCGGATACTGGTGGTAGCAGTTGGTCCACACGCGGCCGGCCTGGATGCCGCGGCCCATCCGGAAGGCGCGGTTGGCGTCGCGGCTCCACACGCCGGCGCCCAGCCCGTACAGCGTGTCGTTGGCGATGGCCAGCGCTTCTTCCTCGTCCTTGAAGGTCGTGACCGACAGCACCGGGCCGAAGATCTCCTCCTGGAAAATGCGCATCTTGTTGTGGCCCTTGAAGACCGTCGGCTTCACGTAGTAGCCCTCGGCCAGGTCGCCGGCCAGCACGTTGCGCTCGCCGCCGATCAGCACCTGCGCGCCTTCCTGGCGGCCGATGTCGAGGTACGACAGGATCTTCTCCAGCTGTTCGCTCGAGGCCTGTGCACCGATCATGGTTTCCGGGTCGAGCGGGCTGCCCTGCCTGATGGCCGCGACGCGCTTCATCGCGCGTTCGATGAAGCGCTCGTAGATCGATTCCTGCACCAGCGCGCGCGACGGGCAGGTGCAGACCTCGCCCTGGTTCAGCGCGAACATCGCGAAGCCTTCGAGCGCCTTGTCGAAGAAACCGTCGTCCTTGTCCATCACGTCCGCGAAGAACACGTTCGGCGACTTGCCGCCGAGTTCCAGCGTGACCGGGATCAGGTTTTGGCTCGCGTACTGCGAGATCAGCCGGCCGGTGGTCGTTTCGCCCGTGAACGCGATCTTGGCGATGCGGTTGCTCGACGCCAGCGGCTTGCCGGCCTCGACGCCGAAGCCGTTGACCACGTTCAGCACGCCCGGCGGCAGCAGGTCGCCGATCAGCTCCATCAGCACCAGGATCGACACCGGCGTCTGCTCGGCGGGCTTCAGCACCACGCAGTTGCCGGCCGCCAGCGCGGGCGCCAGCTTCCATACGGCCATCAGGATCGGGAAGTTCCACGGAATGATCTGGCCCACGACGCCGAGCGGCTCGTGGAAATGGTAGGCATAGGTCTCGTGGTCGATCTCGCTGATGCCGCCTTCCTGCGCGCGGATGCACGACGCGAAGTAGCGGAAGTGGTCGACCGCCAGCGGCAGGTCGGCCGCCATCGTCTCGCGGATCGGCTTGCCGTTGTCCCAGGTCTCGGCGGCGGCGAGCATCGGCAGGTTGTCCTGCATGCGGTCGGCGATCTTGTTGAGCACGGTCGCACGCTCGGTCGGCGACGTGCGGCCCCAGGCCGCCTTCGCCTTGTGGGCGGCGTCCAGTGCGCGGTCGATGTCGGCGGCGGTGGAACGCGGTATTTCGCAGAAGACCTTGCCCGTGACCGGCGTGATGTTCTCGAAGTACTGGTTGTCGACGGGCGCGACCCATTCGCCGCCGATGTAGTTGCCATAGCGCTTCTTGAAGGGCACCGTGGTACCGAATTTGCCTGGCTCGAGCATGTCCATGTCTTGTCTCCGTTCGGGATTGAGGGTGAGGCGCCGCACCGCGCGTCGCCTCCCGCTTGATTCCGCAAGCGCCATACCCGTGCGACCGGGGACATTCCCTGAGTGCCAATCCCCCGTGAAATGCAGGCCCGCGCGCCATTCGGGCTCGCAATCCGCGACATATCCGTGCGAATATTGCGAAAAACCTGTCGCAAGCTGCGAATCGCGACAACCAGCCGGAGACACACATGACCGACGCGAACCCGTTGCCGCCGACAGCGCTGGCACGTGAACTCTTCTTTGCGCAGGGCGTCGATCCCGGCGCGTCGATCGCGTCGCACATCTCCCGCTCGTGGCAGCGCAGCCGGCATTGCGAGTTCAGGGAGCCCGCGCCGCTCACCCGCGCCACCTTGCTCGACCGGCGGGAACAGTCGCTGCAACTGGTCGCCTGTTCGCAGCCCGAACTCGACAGCCTGGCCGAACATGCCACCGGCAACGGCTGCGTGGTGGTGCTGTCGGACGCGAGCGGGCTGATCCTCGAGGAGGTCGGCAGCCCCGAGTTCCTGCCGAAGGCGGAACGCTTTGCACTGACGCCCGGTGTCGACTGGTCGGAAAGCGAACAGGGCACCAACGCCATCGGTACCGCGCTCGCGGAACGGCAGGCGCTGATGGTGCTGGGCGGCGAACACTATCTTTCGCGCAACGGCGCGCTGGGCTGCGCGGCGGCGCCGATCTTCACCGGCCGCGGCACGATCGCCGGCGTGATCGACATGTCCGGCGAGGCGACGCGCTTCAACCCGCACGCGCTCGGACTGGTCCGGATGGCGGCGCAGCAGGTCGAGCACCGCATGATGGTGTCGGGTGCGTCCGGCCATCTGCTGCGCTTCCATCGGCGTCCGCAACTGCTCGGCTCCTCGCGCGAAGGCCTGCTGCTGATCGAGGACGGCCGGATCGCCGCAGTGAACCCCGCGGCGCTCGAGATGTTCGGCCGCAGCTGGGACGACATGCTCGACAGCGACATCGCCGCCCTGCTCGGGCCGGACTGGGCCCGGCTGGAGCGACAGCGCGGCCTGCTGACCCTGCCCGACGGGCAACAGATCGCAGCGCTGATGGAACGTGCGTCGACCGGCACGCAACGCACAGCCACCCGCCGCCCCGCGGCCACGCAGCCGCAGGACGTCACGCCGCCCGATGACATCGAGCCGCTGCTGAAACCGGCGGTGCGCGTACTGGACGCCGGCGTGTCGGTGCTGGTGACGGGCGAGACCGGCAGCGGCAAGGAGGTCTTCGCACGCCGGCTGCATGCGTCCAGCCGCCGCAGGGCCGGCCCTTTCGTGGCGATCAATTGCGCGTCGCTGCCCGAGACGCTCATCGAAGCCGAGCTCTTCGGCTACCAGGACGGCGCCTTCACCGGCGCACGCCGCCGCGGCATGCCCGGCCGCATCCGCGAGGCCGAAGGCGGCGTGCTGTTCCTCGACGAGATCGGCGACATGCCGCTCGGCCTGCAGACGCGCCTGTTGCGGGTGCTCGAAGAACATGTCGTCACGCCGCTGGGCGGCGGTGCGGACGTGGCGGTCGACTTCGACCTCGTGTGCGCAACGAACGCGGACCTGCAATCGCTGGTCACGGCCGGGCGCTTCCGGTCCGACCTCATGTACCGGGTGGCGGGCTATCGGGCCGCGCTGCCGCCGCTGCGCGCCCGCCGCGACCGCCGCACGCTGATCGCCGACGTGTTCGCGCAGTCCGGCGGGGCCGACAAGCGCCTCGTGCTGGAAGAAGCCGCGCTCGACGCACTGGCGGCGCATGCATGGCCGGGCAACGTGCGCGAGCTCCGCAGCGCGATGCGCACCCTGGCGGCGCTGGCGGAGCAGGGCGAGCGCATCGGTGCGCATGCGCTGCCGGCACATCTGCGCGCAGCGGAGGCACCCATCGACACCGCCGCCGCGGCATTCGCGCATGCCGACCCGGTTCCCGGCCGGCGCGACGCCGCTTCGGGCGGTGCGCTGGCGGCGGTCACACGCCATGCGATCGATCGGGCGGTCGAGGCCGCCGGCAACGACATCGCCGAGGCCGCACGGCAGCTCGGCATCCACCGCAGCACCGTGTATCGCCACCTCGCCAGACAGAGAAGCGGCGCCGGACGCTGAGCGAATGCCGCCGCGACGGAAGGCCTTCGGGCACGCGGTATCGTTCACAATGCCATCCGCCGCCCTCGATGGATCGACTGCCCATCAGACAGCCTGAGAAGGATGCGGCCCCGAAGCCACCCAGATCCATCCGCCGACATCCATGCGCGTTGCCAAGTTGCCCACCCGGCTGTTGCTGGTCGCCTCGATTGCATTGCTGCCATTGGCTGTCGTCTGCGGCATCGCACTGCACGAACTGCTGAAGGAACAGCGCGAACAGACCCGCTCCTCCACGCTCGGCGTTGCGCGCGCCCTGGCAACGGCCGTCGACAGCGAGCTGCGGCTGACCGTCGCGGCCCTGCAGGCACTGGCGCTGACCGATCCGCTCGGCGACACCGAAGAGCGCGGCCTGATGGACGCGCTGCTGCTGGCCAAGTCGCTGCGCGCCTCGCACCCGGAATGGCGGGGCGTGCTGCTGTCCACGACGACCGGCCAGATCATCTTCAGCACCGAAGGCCCGACCGTTCCGCTGCGGGAGCAGGTGATCGAGCCGCGCAGCCTGATCGAGGCGGTGCGCACGGCCGCGCCGGCCATCGGGCCGCTCGTCTCGGGACCGAACGGCAACCTGGCCTTTGCGGTGCGCGTGCCGGTCGTCCGCGACGGCGCGGTGCGCTATGTGCTGAATGCCGTCGTGCGGCCCGAGGCGATGGCGGCCGTGCTGCAGCGCCAGCGGGTTCCGGACGGCTGGACCGTGTCGATCTTCGATTCCAACGCACGCCGCGTGGCGCGCTCGGTCGGCGAGGGGCAGTTCGTCGGACTGCCGCCGAGCGAGTCCTTGCGCGACATGCTGGCCGCCATGGGCGACCGCAAGGAATACATGGGCCAGAGCGACAACATCGACGGCACGCCGCTGCAGAGCGCGGTGGCGCGGCTCGACTTCGCGCCGTGGTTCGTGGCGCTCGGCGCGCCACGCTCGGTCGCGGACAGCGCGATGTGGCGCACGCTGTCGGCCTACGGCGGCGGGCTGCTGGTCTCGCTGCTCGCGGGGGTTCTGGCGGCCTGGTGGATCTCGCGCTCCGTGACGCGGCCGATGCGCCGGCTCGCGCTGAGCGCCGAGGCCATGGGCCGCGGCGAGTCCGTCCCGATCGAGGCCTCCGGCATCGCCGAAGTCGACGCGGTCGGCAGTGCGGTGGCCGGTGCCGTGGCGCAGCGGCTGCGCAACGAAGCCGAGCGCGATGGGCTCCTGGCGGCGGAGCGCAACGCGCGCGCGGCGGCCCAGGCGGCGCAACTGCGGCTCGAACGCCTGCTGAGCGTGAGCGCCGTGCTGTCGCGGTCGCTCGAGGAGGATTCGACCCTGCAGGCGATCGCCGACGTGATCGTGCCCGGCGTGGCCGACCTGTGCCGCATCGACCTGCTCGACGAGAACGACGTGCTGCAGCGCAAGCTCACGCACCACGTCGACCCGGCACGCGGCGCGGCGATCGCGGAGTTCGTCAGCACCCATGCCAGCTCGGTCGATGCGCCGGGTTCGTTCCCCTGGGCGATCGCCACCGGCAAGACCTTCTTCCAGAACCTGGAGAACACGCAAGGCCCCGATGCGCTGGCGCCGACCGTGCGCGAATTCGTGGACATGCTGGGCATCACGGCCGGCTGCGTCGTGCCGCTCATCGCGCGGGGCCGCACCATCGGCGCCATGGCGATCCTGCAGGACCAGTCGAAGCGCCGCTTCAGCCCGGAAGACGCCGTGCTGATCGCCGAGCTCGCGCAGCGCTCCGCACTCGCGCTCGACAACGTGCGGCTCCTGGCGCGGGCACGGCATGCACAGGCCCACGCCGAAGTCGCGAACCAGACCAAGGACGAATTCCTCGCCATGCTCGGCCACGAGCTGCGCAATCCGCTCGCGCCCATCTCGCTGGCGCTCACGCTGATCGCACGGCGCGACCCCGGCGCCTTCCCGCGCGAGCGCCAGATCATCGAGCGCCAGGTCAAGCACCTGTCGATGCTGGTGAACGACCTGCTGGACATCTCGCGGATCGTGTCGGGCAAGATCGCGCTCGAGCCGCAGCAGGTCGATCTGCGCGACATCGTCGCGAAGGCGGTCGAACTCACGCTGCCGGCCTTCCAGACGCGCGCCCTGCTGCCGCAGCTCTCGCTGCCGGCCGAGGCCGTGCCGGTGCGCGGCGACCCGCTGCGGCTCGCGCAGATCATCGGCAATCTGCTGAACAACGCGGCGAAGTTCTCCGAACCCGACACACGTGTCGACGTGCTGCTGCGCGTCGACCGAGGCGACGCCGTGCTGGAAGTGCATGACGCCGGCATCGGCATTTCGGACGATCTGCTGCCGCGGGTGTTCGAGCGCTTCGTGCAGGGCGCGCAGCAGCTGCATCGCGCCAAGGGCGGCCTCGGGCTGGGGCTGGCCATTGCGCGCAGCCTCGCCACGCTGCACGGCGGATCGATCGACGCGTTCAGCGAAGGCGCGGGCCAGGGCAGCATCTTCACGGTGCGCCTGCCGCTGGTGCAGGCCGCCGCGCCGCAACATGCAGCGGCCGTTACCGCCGCGCCGACCCACAACCGGCTACTGAAGGTGCTGATCGTCGACGACAACCGCGACGCACTCGACGCGCTGGCCGAATGCCTCGTGCTGGAAGGCCACGAGGTGCTGACCGCGGGCAGCGCCGAAGAGGCGCTGGCGCTGCTGCAGACCCAGGACCCCGAAGCCGGCATCTTCGACATCGGCCTGCCCGGCATGAGCGGCTACGAGCTGGCGCAGGCGATGCGCGGCACGCCGCGCCACCGGCACATGGTGTTGTTCGCACTCACCGGCTATGGACAGGCAAGCGACCGGGAACAGGCCCTTGCCGCGGGCTTCGACGCGCACTTCTCGAAGCCGGTCGACCTGCAGCTGATGCAGGCACAGCTGCAGCAGGCCTTTCAGCGGCCGGACACTACTTCGTCAACTGCGCACTGATGATGCCGAGCAGCGCGTGCGGCTGCAGCGGCTTGCCGAGGTGGGCGTCGAAGCCGGCCTCCGTCGCCTTGTCGTGGTCCATCGGCCGGGTGAAGGCGGTGTGGGCGATCGCCGGCGTGCGCGCCCTGCCCTGCTCGGCTTCCAGCCGCCGCACTTCACGAATCAGGTCGTAGCCGTCGCGTCCCGGCAGGCCGATGTCGCTGACCAGCACATCGGGCCATTTCTGCTGGATCTGGTCGAGCGCGCTTTCGCAGTCCGCCGCATGGCGCACCTGCCCGCCCGCGTCGGACAGCACGACCGTCAGCACCTCGCTGGCATCCGCGTTGTCTTCGACCAGCAGGATGTCGAGCCCGCCGAACATGTGGTGATCGGCCACGGGTGCCGGCGGCGGCGCCTGCGCGCCGACCAGGACGATCGGCGAATGTCCGGCAGGCACCACGCCCAGCGTCACGCGGAAGGTCGCGCCATGACCCTCGCCACCGCTCTCCGCCGACACGCTGCCGCCATGGAGTTCCGCCAGGTTCTTGACGATCGACAGCCCCAGCCCCAGCCCGTCGTGGCGCCGGTTGTCGGGCGAATCGCTCTGGGTGAAGCGTTCGAACAGATGCGCGACGAAGTCGGGCGCGATGCCGCGGCCCGCGTCCTGGACCGACAGCCGCAGCAGGTCGCCGTCGCGTGCCAGCTCGATGCGGATGCGCCCGCCTTCGCTCGAGAACTTGATGGCGTTCGACAGCAGGTTCCACACGATCTGCTGGAAGCGCGTGGCGTCGAGCCAGGCCGGTTGCTCGTTGCCCTGCTGCGCCAGCTCGATGCGCAGCTTCTTGGTCGCCGCGGCCGCATTCAACGCGTCGATCGACACCGTCACCAGCGCGCCGGGCTCGGTCCATTCGCGATGCAGATGCAGCTTGCCGGAGCTGATGCGCGACACGTCGAGGATGTCGGCGATCAGCCGTGCCTGCGCCTTCACGCTGCGATCGATCGCAGCGAGGCCCTTTTCCATCTGCTCGGGGGTGCGAGCGCCCGACTTCAGCAGATGCACCCAGCCGCCGATCGCATTGAGCGGATTGCGCAGTTCGTGCGACAGCACGGCGACGAAGTCGTCCTTGGTCCGGCTCAGACGTTCGGCCGCGGTGCGCGCCGCCTGTTCGCGCTCCAGCACTTCGCGCCGCTGCCGTTCCAGCTCGAAGCGCTCCGACACGTCGAGCGCAATGCCGAAGCGCAGCTCGGGCTCGATGTGCGCCGAAATCGTCCATTCGAAGCGGATCCAGCTGCCGTCCTGCCGCAGCAGCGGGAATTCGCCCTGCCAGGGCGCATCGTTCGTGCCGCTGCGCGTGCGGGCCTGGACGATGTCGATCCACTCCTCCGGCGCAAAGGCGCTCACGGGTTGCCCGATCAGCGCCTCGCGGTCGCGCCCGAGCAGTTGGACCATCGCGGGATTGACGTCTGCGAAACGGCCATCGCCGTCGATCAGCGCCATGCCGGTCGGTGCCTGGTCGTAGATCGCGCGAAAGCGGACTTCGCTGCTGCGCAGCTTGTCTTCGGCCATGCGCGCACGGATGAGCGCCTGCAGCGTGGCGATCAGCACGGCCGGTTCGACCGGATGGACGAGGTAGGCGTCGGCACCCGCATCGAGCCCCGCGACCTTGTCCTCGTTGCGCACGAAGGCCGCCGACAGGTGCACGACCGGCAGCGTCGCCGTGGCCTGCTGCACCCGCAGTTCGCGGCAGACCTCGAAGCCGTCGATGTCGGGCAGGTGCACGTCGAGCACCACCGCGGAAACCCGCTGGCGTGCGATGTCGAGCGCCTCGCGGCCGGTGCCGGCCTCCTGCGTCTGGAAACCCGCCGCACGGATCACGCGGGCCGTGGCGTAGCGTGTCGTCGGGTTGTCGTCGACCACCAGCACCGTGTGGCGCCCGCGGTCGATGGTGGTGTTGATGAGCGGCTGGGCGGCCATGCTCAAGCCTCCCGCGCAGCGGCGGTGCTGCCGAGTTCGACCGGCACCACCACGGAGAAGATCGAGCCCTTGCCCAGCTCGCTCTGCACCTCGACCTGGCCGCCGAGCAGGTGCGCCAGCTGCTTGCTCAGCGACAGCCCGAGCCCCGTGCCGCGCAGGCGCTTCTGCACGGGCGAATCGACCTGCGAGTAATCGTCGAAGACTGCCGCGTGATGCTCGGGCGCGATCCCGATGCCGGTGTCGGTCACCGAGAACTTCACGGACTCCGCGCCCAGGCGCACGGCAGTCACGCGGACCTCGCCGCTGGGCGTGAACTTCAGCGCGTTGGAGATGAAGTTGCGCAGGATCTGCGACAGCTTGCGGTCGTCGGTATAGATCTTGGGCAGCCCCTCGGGCTCCTCGAAGATCAGCACGGTGGACGGGTTCACCAGCACCGGGCGGAACATGCCGCGCAGCGCGGAGAACAGGTCGACCATCTCGAACCAGGCCGGCGAGATGTCGACGCGGCCGGCCTCGATCTTCGCGAGATCGAGCAGGTCGTCGACCATCTCCGCCAGCTCCGCGGCCGTCGTGTCGACGAAGCCGACCTGCTTTTCCTGCTCGGGCGTCAAGGGTCCGTCGACGCGGTCGTTCAGCAGGCGCGTGATGCTGCGGATCCCGTTGATCGGCGTGCGGAATTCATGGCTCATGTAGGCCAGGAAGCGGCTCTTGAGCTCGGTCGCCTTCTGAAGCTGCTCGGCCTGGGCATCGAGTTCGGCATACAGCGCCACGACGCCGCGGTTGGTCTCTTCGAGTTCGGCGCGCAGCTCGTCCGCTTCCTGGCGGCTGGCGGCGAGCGCGGCGCGGCAGTCGTCCGCCGTCTCGGTCGCGCCGTTCGCCTCGGGGGTATCGAGGCCTTGGGGGTTGTGGGAGTTCATCAACTATTCCTTTCGGCGGATCACGACGATGGTGGCGTCGTCGCGATGCCGCGTGTGGTCGCGCAGGAGTGTGGCGGCCACGAGCGTGGGATCGCGCTGGAGCAGCGGGCGCAGGCGATCGGCCGGCCAGCGCGACTCGATGCCGTCGCTGTGCAGGACGACGAGCGCATGGTCGGGCAGCGCCATCGAACTGGTTTCCGGCTTGCGTATCTGCATGCCGACCGTGCCGTGCTGCGTGACGATCGTCTTGTCGAACAGGCCGGACAGCACGCGGCCCATCACGTTGCCGGCGCCGCTCCACTGGAGCGCGGCGGTGCCGACGTCCAGGCGGGCCAGGCAGACGGCCGCGCCGCGCGTGGTCTGCAAGGCCTGGTGCGACTGCTGCAGCTGCGTGCCGAGCTCGGCGAAAGGCTCGCGCGCGAAGACCGCCTGCGCCTCGTGCGATGCCCGCGCGGCATCGGGGCCGTGGCCCAGGCCGTCGGCCACCAGGACCGCCATCCGGTCGCCATCCAGCGCGGCCGCCCAGGCGTCGCCGCATTCGCTCTCGCCCGGCGCGGGCAGGCACAGCGCGCCGATGTCGACCTGTGCGTCCGTGTGCGCTGCATGCGCAGCGCCCGCCGGACGGACGCGCGCGACGCACACCGTGCCGTCGGGCACGACCGAATGGATGTCGAAATCGCTGGCCAGGCGCCGCACGGCACCCAGGCCGGTGCCGGGTGTGCTGCCGGACGAGTAGCCGTCCCGCATGGACTGCGCCAGGTCGGGGATGCCGGGACCTTCGTCGATGCAGACCACCTCGATCTCGCGCGCTTCCGGCCGCGACGCGATCAGCAGCCGACCTTTCTGCGCATGGCGCAGCAGGTTGGTGCCGAGCTCAGTGACCACCAGTGCCAGCCGGCCGGACTCCAGTTCGGCCCATTCCATCGCGGCGGCGGCCTGTGCCGCAAAGCGCCGCGCCTCCCCCACGCGGCTGGCGTCGTCGATGGGGAATGCCTTGTGAACCCAGCCTGCGACTATTTCCACTTGGTGATGCTCACGCGTGTGCCCTGGCCGGGCACGGAATGGAGATCGAAATCGTTGACCAGCCGCTTGCTGCCGGGCAGCCCGAGGCCCATGCCGCTGCCGCTGGTCCAGCCGTCGGTCAGCGCGAGCGCGAGATCGGCAATGCCGGGGCCTTCGTCTTCGAAGTGCAGTTGCAGTCCGCGCCGGCCGTTGCGCTCGACGAACTCCCAGCGCATGCGGCCGCCCTTGCCGTGGATCAGCGTGTTGCGCGACAGCTCGCTGGCGGCGGTGATCATCTTGGTCTGGTCGACCAGCGACAGCTTCAGGTCCTGGCAGAGCGCGCGCACCATCTGCCGGCTGGCGACGATGTTCTGCTCGGACTGGATCGGCAGCGTGCCCGTGAGTTCAACGGCCAAGAGCGTTCTCCCGCTGCGATCGCTGCAGGAGCGCCATGCCGCGCTCCACGTCGAGTGCGGTCTTCACGCCGTCCAGGGACAGGCCCAGCTCGACCAGCGTGATCGCCACGGCCGGCTGCATGCCCACCACCACGGTGGTGGCCGACAGGATGCGGGCGATGCCCGAAATGCTGGTCAGCATGCGGCCGACGAAGGAGTCGACGATCTCCAGTGCCGAGATGTCGATCATCACGCCGGACGCGCCGGTCGCCGCGATGCGGTTGGCCAGGTCGTCCTGCAGCGCCAATGCGATCTGGTCCTGCATGTCGACCTGGATGGTCACCAGCAGGGTACTGCCCATGCGCAGGATCGGGATGCGGTCCATGGCGTTACTGCTCGCGGACGACGCGCCAGCCGTTCTGGCGCAGCGCAAGCGCCAGCGCGTCGGCGAGCGTCGCCTTGGTGCTGACGCCCTGCAGGTCGATGCCCAGATGGACGATGGTCTGCGCGATCTGCGGACGGATGCCGCTGATGATGCAGTCGGCGCCCATGAGGCGGATCGCGGTGACGGTCTTCAGCAGATGCTGCGCCACCAGCGTGTCGACGGTCGGCACGCCGGTGATGTCGATGATGGCCAGCTCGGAGCCGGTCTCGACGATCTTCTGCAGCAGCGCTTCCATCACGATCTGGGTGCGGCTGCTGTCCAGCACGCCGATCATCGGCACGGCGAGCACGCCGTCCCACAGCTTCACGACGGGCGTCGAGAGCTCCAGCAGTTCTTCCTGCTGGCGCCGGATGATGTCCTCGCGCGCCTGCTGGTAGGTGGCGGCGGTGTACTGCGCCATCTTGTCGACCAGCGTGGACAGCGCCCACAGCGCGTCACCCATGCCGGCCGGATCGCCGGCCAACCGCCGCTGGACCGAGGTGAACAGCGGCTTCTTCAGCGCCAGCACGAAGCGGCTGGTGTCGCCGACCGACTGCCCCTTTGCCGCACGCGAGGTCGACAACGCGGCCAGCGCGGCGCGCAGACCCGTCCATTCGGGCGACTCGAAGTGCGACGGATCACCGCCGGCCTGCAGGGCATCGCGCAGCAGACGGAGGATTTCGGTCGATTCGGCGAGTGCGGTGCGACGCAGGCCCGGATCGTTGGCCTGGGCTTCGGTCAGCCAGACGTCGATGACGTCGGTTTCTTCCTCGCGCAGCGCTGCGAGAACCGCTTCGTATTCGGTGTTCATTCCATTCCTCTTCTCTTGGGTGATGTGCTGCCGCAACCGCGGGCGCGACGAGCGCATCGATGCTATCCCGCCAACGGGGTACACGCCCGAGTTTTCGATCGGGCGCCAGCGCTTGCTGACGTCAGCCGATTCCTACGCGAACGGATTCCTGCCACAAGAGAAGAAAGTGCGCCATGTCTTTTGACGCTTTCGTCGATTTCCCGTCTTCATGCAGGACGAGCGCGCGACGCCCTTGCAGCCCGCAATCGGCCGGATGCGCTGTGGCATCGTGGCCGCAATGAAGCCATCACGCCCCTGGAAAGCCATTGCCCTGACCTTCGTCCTGACCTTGGCCGGCACGCTGCTGGTGCTCAATGTCACGGGGAGCGAAAAGAAGATCGACGATCAGGTGCGGCACGAATATGCGCTGCAGGACGCCCAGTACCAGCGCGCGCTGGGCGTGATGCTCGGCCCGCCGATCACGGGCGGCAACCGCTTCGAGGCGCTGCAGAACGGCGACCGCATCTTCCCGCCGATGCTGGCGGCGATCCGCAGCGCGCAGCACAGCATCACCTTCGAGACCTACATCTACTGGTCCGGTGACATCGGTCGCGCCTTCGCCGACGCGCTGTCGGAACGGGCACGTGCCGGCGTCGCGGTCCACGTGCTGCTCGACTGGGTCGGCAGCGCCAAGGTCGACGCCGACATCCTGCGCGAGATGACGGCCGCCGGCGTGCAGATCCGCAAGTTCCACAAGCCGAGCTGGTACGACATCGGCCGGATGAACAACCGCACGCACCGCAAGCTGCTGGTGGTGGACGGCCGCGTCGGCTTCACGGGCGGCGTCGGCATTGCGCCCGAATGGACGGGCAACGCGCAGGACGCACAGCACTGGCGCGACTCCCATTACCGCGTCGAAGGCCCGGTGGTCGCGCAGATGCAGGCGGTCTTCATGGACAACTGGGTCAAGGTGTCCGGCGAGGTGCTGCATGGCGAACGCTATTTCCCGCCACTGGCCGAAGCGGGCGGCGGCCGGGCTCAGGTGTTCAGCAGTTCGCCATCCGGCGGCAGCGAAAGCATGCACCTGATGTATTTGCTGTCGATCGCCGCCGCGACGAAGACGATCGACCTGTCCAGCGCCTACTTCGTGCCGGACGAACTCACGGTCGATGCGCTGGTGGCGGCCATGCGGCGCGGCGTGCGGCTGCGCATCATCACGCCCGGACCGATCATCGATTCGCAGACGGTGCGCCATGCCTCGCGCGCCAGCTGGGGACCGCTGCTGCAGGCCGGCGCCGAGATCAGCGAATACCAGCCGACGATGTTCCACTGCAAGGTCTTCACGGTCGACGGCCTGCTGGTGTCGGTCGGTTCGACGAACTTCGACAACCGGTCGTTCCGCCTCAACGACGAGGCCAACCTCAACATCTACGACGCGGCTTTCGCGGCCGAGCAGACGGCGCAGTTCGAGGCCGACTTGCAGCAGTCGAAACGGCTGAGCTACGAAGCCTGGCAGGCGCGCCCGTGGCATGAGAAGGCGATGGAGCGCTTCGCCACGCTGCTCGCGACCCAGCTTTGACGCGCCGCCGGATCGAGCGGCGCAGGACATCGCCGACACGACGCGCATTCGCGGCCCCACAGGGTCGCACCATCCCAGCCGACCCCACGCGAACACCGGTCGAAGACATTGCATGCAGTGCAATGAACCACCGGAGTCGGCATGTTTCTCGAACTCTTTCTTCTCTGTGCCATCGGTTGCTGCCTGGCGATGCTCAGCTTCGTGGTCGGCTGCCTCGTGTATGACGGATTCGCCAGCAGCCACGGCGTCGAGGCCCGCCGCGGCAGGCGCGGCTACGTCGCCGACGCCACGCCGCTGCGAACTCAGGCGACGGGCACGACGCCGGCCTTGGCCAGCGACGAATTGCTGTAGCGGAAGTCCAGGCTGACCTCGGCCCCGAGCCACGCGGGCGTCGGCGATGCGAGGTCTTCCGACTCGAGTTCGATCTCCGCCAGGACGAGGCCCGCCAGCGCGCCTTCGAACACGTCGACTTCGAACACGAAACCGTCGACCGGCACAAGGTAGCGAACCTTCTCGAGCCGACCGAGGCTGCAGTGATGGGCCAGCAGGTCTTCCGCGTCCGGCACCGGTATCTCGTACTCGAATTCCGCACGCGACAGGCCCGAGGACTTGCCCTTGAGCGTCAGAAAGGCCTGCGTGCCGGCGATGCGTACGCGCACCCACATGCCGTTGTCCGCCACATAGCCCTGGGCCATGCGCGTGCCGGTCAGCCCGCGCACGATGGAAGGGTCGCGCACGAGGTACTTGCGCTCGATTTCGGTTGCCATGGAAAGAAGTCCTCTCGTGTCTGTCGTTGAAGGCCGCACCGCGGCAGCGCGCATTCTCGCGGTCGCGCTACGATGAACCAAAGAACGGACAACAGAGCAGAGACAAGCGATGCAGCCAACCCTTTCTCCCACGGCGTCTTCCCATCCGACCGGGCCGTCGTCCGGCGCGCCGGCGGTGCGGCCGATTCGGCGCGCTGCCAGCGTCATCGTGCTGCGCGATGGCGCAGAAGGCCTCGAAGTGCTGCTGCTGCGTCGGGCCGAGAAAGCCAACGACCAGAACAGCGGTGCCGCGGTCTTCCCTGGCGGCGTGCTCGACGCAACCGACCCGCAACTGCATGCATGCTGCCGCGGACTCGACGATGTTGCAGCCAGCGCCCGACTCGGCGTGCCGGACGGCGGACTCGACTTCCATGTGGCGGCAGTGCGCGAATGTTTCGAAGAAGCCGGCCTGCTGTTCGCCACCGACGCGCAGGGACAGCCTGTGGCGCTCGACCACCTGCCGGCCGAAGAACTCGACCGGCTGCGCGCAGCGGCGGATCAAGGCACCGATGCGCTGCTGACCATCTGCGATGCACGCGGCTGGCACCTGGCGGTCGATCGGCTCGTCTACTACACCCACTGGCTCACGCCGCCGGGCATGCCGCGGCGATTCGACACCCGCTTCTTCGTTTCGGCCCTGCCCGCCCGGCAGGACGTGCGGCCCGATGGCCGCGAGACGGTCGAGCACCTCTGGCTGCGGCCCGCCGCTGCGATCGACGCCCGCGCCGGGCTCAAGCTGATGAACGTCACGCGCGTGATCCTGTCCGACCTGCAGGCTTTCGCCACCGTGGCCGATTGCCTGGCGCATGCGCGCGCGCTGCGCGAGATCCGCATGGTCATGCCCCGCCTGGCGGACGGGCCGAACGGGCGGCGGCCGGTGAACGTCGACGAACCAGCCTACGACGAGGTCGGTTTCATCGATCCCGATGGCGCGGGCGGGGCGCGCCATGCGCTCGAACCTGGGCAGGTCCTGCGGCTCTCTCCCCGCGTCTGGCGCGTGACGGCCGTCGACCGTGCGGATCCCGAACGGCCCGGACTGCACAGCTACTTCGTCGGCAGCGGCGATGCCTGGGCGCTGATCGATCCGCTCACGGACGACGAGACGCACTGGGCCCGCCTGCGCGCAGCCGCACCCGGACCTGTGCGCTGGCTGCTCTCGACCACCACGGGCCACCTCGACGATGCCGAAGCGCGGCGCATCCTGGGGCCGGCATGGCAGGGCGCGCCCGACCTGACGGAGCCCGGCGCACCGATCGCGCTGGGCGACGCCACCCTGCAGCCGCTGGCGCCGCCTTCGCCGCTGGGCACCTGGCACTTCCTGTTGCGCGAGGACAGGTTGCTGTTCAGCGGCGCGTCCGATGCGTCGCAGGCGACGGGCGACATCGGATGGTGTGCGCCGTCGCGGGGGTTCATCCGCCGCACCGGCGGATGAGTCGTCGCGACAGCACGGCTGCCAGCAACGTCAGCGCGCGGCCGCCGTGCTCACCTTGACGATGGTCGCCTGCATCAGCGCGACGACCTTGTAGTCCGCGCCCGCGGCGTCTGCAAACGCTCTCACCTCGCCGGTGCAGACGGTCAGGAGCTTGCCGGAACTCACGACCCGTCCGATGGCCAGGAAACGCTGGCCGAGGGCCGGCCGCATCAGGTTGAGCTTGAACTCCGCGGTCACGACCTCGAAGCCCGGGGGCGCCTTCGTCAACGCCGCGTAGCCGCAGGCGCTGTCCACGATGCTGGTGGTCGCACCGGCGTGCAGATAGCCGTGCTGCTGTGACAGGCTCGCCGAGAAAGGCAGCGCGATGTGCACTTCGCCGTCCTCGACATGCATCAGCCGCGCGCCGAAGGTGGCCATCAGCCCCTGCGCATCGAAGCTGGATGCGATTCGCTTGTGAAGGTCGCTCATTGAAATCCCGGAAGAGGTGAATCAACGGCCATCCTGCCACGGCGCCGACGGCCGATTCGAACCGGAAATCCGGGATTCGCTGCCGTGCCGAAGCGTTACCGCAAGTTGCAAAAGGCCCCAAAGCCTGCGGTGTAGACTGCCGGGTTTTTCGAACTGGCGATATGCAAGTGTCACAGCGCACAGGTTTGACCGGCTCGGCGCTCCTTCGACTGCTTGCCCGACTGGCCGACACCGAACCCCGGGACGCCCCACCGGCGACGGCGGATCGATGGAGCCAATGGCTTGGCTGGACCGACGCCATCTCGCTGTCCGCAGCCTTGAACGGCGGCCCGGCCATTGCACACCATGCGAGCCGGCCCTCGGCGCATGCCGAGGAGCGCGATTGCGCCCGGGTACGCACCGAACTGGCAGCCTCGATCGGCGACGACGTGGCGCGTGCCACGGACTTCGCGTCGTACCGCCGGCGCTACATGGCGCGGCAGCAGGCGATGGAATCCGGCATCGGTCCGTTGCGCGCACGCCTGCGGGCCATGCTGGCGGCAAGCTCGCCCGAGATGGCGCGGCTCGCGGCCGTGGATGTCGTGATGGAACAGGCGCTGGGCGCCCGCGAACACAACCTGCTCGCGAGCGTGCCCGCCCTGCTCGAAAAACACTTCGCGCGTCTGCGCCGGGCCGACCAGCCCGCGGCGGAAGAGGCCATGCAGACGTCGGCCGCAGCACGGCCCGATGTCGGCCATGCCGCATGGCTGGACGTCTTCCACCAGGACTTCCAGGACGTGCTGCAAGCCGAACTGGACTTTCGATTTCAACCGGTCGAAGGGCTGCTCGAGACCCTTCGAATGAGACAAGAGACAACCAGGGAACCATGAACAGATTTCTTTACTACGCCGCAGCGACCGCTGGCCTGGCCGTGGTGTGCTGGATCGGCGTCGGCTACATCGGCGCAAGCCCGCTCGCGCTGGCCATCACGGCACTGATCGGCGCCTTCTACGTGATGGGCCTGCAGGAGCTCCACCGCTTCCAGCAGGCGACGCTTTCGCTGTCGCGCGCATTGGGCAGCCTCACGTCGCCGCCGGCCGGCCTCGGCGCCTGGCTGGACCAGTTCCATCCTTCGCTGCACAACGCGGTGCGCCTGCGCATTGAGGGCGAACGCGTCGGCCTTCCCGGACCGGCGATGACGCCCTACCTGGCCGGACTGCTGGTGCTGCTCGGCATGCTGGGCACCTTTCTCGGCATGGTCGTCACCCTCAACGGCACCGGCTCGGCGCTGGCTGGCGCGACCGATCTGGACGCCATCCGGGCGTCGCTGTCGGCTCCGGTGAAAGGCCTGGGGCTGGCCTTCGGCACCTCGGTGGCGGGCGTTGCGGCTTCCGCCATGCTGGGCCTGGCATCCGCCCTGTGCCGGCGCGAACGCCTGCAGGCCGGCCAGATGCTCGACACGCGCGCAGCCACCACGCTGCGTGCCTACTCGGTGGCCCATCAGCGCGATGAATCCTTCAAGCTGCTGCAGCAGCAGGCGCATGGCATGCCCGCGCTGGTCGACCGGCTGCAGGCCATGATGACCGCGATGGAACGCCAGAGCCAGGCGCTGAACGAGCGTTTGATCGGCAGCCAGGACCGCTTTCACGACCAGGCCGAGACCGCCTACGCAGGGCTTGCGTCTTCCGTCGACCAGACGCTGAAGCAGAGCCTGCTCGACAGTGCCCGCGTCGCCAGTGCCGCCATCCAGCCGGTGGTCGAGGCGACGATGGCCGGCATCGCGCGCGAGACGGCCTCGCTGCACGAAGGCATTTCCCGCACGGTCCAGCTGCAGCTCGACGGCCTGTCGAGCCGCTTCGACGTCACCACCGGCCAGGTCGCGGGCAGTTGGCAGACCGCACTCGCCGCGCACCAGCGCACGACCGAGGCGCTGTCGCACGACCTGCGCGACGCGCACGAGCGCATGGCCGAGTCCTTCACGCAGCGCTCGGCGGCGCTGGTCGACGGCGTGTCGGTCCGGCTCGAAGGCGCGGTCGACCGTGTTTCCGACGCCTGGCGCGACGCGCTGGCGCAGCACGCACGCACCAGCGACACGTTGTCCGCCGACACGCGCCAGGCGCTGACCAGCGCCGCGGGCACCTTCGAGCAGAACGCGGCGTCGCTGCTGCGCACGGTCGACCAGGCGCACGCCGCGTTGCAGGTCGACATGCAGTCGCGCGACGAACAGCGCCTGTCGGCCTGGACGAGCTCGCTGGCGTCGATGGCGGCATCGCTGCAGCACGAATGGCAGCAAGCCGGCACGCAGGCCGCGCAGGCCCAGCAGCGATTGCTCGACACGCTGGCGCAGACCGCGCGCGACATGTCGGCCACGACCGAGGCGCATGCGCAAAGCACCATCGCCGAGATCGCGCAGCTGCTGCAGACCGCCGCGGAGGCACCGCGCGCTGCGGCCGAGGTGGTGGCCGAGCTGCGCCAGAAGCTGTCGGACAGCATGGCGCGCGACAACGCGATGCTGGAAGAACGCAGCCGCATCCTGGAGACGCTCTCCACGCTGCTCGATGCGGTGAACCACGCCTCGACCGAGCAACGCGTGGCGGTCGATGCGCTGGTGGCCGCATCGGCCGACGTGCTCGAGCGCGTCGGTGGCCGTTTCACCGACACGGTCGAAGCCGAAACCGGCAAGCTGGCCGCGGTGGCCGCGCAGGTCACGGGCAGCGCCGTCGAGGTCGCGAGCCTGGGCGAGGCTTTCGGCTTTGCGGTGCAGTTGTTCAGCGCGTCGAACGACAAGCTGGTCGGCCACCTGGAGCGCATCGAAGGCGCGCTGGGCAAGTCGCTCGCGCGCAGCGACGAACAGCTCGCCTACTACGTCGCGCAGGCGCGCGAGGTGATCGACCTCAGCATCATGTCGCAGAAGCAGGTGGTGGAAGACCTGCAGCAGATCGCCAGCCGCCAGGCACTCGCCGGCAGCGACGCGTGATGCAGGACGACATCGACGCCGGCGCCGAGCCGGGTGTTCCGATCTGGGCGGTCTTCGGCGACCTGATGACGGGGCTGCTCGGTGCCTTCGTGCTGATCTTCCTGTACGCGATCGGCATGCAGCTGGACCTGGCGACGAAGCTCGAGGCCGAAGTGAAGCACCGGCAGGTCGAGACCCAGCGGCGCCAGGCGCTCGAACAGGCGCTGGCCGGCCCGCTGGCGGCCGGCCGCGTCACGCTGAACAACGGCCGCATCGGCATCAGCGGCAGCGTGCTGTTCGCCTTCAATTCCGCCGACCTGCAGCCCGAAGGCCGGCAGTTGCTGAAGAGCCTGGCCGCGCCGATCGGCGCCTACCTGCGCGGCCGCGACGAGATCCTGATGGTGAGCGGCTTCACCGACGACCGGCAGATGCGCGACGGCGCACGGCGCTTCGCGGACAACTGGGAGCTGTCGGCGCAGCGCGCGCTGGCCGTGACCCGGACGCTGATCGAAGACGGCGTGCCATCGAACGCCGTCTTCGCCGCGGCTTTCGGCGCAGAGCAGGCGGTGGCGTCGAACGCTGATGCCGAGGGGCGTGCGAAGAACCGCCGCGTCGAGATGGCGCCGACACCGCGGCCTTCCGGCAGTCTTGCGAAACCCCGTGAGTAGCAGCGCGCCCGACCGCGAACCGCCTGCGTCGGACAACGCCGGAGCGGCCTCGCCCGCAGCGCAGGTGCGCATGGCACGTGAACGGGGCGAACACCGTTTCGCACCCGTGCGCTTTCGCCTGATCGAGGCCATGGCGCGGCGCTCGGCGTCGCATGATGGCGAGGCGGGACGCCTGCTGGATCGGCGCCTGGCCGAGCTGCTGTCGGCCTACCGTGCCGACCTCGAAGACGGCAGTAAGAACGCGCCGGAAGACAAGGCCGGCGGCGCGTCGCCGGACGCTCCACCTCCGCGCAGCCCCGTCGCGGAGCTGGTCGACCGGCTCGCGCAGCACGCCTCCGCCGCACTCGACGGGAACGGCATGGCGCCGTCCACCAACACCGCAGGCGCGCCCGCCGCGCCCGACCAGTTGAAGACACTGCGCTACTTCAGCGGCACCTGGTCGAAGCTCAGCGCGGACCGGCGGCTGAAGCAATCGCTGGTCAAGCTGCCCGAGAACGCGGGGCCGCTGAACTCGCACCAGCTGGTCCACCGGGCACTGACGCTGATGCGCGACGTGTCGCCGGCCTACCTGAACCGCTTCATGTCGTATGTCGACACGCTGTCGTCGCTGGAGCAGGCGACGGCGGGCAGCACGCCAGGCGGCACGGCATCGCGTTCCGAAGGAACGAAGAAGTCCGGCCGCGGCAAGGCGGGCTGACGCCGCCCGTCAGGCGGCCAGCGGCTCGCGGGCCTCCCCCGAAGCGGATGGCGCGTCGGCCTTGCGCTGCAGCGTCTCGGACAGCGCGGCCCACCGCACGCGCGCCTGCACGATGCTCTCGTCCTTCACGTGTCCGTAACCGCGGATCTGTTCCGGCACGCGGGCCATGGCAACGGCCGTGTCGATCACCGCGTCGAACGGTGCCTGCGTCAGCCGATCGAGTAGCCCGTCGATCAACCCGAGGTAGTCCGCGATCAGTTGCCGTTCGGTCCGGCGTTCGGCCGTACGGCCGAACGGGTCGAGCGGTGTGCCGCGCAGCCGGCGCAAGGCCGCCAGCACGCGCAAGGCAGGCAGCATCCAGGGGCCGAAGGTCTGCTTGACCGGCCGGCCCTGCGCGTCGCGCCGGCCGAAGATCGGCGGTGCCATGTGAAAGCGCAGCACCGGCTTGCCGTCGAACTGCTGTGCGAGCTTTTCGCGGAAGCGGCCATCGGTGTAGAGACGCGCCACCTCGTACTCGTCCTTGTAGGCCATCAACTTGAAGAGGTTCGCCGCGACCGCACGCGTCAGCGCGTCGCGCCCGCCATGCCGCTGCTCGGCCTGTTGCACGCGCTCGACGACATCGGTGTAGCGCTTCGCATAGGCCGCGTCCTGGTAGTCGGCGAGCGTGGCGCTGCGTTCGGCCACCAAAGCCTTCAGCGTCTGTGGCCGCTGCACGGCAACCACCTGCACGGGTGAGGCCGCACGGGTCACCGCCGGCAGATCGACTGCCGCCTGCCGGCCCCAGCCGAAGGCTGCCTGGTTGGCCTTGACGGCCACGCCGTTGATCTCGATCGCCTTCAGCAGCGCCGCGGACGACAGCGGCACCGCGCCCTTCTGGAACGCGAAGCCCAGCAGGAACAGGTTGGCCGCGATCGCGTCGCCCATCAGCCGCGTGGCGAGTCCGGTGGCGTCGATGAAGTCGGCGCGCCCTTCCACCGATTCATCGATCAGCGCACGGACCTGGTCGGCCGGGAAGGCCCAGTCCGGGTCCTGTGCGAAATGGCCGGTCGGCTGCTCGAAGGTGTTGACCAGCGCATAGGTGCGGCCGGGCCGCATCTTGGAGATGGCATCGGGCGCACCCGCAGTCAGCATGTCGCAGCCGAGGATCAGGTCGGCTTCGCCGGTCGGGATGCGCTGCGCCTTCAACTGCGCGGCGTCGCGTGCGATGCGCACGTGCGAGGTGACCGAACCGTTCTTCTGCGACATGCCGGTCATGTCGAGCACGCTGATGCCCTTGCCTTCCAGATGCGCGGCCATGCCGATCAACGCGCCGATCGTGATCACGCCGGTGCCGCCGATGCCGGTGATCAGGATGTTGTGCATGCCGTCGGGCATGGCGGTTGCGGGCTCGGGCAACGCGGCCGAGGGGCTCGTCTCGGCTTTCACCGCGACCGGCCGGGTCTTGTGGGGCTCCACGCCTTCGACGCTCACGAAGCTCGGGCAGAAGCCCTTGATGCAGGAGTAGTCGGCATTGCACGAGCTCTGGTCGACACGGCGCTTCAGGCCGTGCTCGGTCGGCTGCGGCAGCAGCGACGTGCAGTTGGACTGCTCGCCGCAGTCGCCGCAGCCCTCGCACACCATCTCGTTGATGAAGACACGCTGCGTCGCCTTCGGGAACTCGCCCTTCTTGCGGCGGCGCCGCTTCTCGGCCGCGCAGACCTGGTCGTAGATCAGCACCGACACGCCCTCGAATTCGCGCAGCTCGCGCTGCACGTCGTCCAGGGTGTCGCGGTGATGCACGGTGAAGTGCAGGCCGGGCCGGTCGACCGGCAATGCGGAACGATCGTTCCAGCGCGACGGGTCTTCCGCCACCAGCGCAATGCGCTTCACGCCCTCGGCCGCCACCTGCTGCGCGATGCGCGGCACGCTGATCGGGCCGTCGACCGGCTGGCCGCCGGTCATCGCGACCGCGTCGTTGTAGAGGATCTTGTAGGTGATGTTGACGCCCGCAGCCACGGCCGCGCGGATCGCCATCGAGCCCGAGTGGTAGTAGGTGCCGTCGCCCAGGTTCGCGAACACGTGCGGCCGCTTCGAGAACCAGGCCTGGCCGAGCCAGGGCGCGCCTTCGCCGCCCATGTGCGTGGTGGTCCTGTTGTGCTCGGGGTAGATCGCGGTCGCCATCACGTGGCAGCCGATGCCGGCCAGCGCGAGGCTGCCTTCGGGCACCTTGGTCGACGTGTTGTGCGGGCAGCCCGAGCAGTACCAGGCCGGCCGCGACGGCGTGGCGACGGCCTTGCCCAGCACCACGTCCTTGGCGTCGAGGATCGCGAGCCGCATGCGGATCATGTCGCTGGTGTGGAAGCGCGCGACACGCCCCGCGATCACGCGCGCGATCTGCGCCACCGAGAAATCGGCCGTCGCCGGCAGCAGCCAGCGTCCGCGCGGATGTGCCCATTCGCCGGCCTCGTCGAACTTGCCGATGACGCGCGGGCGCACGTCCTCGCGCCAGTTGTAGAGATGCTCCTTGAGCTGGTATTCGACGATCTGCCGCTTCTCTTCGACCACCAGGATCTCGTCGAGCCCGTCCGCGAATTCACGGATCGAGTCAGGCTCGAGGGGCCAGGGCATCGCCACCTTGAACACGCGGATGCCGATGCGCGAAGCCTCCGCCGCATCGATGCCGAGTTCTTCCAGCGCCTCGAGCACGTCGCGGTAGGACTTGCCCGAAGCCACAATGCCCAGCCGCGCGGAAGGCGAATCGATGGTGATGCGGTTGAGCCGGTTGGCGCGCGCATAGGCGATGGCGGCGTAGATCTTGGTGTCCTGCATCAGCGCCTCCTGCTTGCGGGCCTGCACGCCGAGCGTGTCGGTCGACAGCCGCGCATGCACGCCGCCGGGCGGGAAGACGAAGTCCGCGGGCAGCCGTGTCTCGACGTGCAGCGCATCGGCGGCGATGGAACCTGAAGATTCGACCGTGTCCGCCAAAGCCTTGAAACCGACCGGCAGTCCGGCGAAGCGCGACATCGCGAAGCCGTGCAGGCCGAGCTCGATGTACTCCTCCACGCTTTGCGGATACAGCATCGGGATCATCGACGCCGCGAAGATGTGGTCGCTCTGGTTCGGCAGCGTGGACGAATAGGCGCCGTGGTCGTCGCCGGCCACCAGCAGCACGCCGCCGTTCGGCGACGTGCCCGCATGGGCCATGTGCTTGAAGACGTCGCCGCAGCGATCGACGCCCGGCCCCTTGCCGTACCACATCGCGAAGACGCCGTCGACCTTGCTCTCGCCGGTCAGGTGAACCTGCTGCGTGCCCCAGACCGCGGTGGCAGCGAGTTCTTCGTTGACGCCGGGCAGGAACTTGATGCCGCCGGCATCGAGCCGCGCCTGCGCGTGCCAGAGCGCCTCGTCGAGCCCGCCGAGCGGCGAGCCGCGGTAGCCGGACACGAAGCCTGCCGTGTTCAGGCCGGCGGCCTGGTCGCGCCAGCGTTGCACGAGCATCAGGCGGACGAGCGCCTGGATGCCGCTGAGGTAGATGCGGCCGGACGTGGCCTGGTACTTGTCGTCCAGCGAGACGCTGGCGAGTTCTTCGGTGGTGAACATGTCGTGGGACTCCGGTAGGACTCTCTGGCAGCGCTCTCGGCCACGGGTAGATGGCGTCGGGCGCGAACGCCGGGCCGCGGGTAAGCGGCACGGCGGGGACCTTCTTGATGGAAATGCGGTCTGTTCCGAGGGGTTGTCTCCTCCTCCTGTTTCAGGCGCTGGCGATGGCTTGGCGCTTGTGTCGATTCTTCTGGAAATGGCGCCGAATATTCTTCTTTGTTTGGCGCAAATTCCATCCCTCGAATAAAAGAATTCGGTCAGATCCACTCTGCCCCGAAAACCATTCGACATGGAATGACCAGCCCGAAGCAACGCGCTTCAGGCGATGTATGACACGATGGGTTGGACAGCACGCGCTGTGCATTCCGGAGTCGACATGGGCGCCAACTCGCCACGCCACGGAAAATGCTCACGTGGCGCCGACGATCCGCCAGGCCTTGCGCTGGTGGATCGCCGTGGCGTCGCAAGCCGTGATCGTGCCCGGCCTGCGCGCCCTGGACTGGCAGTGTGCAGGCCTCTCGCGGACCTGGCGCACTACCGGCGGACTCAGTGGTTCAACAAAATCTGCGCAATCAGACCCGTGGCAATCGCCACCAGCACGTAATCGCCACCGGTCTGCACCCACTGATAGCCACGCGGCGGCGCGCTGAGGCGATGCGAGCGCCAGTCGTTCACCACGTACTGCTTGTTGCGGTACTCGTTGGGCAGACGGCCGCCCTTGCGGAAGTTGTGGTCCGGGCCCGCGCCGCGTTCCTCGGGTCCGTGCTGCGGGCCACGTGGGGCCGGCTGCGCATGGCCTGGGCGGCCGCGGTCGTCGTCGCGACCTGGCCCGCGGTCCTGGGCAACGGCAGCAACGCCGGACGCGGCCATCAGGGTGGCCAACACGAAGGAAGAGGTTTGACGGAAATTCATGCTTTCGCTCCTTGAAACAGAAGCCTCGATACTCCCGCCAAAGCAGGCCGTCGACCGTAGTCCACAGGCCGCTTTACCCCAGGTTCACATTCGGCACGGATCACTGCGGCCACCACCAGCACCGCCGCGTACAGCACGCGGCAGACACACCGCGCGATCGACAGCGGAGTTGCGCTTCGGCTGACGCGATGTCAGCCCGATCGCCTATGCGCACGCAACGGATCGCGCGGAGCCTGAAGCCTTGGCAGTCCTCGCACTGCGCCATCTCTTCAAGGAGGTTCATCATGTTGTACAGAGCCATCCTCCGCTGCTGCCGGTATGCATCGCGCATGCAGTCGGACGAAGCAGAGAACGTGTTCATCCAGAACCTCCAGCGCGCGCTGGGCCACAACATCCGGGCCTGCCAGGACGCCTTCATCGCGATGATGAGCCTCGACGAGGCCAGGGTGTCCCGACAGCAATTCGCTGCAGCCGTGGCATGGCTGAATGCCTATGAAAGCGCCAAGTCGGCCGCGTTGCGCGATCTCCGTTGCCCGATCGAAGCCTACTTCGAGGTGCAGACACTGCCGGGCAACGCCCGGAACTGAGCGAGAACTCTGAACGCGCGACGTCCGGCCGGAACGGCGGGACGGCGGGACGGACATCGGCGAGGCTATGCCGGCGAAATCAACTGGTTGCAGAGTTCGACCAGCCTTGAAGCCGCCGGCGACATCGAGTGCCCCCGGATCGTGATGATGGCGATGGTCCGGCTCAGCGCGGGGCCGGTGATGCGCACGGCCTTCAACGTGGTGCGCCGCGGGATCGCCACGCGTGGCAGCAGCGCGATGCCCAGCCCCGCTTCGGCCATGGCCACCAGCGTGTTCACGTGCATGAACTCGTAGCTGCTTTCCACCAGCAGGTCGTTCGCACGCAGGGCTGCATCGATGTGGTCGCGGAACGCCGTCGAGCTCGACAGCTTGAGCAGCGGCATCTTCGACAGTTCCTTCAACGAGATGCTGGCGCGGCCGGCATCGCGGTAGCCCTTGGGCAGCAGGGCGCAGTACTCGTCCGAGAAGATCGGCGTGAAATCCAGTTCGCCGTGCCGCTCGGGCATCGGCCCGATCGCGAAGTCGACCTCGCGCCGCCGCACGGCTTCCAGCAGGTCCTGGTTGGCCAGTTCGCGCACGTGCACGGTGATGCCCGGATGCTTCTTCGCGAAGGCGGTGAGGATGGCCGGCAGACGGGTGCTTGCGACGGTCGGCACGCAGGCGAAGGACAGGTGCCCGTGCTGCACGTCGGCCGCCTGCTGGATCTCGGCCAGCCCGGACGCCAGTTCGGCCAGCGCCTTGCGCGCGCTGATCATGAGCTGCTCGCCCTGGACGGTGAGTTCGACCTTGCGCGTGGTGCGGTGGAAGAGCGCCAGGCCGAGCTGCTCTTCCAGCTGCTTGATCTGCATGCTCACCGCGGGCAGGGAGCGGTGCGTCTCTTCGGCAGCCTTGCGGAAGCTGCCGTTCTCGGCAACCGACAGGAAGGTCGCAAGCAGCTTGAGATTGACGTTCATCGCATGGTCCTCGAGATCGATTCGGGCCCGGATCCAGACCCGGCATTGCAGGTCTCGCTTGAAACTTACTGCAAACAAAATCTGAACAATGACTAAGTTTATTTGATTTGTCTCTGCAGGGCGTCGACCCTAGCATCCGTCCATACCACTCCAACGGACCCAACAAAGATGGATGCGATGACGCCCCCCCAGATGACGCTCGTGGCCTTTCTGCAGGCGCAGAACTGCTCCAACCTCGTGGCCTCCTGGCGCCATCCCGACACCCAGCCCGGCTATGGCACGCCGGCCTATTACCAGCACATCGCGAAGACGCTGGAGCGCGGCAAGTTCCAGATGGCCTTCTTCGACGACCGGCTCGCCATGCCCGACCGCTACGGCGACGACCATGTCGAGACCGTCGAGAACGGCGTGCGCGCCGTGAAGCTCGACCCCATCTCCGTGCTGACCGCGATGGGGCTCGCCACCGAACGGCTCGGCCTCGGCGCGACCTATTCCACGACCTATTACGAACCCTTCCACGTGGCACGCGTCTTCGCGACGCTCGACCTGCTCACGCAGGGCCGCGTGGCCTGGAACGTCGTCACCTCGCTCAACAACTCCGAGGCCGCGAACTTCGGCGCGCAGGAACACCTGGCGCACGACCTGCGCTACGAGCGCGCCGACGAGTTCCTCGAGGTGGTGCAGGGCCACTGGGACACCTGGCAGGAAGGCGCGCTGATCGAGGACCGCGCGACCGGGCGCTTTGCCGATGGCAGCAAGGTCAAGCGGCTCGATCACGAAGGCAAGTGGTTCCGTTCGCGCGGGCCCTTCACCGTGCCGCGTTCCGCCCAGGGCCACCCGGTGCTCGTCCAGGCCGGACAGAGCGGGCGCGGCAGCGAGTTCGCGGCGCGCTGGGGCGAGCTGGTGTTCGTGATCTATCCGAACGTCCAGGTCGCACGCAAGTCGTACGCGGAGTTCAAGGCCAAGGTCGCAGCCCATGGGCGCGATCCGCGCCAGGTCAAGGTGGCGCCCGCGGTCTATGTGGTGGCCGGCGAAAGCCGCGCGGAAGCCGAGGACAAGAAGGCCGCCATCGACGCCCTGGTCAAGCCGGTCGATGGCCTCGCGCTGCTGTCGGAAGTGCTCAACTTCGACTTCGCGACCAAGAAGCCGGACGACCCCTTCACCGACGACGAGCTGCAGTCGATCAGCGGGCTGCGCGCCATCCTCGACCGTGTCATCACGCAGAGCGGCAAGGCGCGCCCGACGCTGGCGGACTTCCTCCATTACAGCGGCCGCGGCACCACGCGGGAGCTGATGACCTTCATCGGCAGCAAGACCGACGTGGCCGATCAGATGGAGGACTGGTTCAAGAGCGGCGCCTGCGACGGCTTCGTGCTGGCCGCCACCAGCATGCCGGGCAGCTACGAGGAGTTCGTGAACCTGGTGGTGCCGGAGCTGCAGCGCCGTGGCGTGTTCCACCGCGACTACGAAGGCGCGACGCTGCGCGACAACCTCGGCCTTGCGCGCCCGAACGCGGGCGACTGGAAGCACCTCTACCGCTGAACAAGGAGACCGCCATGGAAGCCAGCACCTACAAGCAACTCATGAAGCACCACGCGGGCGCGGCGGTGATCATCGCCTGCGGCGAGCCCGGCGCGCGCACGGGCCTGACCGCCACGGCGTTCTGCTCGCTGTCCGACTCGCCGCCCACGGTCCTGGTGTGCGTCAACAAGGGCGCCAGCGCCCACCCCGTGATCGCCCAGACGCGCTCGTTCTCGGTGAACGTGCTGCGCAACGACCAGACCGCGGTGGCCGCCTGCTTCGCCGGGCAGACGGGCCTGAAGGGCGAGCAGCGCTTTCGCGAGGACGACTGGAGCATCCAGGAGACCGGCGCACCGGTCATGCGCCACGCGCTGGCCAGTCTCGACTGCGAGTTGCTGCAGGCGCACGACCACGGCACGCACACCGTGTTCATCGGCCTCGTCCACGCCGTGCGCAGCGACGAGACGTCCGATCCGCTGATCTATTTCCGGGGTGGCTTCAACCGCCTCGGCGCGCCGGCGGAATCCGCCTGCACGGCCTGAACGGATCGGTCGGCCCCAGAGGCCGGATCGGCCGGAGCAGCGGGCGGCGCCCGCCGACAACACAACGAAGGAGACAAGACATGCAACGAAGAACATGGTTGAAAGCGGGCCTGGCGACGGCGCTGCCCCTGGCTGCCCGTCTATCTGCAGCGGCCGATACCGGCTTTCCATCGAGACCGGTCCGGATGCTGGTGCCCTACACCACGGGGCAGTCGGCCGACCTGTTCACCCGCATGGTGTCGGTCGAACTCGGCAAGGTCTGGCCGCAGCAGGTCTTCATCGACAACAAGGGCGGCGGCGCCAGCATTCCCGGCATGCTGGCCGGCCGCAACGCGGCGGCGGACGGCTACACGGTCACGGTCGGCGGCAGCGGCCCGCTGGGCATCAACCCCGGCCTGTATGGCGCCAGGCTGCCCTACGACTCGATCACCGACTTCGTGCCCGTGCACGGCCTGTTCCTGTCGCCGCTCATCGTGGTGGCGAACCCCGCGGCGGGCATCGGCAGCTTCCAGCAACTGATCGACGCGGCCCGGCGCGCACCGGGCCAGCAGAAATGGGGTGTCGCGGGACTGGGCAGTTCGCCGCACCTGGCCGGCGAGCTCATCAAGTCGCGGCTCGGGCTCGACATCGTCGCCGTGCCCTACCGCGGCAGCGGTCCGATGATGAACGACCTGCTGGGCGGCCAGGTGGCGATGGGCGTCGACACGGTGTCCGCCGCCTTCGGCTACATCAAGAGCGGCCAGCTGAAGCCGCTCGCCGTGACATCCGCCCGGCGCGTGCCGCAACTGCCGGACGTGCCGACCGTCGCGGAGCACGGCAAGCCCGATCTCGAAGCGGTCGGCTGGGCCGGCTTCCTGGTGCCCGCGAGCACGCCGCCGGCCGTCGTCGCCGTGCTGGAGCGCGACATCCACCGCGTGATCGCGGACCGCGCCATGCAGAGCGCCTTCACCGAGCGCGGCGCCCTGCCCGACCTGCGCGGCGCCGCCGAATGGGGCGCCTTCGTGAAGGCCGAGGTGCCGAAGTGGACCGAGCTCATCGTCGCCAACAACATCAAGGTCGACCCCTGATCCACGGTCGGGCCGCGCAGGCCGATCGCGTCTTGTCTTTCCCCATCCCCAAGTCAACGGAGTCCCCGTGTCCGCAACCATCATCCAGCCCCGCCGCCAGCGCCTGCAGCGCTCCGAACTCGCCGTGCCGGCCACCTCCGAGCGCTTCTTCGCGCGCGCCAGCGAAGGCGACGCCGACGTGGTCTTCCTCGACCTGGAAGACGCCGTGGCGGACCGCTTCAAGAACGAGGCGCGCGGCAAGGCGATCGAGGCCCTCAAGCACATCGACTGGCGCAACAAGGCGGTGGCCGTGCGCATCAACGGCCTCGACACGCCCTGGGCGCTGCGCGACCTGATCGACGTGGTCAGCGAATGTCCGCGGCTCGACATGGTGCTGCTGCCCAAGGCCGGCACCGCCTTCGACGTGCAGTTCGTCGAACAGGTGCTGGTCGGCATCGAACGCGAGAAGGGGCGCGACAAGCAGGTCGGCATCGAGGTGCTGATCGAGACCTCGCAGGGCGTGGCCCATGCGGAGGAAATCGCCGCATCGTCCAGCCGGCTCGAAGCCATGATCTTCGGCGTCGGCGACTACACGGTCGACATGCGGACCCACGACTTCGTCTTCGGCACGCCGAGCGCGCGCTACGCGGTGCTGACCGCGCCCGACGCGCAGGGCGTGCGGCACCGGCACTGGAACGACCAGTGGCATTTCGCGCTGGCGCGCATCGTCAACGCCTGCCGCGCCTGCGGTGTGCGCGCCATCGACGGCCCGTTCACCGATTTCGGCGACAGCGAGGGCTACCGCGCCTCGGCGGTGCGCTCCGCGTCGCTCGGCTTCGAAGGCAAGTGGGCGATCCATCCGTCGCAGATCGCGATCGCCAACGAGGTCTACTCGCCGTCGCCCGACCAGCTGGACTGGGTCGCCCAGGTGCTTCGAACGCTCGAAGCGGCAGACGCCGCGGGCAATGGCGCGGTCGGCGAGAAAGGCGTGCTGATCGACCTCGCGCATGCCAAGCTGGCGCGCTCGATCCAGCAGCGGCAGGCCGCCATCGACGCGCACATGGCAGGCAAGCGATGAGCGGCACGGCCGACAGCGCACCCGACGCCGCACCCGATGCCGTGGCATCCGCCGCGCCGACGGCACTCGCCGGCGTGCGCGTGCTCGACGTCGCGACCTTCGTCGCGGCGCCCTTCAGCGGCACGATCCTCGCGGACTTCGGCGCCGACGTCATCAAGATCGAGCAGCCCGGCGGCGGCGATCCGTTGCGCAAGTTCGGCACACCGACCGAATGCGGCGACACGCTCGTCTGGCTCAGCGAAGCGCGCAACAAGCGCTTCGTCACGCTCGACCTGCGCGTGCCGGCGGGGCGCGCGCTGTTCCTGAAGCTGGTGGCCGAATCGGACGTGGTGCTGGAGAACTTCCGCCCCGGCACGATGGAGAAGTGGGGCCTGGGCTACGACGTGCTGGCCGCGGCCAACCCGCGCATCGTGATGCTGCGCGTGAGTGCGTACGGCCAGACCGGCCCCTACCGCGAGAAGCCCGGCTTCGCGCGCGTGGCCCATGGCTTCGGCGGGCTGTCGCACCTGGCGGGCATGGCCGACGGCCCGCCGGTGGTGCCCGGCTCGACCTCGCTGGCCGACTACATCTCCGGCATGTGGGGCGCGCTCGGCGTGCTGATGGCGCTGCGCGTGGCGGAGCGCACCGGCCGGGGCCAGGTGATCGACGTGTCGCTGTACGAATCGATCTTCCGGCTGCTCGACGAACTGGTGCCGGCCTACGCGAAATTCGACGAAGTCCGCCACCGGCTGGGCGCCGACGTGCCCCACGTGGTGCCGCATGGGCATTGGCAGACCGCCGAAGGCAAATGGGTGGCGCTGGCCTGCTCCAGCGACAAGATCTTCGAGCGCATGGCGCAACTGATGGAACGCCCCGAACTCGCGGCGCCCGATCGCTTCGCCACCAATGCGCAGCGCCTGGCCGGCCGCGCGGAAATCAACGCGGCCATCGCCGGATGGATCGGCAAGCTGCCGATGGCCGAGGCCGTCGCGCGCTGCGACGCGGCCGGCGTGCCCTGCGGCCCGATCATGTCGATCGACGACATCTTCCGCGACCCGCAGTACGCCGCGCGCGGCAACCTGCAGCGCATCGACGATCCGCGCGTCGGCGAGATGGTCGTGCCGTCCGCCCAGCCGCGGATGTCCGCCACGCCGCCGGTGTTGCGCCACCTCGGCGGCGCGCTCGGTGCCGACACCGCGGCCGTGCTGGCCGAACTGCTCGGGATCGGCGCCTCCGATCTCGACACGCTGCGCGGCCTTCGCGCGATCTGAACGACACCCCACCATGACGCAAGCTGCATCCGCCCCCTACGTCCACCCGCGCGAAGCCCTGTTCGACGGAGAGAAACCCCTGCCCGTGCTGCCGCCTTGCGAGCACTACGCCGGCAGCGAGAAGCTGATCGCCAAGGCCTTCGAACTGCAGGCCGAGATGGGCCCGGTGTTCGACGTGACCTGCGATTGCGAGGACGGCGCCGCGGCCGGCCAGGAGGCTGCGCATGCACGCATGGCGGCGCACGCCATCGCGTCCGACGCCAACCGCCATGGCCGCGTGGGCGCGCGCATCCACGATGCCTCGTCGCCCGCATGGCGCAACGACGTCGACACGCTCGTCGGCGAGGCGGGCGACCGCATCGCCTACCTGACGCTGCCCAAGGCAACCTGCACCGGCGACGCCGCCACCATGATCGACTACATCGCGGCGCGCAGCGCGGTCGCGGGGCTCGGGCGCGCGCTGCCGATCCATGTGCTGGTCGAAACGCATGGTGCGCTGCGCGACGCCTTCGAGCTCGCCGCCCTGCCGCAGGTCGAGGTGCTGGACTTCGGCCTGATGGACTTCGTGAGCGCCCACCAGCGCGCCATCGGCTTCCGGGCGATGCGCAGCCCCGGGCAGTTCACGCATCCGCTGCTGGTGCGCGCCAAGACCCGCATCGTGGCCGCGGCGCTCGCCAACGGCGTGGTGCCCTCGCACAACGTGTCGTTGTCGCTGCGCGACCCGGCCGCGACCGGCAATGACGCCCAGCGCGCCCGGCGCGAGTTCGGCTTCCTGCGGATGTGGAGCGTGCATCCGGCGCAGATCCGGCCGATCGTCGAGGCGATGTCACCCGAACCCGGCGAGGTCACGCAGGCCGGCGACATCCTGCTGGCCGCGAGCTCTGCCCAATGGGGTCCGATCAGCCACGAAGGCGAGCTGCACGACCGCGCGACCTACCGCTATTTCTGGAGCGTGCTGCAGGCGGCGAAGGCCGGCGGCGTGGCGCTGCCGGCGGCGGTCGAGGCGCGCTTCTTCGGCGGCGCCTGAATCGGCACGTGGGTCAACACGTGGATCAGCACGTGCATTGGTGCGCGGGTCCTGCGCAGGCGCTCACGCCGCGTCGGCTGCGGCGATGCGGTCCAGCGCATCGATCGCGTCGGCCGGCAGTTCCAGCCTTGCCGCGGCGAGGTTCTCGCGCAGATGCCCGACCGACGAAGTACCCGGGATCAGCAGGATGTTGGGCGACCGGCGCAGCAGCCAGGCCAGCGCGACCTGCATCGGCGTCGCTCCGAGGCGCTGCGCGACATCGGACAGCGCCGACGACTGCAGCGGCGTGAAGCCGCCGAGCGGGAAGAACGGGACGTAGGGAATGCCGTCGCGTGCCAGCGCATCGATCAGCGCGTCGTCGTGGCGGTGCACCAGGTTGTACTGGTTCTGCACGCACACGATCGGGCAGACGCCGCGCCCCTCGGCGATCTGCGCGGGCGTCACGTTGCTCAGGCCGACATGGCGCACGAGGCCCTGGCGCTGCAGTTCGGCCAGCGCCGTCAGCGGTGCCTCGATCGACCCTTCGGCCGGGCCGTGCGTGTCGAACATGATGCGCAGGTTGACGACGTCCAGCACGTCCAGACCGAGGTTGCGCAGGTTGTCGTGCACCGCCTGCTTCAGCTCGTCGGGCGAGAACGCCGGCAGCCACGCGCCGGTGTCGGAGCGCCTGGCGCCGATCTTGGTGACGATGACCAGGTCCTTCGCGTAGGGCGCCAGCGCCTCGCGGATGATCTGGTTGGTGACGTGCGGGCCATAGAAGTCGCTGGTGTCGATGTGGTCGACGCCGCTGGCGACCGCCTCGCGCAGCACGGCCAGCGCCGCCTCGCGGTCCTTCGGCGGCCCGAACACGCCGGGGCCGGCGAGCTGCATGGCGCCATAGCCGAGGCGGTTGACGGCGCGATCGCCGAGGTTGAAGGTGCTGTGGGTTGGCGTGTTGGACATGCGGGTCTTTCCTTGTGTGCCTGGGGATGAAGCGAGGTCGCGCAACGCTGGCGCATCGGCCGGGCGTGCTGTGTTCGGACCCCTGCGACGCAGTCTAGGCACACGGCCGCTGTTTGATAACCCGTCACAATCGGCACAGGCTGTGCGGAATTCAAGACAATGAAAGTGGACCTCGGAGATCTGAACGCATTCGTCGCCGTGGCGGGGGCGAAGGGCTTTCGCGACGGCGCGCGCCTGAGCGGCGCCAGCGCGTCGGGCCTGAGCGAAGCGGTGCGCCGCCTGGAAGCCCAGCTCGGCGTGCGGCTGCTGCACCGCACGACACGCAGCGTGCTGCCGACGGAAGCCGGGCAGCGCCTGCTCGAAAGGCTGCGGCCCGCGCTGACCGAGGTCGAGGCCGCGCTCGACGTGGTGAATGGCTTTCGCGACCGGCCGGCCGGCACGCTCAAGCTGAACGTGCCGATCAGCGCCGCGCGGCTCGTGCTGCCGTCGATCGTGCCGGGCTTCCTTGCCAGGTATCCCGACATCTCGCTCGAAGTGATCGCCGAGGACGGCTTCGTCGACGTGCTGGCCGCCGGCTGCGACGCCGGCATCCGCTATGACGAACGGCTCGAGCAGGACATGGTCGCCGTGCCGATCGGTCCGCGCGTCCAGCGTTTCGCCGTCGCGGCGGCACCGGCCTATCTCGATCGCCGCGGCCGGCCGGAGCATCCGCGCGACCTGCTCGGCCATGCCTGCCTGCGCGGCCGGTTCGCCAGCGGCACGATGCCACCCTGGGACTTCGAGCGCGACGGCGAGAAGCTGCGCATCGACGTGACGGGGCAGCTGATCGTGCAGCTGGGCGGCACGGTCGATCTGGCGGTGGATGCCGCCCTGGCGGGCTCCGGCGCGATCTACCTGTTCGAAGACTGGCTGCGGCCGCACATCGACAGCGGCGCGCTCGAACCCATCCTGGAAGCCTGGTGGCCTCGCTTCTCCGGCCCGTTCCTGTATTACCCCGGCCGCCGCCTGCTGCCGGCGCCGCTGCGCGCATTCGTGGATTTCATTCAGGGCAGCTCCACGTCCGATCCACAGCGATGACGGGCCGGCCGCAACGCTAGCCGTGCCCGGGCACGACCTCCACGACATCGCCGTTGGTGGGTGTCGCGCTCTCGTGATAGATGTCGTACAGATACTGCGCGAGTTCTTCGCGGGTGACGTCGTGGGGGATCGCCAGCTCGGCCTTGCGGCGCTTGCCGTCGGACCCCGACAGGTAGCAGTTCCAGCGATCGCCGTCTCTTTCAATGGCCATGATTCGGCCGAACACGTTGAAGACGTAGTGCATCAGGCAGGTCTCCTCTTCATCTTCTTCAGCTTCTTCATGGCGGTTCACTGCGGTGTCAGCAGCGCGTGCTGGGTGGCGGTGTGCAGGTCGCGCCAGACGCGGTTGAGCGCGCTGGCCTCGTGCGCCGCCTGCAATCCGCAGCAGGGATAGAGCTCGTCCACGCTGCGGCGTGCCGTCTGCACGAGTGCCTGCGACGCGGCCAGCAATGCCTGCACATCGGCGTCCGGAAGCGGCAGGCCCGCGCAGACGCCGGCCCATGCACCGTCGAGCCGCGCATGGAAGACCTCGCGCGCGGCGGCCAGGTCGTGCCTTGCCTGCTGCAGCAGCCGATGCGGGCCGGGCCGCGCGGGCACCGGGCCGTCCAGCGGCCAGCGCTGTGCCACGTGCGCACCCGCCAGGTCGATGAAGTGCCGCGCCATGCCGGCCAGGTTGGCCGCGAGCGTCACCCAGGCGAGCGGCAGGAACGGAAAGCGGTACAGCGGACCGTCGGCCACGGCGGCATCGGGACGGATGTCGAAGCCTTGCCGCGCCGGCACCCGGACCGCATCGAGCCTGAAGGCGTGCGTGCCCGTCGCGCGCAAGCCGATGCTGCGCCAGCTGGGCACGACGGTCACCTGGCCCGCCGGCACGATGAAGGCGCGCACGCGGGGCGCACCGTCGGCATCGCGCAACGGCTGGCCGGCTTCGCGCAGCAGCGCATTCATGGTGAAGTGGGTCGCCATGGGTGCGCCGCTCGCGAAGTCCCAGTGCCCGCTGAGCCGCCAACCCGCGCCGTCGCGCTCGGCCACGCCGGCCGGTGCGCCGCTGCCCGCCACGCAAAGGCGATGCGTGGCCACGATCTCGCGCGCCAGGTCCGGCGGCAGGAAGCCCGCGAACCAGCCCGCGCCTGCGCACAGCGTGACGACCCAGCCGCAACTGCCATCCACGGCGGCGATCGCTTCTTCCAGGCGCACCGCGTCGGGCAGCGGCATCTCGGCGCCACCGACGGCGCGCGGCGCGAGCATGCGCATCCAGCCGCGGCGATGCATCAGGGCCTGCTGGGCCGGCTGCAACGCACCGGCGGCATCGGCCGCGGCTGCCGCGCCTTGCAGGCGCCGCCGGTCATGGTCGGCGAGTTCAAACGAGACGGGGCCGGGCGCGCGCGGCGGGCGGGTGATGACCGGGGTAGCGACGGGAGAGGTGACGGACATGCGGGCGATCATAGGAGCGCACCTTGCAGCGCCGAGCCCTTCGCAGGCTCGGCGGGCTCAGCGGGCTCGCTATAGTTCGGCCCCGCCTCCCTCCCCGTTCCGACGAACAACAAAGAAAGAGACATCCGATGCACTCCAGCAATCCGATCCGCGCCGGCTGGCGCGAAGTCCGCGCCACCGAAGGCGCCGTGGTCGCGCCCGACGAGCGCCTGCCCTGGCCGCAGACCCTGCTCATGGGCATGCAGCACGTGATCGCCATGTTCGGCGCCACCGTGCTGGCGCCGATCCTCATGGGCTTCAGCCCCAACCTCGCCATCCTGATGAGCGGTGTCGGCACGCTGATCTTCTTCTTCATCACCGGCGGCCGCGTGCCGAGCTACCTGGGCTCGAGCTTCGCGTTCATCGGCGTGGTGATCGCAGCCAGCGGCTATGCGGGCAGCGGGCCCAACGCCAACATCGCGGTCGCGCTGGGCGGCATCGTCGCCTGCGGCGTGCTGTACATCGCCATCGGGGCGATCGTGCAGGCGCTGGGCACCGGCTGGATCGAGCGCTTCATGCCGCCGGTGGTGACCGGCGCCGTGGTGGCCGTCATCGGCCTCAACCTGGCGAGCGTGCCCATCAAGAACATGGCCGCCGGCAACTTCGACGCCTGGATGCAGGCCGCGACCTTTCTGTGCGTCGGGCTGGTGGCCGTGTTCGCACGCGGCATGCTGCAGCGCCTGCTGATCCTGGTCGGGCTGATCCTCGCCACCCTGCTGTACGCGGTGCTGACCAACGGCCTCGGCCTGGGCAAGCCGGTCGACCTGAGCGGCATTGCCGCGGCGGCCTGGTTCGGCGCACCGGCCTTCACCGCGCCGGTGTTCACGGCCAACGCCATGCTGTTGATCGCGCCCGTGGCGATCATCCTGGTGGCTGAGAACCTGGGCCACCTGAAGGCCGTGACCGCCATGACGGGCCGCAACCTCGACCGCCTGACCGGCCGGGCTTTCATCGGCGACGGCGTGGCGACCGTGGTGAGCGGCATGGCCGGCGGCACCGGCGTGACCACCTATGCCGAGAACATCGGCGTGATGGCCGCCACCCGCATCTACTCGACCGCGGTGTTCGTGGTGGCCGCGCTGATCGCGCTGGTGCTGGGCTTCAGCCCCAAGTTCGGCGCGCTGATCCAGGCGATCCCGCTGCCGGTGATGGGCGGCGTGAGCATCGTCGTGTTCGGCCTGATCGCGGTGGCCGGCGCCAAGATCTGGGTCGACAACAAGGTCGACTTCTCGCAGAACCGCAACCTGATCGTCGCGGCCATCACGCTGATCATCGGCACCGGCGACTTCACGCTGAAGTTCGGCCAGTTCGCACTGGGCGGTATCGGGACGGCGACCTTCGGGGCGATTTTGCTGTGGGCGTTGCTGGGGCGGGCGAAGAACGCCTGATCAGACGCCGCGGCTAGACGGCCGCATGCGAATACATCGCCCGCCCCGCCACCGGCAGCGTCGCCTTGAGGATCGTGCCGGAGCGCGATTCGACGATGTAGAGGTCCTTGCCCTCGGGGCCACCGTAGGCGCAGTTCGTCGTGTACAGGCCTTCCGGCGAATCGATGCGGTACAGCGGCTCGCCCTTCGGGCTGAAGATCCAGGTCGCGCCGAAACCGACATGGCACACGGCCAGCCCGCCGCTGCTGTCCAGCGCAATGCCGTCGGGTCCGCCGCCGCCGGACATCTGGATGTACACGCCCACCTTGGTGGCCGTGCCGTCGCTCATCAACGGCACGCGCCAGATCGCGTTGTCGCGCGTCACCGCCAGCAGCATGGCGGTCTCGTCGAGGTTGAGCACCAGGCCGTTCGGGCTCGGGATGCCGGACAGCACGCAGTCCAGCTGGCCCGAGGGACGCAGGCGGAACAGCCGGCCGCTCGGGTCCTGCAGGCCGGTCTGGCCCTGGTCGGTGAAGTACAGGTCGCCGTTCGATGCGAAGAACAGGTCGTTGCAGCCCTTGAAGCCCTCCAGCCGCGCGCGCTCGAGGTATGGCTCGACCTGGCCCGTCGCCGGGTCGAGCACCATGATGCCGCGACGGTAGTCGGCGATGAAGGCGCGGCCGTCCGGATGGAACTTCAGCCCGTTCGGCTCGCCGTCGTATTCCGCCGCCAGCGCGAAGCGGCCCTGCGGATCGATCCGGAAGATCCGCCCCCACGGAATGTCGACCACCCAGAGATTGCCGTCGCGGTCGAACGACGGCCCTTCCAGGAAGACCGGCGCGGGCGCGCCGTGCAGTTGCGTGTGGGCCCAGGCCGAGCGGCGCTCGCGCACCATGAACGCGTCGGGCACGCGCGCGAAGACTTCGGGCTGGATTCGAACGGGTGGCGCAAACATCGGGAGTTCCTTGGAAAGAGCGGTCAGCGGGACACGCTGCCCGGCAGCCAGAGCGCAATCTCCGGCCAGATCACGAGCATGCCCAGCAGCACGAACATGAGCAGGTGAAAAGGCACCGTGCCGAGCACCACGTCGGTCAGGCTGCCGCGCGAGATGCTCTGGATCACGAACAGGTTGATGCCGATCGGCGGCGTGATCTGCCCCATCTCGATGAAGACCACCACGACGATGCCGAACCAGACCGGATCGATGCCGTAGCTCGCCAGCAGCGGATAGAGCAGCGGCACCGTGATGACGATCATCCCCAGGCTCTCGACGAAGGCGCCGAGCGCGGTGAAGAGCACCAGCAGCGCGAGGAAGAACTCGAACTTGTTGAGCTTCAGCCCGACGATGAATTCCGTCACCTGCTCGCCCACGCCCGCATAGCTCATCGCGTACGAGAACACGAAGGCCGCGTAGGTGATGAACAGGATGTTCGCGACCACCAGCGACGAGCGCCGCAGGCATTCGACGAACTCCTTCCAGGAGAGCCTTCCCCAGATGCGCGAGATCACGAGGCTGAACAGGCAGCCGGCACCGGCCGCTTCGGTCGGCGTGGCCACGCCGCTGTAGATCGTTCCCATGATCGCGACGATCAGCACGACGAAGGGCACGACGTCGAGCAAGGCCTTCAGGATCACGCGCCACGGCAGGCTGCCGGTTTCCTTGGGTGCGATCTCCGGGCGCATGAGCGCGGCGATCGCGACGTAGATCATGAACAGCAGCGTCAGGATGACGCCGGGCACGATGCCCGCCATGAACAGCTTCGCGACCGAGGTCTCGGTGAAGGTGCCGTACACGATCATCGCGATGCTCGGCGGCACCAGGATGCCCAGCGTGCCGCCCGCCGCGAGCGTGCCGGTGGCAAAGCGCCGGTCGTAGTTGCGTGCCTCCAGCTGCGGCAGCGCCACCTTGCCGATCGCCGCGGCAGTCGCGATGCTCGAACCGCTCACGGCGGCGAACATCGCGCAGCCGGCGATGTTGGTCTGCAGCAGCCCGCCAGGCACCTTGCGCACCAGCTTCGAGAGCCCGCCATACACGCGCAGCCCGATGCCGCTCCCCTGCAGGAACTCGGCCATCAGCACGAACAGCGGAATGGACGTGAGCGTGTAGCTGTCCATGCTGCCCCAGCTCACCAGCCCGAGCCCGTGCAGCGCGCCGACCCCGCCCTGCAGGTACAGGTAGACGACGCCCGGCAGCAGGATCGCGAAGGGCACGGTCATCCCGGCCGCGAGCAGGCCCAGGAACAGGATGAAGATCAGGATGATCTGGTACTCGGGGCTCACCGTGCGCCCCCCGAAGCCGCGGCCACGGCCGGCGCCTGCCGGGCGGCACGAAGCCGCCTCACGTCGGCGGCCACGGTGCGCAGCAGCGTCAACGTGAGCGCGAGCGTGCCGAGCGGCATGGCCAGCCGCGGTATCCACAGCGGCGTCATCAGGCTGGTCGCGGCGACGTCGCCCGATGCCCAGGTGATCCATGCGAAACGCGTGAACTCGAAGAACAGCACGGCCGTGACGATGGTCGTCGCCAGGTCGAACACCAGCCGCAGGCCGGCACGGCCCGCGGGCGTGAGTCGGGAATCGAGCAAATGCACCCGATGGAACGCATGCTCGGCCTGCCCCGCGGCAAGGCCGAGAAAGGTGATCGCGACCAGCGCGTAGCCGCCGAGCTCGTTGGTGAACTGGAGCGACCAGCCGAAGGCGGAGCGCACGATCATCTCGACGCCCATCATCACCACGAGGACCACGACGGCGATCTCGGTCGCGCCACAGGTCACGCGCTCCAGCAGGCTGATGGAAGGGCTGAACGCGTCGGCGTCTTCCGGCGCGGCGGCCGGGATGTCCACTGCAATCGGCGCCATGCTCAGCGCCCGATCACCGGCAGGATCTTCTGCATGGCTTCCTGCGCGGCGCCCGAGCGCGTGCCCGCCCAGCTCTTCCAATAGGGCGCCATCTTGGCTTCCGCGGTGGCGATGTCGGCCTTGCTCGGCTCGGTGACGACCATGCCCTCGGCCGCGAGCTTGCGGGTGACTTCGTCCTCTTCCGCGGCCATGGCGTCGGTGATGCGGCGCGTGTGCGCGTCCACGACCGCCTGCACGGTCTTGCGGGTGTCCGGCGACAGCTTGTCCCAGGCGCCCTTGTTCACCAGCACCAGCGAATCGATGAAGCTGATGTTGAGCCGGTAGCTGTACTTGAGCAGGTCGCGCCACACGTAGCCGTAGCCCGAGCTCGCGGTGATCGCGCCGTCGATCACGCCGCGGTCGATCGCCGCGGCCACCTCGGCCGTGCCGAGCGTGACCGGAATGCCGCCGAGCATCTTGATGAAGTCGGCCTGCTCGGGTGCGATCACCCGGATCTTCTGGCCTTCGATGTCCGCCAGCGAGGTCAGCTTCTTGCGCGACCAGAGCACGTTGTTCGGAAAGATGTAGCGGCCGAGGATGACCACGTCCTTCTTCGCATACTCGGCACGCAGGTACGGCGCCTCGATGTCCCAGGCCTTCTCGAACTCGCCCATCGAGCGGATCAGCAACGGCAGGCGCACGACGGCACCGACCGGCGCGCTGCCGACGAAGAAGGCGTCGTCGCCGAGCTGCACCACGTTGTCGGCCACCGCCTGCGTGATGTTGGTCGCCGCGATCGGCAGCGTGCCGCCCAGGTTCAGGCGCACGGTGAGCTGACCGCCGGTCTCCTTCTTGATCGCATCGAACATGGCGTTCAGGCCCTTGACCGCGGTGACCGTGGCAACGGCGTTGTAGGTGTAGGCGCGCCAGAAATCGGCGGCCTGCGCTACGCCGACGGCGGCCCATGCCATGACGGCGGCAAGCGCCATCGCGGCCGCGCGCGTGCCGGCCCTGTTCGAAATTCTCATTCTTGTCTCCTGGTTGTGATGAGCACGGGCCCGGTGCGCCGGACCGTGGACGCGCGTTCAGGCGTCGTCGAATGCAGCGTCGATCTCTTCGATGTCCATGCGGGCATAGCTCGCCGCCGAGCCGCCGAGGTCCCAGACCGACTCGCCGCGCGCCACGGCTTGCGCCATGTCTTCTTCCTTGCGCATGCGGGCGAGCGCCGCCTGCACGGTTTCGGCGGCTTCGTGCCGCGGCACGCAGATCACGCCGTCGCCGTCGGCCACGATCAGGTCGCCCGGCCGCACCAGCACGCCGTCGCAGACGACCGGCGTGTTGACGAAGCCGTGCCCGCTCTTGTCGGGGTGGATCGACAGGACGTGCGTCGACCAGACCGGGCAGCCCAGCGCCTCGACCGTGTCGGTGTCGCGCACGCAGCCCTGCACGACCACGCCCGCCAGGCCCTTGCGCATCGCGTAGCGCGCGGCCATGTCGCCCCACTGCGCGCCGGAGGTCTCGGCGTCGCACACCACCACCAGCACGTCGCCGGGCTGGGCCAGGTAGAGCGCGCGATGCATCATGAGGTTGTCGCCGGGCGCGCAGAAGGCGGTGACCGCCGGCCCGGCGATGCGCGCGCCCTTCTGGATCGGCCGCATGCGGCTCGACATCAGTCCGCCGCGGCCGCCCGGCGCGGCCGCTTCATGCAGGTCCGACACCGTGACCTCGCGCGCCTGCGCACAGAGTTCGGCGTCCACGCGGTTGACGCGAAGAAAGACTTTGGATTTGTTCAAGGCGGTTCTCCTGGCGGCCGGTTCAGTGCGGCACGCAGTACGCGTCGGCGGCCAGGCGGAAGGTCGTGCGCTTCATCAGCCGCGGCTGGTTCAGCTGCATCTCGTCGCGGCGGTGCATCGTGCAGCCGTTGTCCCACATCATCAGGTCGCCGTTGTGCACCTTGTGGCGATACACCAGCTCCGGGCTGCCGCCCGCCTCGAACAGGATCGGCAGGACGCGCGCGTTCTCGGCCTCGCTCAACCCCTCGATCGACACCAGCGTGGTCGGATCGGCATACAGCGCCTTGCGGCCGATGACAGGATGCGTCAGCACGACCGGATGGAACGCGTCGGGCAGGCTCGCCATCTTCTTGGCCTGCGGGCTTTCCTTGTCCTTGAGTTCGAGCGTGTTCATGATCGCCATGCGCTTCGCATAGCGGTAGGTGCCGGTGCGGCCGTCCACCAGCTTCTGGATGTCGGCCGGCAGCCGGTCCCAGGCGCCGTACTGGTTGGCCCAGTAGATGTCGCCGCCGCCCTTCGGCACTTCGACGCCGTACAGCATCGCGCCGGTGGCCGGGCGCACCACGAAGGTCTGGTCCGAGTGCCAGTCCACGTCGTCGCCGCCCGCGAAGCCGCCGACGAAGCGGCCATCGGCATAGCGCAGCGTGCTGAAGTAGATGATCTCGTCGCGGTACGGCGACTGGATGTCCTTGCGGTTGGCGCTCTCGCAGTGGCCGAACAGCTGGCTGAAGCGCACCTGCTCTTCTTCCTCCAGCGACTGGCGGCGGAAGATGATCACCGGCGAGGTCCGCCACAGCTCGCGGATCTGCTCGATGGCGTCGGGCTGGTCGAGGAGTTCGGAGATCTGCTCCTCGATCTCGATCACGAAATCCGAGTGGAGCTTGCGGTGCTTGATTTCTTGCAGGATGGCGGACATGGAAGGTCTCCTTTGGGGGTGGTGAGTCAGGTCTCTGGCGGACGAATGGGAAGCGGCTGAATCGATCGACTCAGTCGGCTTTCATGTTGGCGCTGCGGATGATTTCCGCATCGGTCTGGCGTTCGGACCGCAGCCATGCGACCAGCTGGCGGTGGTCCATCGGCGGTGCCGGTTCGAAGCCCAGGTCGTACAGCGCCTTGGCCGTTTCCGGCAGCGCGAGGATCTTGCGCATCTCGGCGGCCAGGCGGTCGCGGATCTCGGGCGGCGTGCCGCGCGGCGCCATCAATGCGTTCCATGCGACCACGCTGAAGCCTTCGAGCCCCTGCTCGGCCACCGACTTGATGTCGGGCAGCGCGGCCATCGACTTCGACGAGGTCACGGCGAGCGGCTTGATCTTGCCGAACTGGGCGCGCGAGGCGGCCACCGTGTCGATCAGCACCGGCACCTGGTTGCCCAGCAGTGCCGTCATCGCCTCGCCCGAGCCCTTGTACTTGATGGCGAACAGCGGCACGTTCTGCCGCTTGATCATCTCGAAGACCAGTTGCGCGGTGACGCTGGGCAGACCCACGTCGATCTTGTCGGGCCGTGTCCTCGCCATCTGGATGAGCTCGGCCAGCGAGTTGACGTTGAGCGACGGATGCGCCGAGATGACCATCGGGATGAAGGCCGTGGCGATGATCGGCTCGAAGTCCTTCTCGGCGTCGAAGCCGATGTTGTCGTACAGCGCGGGGTTCATCGCATGCGTGCCGGACGCGCCCATGATCAGCGTGTAGCCGTCGGGCGTGGCGCGCGCCGCATAGGCGGTGCCGATGTTGCCGAAGGCGCCGGGACGGTTCTCCACCACGACGCCTTCGTTGAAAGCCGCCGACAGCTTCGACGCGAAGTAGCGCGTGGCGATGTCGGTGCTCTGACCTGGCGGATAGGCCACGATGATCCGGATGGGCCGGTTCGGATAGTTCTGCGCTGCCGCGCCCGCGGCGAGCATGAGCGCCAGCGGCACGGCGGCCAGCCAGCGCAGGGACCGGGAAATGGAAGTCATCGTCGTCTCCTTATGGTTGGATGGACAGGTCCATGGCAGGCCTCGTCCTGTTGTCGACCGCGGCCACCGCACCCGCGGCAGTGGCTGCGGGCGCCGTCGCCGGGGTCTGCAGGGCCGGCATGCCCTGCCCTTCGGTCCGCAGGTAGCGCGCATCGAGCGCATCGAAGGCGCTGCATCCGATCTGCGCCATGACCACGTCGATCTCGTTGCGCACGATCTGCAGCGCGCGTGCGATGCCGTCGGCGCCACCGGCCGCAGCACCGAACAACGTGGGCCGGCCGAAGAAGGCGAAGCGCGCGCCCAGGCAGCGCGCGATCACGATGTCGGAGCCGCGCCGCACGCCGCTGTCGACCATCAGCTCGACCTGGTCGCCGACCGCCGCGCGGATGGCGGGCAGCATCTCGATCGGCGTCGGCGCGACGTCGAGCTGGCGGCCGCCGTGGTTGGACACGATGATCCCGTTCACGCCGATCGATGCGGCCTGCCGCGCATCGTCGGGATGCAGCAGGCCCTTCACCACCAGCGGGCCGCGCCAGTCCGCGCGGATGCGTTCGAGCGTCTGCCACCGGATCATCGGCGCCGGTGTCAGCGTGCCGTAGAGATCGGCCACTTCCGAAGCCGATGCGCCTTCGGGCCCGTACGGCGCCCAGTTGCTCATCATCGGAATGCCGCCGCTGCGCAGGTAGCGCAGCACCCAGGCCGGATGGCCCAGTGCCTCGAACACGACGGCCGGCGTCATGCGGAAGGGCCGCGAGAAGCCGTTGCGGCGATTGCGCTCGCGGTTGGAGTTGACGGGCACGTCGACCGACACCACCAGCGTGTGCACGCCGGCATCGCGCGCGCGCTTCACCAGGTCGGTGTTGATGCGTTCGTCGCGGGTGCCGTAGATCTGGAACCAGACATGGTCGGGCGCGATCTTCGCGACCTTCTCGACCGCCGCGTTGCTCGCGCTCGACAGGAGAAAAGGGACGTCCGCCGCCTTGGCCGCAGCGGCCAGCAGTTCGTCGGCACCCGGATGGAAGAGGCCCGCCAGTCCGGTCGGCGAGATGCCGAAGGGGCTCGCGTAGCGGCGGCCCAGCAGCTCGGTCGACTGGTCGCGCCGGGACACGTCGACCAGGTAGCGCGGCACCAGTTGAAAACGCCGGAAGGCCTCGCGGTTGCGGCGCATGCAGTCCTCGTCGTCGACGCCGCCGTCGATGAAATCAAAGGCAATGCGGGGCAGCTTGCGGCGCGCCATCTGGCGCAGGTCTTCGAGGTTGACCGCGGTCTTCACGTTCATCGCTTCTCGTTGTGGAGTTGTCTCTCCTTTCGAGAATATCGACGGTACTTTTTGCTGCCCATAGGGCCGCAACTCGGAGTTTCACTATTTGAACTTGTCGATCGCAGCCGGGTCGAGCGTGCCGATGCCAGGCACTTGCATCAACACGCCGAGGAACTGGCGCGCATCGGCCTGCACGTCCGCCGCGACCTCGTCCAATGCGTCGCGCACGGCATCGACGCGCGCCTCGCCGAGTTGCTCCGGCAGGCCGGTCAGGCAGACCGCGGCCACGCCACGCCCATCGGCACCGCAGACCGGCACCGCGAACGCGTGCACGCCCGGCGCCACGTCGCCCAGGTTGACGCCGAAGCCGTGGCGCTGCGAGCGCTCGCGCATCTTGCGCAGTGCATCGAGCCGCCCTTCGCCGCGCTGCAGGATCTCCTGCTGCACGTTGTCGGCCAGGATGTTCTCGGCTTCGAGATGCGGCAGCGTCTGCAGGATGGCGACGCCGCCGACGGAGGTGAACAGCGGGCGCCGCGTGCCGACGTGCACCATCAGCCCGCGAAGTTCGAGGTCGCCTTTGCGCACGTTGCACACGTACTCGTTGCCGCTGCGCAGCATCAGCCAGGCGATCGCTTCGGTCTCGGCCGCGAACTTCGCGAGGCGACGTTCGCAGGCTTGCTGAAAGGCCGCATAGCCGGTCAGCGACAGGCCGAGTTCGTACAGCATCGGCCCGGGAAAGTAATGCTTGTCGGCCGCGCGCTGCTGGACGAAGCGCTCTCGCACCAGGCAGGCCAGCACGCGGTGCACCGTGCCCTTGTCGACGTCGCAACGCGTGGCCAGATCGGACAGGCGCCAGCCGAATTCGCCGCGCGCAGCGAGTTCGCGCAGCACGCGCAGCGCGCGTTCGATGCTCTGGGTTCCGTTGCGCTCGGAGGCGGGCGTGTTCTTTTGGGTCTTCACGGGGACGGGGTTCCGACAAGGCCGCGCGTGCATCGCCTGCACGCGCGTGGATGAATTGGATGCCTCGGACGAGGTGAATTCATCATGCGCCGGCCTGCCGCGCACCGCAGCAGTAGAAGCGCTAACTTGGCCGATGGCGCCCGCCGGCAGGGCCGGCAGCGACGACGGCTCCCCGAACCGCTACACGCCGTCGTAGACGAACTGCCAGTCGCTGTACCTGATATCGCCCGATGCGGGCATGACCACATCCCGCGGCGCTTTCGCCCGTATCGGCTGCGCGATCGAGCCACTCGCCACGCCCCGAATGCCGCCCTGCGGCGCCAGCAGCAACGTGAACGCCTGCGCCGTCATCGGGTCCGGGTAGAGCTGACGCAGATAGCGCCGCGTGACCAGATGCCGGGAATCCTTCAGCAGATCCTCGACGCGATCGGGATAGCGGTGCTGGCCGTCCGGTGCGCTCAGGTAGTAGTCCTTGATGGCCTCGCGGTACAGGGACGCCACATGGACCAGCTCTTCTTCACGCGACCTCTGCACGCTGTTCGCGTAGACCTCCACGGCCTTGCCGAGGCCGAGCGACAGGAGGAAGACGATGAGCAACATGAAGAGATATCCGACGCCGTGCTGCGGATGCCCTCCACGCGGCGCATCGCGACTACCAAGACCCATACGGTGTTCCATCGAGCCCATTTCCAGGCGCACCGCTGTGCACGTCGCTGACCACGCGCCTGCCACCCTCCTCTTCGCGAACCGAGGCGACCCACGAGTCCCTGCGCTCGGTCAGCGGGTCCATCGGCAAGGCCCGCAGATAACGTTGGCCGACCAGATCGGACAGCTTCTCGGGATAGCTTCCCTTGTCGCTGTCGAACTGGTCTAGCGCAATGCGCAAGCCATTCAGGTTCTCCCGCAACGCGGCCTCCTTGGCCACGTCGATCTTTCGCATGTAGCGCGGCGCCACGATGCTCAACAACGCCGAGACGATCGCCATCACGACGAGCAACTCGATCAGCGTGAAGCCGGTGCGCCGCCTCATGTCGCTCACCATCGGGCATACGGCAAGCCGTTCAGCCCCAAGCGCGTGCTGGTCGAACGGACGTCGTACACGTCGTCGCCCGCCTGTGGCTGATCCGCCTCGCTTGCATAGGACCGCTTCGCCCACGTGTCCGCCGGCGAGAGCTTCATGTCGGGGTTCATCGGATCGCGCGGCACACGGCGCAGAAAGTGGATCCTGCGCTTCGCCACGTCCTGCAGATCGGGCTCGCCCGTGACCAGAACGTCCAGTGCGGCGGGATAGCCTGTCGTCGTGGCCGAACGATGGATGCGTCCTTCGTCACCGGCCCGCTTGTAGGCGTCGATCGCGGTACGGATCTCGCGCAGCGCAACCCGGAGATCCTGTTCGCGCCCACGCTGTATCGACATCTGCGTCAGCGGCACGACCACGGAAGCGAGGATGCCGACGAGGACCACCGTGACCATCATCTCGATCAGCGTGAAGCCACGCGAGGACTTCATGGCTGTGCCCCGTCGGGTGTCGGCTGGGCCAACTGCGCGTCGCTGCCGCTGTACTGCGCAGCGGGCGTCAGGCGCATGGGCCGCACGGACGGGCTGTCCGCAGTACCGGACGGGAACTCCACGACGTCGGCAGGCGGCGTCGGCATCGATCGAACGATGCGCGGCGTGATCAGCAGCACGACCTCCGAACGCCCGCTGGTGTGGGTCTGGTTCGAGAACAGCCGCCCGATGCCAGGCAGCGTGCCCAGCCCCGGAATACCAGCTGCATTCGTGTTCTGCTCGTCCTTCAAAAGACCCGCGAGAGCCTGCGTCTCGCCATCGCGCAAGCGAAGCACGGTGCTGGCATTGCGGGTTCCGATCTGATAGGCCAGCAGTCCGGTGGTCGAACGGATCTCCTTGACCACATTGCTGACTTCGAGGTCGATCGCGATCGTCACTTCGCCGTTCACATGGATCTCCGGCGTGACCTCCAGCTTCAACCCCACGTCCAGGTAGTTGACCGACTCCATCGACGCGCTGGAGGTCTGGTTGGTCGTGGTGGTGATCACCGGCACCTTGTCGCCGATCAGGATCTTGGCCTTCTGCCGGTTGGTGACACGGATGCGCGGGTTGGCCAGCGTCTTGGCGTCGCTGCTGGTCTGCTTCAGGTTCAGTGCCAGCAACGGATCGGGCAGGAACAGGTCGAAACTGTTTCGGTTGAGGTTGCGAAGCTCGTCGATCGTCAGTTGCCCGGCCGGCCCGGCGCCGCCATGAACACTGACCGACAGGCGGTCCGGGTACTGGATACCGGCATTGAGCAAGCCGTTGGCATTGACCTCCAGGATCTCGACTTCCAGCAATACTTCGGGATCGGCGATGTCGTAGCTCGCCACCAGCCGCTCGACCGCTGCGATGACGTCGAGGTTGTCGCGGACCACCATCATCTTGAACCGGTCGTCGACGTACATCGACTTCGGCGCGATCAGCGTCTTGACCATCTCCTGCATCTTCTTCGGGTCTGCGTTCTTCAGATAGAAGGTGCGCATCACCAGGTCTTCGTAGCGCCTCTTCTTCTCGTCGGAATCGGGGTAGATCAGCAGCGTCGTTTCGTTGAGGATCTTCCGGCTGAGCTGGCTGGTCCGCAACACCAGGTTCAGCGCATCTTCGATCGACGTGTTCTTCGCAAAGATCGTGGTCCTGATGTCGGCCTTGACGTCCTTGTCGAGCACGAAATTGATGTTGGCTGTGCGCGAAAGAATCTCGAACACCATCTGGATGCTCACGTCGCGCAACGCCAGCGTGACAGGCTTCTTCAGCGATTCGGACAGCACCGGCTCGGCAGCCAGGCCCCGGTTGCGTTCGAGCTCGACGCCTTGCCGCTGCCGCTGAGCCTCGCGATCGAGTGCTATGAGGCCCGCGAGCGCCGTCTCGTTCTGCGGGTCCAGGCGCAGCATGGCGCGGTAGCTCTCCGTGGCGGCGGCCGCGCCCTCGTGGCTTCCTTCGGCTGCGCTGCGTCTCGCCTTCTGCAGCAGGTCGCGCAGATGACTGTCACGGACCTGCAGGTACTTCAACCGGTAGCCGGTCGGGTCGCTCTTTGCCAGTGGCGCCAGCAGAAGCAGCGCGGCGTCGGTGTCGCCGTTGGCGAGCAGTTGTTCAGCCCGCTTTTCTTCCTGTGGTGCGGCGCAGCCGGACAGAAGTCCGAGCAGCAGACACGACGCCATGAGATTCGTCACAGAACGCGGCACGGATTCTTCCTTGTCATTGCATGGCAGCCGCGACGGGGATCGAGCGGACTTCATTCAGGGGCAGGTAACGCAGTCGGACCGCGGTCGCGGTGACTTGTTCGACCTTCCACTGGGCATCGACGAGCCCGCCGATTTCGACCACTTGAGGATCGGCGCCACGGCCCAGGAAGACATAGCGCCGGCCGTCCTGCTCGAGCTGGCCGAGATAGATCAGCGTCGGATCAGGGGCGGTGGGTTTCGGGGTATCGATGACAGGCGCCGGCAGCGGAACGAGCGAAGGCGGCGGCTCGGCATCGGCCGATTTCTGCGGGTCGACGTCGGGTGCTTTCCAAGGCTCTCCGGCGCTGCGAATCCATGGCGTTCCGACGTGGCGCGCTGAGCGCGTGTCGTGCCGCAGACTCGGCGCGGTGAGCGCATCGGACGCGACGGTCAGGGGCGCGTCGACCGCGTCCGGCTTCAAGAGCGCGATGGCCGTCAACACGGCCGTCGTCACCAATGCCGCCTGCAACGGCTTGGGCAGCGATTGCGCCTTCATGGCATGCCGCCAACAGCCACGCTGCGGTAATACAGGCTTGCATCGATCCGGACATCGAGTGCGCCCGTCATTTCCACGGCCTGGCCCGGCACCCGCTCCGTCGTCACACGGTCGATGGCCAGGTTCGGCATGGCGACGAGCAGGTCGTGCAGGAAGCGGCGATGGGCGGCGTAGTCGGCCCTTATCGTGAGCTGCATCGCGGTCCGGCGCCCCGACAGATGCGCCAGATCCGCGTGGCTGTACGCGACGCGCGAGAGCGCCACCCCGCTCTGGCCAGCCAGCGCATGCAAGGTCTGCAACTGCTGCTCCCGCATGTCCACCATTGGCAGGAAGGCCATGAATGCGGCCACGAAATCGGGGCTGTCACCTGCCGGCTGATGAGCTTGCGGCGCAGACTCTGCGACGGGCGCCCGTAGCGCCTCATTCGTCGCCCGCGTCTGCAGGCGCCGCACTTCAAGCTGCAGCGGACTGTTCACCCAAAGAAGCAGCCCGAGCGCAAAGCCGATCGCGGCGATGGCGATGAACTCCGGCCAGGCCCAGCGTGCCCACACCACGCGTGCAGTCCAATGCAGGCGCGCGACCCCATCGCGCCAGCGCATGCGCTGCGCCTTCATGAGCGCTTCCATTCCGCTGCGAGCTGGAACGACAAGGGCTTGCCGTCAGGCACTGCACCGGTGGGTTGCCCGGCTTCGGACACGGGTTCCACCGCGCGCCATGAGGCATCGCCTTGCAGCCGCTGCATGAACTCGACAAAGGCCTGGCCGCTGTCGGCCTGCCCCGAGATGCGCAACCTGAACGGGTCCGTGTCCGGCTGCATACGCAGCACGATGACATCGGGCCGCACGGCGGTCTGCAATGCGTTCAGCATCGGTTCCCAGGGCCGCTGCAGCTCGGCAATCAGGCGGTCGGCCTCGTCCACCGCTTCCGGCCGGGCGACGGTCTGGCGCGACAGCTGTGCGCGGGGCGCCGAACGCTGCTGCGCATCGATCGAAGCCATGGCGATCTCACGCTGGGCCAGCAGGCTGTGCCGCTGCCACAGCGCAAAGATGCTGCCAGCCACGCCCACTGTGAAGAGTGCCAGGGTCATCCGTCGCCATGGCGACCTCGGAGCGAAATCCAATCCCATTCCTGGCGCGCTTCGCATCAATGAACTCCGCACAAAGCGAACGCATAGGCCACGTCCTGTGCGGCCGAAAACCCTGTCCCGTCCACCAGCGAGAGCGCGGCTTCCGAAGCGCCTTCGGGCATTGGGATCGTGGAGAAGAAACGCTGCCGGACGTCGGCGTCCGGTGTCGACGGCAGTCGCTCGCCGTGCCCGGCATCGAAAGGACGCAGCAAGACGTCATGCATCCGGCCGTGTGCATGGCGGACGACGAGCTGCCGGTCACCGTCGACCAGGTGCACCACCCCGCATTCCTTCTGGAGCACGGCATGAAAGCGATTCCAGACCGAGGCGAGGGCCGGCGCCAGGCTTTCCAGGCGGATGCCGGATGCGTGCACATGCGCATCGATCTCGGCAATCAGCGACTGTGCGACGAAGGCCGCAAGCTGCGCCTGCCCGTAGGCCGGCCTCGCGAAGCAGACACGGTAGACGCCTGGGTCCTCCCCGAACCGTTGTTCGAACAAGGCCGCCGCGAAGCCCGACCGCAGGGCGTCATCGGCCAGATCGGCATTCCACGGGAGAAGCAAATGACGCACTTCGGCGATGCCCAGCACCCATTCCTGCGATGCACGGCGCGGCGTGGCGCCTTCATTCCCTTCCGCCATCCACGCCGCCAGGGACTGCATCGCGATCGTTCGCTCGCCCTTGACAAAGGGCAGGCACACCTTGCGCACGACATGCCGACCGCCACGCCGCGCATGCACCTCGCAGGCCATCAGCGAGTCGGCCGCCAGGTGCACGCGGAACAACGGACTACGCCACGAAGGTGACACGGTTGATCTCCTGCAGTGTGGTCTGACCCTCCTTCACCGCGGCCAGCGCCTCTTCGCGCATCGAAGCCATGCCGTGCGATCGCGCGACCTCCTTGAGCCGTGAGATGGGCGCCTGCTGCAGGATCAGTTCCCGCAGCGCATCGTTCATGACAAGCACCTCGGTCAATGCCCTGCGGCCCTTGTAGCCGGTGCCGCGGCAGTGGGCGCAGCCACGGCCCTGCTTCAGTGAGCAGCCCGCCAATGCGGAGCGCGCCACGCCGGACAGCTGCAGCAGGTCATCGTCAGGCACGTGCGGCTCCAGGCAATGCGGGCAGTTGATTCGCACCAGACGCTGGGCCACCACGCCGTTCAACGCCGTGATGAAGCTGTAGGCATCGACACCCATGTGCCGGAAGCGGCTCAGCACGTCGAAGACGTTGTTGGCGTGCACGGTGGTGAAGACCAGATGCCCGGTAAGCGCCGCCTGCACCGCGATCTCGGCGGTCTCGCGGTCGCGAATCTCGCCGACCAGGATGCGGTCGGGGTCGTGCCGAAGGATGGAGCGCAGGCCCTTGGCGAAAGTCAGCCCCTTGCGTTCATTGACCGGAATCTGCAGCACGCCGGGCAGTTGGTATTCCACCGGCTCTTCGATGGTGATGATCTTGTCGTCGCCATGGTTGATTTCGGTGAGCGTCGCGTAGAGCGTGGTCGTCTTGCCCGAGCCGGTCGGGCCGGTGACCAGCAGCATCCCGTAGGGCTGTGTCGCGAGCCGGCGGATGGTCGCCTGCGCGCGCGCCTCGATGCCCAGCAGGTCGAGGCTGAGCTGCGCGAGTTCGGCGGTCAGCGACTGCTTGTCGAGGATCCGGAGCACCGCGTCCTCGCCGAACAGGCCAGGCATCACGGACACTCGGAAGTCGATCTCGCGCCCACCGATGTGCACTGAAAAGCGACCGTCCTGCGGAATGCGCTTCTCGCCGATGTCGAGTTCCGCCATGACCTTCACGCGAGAGATCACCTGCTCGGCCAGGCTGGCGTCGGCGCGTTGCGCAGGGGGCAGTTGCCGCGCCGAGCCCAGCACGCCGTCGATGCGGTACTTGATGACCAGGCCCGTCGGCGTGTTCTCGAAATGGATGTCGCTGGCACCGGCCTTGTGGGCGTCGTACAGCGTCGAGTTGACCTGCCGGACGACCTGGCTCTCATCGCGCGCAATCGAGCGCAGGGAGATTTCCGCGCGCTCGCCGCCGCCGCCTGAGCCGGTGCCGATACCGATGCCGGCGCCGCGTCTCGCAGCCGATGGATCGAGGTCGGCCGTCTCGGATTCCATCTGCGGGAAGGCCTGCTGCTGCGCCTCCAGGCGCGCGAGCATGGCCTTGAGTTCAAGCGGATCAGAGAAGGCCAGGCAGAAGTAGCCGTCGATCCGATGGGCGGCCCACGTAGGAAGCGTGTCGTCGAGCGGGTCGCCGCTCACGAAATAGCGCATGCCGAGCGAATCGACCGTCACGAGGCATTCGCGCTCCAGGCATTCGCCGTAGCTCACCTCGGAGAAATCCGGCGCCATCGCCGCGAGCTCGGACAAGGTCAGCGCCCGCAGGCCGTTGCGCCGGTGTTCTGCAGCGGCGATGTCGGCGAGGCTCGGGGAACTCATCCGGTTCATCCGAGACTCCCCGCCAGTTCGAAGATCGGCAGGTACAACATGATCACGATGCCGCCGATGGCCAGGCCGATGACGAGCATCAGCACGGGCTCGAAGAGCCGCGCGAAACGGTCGATCCAGTGTGCAATCTCCTTGTCGTGGAAGGCCGCGGCCTGCTCCAGCATCTCGGCCATCTGCCCGTTGCGCTCGCCGGCGCGCAGCAGGCGCAGCGCCACCGGCGTGGTCAGTGCGGCGCTCTGCAGGCTGTCGCCGAGGCTGCGGCCCTGCGTGACATCGCGCGTTGCCGACAGCGCCGCCGGTTGCAGGCGCAAGGGCAGCAGGCCCTGCGCCATGTTCAGCGCCTTGACGACCGGGATGCCGCCGCCCAGCAACAGGCCGAGCGATCGATAGAAGCGCGACAACTGCATCAACCGGATGCGCCCGCCGATCCAGCGGCTCGCCTGCAACGCGTCGCCCATCCGGGCGCGGGCGCCCGGGCGGGTCAGCGCGAAAGGCAGTGCGACGGCCCCGGCGATCAACAGGCCCGCGATCAGCATCCAGTGCGCGCTGGCAAACAGACCCCACTGCATGAGCCAGCGCGACGCCACCGGCAACTTGTCTTCCATGCCTTCGTAGACCCGGCTGAAGCGCGGCACCAGGAAGCACAACAGGAACAGCGCAACGGCCGCACCGACCGCGCAGAGCATGGCCGGGTACAGCGACGCGCTGATGATCTTCTGGCGGATGACGCCCAGTTGCTCGTGATAGCGCAGGTAGCGCTGGAGCGCGGGCACCATCTCGCCGGTGTGTTCGCTCGCGGCGATCGATGCGACGAACAGCTCCGGAAAGATCGCCGGAAAAGTCCGAAGCGCACTCGAGAAAGCCTGGCCTTCCTGCATGCGGCGCACGAGCTGGCCCAGCACGGAGCCCCCACGCGCCGCGCCCTCCTGGCGCTCGGCCAGGGTTTCGAGCGTCTCGATGAGGGACAGGCCCGCGCTGAGCAACGCGACGAGCTCGTGCGCAAACAGGGCGAGATCGAAACCACTGCCGGTGGACGACCCGAACAGCGCGGGACGCGAGAACCCCGCGCCCTGAATGTCGAGCACGCGCAGGCCGGCCTCGCGTGCGGCATGTTCCGCGTCGCTGCGGCTGACGGCGCTGATGCGCAACAGCCGCAGCGCACCCTGCGCGGTCAAGCCGCGTACGTTGAAGGTGGTCATGGGAAGTGAAGTGGCCGAGCGCGCTTGAACGCTGCTCAGCGCCCGATGTCCGCGCCGTCGCCGCTGCCGCCCGGCACCTTGTCGGCTCCGAACGAATACAGATCGAAGTCGTCGGGCTGCCTGGCGCCGGGGTACTTGTATTGGTAGGGCTGACCCCAAGGATCGGGCGGGACATCCTTGCGCAAGTAAGGCCCGTGCCAGCGCGACTCGCCGGGTACCGCCGTCACCAGCGCCGCCAGGCCTTCCTGGTTGGTGGGATAGCGGCCGACATCGAGGCGGAATTGATCGAGCGCCTTGCCCAGGATGTCGATCTGGGCCTTGGCCGTGGTGACCTCGGATTTGTTGACGTTGCCGAACAAGCGCGGCCCGACGATGCCGGCGAGCAGCCCAATGATGACGAGGACGACCAGGAGTTCGAGGAGGGTGAAGCCTCGATTTATCGGATGAATTGCTTTATCAAAAGACGTCAGGCTGAATTTCATGCAACGAGTCACCGCTACTCTCCTTGGCGCCAAGTAATTCGAACTCCAGCGACATCAGAAATTTCTTCCCTTTGCAACGAACTGCCTCCAAATCTTAAAAAACATGTTGGGCATCTGGAAATTGAGGCAGTCCATACAAAGACGATGAGAAAAACAGTCAATCTCGCTTAGGCAATTCGAATCCGTCAGGGAATTTCGACAGTGCCACTGAAGCTACTTCCTGGAGAAACGCCAACGCCTTCAGCGCTTCACCACATTATTCTCAAACTCCATTTCATTCACCCAGGCGCCACACAACCATAGGCTGGCCGGGAATCTCTAAAAGCAACGCTTCGGAGCCAGAATAAGCCATCTCCGACATATCAACTTCCAAAAAAATCTCATCGCCTGAAAAACCAATTTTTACCCATTCGTTGCATTCCGAAATCGAAGAAACGACAACAGGCCTGATTAATTCCGTCTTAGTACCGTCAGCCTTCTTTATTTCGAATGGGTTGTAAATTGCCAACTTAATACCCCCTTCAAAAGTAGACGTTGACCCAAACTCATACACAACAAGTTCGATCATTAGCCCACCAATTAGCTGCCCCAATGGACTTCCATTCACACAAGCCTTTCGGGAGAAATAATGCAAATTTATTCAAATCTCTATTTTCTAGCTACATCGATTCAGATCATCCCGATACACAAAAGCCGCGTCCTTCCAAGCGTCAATCCCAAGTACGTCACTGATTCCCTCAATGCGCCGAATGAGCGCATTCAAGTCGAATGCCCCCTCACGATAGTCATTGATAAATCGGAGCAACATTACAGCCTGCCGAATAAAAAATTCATCCATTCTGCGCCCTTTTATTTTGGATTAACCGTGATCACTTTTCCACCGCCGCCAGTGACGACGTTACACCGTTAGAACCTCTATGAATTGTCGTGCCGGCTTGATTGCCTGGTGATGAGTTGCCATTCCGGATTGCATCTTCGATTGCAGAAGGTGGGACGCCACGGCCTTGCATTCGGTCTAGCCCATGGCCGGTGTAATCACGATCACCAATAGTCGTTGGCTCGTTCGTGCTCGGCTTGACATCGAGAGGACTGCCTCGCTGTCAAACTGGCGTGCTCGGGTCTTTATCGCCACTATCTGTTCCAAATGCCTACAGTCGCTCACGTCGACACGCCGAAATTTCAAACTGTGGTTCAAAGGCCCCATTGTTGAATGACGCACTGACCGACACAGAGCCTGGAGGAATTCCAGCGGCAACCACGATCTCTTTGCCGCCCTCGCCGCGAAGTATGAGAGCGCATTCAGACACCACGTCGGCATCTTCGTATACCAACTTCTCAAGCGCTTGAAGGCGCACAGTAGGAACAGCAACTGTTGCCATATGCAGATGCGAATCGGCCGATGCATCGCTAGCGCGACCGATGAATCGAATGTTGAGAGTCCCGACTTCCTGCCAATCCACAATCTGGGTGCAAGCGGATGAGAATTCGAGCATTTCGCCACTACCAAGGATCAGCCAAAACAACCAAGCGGCCTGAAACGAATGCTCAGATGGCATCGCGTAGGCAACGATTTGCTGACCATTCAGTGCGCTCCAAAGAGCGTTTGGCTCAATGCCTTCGCATTGGAAGGCGAGCACATTTTTTCCAGTCACAGAGATTTCAGGGGTAATGAAGGGTTTCATGGGGTCTGCTTCCATTGGCTGGTATATCGATGCTCTGGCCACCACCGCGGTTCTCGGGGCGCCCAAAGATCCCATTTGCGCCCACAAGACTTCCCGGGGGAGCCTTGTCGCCGGGCTGCGCTGGACGAACTCCACTGGTCAACTTGTCGAGATCAGCTTGAAAATCGCCCGTTCCGCCATTCGCCGGTGTCAGCGGTCCGCTCGTATGTCTCGTCCCGCCCTTGTTTGGACCGGCTCGAGGATCGCTTTGGTCCCCGACGAGAACGTCTGGAAGCGCCGGTGCATTGTTTGCCCATTCACTGAACATCCCTCGGCAACCACTTGACATAAGACAGCCAGTTGCGATTATCGCCGGCCCTACAGTCCACGGATTCATATAGAGCGGTATCGGAAGCACTTGCGCAACTTGAACGCCCTGCTGCGAATTCACCGCAGCAAAGTAATTGGTCGCCGGACCCATTACGCCTTGCACCACCCCCGACAACCCCGTCGGATCGGTCCGATTAACCGCATTGTTCCCCACATACGCATAAAGATTCTGATCGTCCCGATACCCAATGGGATCAGTTTGAAGGAATCTGCCCAGCGTCGACGAATAGAACCGCGCCTTGTAATAGTAGAGGCCAAGCTCCCCGATCAGCTGCTGCCCCGTGTACCTGAACCTCGGTCCCGTCGTCACATTGGGCTCCCCGAACGGCCCATAGCTGTAAGTGCCGGTACTCGCGCCCGTACCGTTCGCCGTCGCCACGACGCTGCCCAGATGGTCCGCGTACAGCCAGTTCTTGGCCGCAGTACCGCTGCCCTCGTACCAGACGATCGGCTCGTCCGTCCCCGGGCCGTGCACGTACCTCCGCATGACGGCCGTGTTGGCCGCGTCGTATTCGGCGACCAGGTTCTGCCCGTCGTACAGCAGGTTGGTCGTGGCCGCGCCGATGACGCTCTGGCGCATGCGGCCTTCCGCGTCGTAGCTCAACGTTGCCGCCGTGCCCGCCTTGCTGGCCGTCTTCAGCCGGTTGTCGAGGTCGTAGGCGTAGGTCCAAGGGCCGTCGGTCTTCAGATTGCCATTGGTGTCGTAGACCTGTGCTGCGCCCGCCGCGGCCGTGTATTGGTTCAACCCGTTGACGGCGTAGCCCTTGATGCCGACGGTAGCGCCGGCCCACTGATAGAGGTTGTTGCTCCAGGTCACGCTCTTCAGCTCGCGCAGCTGGTTGCGCACGTAGGTGTACTGGACTTCCTGCGCCGTGGAAGACAGGAAGTTCTTCAGCGTCGCCATCGCCCCCTGGTTGTCATAGGTGCGCTGGACGGTGGTGCTGTTGCCCAGCGTCACGGTGGTGCGACGGCTCAGGTCGTCGTAGGCGTACGTGGCCAGGTTCGCGCTGCCGTTTTCCTTGATGACGCCCACACGGTTCAGCGCGTCGTAGCTGGTCGTGGTGAAGAAGGAGTCGGGCCAGGTGGTGCGCACGCGGTTGCCGGCGGCATCGACCTGGTAGGCGATGGTCTTGCCGCTGGCGGTGGTGCTGGAGAGGCGACCGGCGTTGTCCCAGGCATAGGTGATGGCGTGGCTGCCATTGGCGAACTGTGCGGTGGTCCGCAGGCCACGCAGGTCGTACGCGTACTGCACGTTGTCCGCAGCCGTGGGATAGGTGCGCGCCGTCAGGCGGTTGAGGTTGTCCCAGGTCTGCGTGACGGTCTGGGCGCTGCGCTTGCGGATCGCCGTGACGTTGCCGTTGGCGTCGTAGGTGTTCTCCTCGTAATCGCCGCCGTTGGCCCAGCCAGCGCTGGCCGGCATCGGGTAATAGGTGCGCGTCAGCCGGTCGAAGCCGTCGTACTGGTAGACGGTCAGGTTGTTCTTGGCGTCGCGGCTGGCGTCGAGGTTGCCGTTGCCGGTATAGCTGTAGCCGCTGTAGTTCTGCGCCACGGCGGTGCCGACGGCCTTGTTGACGGCGACAACGCGGTCGTCGTTGTCGTAGACGGTCTCGGTCACTCGGTTGCCGCCATCGGCTGCCGGCAAGAACTGGGTGGTGCGGAAAGCGCGGTCCAGGTCGTCGTACGCGGTATCGGTGATCGGCACCGGCGCGGCTTCGGTCGGGCAGGTCGCGGCGGAAGTCGTCAAGCCCGGACCCCAGGCGCGGGTGGCCTTGCCCGTCTCGCTGTACCGATTGCAGCTCACCAGCCATTGGGTGCCGATTTGCGCTGCGGCAATGGTGGCGCGGCCGTCCTTGTCGTAGGCGGTCCGGCTCAGCTTGCCCGCGGCATCTGTGACCTGCACAAGCCTGCGCTCGCTGTCGTAGACCATGGCGACGGTGTCGATGACATCCGTGCGCGGCCCGTCGGCCGAGGTCAGGTTGCCGGTCACGTCGTAGGTGAACGCAGTCGTGAGATTGAGTTTGCCGGCACCCGCGTCGAGCACGCTGGTGGCAGGCACGTATCTGTTGGCTGCGTTGTAGGTGGTGGCCGTTACCAACAGGTTCGTGGACGTGGTCTTCACCGTCTGCGTGGCCGGCAGATAAAAGGTCAGGAATCCGCTGGGCGTGTAGGCGAGGTAGGTGAAAGTGGTCTGTGGTGCGACGCCCGCGGCGTCCACCGGCGACGTGACGCTCAGCGGCAGGCCCTGCGCGGTGTACGTGTAGCTCGTGACCCTGCCGCGTGCATCGGTGGCTGTAGCGACCTTGTTGAAAGCACTTTCATAGGTGAAGCTCTGAACCCGGTTCGCCAGGGCCGAGCCTGGCTTGGGGAAGCTGGTGAGCGTCTTGAGGTTGTGCGTGCAACGCTTGTCTGCACCTGCACAGGTCGCATCGTCGTATGCGTACCGGGTGTAATTGCCTTCTGGCAGCAGCTTGTCGATCAACCGGGACTGTCCGTCGTAGGTATTGAGCGTCCAATGACCCGTCGGCGTGCCCTGCTGGATCACATTGCCGGCGGCATCGAGATAGGCGGTGCGGGCGATGTTCCCCGGGCTCACTTCTTCGGTTCGTGTGCCTGCGAAGTAGTACTCGTAGAGCTTGCCGCGCGCACTGGTCTGCGTCTTGACGCGGCCCAGGCTGTCGTAGACGTTGGTGAACGCGGCGACCGTCGGAAAGCTCGGGTAGAAGAGCTGCGTCATCTGGCCAGGCGCGCCGTACTGATAGGCGGTGCTCTGGCTCAGGCTGTCGGAGAAGCTGGCCAGGTTGGCGCTGGCGTCGTAGGCATACCTGACCGTTCGAACACCGTCGGTCACCTGCGTGATCTTCCCCGCCGAAACGTTGAACGTCAGCGACCGTCCCAGGCTGTTCTGGACGCTGGTGAGGTCGGCTCCGGTATAGGCGTACTTGAGCTGCAGGCCGCTCGGATCGGTAAGGGTCTCCGCCTTGCCCGCCGCATTGAACTTCAGCACCGCCTTGTTAACGGTCTGATAGGTGAACGCGCCGTCCGAGCCTCTGGTCAGCTTGATCGACTTGCCAGGCGGCGGGTTGTAGGTGCCGTCGGGAAGCTTGACGAAGATCTCTCCATTGAGCCCCTGATTGACCACCACGGTGTTGTCGACCAGCTGCTCACCGAACCAGCGCTGGCCCAAGGTTGCGATCACGAGTTTCTCGATCGGCGCATTCGCGTCCTTGAGAAGGTCCGAAGACACCTTCTGCTCGATCAAGGTGCCCACCGCATCCAGGGCCGAGTCTTCGCCCATGCCCTGGAGGCCATCGGAAGAGACGGACGCACCGGCCACAAAGCTGTGAGTCCAGCCTCGCCCCAAAGGGCCCGACTTGTTCCGCATACCCGAGCTGTACTGGCGCGTGAACGTCAGGCTCGATGGTGAGCTGCCAACGCCCACACTCAGGTCAGCATGGTCGTAGAGGAAGTTCCCCCGGACCATGTCGACCGGGTCTCCCCAGTAATTGGCCCGTCCGAAGTTATCGGACGCCAATTGCGTCTGCGAGCCTGGCGAGTTCTGGCCGACGGTCTGCGCATAGGGATTCAGGTTCCCTGGCGACACGGCGTAGATCGGATTCCCACCCGAGAGTCCACCCGAGATGTTGGCACCCAGTGCCATGGGCGCACCGGTCTTCAACGAGTAGTAGCCGGCCCCCTTCCATCCGCCTTCCTGGATGTCGCAGCGTGCCGGAAGTATCAGCCGCATCCCCGCAGTCAGGTACGTGGTGAAGTTTGCGTAGTGCGCACTGCAGTTCACGAGATTGGGCTGCACGGCGCCGGCATAGTTGGCCGCGTTCGCGTTGTAGATGCGTTGCCCTGCAGCCGACGCAATGTCGATCAGCTTGACGGTGGAGACGGCCTCGACGCCCGTCGTCTGCCGCACCGCGGTCGATTCCAGGATGCTCGAGTGAAGGACGCCATTGAGAAAAGCCGTTCGCTCGTTGTCGGTATTTGCAACCGCGCTGGCATTGGAGACGATGACGCCCGCCAGATCGACATAGGCCGCAGTGGTATAGCCGACGATGCCCACCTGGTGGTGAGAGATGAACGCCGTCTGCGACAGCCGACCCGAGATGTAGCTGGCATGGCCGAACTGGGTCAGCCACTGCGCGCCGAGAATGGACAGCGAAGAGCCCAGAACCTGTTCGGAGCTTTCCGCCGCACCGGATGCGCGCAGGCTTTCGAGCTTGTCCGCATAGAACTGAATCAGCCCGCGCCCGGTCGGACCCCATCCATTCGCAATCACGTAAGTGTTGCCGCCGCCGGCCACGAGGCGCTGGCTGAAGTTGTGATCGCCGTTGGCGGACGGATAGCCGTTGTGCTTGACGGTGAAGTTGACGAAGGTATTGGTGCCTGGCGTGGTTGCGGTGCCAGGGCTTCCCACTACCACGCCGTCCAGTCTCAGCATGGGCTGGTTGGCCGCGTTGTACGTGATCGTCAGCAGCTTGCCGTAGACCGCATCGGAGGTGTACGTCTGGTCAATGCCCGAGTACTGGATGCGGAGCGTCGGCCTGTAGCCATTCGGAATCTCCGCGAACTCCTCAGTGCCCCAACCAGCGTCCTGCGTCGGGATGGTGGCCTGGCGAGGGATGGCTCCGTAGTAGGGAATGATCTGCTGCCCCCCGATCACGTCGTCGAGCGTCGCCGCAGGCAGGTTGGCGCGCAGATAGCCGGCGAGATTGCCGGCGTACGTCGTCAGGTTGTTGCGGATGTTCGTCCGGTTGACGTTCTGAACTTAGTCGCCCGTGACGGTGGCACCGGACAAGGCTGACGAGAGATGGCTGGCGGGGCTGTAGCCGGTGATGCTCTGGCTTCCGAGGTCGATTCCGGTCTTGAATGAATGCGGCTTGTAGCTCGGGTCGAATGAATACCAGGCGCCGTCGATCTTGACCTTGACCCAGATGTGCTCGACCGCAATGTTGGTCAACGCTCTCGGCGCCGCGCCCGGGCAGGGACCGGCGGAAGTTGCATTCAATGCGTAGATCGGTATCTGCCCTTGTCCCAGCACGTTTGCGACTGCGCAGGCATCGGACGTTTCCAGTCCGTACCAGTCCTTGACGTTCTGCGCCGAAAGACGGACGACGCCCCGAACGTAATTCGCCTCGAACCCGGAAGCCCGCAGCAGCGCCACCATCAGCGCCGACTGGTCGAAGGGATTTCCCTGGTTGTCCAGGATGGCGCCGAAGGCCCCCTTCTGCACGCCCCATGTCGGATAGAACTCGATGTTGTTGCGGACGAACTGAAAGATCAGGTCGGGGTGGTAGCGCAGCGACCGCGCGAGCTCCGTGATCGAGGCCGGACCCAGCGGATTCACGTCGCCGCCGACACGCATCATCTGCAGGTTGGGCGAATTGGACTTCGCCCGCGGATTGACGGTCGATGTCGCCGTGCTGGCACCCTGGTTGAGGTTCACGGGAAAGACGCGCGTCTTGAGCGCCTGCGCCATCTCCTCTGAAGTCACCACCGGCATGATGGCGCGCGCCGCGCCGGGGGCAGGCGCGAACTCTTCCGCTCTGGACTGCGGGCCCAACATGCCGGCGGTGACGTCGCCTGGACGACGACCAGAGGCTGCAGCGGAGATCTGCTCGCGTGCCGTCGTAGCGAGGTCCGTGGCCGGGTAGGTCACAGCAGGCTGCCCACGGGTAAACGTGACGTTGCCTCGCCCGCCGTCGCTCGGAGCCGACATTGCCAATGCACGACTGGTCTTAACCGCGCCCACAAGAGACTTGCCCATTCTGATGCCGGAGGCATCGGGCGAGACTGCCGCCGACGTTCCCACACCGCTCTGGATCGGGGCAGCCGCTATTCCACTTGCGGCCAGCAAGCCGGCGTAAAGCCCTGTTGCCAACGTTCGCGTCATCTTGAACATGCGTTCTTCCCTGGTATTTCTTTTCGCGACATGCGGATTACGGCGAGGTAGTCGCCACCGAAGTCCGATTGCCCGCAGCGTCATAGCTGTAGCTGATCGTGGTGGTCGTGGTGCCGTTGCTGTAGACGACCTGGGCCAGCCGGCCCAATGCGTCATAGCTGTAGTTCACAGAGCCGGCATTGGCCGTGAATGCGCCAAGTGCCGCCAGCGCCAATGCGCACAGTCGCACCCATCCAAAAATCGAGTCGTTCATGATCCCCGTCCCTGAAAATCTTCTAATTGCAATGCGAAATGGACTGCACTGTCCGAACGATTACTTAATTAATTCGGAAGGGTCTATTGCCGCGGACTCTCTGTCGAGTTGGCGACTGTAGTCAGGTGCAAAGGGAATCGATATTGATGATTCGAATTTAAAAACCCGAATAGAAGAATTAGCTATTTGTCGCGGATTCTGACGACCACGCATCTGCGTTGCGGTGCTGCTTTCGAACTTGGTTCCTTTCGTGCATTCGCCGCCGAATTGCACAAAAATGCGAAGAAATTGACCACACGGTTTAGGCGGCCTTCCCCTACGCCATCTCCTTTTGCGGCAAGGACGGCCATCCCGGCCCATCGAAAAGTTCAACGGATGGAACTCCGCCGCCCGGCCCGATGGGCAGCCGATGGCGCGGCCGATACGCTTCCTGAGGCACGTGCATTCGACATTCGAAGAACTAAACCTGGAGACGACATGCAATTCCCCACCCGCCGCAGAACGCTGCGCGCCATCAGCCTGGGCGCGCTCGCCTGCCTTGCCGCGTCCACCACGGCGCTGGCGCAAGGCTTTCCGAGCCGGCCCATCACCATCGTGGTGCCCTTCGTGGCCGGCAGCCCGACCGACGTCGCGGCGCGCTCCTTCGCCAACGACTTCGGCCTGGCGCTCAACACGCCGGTCGTGATCGACAACCGGCCCGGCGCCAACCAGACCATCGCGGGCGCCTACGTGACGCGCGCGCCGGCCGACGGCTACACGCTGTTCTTCGCCAACCTGCCGGCGGTCGTCGCACCATCGCTGCAGGCGCAGTTGCCCTACCACGGCCTGCGCGACTTCGCGCCGGTGTCGGAGATCCTCACGCTGGGCTTCATGCTGGTGACCGCGCCCAGCGTGCCGGCCACCAACCTGAAGGAATTCATCGCGCTGTTGAAGGCGGACCCGGGCAAGTACTCATACGGCTCGTCCGGCATCTCGACACCGATCCACCTGATGGCCGAGATGTTCAACAAGGAGCTCGGCATCAAGACGCTGCACGTGCCTTACAAAGGCGGCAACCAGGTGCAGATGGACCTGATCAGCGACCGCATCACCTACGCCTTCCTGCCGACGAACTCGATGGACTTCGTGCGCAGCGGCAAGCTCAAGGGCTTCGGCTTCGCGTCGGACAAGCGCGACCCGGCCTACCCGGAACTGCCGACCATGAACGAGGCCGGACTCCCCGGCTTCAAGGCCGTCGTGAAGTTCGTGCTGGTGGCGCCGAAGCGCACGCCGGCCGAGGTGGTGGCCAAGCTCAACGGTGCGGCCAACCAGGTGATCGCGAGCGAGGGCTTCTACACCAAGGTCAAGACGCTGGGCGGCATCGAGATGTCGCAGCCCGCCACGCCGGCGCAGGTCGGGGCGCGCATCGTGGAAGAAGAGGCGCGGTGGGATGCGCTGGTGAAGAAGGCCGATATCCAGTTGGAGTGAGTTCGGCTGCACGGCCCCGCTGTTCACGCAAACGAGGCCTCTTTCATCCATTCGCCGGGCCGTCGCAATGCGGCGCCGGCGAATCCGTTTCAGGCGCAGATGTCCTGAAGCAGCGAAGGGCTCGGTGCCAGCTCACCCTTCTCGATGCGCTGGATGACCGCATTGACGCGCCGGTGAAAGCGCACGTCCACACCGACTTCCTCGCCGCGCCGCGCGACCAGGCCGTTGATGAATTCCGTCTCGGTGCGGCGGCCCTTGAGGATGTCCTGGCCCATCGACGGGCGCTGTGCATCGCTGCGCGAGTTCGCGACCTCCATGATCATCCGCGTGATGGCTTCGTGCGCGTCGGCGTCGTCGTCCGCACGCGCCAGCAGGTCGAGGTCGAGCCCGCCGACCGGCTCCAGCGACAGACCCAGCGCACGCCCGACGCGGATGCACGAGCTGCCGAGCCGGATGGTCAGTTCACGCGACAGGTCGTTCGTGTCGCGCTGCTTGCCGGTCATGCCGGTCAGCGCGCAGACGCCGTTGCGCATCGCGTTGATGGTGAGCTTGGACCAGCGCTCGCCCCACAGGTTCGACGTCACCTTGCAGGTGTCGCCGTGCGCCAGCAGCTCGGCCAGGCGCTGCGCCCGCGGCGTCAGCTGGCCATGCAGTTCGCCGATGCGCAGCCCCGCCTTCTTGTCGTCGCCGAGCGGCGAGTTCCGCACGATCCGGCCGGGCTCGACCAGCTCCGCGGCCAGCGCGCTCACCGAGCAGCCCAGCGTGCGGCCCCAGCCGGCGACCGCGGCGATCGTCTCTTCGTTGATGCCGTTCTGCATCGACACGACACAGCCGGTCGGCGCGAGATAGGGCAGCACGAGTTGCGTCGCCCAGGTGGTGTCGTACGACTTGACGGCGATGAAGGCCACGTCGAACGGCTTCTCGCGCACGAACTGCGACACGTCGCCGATGTGCAGCGCCCGCACCGGCGTGCGGACCGAGCCCGCGCCGTTCATGCCGGTCACGCTCAGGCCGTTGGCGCGCATCGCCTCGACGTGCGCCGGCCAGGCGTCGACCAGCGTGGCGTCGATGCCCGCCTGTGTCATGTGTGCGCCGATGTAGCCGCCCACGGCGCCGGCCCCGATGATGCATACCCGAGTCATTCACTTCTCCTTGGATGGGACTGCGCAGGCGGCAGGGGCCGCCCGCTTCACAGATGGAGCCTGCGTGCTTCCGCACCCAGGATGTCGGCCGCGGCGCACAGCTCGGCGTGCACGGCCGCCAGGCGTTCGGCGCCGTGCGGCGACGGTGTCTCCAGCAGGCACAGCGACGCGAAGGCGTCGCCCTGGCTGCCGCGCACCGGCACCGCGAACGCGTACACGCCCGGCACGACGTCGCCCAGGTTGACGCCGAAGCCGTGCCGGTCGGAGCGCTCGCGCATGCGCTGCAGCGCCGCCAGCCGGCCGGTGCCGCAGCGCGCGATCTCCTGCGCGACGTTGTCCAGCAGCACGGCGCGCACCGCGTCGGGCGCCAGCGTCTGCAGGATCGCGATGCCGCCGGCCGAGGTGAACAGCGGCCGGCGCGTGCCCGGGTAGAGCACCGAACCGGACAGCGCCACCGCACCGGCACGCACGCTGCAGACGTACTCGTTGCCGCTGCGCAGCAGCAGCACCGCGACGCTGTTCATGCGGCGCGCGAAGGCGGCCACGGCGGCCTCGGCGCTGGCCTGGAACTGGCGGTGGTCGGGCAGCGCGAGCCCGAGCTCGAACATCAGCGGGCCCGGCAGGTAATGGCGGTCGCTCGCGCGCTGGATCACCAGGCGCTCTTCGACCAGGCAGGCCAGCATCCGGTGCACGGTGGCGCGGTCGAGATGGCAGGCGGTCGCGAGGTCCGACAGGCGCCAGCCGAACTGCGGCCGCGCGGCGACCGTGCGCATCAGCTTGATGAGCCGGCCGAGGCTGCGCGTGCCGGGCCGCTCGCCTGCGGCGTCGGCAGTGGCATCGGCGGCGCGTGCCGCGAGGCTGTCGAGATGTTCGAGGTCCATGGACTTGTCTCCTTTTTCAGGGCCGTCGATGCGGCTTGTTCCAGGGTCTTGGGGCGGGCGGCGCGCAGGGCGCTCCGGGCGCTCAGGGATCGAAGCCGTACAGCCGCTGCGGATTGGCGACGAAGATCTTCTGCACGGTCGCGCCGTCCGATGCCCAGCGCTGCAGGGCATCGATCGCCGCGGCGAGGTCGACGTCGTAGGGCGGGCACACGTCTTCCGGCCGCGGCCTCACGCCGGGGCGTGGATGCGGCCAGTCGCTGCCCCACAGCATCCGCTCGGCGTTGCAGCCGATGAAGAGGCGGGTCAGCGCTTCCATGTCGGCGTAATCCGCTTGGTCGGAACAGCGATAGAGCGCGGAGAGCTTGACGTAGGCCTTGCCGTCCTCGACCAGCCGCAGCACCTCGGCCAGCCCCTCCTGCTTCAGGCCGAGCCGGGCCTGGGCGCCGGCGTAATGGTCGAACACCAGCGGCAGGCCGAGCGTGCCGAGCATCGCGCTGCACGCACCCAGCAAGGGCAGGTTCGCGAAGACCTGCATGTGCCAGCCGCGCGGCCCGATGCGGTCGGCGACGCTGCGCATCCAGGCCGTGGCCTTGACCGCGTCGTGTTCCGCATCGATCTCGAGATTGACGCGCACGCCGCGCACGCCGGCCGCGTGCATGGCGTCGAGCGCCGCGTCGGACGTGGCGTCGTCGATCACCGCGACGCCACGGGCGCGCTGCGGACCGAGCTCGCGCAATGCCTGCAATGTGGCGGCGTTGTCGAGCGCGTACACGCTGGGCTGGACGATCACGACGCGCGCGATGCCGAGCGCATCGTGCAGTGCGGCCAGGTCCTCGATCGAGGCCGGTGGCGGCGTGTAGCGGCGCGATGCCGCCAGCGGATATTCGCGCGCGTCCAGGAAGACGTGGGTGTGGCAGTCGCAGGAACCGGGCGGGAGCTGCGGTGAAGGTCTGTGGGGCATCGTCATGCGGCGTGTCGTTGCGGCGCAGGGCCGCGAGCTGTGTCGAGGACAAAGATACTCCGGGCCATCGCGCGAGGCAGTCGCCGCGGCGCCCGAATTTCATCGATTGAAATTCCGCTGGATGTCATGGCGAGGCTTTCATGGCGAGATCTTCAGGACGACGGCCGCAGGCCCTCGGCGAGCTCCTCGCGCATGATCTTCTTCCAGTCGGCGATGCTCGATTCGGTGACCACCGACGCGTGCGCGGCAATGCTCAACGCGAGTTGCGATGCGCCGCGCGCATCGGGAATGGCCAGGCCCATGCCGAAGCCCTGGGCCGCGACCGTGCCCTGGCTCATCGCGAAGCCGCTGCTGCGCGTGAGCGCGACCGCCTCGCGCAGGCTGTCCGCATTGATGCGGGGGTAGTTCCGCAGCCCCTGCTCGACCGCATGGATGACGTCTTCGACACCCTCGGGTTCGAGCGCCGCCAACAATGCCGTCGCACCCGCGCCCACGCCCAGCAGGCGCCGCTGGCCGACCTCCACCGGCACGAAGCGGATCGGGCCATGGCCATCGGCCTTGACCAGGCAGACGGCCTCGACGCCGCTGCGGCGCATCAGGTAGGCCGTGACACCGCTGCGCCGCGCCACCGCCTCGACCACCGGCCGCCAGCGCGCGATCTCCGCCGCGCTGGCGCCGGGCGCCATGCCCAGTTCATGCAGCAGCGGGCCGACGCGGTAGCGCTTGTCGGCCTCCTGCTGCGCGAGGATCGTTTCGGCCACCAGGCACTGGAGGATGCGGTGCGCCGTCGGCCGGGCCAGCGCATGCGCGCGTGCCAGGTCGGCCAGCGACGCGCCCGACGCACCCGCCTGCGCCACGCTGCGCAGGATGGCCGCGGCCCGGCGCAGCACCTGCGTGCCGTCACCCGCGCGCGGGCCGGCCGGCGTGGCGGCCGGCGACGAAGTCTTCACCATCTCTTGTTCCCCTGTTGCCCGTTTGACCACATTCTGGAATGGTCGGCCTGTGCTTTCCCCTAGCGGCGAAGACAGGGCGACCGGGGGACTCTACAGTGCGCACAGTCATTCCGAACAGAGACAAACACCAGTCCATATATTGGACTGATCGACAAGACTTCCGACAAGGAGAAGAGAGACATGGACATCGACCGATTCCAGGCGCCCGCACGGCGCCGCACCTGGCTGGCCCGCTTCGCCGCCACGGCGCTGGCGCTGGCCGCGGCGGGCGTGCAGCCGGCCTTCGCGCAGGCCAACGACTTCCCCAACCGCCCGATCAAGATGGTCGTGCCCTTCGGCGCCGGCGGCTCCGATGCGATGGCGCGTTCCTTCGCGGAAAAGCTGGGCGCGGTGCTCAAGCAGCCGGTGTTCGTGGAAAACCGCCCCGGCGCCGCCGCGCTGATCGGCGCCGAATACACCGCCGCCGCCGCACCCGACGGCTACACCATGATCTTCCTGGGCGGCGGCAGCCTCACGCCGGTGCTGCTGAAGGACCTGAAGTTCGACATCCAGAGACAGCTCAAGCCGGTGATCTGCCTGGCGCGCGGCGGCATGACCTTCATGGTCAACAGCAGCGTGCCCGCGAAGAACATGGACGAGTTCGTCAAGTACGCCAAGCAGAACCCCGGCAAGCTGAACTACTCGTACACCGCCGGCAGCATGGTGCTGAGCAACGAGATGCTCAAGTCCAAGCTGGGCTTCGACGCGACGGCGGTGCCGTACAAGGGCGCCGGCCAGGTGCTCACGGCGCTGATCAGCAACGAGATCCAGATGACGATCGACGTGCCGTTCAACTACCTGCCGATGATCAAGGACGGCAAGGTCCGGCCGCTGCTGCATGGCGGCCAGGAGCACTCGCCCTCGCTGCCCGAGGTGCCGACGCTGTCCGACATGGGCATCAACGACCTGATCTTCGCGGTGTCCTACGGCATCTGGGTGCCGGCCGGCACGCCCGACCCGATCGTCGCCAAGCTCAACGCGGCCTACAACGAAGTGCTGAAGGACGCCGACATCCGCGGGCGCCTGGTGCAGGCGTCGGTGGTGCCGGTGGGCGGGCCGCCGTCCGGGCAGTCCGAGCAGATCCGCATGGAACAGGACATGTGGGCGCGCTCGGCCCGCCAGATCGGCTACAAGCCCGAATGAACGCGGCCGGCATGTTCTCGCTCGCGGGCAAGACCGTCGTCGTCACGGGCGGCGCCAAGGGCATCGGCCTGGGCATCAGCCTGGCGATGGCACGCTGCGGTGCGCAGGTGGTGATCACCGGCCGCTCGGCCGACGCGCTGGACCAGGCCCGGACGCAGCTCGCGGCGGAAGGCGCACAGGTGCTGGCCGTGCAGGCCGACCTGACGCGCAGCGAAGACACGGCGCGCGTGGTCGAGCAGGCGCTCGCACGCTTCGGCCGCATCGACGGCTGGGTCAACAACGCGGGCAGTGCGCGCGCCGGGGACGTCGGCGCGCTGATCGACATCCGCGAGGACCAGTGGGACCGCGTGGTCGACCTGAACCTCAAGTGGACCTTCTTCGCGGCGCAGGCCGCGGCCCGCGCGATGAAGGGCGGCGGCGCCATCGTCAACATCACGTCGCGCAGCGCGTCGCATGCCAACCCGCGCACCGGCCACTACGGCGCGGCCAAGGCCGGCGTGGAGAACCTCACGCTGACCATGGCGGCCGAATGGGGCCATCTCGGCATCCGCGTGAACGCCGTGGCACCGGGCGTGGTGATGACGGACGAACTCGCCACCACGCTCAACACCGAGGCGCGCATCCGCCACCAGACCGAACTGGTGCCGCTGCAGCGCATCGGCCAGCCCGACGACGTCGGCCCGCTGTGCGCGTACCTGGTGTCGGACGCCTCGGCCTGGACCAGCGGCGCCGTGATCGCGGTGCACGGCGGCAGCCCGGTGCCGATGGGCTACGTCAGCTACATGCGGCAGGTCAACCGGCACATCGGCCCCATGGACGCACAGCGCCAGGAGTGAACACGTGAATTTCGAATGGTCGCCCGAGCAGGATGCGCTGCGGGCCAGGGTGCGCACGCTGCTGCGCGACGAACTGCCTCCGGACTGGGAAGACCTGTGCCGCCACGGCCCCGGATCGAAGGAGCAGACCGCGTTCTCGCTCGACTTCTGCCCGAAGCTCGCGGCGCAGGGCCTGCTGGTGCCGCACTGGCCGGTGGCGCACGGCGGACGGGCCGCGCCGCCGTGGGAGCACTTCATCATCGGCGAGGAACTGTGGGCGGCCGGCGAGCCGCGCGGCCCGCAGTACATGAACGTCAACTTCATCGGCATGACGATCATCCGCTTCGGCACGCCCGAGCAGCAGCAGCGCTATCTGCCCGAGATGGCCGCGGGCCGCATGGTCTGGTGCCAGGGCTTCTCGGAGCCATCGGCCGGATCGGACCTGGCCTCGCTGCGCACGCGCGCCGAGACCGTGGGCGACGACTACGTCATCAACGGCTCCAAGGTCTGGACTTCCTATGCAGGCCTGGCGCAGCACTGCTTCCTGCTGGCGCGCACCGGTGGCCCCGGCAAGGGCGGCATCGCGATCCTGCTGGTGCCGATGGACACGCCCGGCATCCACGTGCGATCGATCCCCTCGCTGATCGGCGACGGCGACATCCACGAGGTGTTCTTCGACAACGTGCGGGTGCCGCGTAGCACGCGGCTCGGCGAGGAAGGGCAGGCCTGGCCGATCATCGGCTACGCGCTGGCCAACGAGCGCGTGGGCATCGCGCGCTATGCGTTCTCGCGCCGCGTGCTCGACCAGATGGTGCGGCGGCTGCAGGCGCTGGGCGAGTTCGACAGCCCGGTCGTGCGCTCGCGCGCCGGCGCCGCGCTGGCGGCCTGCGAGGCGGCGCGCATGCTGGTCTACCGCGTGGTCGACCAGCGCTCGCGCGGGCTGCCGCCGAGTGCCGACGCGAGCCTGGCGCGCGTGGCCGTGGTCGCCGCCGACCACGCGGTCGCCGACTTCGGCCTCGACTTTCTCGGCGACACCTTCACCGGCCACGCCTTCCCGCTGCACCTGTCGCACCACGAGCGCGCGATCGCCGCCGGCATCGCCTCGGGCGCGGCCGAGATTCAGCTGAACCTGGTCGCCACCGACTACCTCGGACTGCCCCGGGAGCCCCGCGCATGAACTTCCAGCCCACCGAAGACCACGAGGCGCTGCTCGACGCCGTGCGCAAGATGGTGGCGCGCGAGCTCACGCGCCTGCCCACCGCACCCGTCCGCTTCGAGTACGCCACCGCCCTGCAGCAGCAGATCGCCGACGCCGGCTTCTTCGACTGCCTGGCGATCGACGAGCTCGGCCCCGTCGCGGCGGCCGCGATGGTGATGGAACTGTGCCGGCTGCCGCTGTGCCTGGAGATGGTCGCGTCGACCTTCATCGCGCCGCTGGCCTGCCCCGGCCGGCCCGGCCCGTTCGCGCTGGCCGGCGAGCGGCTCGACCGGCCGATCCGCTTCGCGCCCGTCGCCCGCACGCTGATCCGCCTGCGCGCGGGCCGCGTGGACGTGGCGCCGCTCGACGCCGGCGCCGTGGTGCCGATCGACAGCGTGTTCGCCTATCCGATGGGCCTGCTGCGCGATCCGTCCGCGCTGGCATGGACCTCGGTGGCCAGTACGGCCGATGCGGACGCCGCGACCCTGCAGCGCCTCTGGCGCCTGGGCAACGCGGCCGAACTGGTCGGCTGCCTGTCTGCCGGCCTCGACAGCGTGCTCGACCATGTGAAGGACCGCCGCCAGTTCGGCCGCCCCCTCGGCGCCTTCCAGGCCGTGCAGCACCGGCTCGCGGCCTGCGCCGCATCGGTCGAGAGCGCCCGCTGGCTGGTCTACCGCGCCGCCAGCACCGCCACCGAAGCCGACGCCGCCATGGCCGCCGGCTTCGCGCAGGACATCGCGACGAAGGTGGCCTACGACCTGCACCAGTTCATGGGCGCGATGGGGCTCACGCTGGAGCATCCGCTGCACCGCTGGACCTACCGCAGCAAGCTGCTGCGCACCGAACCCGACGGCGCCGCCGCGCATTTCTCGCAGCTCGCCGACGCTGCATGGCCCATTCACACAGAAGACACCCAAGCGGAGCTGCCGCAATGAAACGACTTCCACTGCAGGGCATCCAGGTGCTCGACCTCGGCCGCATCCTGGCCGCGCCGCTCGCGGCCCAATCGCTGGCCGACCTCGGCGCCGACGTCATCAAGGTCGAGCGGCCGGGACGCGGCGACGAAGCGCGCCGCTGGGGCCCGCCCTTCCTGAAGGATCTCGACGGCCAGGACACGCGCGAGTCGCCGATGTACCTCTGCGCCAACCGCAACAAGCGCTCCATCACCATCGACATGGCGAACGCGGAAGGGCAGGCGCTGATCCGCGAACTGGCCGCGCGCGCCGACGTGCTGATCGAGAACTTCAAGGTCGGCGACCTGAAGCGCTACGGCCTCGACTACGCGTCGCTGCGCGAGCTCAATCCGCGCCTGGTGTACTGCTCGGTCACCGGCTTCGGCCAGGACGGCCCGTACAGCAAGCTGCCCGGCTACGACACCGTGTTCCAGGCGATGAGCGGAATGATGAGCGTGACCGGCCTGCCCGACGGCGAGCCCGGCGGCGGCCCGATGAAGACCGGTCCGAGCCTGGCGGACTTCATGGCCGGCCAGTACGCGGTGTCGGCCATCGTGGCCGCGCTGTACGAGCGCGACACCTCGTCGGGCGAAGGCCAGCACATCGACATCGCGCTGCTGGACTGCACCATCGCCGCGCAGTCGCACTACGTGACCACCTACCTCGCGACCGGTTCGGTGCCACCGCGCCGCGGCACGCAGGGCAACGGCGGCCTGCCCTCGCAGGCCTTCGCCTGCGCCGACCGCGGGATCATCGTGATCTGCGGCACCGAAGCGCAGTACCGCACCTTCTGCGAGGTGTTGCGCCACCCCGAACTCGGCGACGACCCGCGCTTCGTCACCAACGCGCGGCGCCTCGAACATCGCGGCGAACTGACCGCCGTCTTCAACGCGCTGACCGCGCAGTGGCAGGCGGCCGAGCTGCTCGCCGCGCTGGAGGCGGCCGGCATTCCGTCCGGCCCGATCAACACCTACCCCGAGGTCTTCGCGAACCCGCAGGTGCAGCACCGCGGCATGGCGATCGAGATGCCGCACCCGACCGCCGGCACCGTGACCTTGTGCGCGAGTCCGATCCGCTTCACCGGCATCGCGCCGCCCGAGCCGGCAGCGCCGCCGCTGCTGGGGCAGCACACCGACGAGGTGCTGGGTGGCGTGCTCGGGCGCGATGCGTCCGCCATCCGCGCGCTGCGGGAACGCGGGATCGTCTAAGGCCGGACCATGGACGCGCCGTCCACACCCGCAGCGCACAGCGATCGGAGCCTGCTCTTCTCGGTGGAGGACGGCGTGGCGACGCTGGTGCTGAACCGGCCGAAATCGCTGAACGCGCTCGACGCCGGCCTGGTGGATGACATCGTCGATGCGCTCGGCCGCATCCGCGCCGATGCGTCGGTGCGCGCCGTGCTGCTGCGCGGCGCCGGCGAAGCCTTCTGCGCCGGCGGCGACGTGCGCGTGACGGCGTCGGCCGGCCCGCGCACGGCCGAACAGGGGCGCAGCACGCTGGAGCGCTTCCGCCGGCTGACGACCGAGCTGCATCAGCTCGACCGGCCGCTGGTCGCCGCGGTCGACGGCGTGGCCTACGGCGCCGGCTTCAGCCTGCTGCTGCTGGCCGACATCGTGCTGCTCAGCACGCGCGCGCGCCTGTGCATGGCCTTCCAGCGGGTCGGGCTGGTGCCGGACTGCGGCGCCCTCTTCACCTTGCCGCGGATCGTCGGCTTGCAGCGCGCCAAGGAACTGATGCTGTCGGGCCGCGAGATCGGTGCCGACGAAGCGCTCGCGATGGGCATCGCGATGGAGGTGCTGCCGCCATCGGCGCTGCACGAGCGCGCACGGCGCGTGGCGCTGAGCTTCGGCGGCGCGTCGCCGCTCGCGCTGTCGGCCACCAAGCGGGCGCTGAACGCATCGCTGCAGAGCGACCTGCAGACCATGCTGGAACTCGAGGCGTCGGCGCAGGGCATCGCGCTGTCGAGCGAATACGTGCGGAATGCATCGGCCCGCATCGCGGCCAAGGTGACGCCGGCCTTTGCCTGGCCGCGGCGCGAGTCTCCATAGACATCGGATCGGGTGGCCGGGAGGCCGGGGCCGGCGCAGCCCCCTCCGAAGGGACAGTGGACGGCCGTCAAGCGGTTGGGTTTCTCAAACAATGCATTCTTTTATGCATTCCATGCGCTGTTTCACGCTTTGAGATTGCGCCTCCTCGGCCATGGAAGACCCTTCATCTAGGGTTGTCCCGAGTTTCACGTGCGAATCACGAGATGCATGATGCATTCTTAATTCGAGATTCGCACCAACGGTAAAGGACATCGACCATGCCAACCACCCGAAGAATCCTGCTGAAAGCCGCCGGCGCCGCTGCGGCGACCAGCGTCGCCAGCTTCCACCTCCACGCCCAGCCTGCCCAAGCCGCTGAACCCGGCATCGACCGCGCCAGCCGCACGGTCACCGTCGGCGCCTTCACGCCCGTCACCGGCCCGGTGCCGTTCTACGCCACGCTGACGCACGCGGCCGATGCCTGCCTGCGCCATGTGTCCGAGACCGGCGCCATGGACGGCTGGAAGATCCGCTTCGTCACCTACGACGACGGCTACGAGCCAGCCCGCAGCGTGGCCGTCACCCGCCGCCTGGTCGAGGAAGACAAGGTGTTCTCGCTGGTGGCGTCGGTCGGCACGGCGCAGAACGTGGCGGTCATTCCCTATGCCCGTGAAGTCGGCCTGCCGATGCTCGGCCCGATCGGCGGCTCGCCCGCGCTGTTCGGCGAGAAGCTGGTGTTCCCGCTGCTGCCCGACTACGGCTGGTCGGCCGCATCCAACGTCGACTTTGCGCGCAACGTGCTCAAGCACGACCGCATCGCGCTGCTGTGGGAGAACGACGAGCTCGGCCGCTCGGCCCTGCGCGGCTTCGACACGTACATGAAGTCCGTCGGGCTGAGCGCGGTCGAGTCGATTCCGTTCGAGGTGCGCAGCACCGACTTCTCGGCGCACATGCGCCGCATCGGCAATGCGCGCGCGCAGGTGGTGGTGGTGTTCGGCTCCAACGCCAACCTGGCCGCGGCGCTCAAGTCGGCCGAGCGGCTGGGCGTGCAGGCCAAGTGGATGGCGCCCTTCTTCACGGCCGACCCGATCACGCAGAAGCTCGCGGGGCCGTTGCTGGAAGGCACCTACTTCTCGTCGTGGCTGCTGCCGGTGAGCTCCGACGAGCCCGACGTGGCCGCCTACCGCACGGCCGTGGCGAAGTACTACCCGAACGACCCGATCGGCGTCTTCGGCCTCAACGGCTGGAGCAACGCGGCGCTGTTCGTCGCGGGCTTCCGCATGCTGCTGGCCAGCGGCAAGCCGCTCACCCGCGAGAACCTGGTGGCGGTGATGGAGACCATGAACAACGCCACCGTCGGCGGCGCCAAGCAGGTGAGCTTCAAGTCGGGCGACCACCGCGGCGCGCGGCAGGAGGCGATCCTGCAGGCCAGCGGCGACGGCTTCAAGCTGGTGCAGGACTTCCGGCCGTACCCGGCCTCGGTCTTCAACGCGGCGCTCACCTGATGAGCGTCATCGACTCCACCACTGTGCCGGCCGTTGCCGGCGCCGAGGACTTTTCAGCCTGGATCGGCCGGGAAGAGCAGCACACGCAGCGCATCGACGCCGCGCACGTTGCCGCCATGGCCGCGACGCTGGACCTGGCGCAGTCGCCCGCCGAAGGCGACGCGCTGCCGCCGGGCTGGCAGTGGCTCTTCTTCAATCCGGTTGTGCGCCGCAGCGGGCTGGGCGATGACGGCCATCCGAAGCGCGGCGGCTTCCTGCCGCCGATCGCGCTACCGCGCCGCATGTGGGCCGGCAGCCGGCTGCGCTATCTCGCGGACGTGCCGGTCGGCGCGACGGCCACGCGCACCAGCCGCATCCTCAAGGTCGAGAACAAGACCGGCCGGCGCGGCCAGCTGTGGTTCGTGACGGTCGGTCACACGGTGCGTTGCGACGGCCGCGACTGCATCGTGGAAGAGCAGGACATCGTCTACCGCGAGGCGCCCGCGCCGGGCAGCGCGGCACCGACGCCCGAGCCCGCTCCCGCAGACGCCGAATGGCAGCGCGAGATCGCGCCCGACACCACACTGCTGTTCCGCTATTCGGCGCTGACCTTCAACGGCCATCGCATCCACTACGACGCGCCCTATGCGCGCGAGGTGGAAGGCTACCCGGCACTCGTGGTACATGGCCCGCTGACCGCGACGCTGCTGCAGGACTTCGCACTGAGCTGCCGACCCGGCAGCCGGCTGGCGGCCTTCGACTTCCGCGGCGCGATGCCGCTGCACGTCGACGCGCCCTTCACGCTGCAGGCCGGCACGCAGGCCGACGGCACGCTCAAGCTGTGGGCGCGCAGCCCCGCGGGCGGCCTGGCGATGACGGCGAACGCGACACTGGCATGAGCATGTCCAGCACCTCCGCCGGATCCACGCAGGCCCGCGTGGGCAAGAGCTATCTCTTCGTGCCGGGCGACCGGCCCGAGCGCTTCGCCAAGGCCGCGGCCAGCGGTGCCGATCGCATCATCATCGACCTCGAGGACGCCGTCGCACCGGACAACAAGCCGGCGGCGCGCGCCGCGGCGCTGGCATGGCTGCAGAGCGGCGCACCCGCGATGGTCCGCATCAACGGCTGCGACACGCCCTGGTTCCAGGACGACCTGCGCATGCTCGAGGACTTCGCCGCCGCCGGCCTGATGGTGCCGAAGGCCGATGCCGATGTGATGGCCGCCGTCGTGGCCGAAGTGCCGCGTGCCGAGCTGGTGGCTTTGGTCGAGACCGTCGCCGGCTGGGCGAGCGCGCGCCAGATCCTCGCGACCGGCCCGACCGTGCGCCTGGCGTTCGGCAACATCGATTTCGCGCTCGACTCGGGCCTGGCCGATGGCGACGACACGCTCGCCGCAGTGCGCGCCGCGCTGGTGCTGGAGTCGCGCCTGGCCGGCAAGCCCGCACCCATCGACGGCGTGAGCCTGGAGCTGACCGACGCCGAAGTCATCGCGCGCCACGCGCAGCAATCGAAGCGCTGGGGCTTCGGCGGCAAGCTCTGCATCCACCCGCGGCAGGTCGACGCCGTGAACCTCGCCTTCCGCCCCTCGCCGCAGGACTGCGACTGGGCGCGCCGCGTGCTCGACGCCGCCGCCGCCAGCGCAGGCGCCGCCGTCGCGCTCGACGGAAAGATGATCGACCGCCCCGTGATCGAACGGGCGCGCCGCATTCTGGCCGAGGCCGGCTAGCGCTCGCGCACGGCCTCCGCACCACCCTTTTCAACCTATCAAGGAGACACACCATGGCATTGCATCTGAGCGGTCCGTCCACACTGGAAGGGCGCACCGTCCTCATCACCGGTGGCACCGGCGGCATGGGCCGCGCCATCGCCACCAATTTCGCAGCCGCGGGCGCGCGCGTGGTGGCGACCGACATCGCCGAGCACGCCGACGTCGGCCCCGGCGTCGCCTATCTGCGCTACGACGTGACCTCGCGCGACGAGACCGATGCGGTGGTCGAGCAGGTGACGCACACGCATGGCCCGATCGACATCCTGGTGCTGTGCGCCGGCACCATCTCGCGCACGCCGCTGGGCGACAGCACCGACGAGGAATGGGACAGCATCTTCGACGTGAACGTGCGCGGCGTGGTCAACCCGACGCGCAAGCTGTTTCCGCAGATGGTGGAGCGCGGCTTCGGCAAGATCCTGGCCTGCGGCTCGATCGCGGCGAAGAACGGCGGCGTCGCCTCGGGACCGGCCTACGTGTCGGCCAAGTCGGCGGTGCACGGCCTGATGCGCTGGATCGCCAAGGCCGGCGCGCCGCACGGCGTGTATGCCAACACCCTCGCACCCGGGCCGGTCGAGACCGCCATGTGGGCGAAGGTCACCAACAACCAGGCACCGGCCGCCTCGGCCGCGACCGGCGTGCCGCTGGGCCGCTGGGGCAATGCCGACGACATCGCGCAGGCGGCGCTGTTCCTGTGCTCGCCCGCATCGAACTGGATCACGGGTACCTCGCTGGATGTCAGCGGCGGCATGTGGATGGATTGAGATGAGCACGACCATTGGATTCATCGGCCTGGGCGTCATGGGCAGCGGCATGTGCCGCAACATCGCGCTGAAACACGACGGCCCGGTGATCGCCTACGACGCCAACCCCGCCGCCGCGTCCTTCCTCGAAGGCACGCCCGCCGTGCTCGCGGCCTCGGTGGCCGAGGTCGCGGCCCGCGCCGACATCGTCTGCCTCTCGCTGCCCGGCGACGCGCAGGTGCGGCAGGTCTGCTGCGGCGACAACGGCCTGGCCGTGCAGCCGCGCCGGCCGCAGGTCATCGTCGATCTCAGCACCACGTCGGTGGCCGGCGCGCGCGCCATCGCCGCCGAGCTGGCCGCGCACGACATCGCCTTCGCCGATGCGCCGGTGGCGCGCACCCGCGAGGCCGCACAGCGCGGCGAGCTCAGCATCATGGTCGGCGCCGACGCGGCGCTGTTCGCGCGCATCGAGCCTGTACTGCGCTACATGGGCACCGACGTCACGCACTGCGGCGAGGTCGGCTGCGGCCAGGTCGTGAAGCTGGTCAACAACGCACTGGTCGCCGAACACGTGGTCGCGCTGGCCGAGATGATGGTGGTCAGCGAACGCGCGGGCGTGAAGCCGGCGGTGCTGCTCGACGCGGTGTCCAAGGGCTCCGGCGACAGCTTCGTGCTGCGCAACCACGGCCGCAAGGCCATGCTGCCGCGCGAGTTCCCGGACCGCGCCTTTCCGCCGGAGTACATGGTCAAGGACATCTCGTACGTGCTCGCGCTGGCCGACGAGATGCGCGTGCCCGCGCGCGTGGCGGAGCTCGCCAAGCGCTACTACGAGGCCGCGTCGACGCGAGGCTTCTCGGGTCGCTACTTCCCGGTGGTGATCGACCTGATCGATCAGGGCATCGGCATCCCAGACTGACCATGCAGACCACCTCCTGGCTCTCCGACCTGCTGGCCCTGCTGTGGACAGGCACCGTCAGCGGCTGCCTGTATGCGCTGGGCGCGATGGGCATCGTGCTCATCTACAAGAGCTCGCGCGTCGTAAACTTCGCGCACGGCAACATGGCGGGCCTGTCGGCCTTCCTGGTGTTCGGCCTGGCCGGCGGCGGGCTGGCGCAGCTGCCCTGGGGCGTGGCCGTGCTGTGCTCGCTCGGGCTGCTCGCGCTGCTGGCGCTGGTCGCCTATGTGCTGATCGCGCCGCTGGTGTTCCGCTCCGACCTGACCAGCACGATCGCGACGCTGGGCGTCGGGCTGATCATTCAGGGCGCGACGCAGCTGGTCTTCGGCTCCGACGTGGTCAACCTCGATTTGCCGCTGCCGCGCTGGTCGGCGCAGTGGGGACCGGTGCGCGTGACCGCCTACGACGTGTGCGTGCTCGGCGCGACCGCGCTGCTGATCGGCACGCTCTACCTGGTGATCGACCGCACGCGCGTCGGCGTGGCGTTCCGCGCGGTGGCCGCCAACCCGTTCGCGTCGCGCGTGTGCGGACTGAGCCTGCGCCAGCTGCACGCGATGTCGTGGGCCGCGGCGGCGCTGCTGGGCGTGGTCAGCGCGCTGCTGATCGTGCCGACGACCTTCCTGTCGTCCACCACCGTGAGCTCCTTCATGCTGCAGGCCTTCGCGGCGGCGGTGATCGGCGGCTTCACCAGCCTGCCGGGTGCCGTGCTGGGCGGCATCTTCATCGGCATCCTGACCAACCTGCTGTCCTTCTACGTCGCGGCGGAATTCAACAACAGCTTCCTGCTGGTGTCGATGCTCGCCCTGCTCATCCTGCGTCCGCAGGGCCTCTTGTCCCGGAGTGCCATCAGCCGTGCCTGAAACCACATCCCTCTCGCTGCCCCGCGCAGCCGCCAACGAGGCGCCACGGGCCGCCGAGAAGCCCGCGCGCCAGATCCCCTGGCAGCGCGCGGCCAACGTGCTGGCGCTGCTCGTGCTGCTGGTCGTGCCCGCGCTCACCGGTGGCTTCTGGACCTATGCGCTGGGCGTGTGCTTCGCCAATGCGATCGCCGTGCTGTCGGTGAGCTTCCTGGTGCGCTATTCGGGCGAGGTGTCGCTCGGCCATGGCGTGTTCGTCGCGGCCGGCGCCTACACCGCCGCCCTGCTCGAACGGCACCTGCACTGGCCGGTGCTGGCCAGCCTGCCCCTGGCGGCGCTGGTGGGCGCGGCGCTGGCGGCGGCCTTCGCCTGGCCCTCGCGCCGGCTGTCGGGCATCTACCTGGCGGTGGTCACGATGGCGCTGGCGCTCGCGCTGCCCGAAGTGCTGCTGCACTTCTCGGCCTGGACCGGCGGCTTCGAGGGCCTGAACGTGAAGCTCGACACGCTGCCGGCCATGCCCGCCGGACTGCAGCGCTATTACGTGCCGCTGGCCGTGCTGTGCGGCGTCGGCGCGGCGCTGCACCTGTTCCGGCGTTCGCGCCAGGGCATCGGCCTGCTGCTGATGCGCACGTCGGTGCATGCGGCCGAATCGTTCGGCCTGTCGCGCAGCAGCGCCCGCGTCTGCGCCATGGCCGCCAGCGGCGGTATCGCCGGCATCGCCGGTGCGATGCTGGCCTTCAGCACCTCGACGGTCGGCCCGAGCAGCTTCACGCTCTGGACCTCGATCTTCCTGCTCGTCGGATCGGTGGTCAGCCTCTATGTGCTCACCGCCTTCGCCGGGCTGGTCGGTGCGCTCTTCCTCACCGCGGTGCCGCTGGTCTTCGCGAGTGCCGGCGCCTGGGTGCCGATCCTCTACGGCGCGGCGCTGCTGCTGACCGTGCTCGCGGCCAACGTGCTGCCGGGCTGGCTCGGGCGGGGCAAGCCATGAGCGCCGCGGTGGCCACCGCGGTGCCGACGCCGGCACCGCTGCATGTCGAAGGCCTGTCGCTGCGCTTCGGCGGCATCCACGTACTCGAGGGGCTGAACGCGACCTTCGAGCCCGGCCGCATCACCGGGCTGATCGGGCCCAACGGCGCGGGCAAGACGAGCTTCTTCAACTGCCTGACCGGCCTCTACCTGCCGCAGGAAGGGCGCATCCGCCTGGGCGGTACCGCCGTCGGCCACCTGCCGCCCAACCGGCGCGCGATGCTCGGCTTTGCGCGCAGCTTCCAGCACGTCGCGCTGTGCCCGGAACTCAGTTGCGTGGAGAACGTGATGGCCGGCATGCAGCGCCATGCGCGCGCCGGCTGGCTGTCGGCCTTCCTGCCATTTCCGGCCGCCGGCGCCGAGCGCGAGGCACATCGCGAACTCGCGCGCCAGGCCCTGGACCGGGTGGGCGCCGGCAAGGCGGCCGACGCGCTGCCGGCCGAACTGCCGCCCGGCATGCTGCGGCTGGTGGAGATCGCGCGTGCCATCGTCGGCAAGCCGCAGGTGCTGCTGCTGGACGAACCCGCCGCCGGCTTGAATTCCGCCGAGACCGCCGAGCTTGCGGCGGTGCTGTTGCGGCTGCGCCAGCCCGACCTGGTGCTGCTGGTGGTGGAACACGACATGGACCTGATCATGGGCATCTGCGACACCATCCACGTGCTGAGCGCCGGCCGCATGCTGGCGCACGGCACGCCGGCCGACATCCGCGCCAACCCCGAGGTCGTGCGCGTCTATCTGGGAGACGAGGATGTTTGACGCACTGCTGTCCACCCAGGGCCTGTCGGTGCGCTACGGCGCGACCGTGGCGCTGCACGGCGCCGATCTTTCCGTTGCACGCGCCGGCGTGTCGGCGCTGCTGGGTGCCAACGGCGCAGGCAAGTCGAGCACGCTGAAGGCGATCGCCGGGCTGGCGCCGGCCGGCGGCGCGATCCGTTTCGACGGCCAGGACATCAGCCGCTGGGACAACCGGCGCCGCTACCGCGCCGGCATCGTCTACGTGCCCGAAGGCCGCGAGATCGTGCCCGACCTGAGCGTCGCCGAGAACCTGCTGCTCGGCGGCTACTTCGCCAGCGGCCGCGAACGCACGACGCGGCGCGACATGGTGCTGGCCTTCTTCCCCGAGATCGCGAGCCGCCTGCACAGCCCGGCTGGGCTGATGAGCGGCGGCGAGCAGCAGATGCTGGCCATCGGCCGCGCGCTGATGTCGGGCCCGCGGCTGCTGCTGCTCGACGAGCCGTCCCTGGGCCTGGCGCCGCAACTGGTGGTGCGCGTGTTCGAGCGGCTCGCCGCCATCCAGCGCGAGCAGTCGCTGTCGGCGCTGCTGGTGGAGCAGAGCTTCCCGATGGCGGCGCGGCTGGCCGACCATGCGTGGTTCATGCGGCACGGCGAGATCACGGGCGAATTCACCGGCGACGAGATGCGCAGCGGCGGTGCCCGCGAACGCGCCACCAGCGCCTACCTGGGCGCGCATGCGGCACCACAGGCCGCGGCCATCGCCTGACCGACACGAGGAGACATCCAGACCATGAAGAGCATGCAACTGCAGGGACGCATCGTCGCGTCCGGACTCGCCTTTCCCGAAGGCCCGATCGCGCTGCCCGACGGCAGCGTGCTGGTGGTGGAGATCGCCGGCGGCCGGCTCAAGCGCATCGCGCCGGACGGCGCGGTCGAGGTGGTCGCCGAACTCGGCGGCGGACCGAACGGCGCGGCCATGGGACCGGACGGCTGCTGCTACGTCTGCAACAACGGCGGCTTCGCCTGGCGCACCGACGACGGCTTCTCGCGGCCGACCGGCGCGGCGCTCGACTACCAGGGCGGCTCGATCCAGAAGGTCGACCTGCGCACCGGCGCGGTAACCACGCTCTACACGCATTGCGGCGACATCCAGCTGCGCGGGCCGAACGACATCGTGTTCGACGCCCAGGGCGATTTCTGGTTCACCGACCATGGCAAGACGCGCGACCGCAACATGGACCGCGGCGCCGTGTTCCATGCGCGTGCCGATGGCAGCGCCATCGTGCAGGCGGCCTTCCCCGTCATCACGCCGAACGGCGTCGGCATCTCGCCGGACGGCGGCACGCTGTACGTGAGCGAGACCGAGACGAGCCGCCTGTGGTCCTACCCGATCCTCGGTCCCGGCAAGCTGGGCATGGAGCCCTGGCCGTCGCCCAACGGCGGCCGGCTGGTGCACGGCATGCAGGGCTTCCAGCGCTTCGATTCGATGGCGCTGGAGGAAGGCGGCAACGTCTGTGTCGCGACGCTGGTGCGCGGCGGCATCAGCGTGTTCTCGCCAGCCGGCGAATGGCTGGAGTTCCGCGCCGCGCCCGAGGGCTACTGCACCAACATCTGCTTCGGCGGGCCGGAACGCCGGACGGCGTACATCACGCTGTCCGGCTACGGCAACCTGCTGGCCGTGGACTGGCCACGGCCAGGATTAGCGCTGGCGTTCTGATCAGGCCGTCAGGCCGCCATCGGCCATCACCACGCGTAGCCGGCCTGGACGCGCGTACCGACCTTGCTGCCGCTGCCCGCGGCGGCGGACACGCCCACGCCGAGGTTCAGGTTCGGGTTGAGCTGATAGCCGAAGGCGAGGCCGATGGCTGATTCGCCGGCGTAGTTGCCGACGGCGGCGCCGGCCCACTTCTGGCCGGGTGCGAGCGCGGGCATCGACGGAATCGCCATCGCCGCGGCCACGCCCTTGGCGGCGAAGGTGCGCGACTCGGACGAAAGCGTGTTCACGGCCTGCTGGAGCTGGTTCAGGTTGACGGCGTCGGTGCCGAGCGTGCCCGGCGCGACGTTGGTGATGCTGCGCGTCAGGCCCGTGGCGGCGTCGCCCACCGACACGCTGTTGTCGCGGGACGCGACGGACCCCTGCCCCAGCGCGACGGAATTCGAACCGCTCGCGAGCGTGTTGGCACCGAGTGCCACCGCGTTGTTGCCGGTCGCGACGGCGTTGTTGCCGATGGCCGTGGTCGGGTCGGCCAGCGCCTTGGCGCCTGCACCGATGGCGACCGAGCCGGCGTACGTCGCTTCGGCGCCGTTGCCGAGCGCGGTCGTATTGTCGCCGGACGCCTGGGCGTTGGTACCGATGGCCGTGGAGCCGTTGCCGTTTGCCGCGGCGCCACCACAGGCCACGCCGCCGGTGCTGTTCGCACGGCAAAGACCGGTCTCGAACGCCTGGTTCATGATCGCCTGGAGGCTGGCCACCTGCTGCACGGTGAACGCATTGGAGGTGCCGATGGCGGTGGTCTGCGCCGTGCGCACCTGCCCGACGTTCGCGGCATCCGTGGCCGACTGGCCGTCGGCGACATTGGCGATGGTGGTGCCGGTGCCGCTGTTGGCGTTGAGGACGAGCGTCTGGCCGTCCGGCGAATACTGTGCCGAGTTCTGGCCCAGGGCGAGCGCGGTGTTCGCCGTACCTTGGGCAGTGGCGGCCTCCGTCCTCGCCGTGTTGGCCGTGCCCTGGGCCGCAGCGGCCGCCCTTCTTGCCGTGTTCGCGGTGCGCTGCGCCGCGGCGGCTTCGGTCCTTGCCGTATTGGCCGTGCTCTGCGCCGCCACGGCCTTCTGGTCGGCGGTGTTGGCCGATTGCTGGGCCGCCGAAACCGCGAGGTTGGTCGTGTTGAGCTGGTCGCCGTTGACGGCGTCGGTGCTGCCCGCCGCCACGTTGCCGGCGCCGAGGTTGACGATGGTCCGCGTCGCACCGACCGAGCCGACCGACACGGTGTTGGCCGCATTGGCGATCGAGCCCTGCCCGAGGGCCACGGCGTTGGTGGCGTAGTCCTCGACCCGGCTGTTGGCGCCGAGCGCCGTGCCGTTCGACGCGCTGCCGCTGTCGGCACCGGTGTAGGCGCCATTGCCCAGCGACACGGTGTTCGTGCCCTTGGCCTGGGCACTGATGCCGAGGGCATTCGAACCGCCGATCGCGGTCGAGTAGTTACCTGATGCCGCCGCACCGTCGGAACCGCCGGGATGGACCGCCGTTCCATCGGCACCGGCACCGATGGCCGTGCTGGCCAGTCCGGTGGCGGCGGCACCGTTGCCGCCTGCTGCGTATGCATTCACCCATATACCGGAGCCTCCGCTGCCGATGGCCGTCGCACCCGATTGGGTGGCGGTCGCGCCGGCGCCGCCTGGCGTCTGGCCCGGCCCGCCACCACCGCCGCCGCCGATGGCTGTCGCGCCAGGCACGAGCGCTGCGGCGCCGCCACCGCCACCACCGGTGGAGTAGCCGGAGATGTAGCCGCCATCCGCACCGCTGCCGATGCCGATCGATCCGTTCGGGCCGATCACGGTACCGCCGCCACCGCCCGAAGCGAGATAACCGCCCGGCGCGCCTTGGCCTGGTGCGCCACCCACGTAGCCGGGGGCATAGCCGGTGGACGCACCGCCCGAATTGCCCGGCGTGCCGCCAACACCACCGATGCTACCGAAGCCCGGATAGCTGCCGCCGTCTCCGCCGTTGCCCAGCGCGACGCCCTGCGCAAAGGAGGGCGCAGCGCCCGCCAGGAGCAACGCGGCCCCCACGGCGACCGCATTGCGACGAAGAGAAAAAGGAAACTGCCGGGCAAAACGCCGGGTCGTCGTGGAGATTTGAGTCATGGAATAGGCATGAATGATTGAATAATCATTCTTGGCAAATACGGCCTGCCCATTGACCGGGTTTGTCCTATTGTTTACAGAACTCGATCAATTCGCGATTCTTTCTTGAATTGTTTATTGACGGTGGGTACCTTTTCATTAAAGTACAAATTCCTTTCAATTCACTTTCAATTGAATTCCCCTCATCGTGAGCTAATTAATTCATCCCACAATTTCGTCGGGCCCGACTGCCCTTCAAAACCGCACCACGACCTTGCCGAAGGCGCCGCGCTCCAGATGTGCGAAGGCGGCGGGCACCGCGTCGGCGCCATACTCCGCCGCGATCACGGGCTGCAGCGCATTCATGTCGATGGCACGCACCATCTCGTCGAGTGCGCGCCGATGGCCGACGCTGATGCCCTGGACCGTCCCGCGGCTGCGGATCGCATGGAAGGCCGAGCCGCTCATCTCCCGGCCTTCGATCACGCCGATCACCGCCAGATGCCCGCCCTGTGCCAGCGCCTCCAGCGAACGGCCGAGGTTGGGGCCGCCGACCGTCTCCAGGATCCGTTCCGCGCCGCGCCCGCCGGTGAGGCGGCGTACTTCGGCCGGCCAGTCGGAATCGCGCGCGAGCACATGCGCGGCGCCGAGCGCCAGTGCGCGCTCGCGCTTGTCCGCACCGCCCGACACCACGATCGCCTGGGCGCCGTGCAGCCGCGCGAACTGCAGCCCGAACAGCGCAACGCCGCCGGTGCCGTGGATCAGCACGGTCTGGCCCGCGTGCAGCCCGCCCGTCTCGACGAGCGAGAACCACGCGGTGAGCGCGGCGCACGGCAGCGTGCTCGCCTGCGCGGCATTCAACGTGGTGGGCGCAGCCACCGCCCATTGCGCGTCGAGCAGCACATGCGATGCGAGCGCGCCCGGCCCCGGGCCGCCCAACGCCATCGCCTCGGGTGGCGCTGCGCCGTCGAGCCAGCCGGCGACGAAGGTGCTGATCACCCGCTCGCCGCCCTTCCAGCGCGTGACGCCGGCGCCGACCGCGGCCACGGTGCCGGCCAGGTCGGAGCCCGGCACGAAGGGAAATTGCGGTGTCCAGCCATAGCGGTTGTCGGTCAGCATGAGATCGCGATAGTTCAGCGAGGCCGCCTCGACGCGCACCAGGATCTGGCCCGGTCCGGGTTGCGGCACGGGCAGTTCGACCTGTTGCAGATGCTGGCGGCCGAAATCGCTGATCTGCCAGCGGCGAAGAATGTCGGTCATGTCGTGTCCTTGCGTAGAAGAAAGAGATACGCCATGCTATTGATTCCTTCACGACCGCAGTGGCGCCTTTCATTCGCTGAAATGGCGCCCCAAACGCACCAATGAGTGAACGACTCAACGGCATCGAAGCCTTCGTCGCGGCTGTCGAATCCGGCAATTTCGCGCTGGCGGCGCAGCGGCTGCGGCTCACGCGCTCGGCCGTCGGCAAGAGCGTGGCGCGGCTGGAGGAGCGACTGGGCACGCGGCTGTTCCATCGCACCACCCGCAGCCAGAGCCTCACGGAAGACGGCCATGCCTATTACGAGCGCTGCCGCCGTGCGCTGGCCGAACTCGACGCGGCCGATGCGGCGGTCGAGGCCGGCCGCCAGACGCCAACCGGACGCGTGCGCATCACCATGCCCGTGCTGATCGGCCGGGCCTGCGTCGCGCCGCTGTTGCTGGACCTGGCGCAGCGGCATCCGCAGCTCCGGTTCGACGTGTCCCTCAGCGACCGGCGCATCGACATCGTGGACGAAGGCATCGACCTGGCCGTGCGCAGCGGCGCGCTCGGCGACAGCGCGGCGCTGGCGGCACGGCCACTCGGCCACCAGTGGATGGGCGTCTATGCGTCGCCGGACTATCTGGCGGTGCATGGCCGGATCGAGAACGTCGACGCGTTGCGCGACGAAGCCTCGGCGCACCGGTTCGTCGGCTATGCGCGCGAGAACGATCCGCAACCCTGGCGCTTCAACGGTGCGGCCGGGCAGACCGTCGATTTCGTGGCGCACACACGCTTCGAATTCAGCTGCGACAGCCTCGAGGTGTCGGCCATGGCGGCCAGCCGCGGGATGGGCATGGCGCGTCTGCCGACCTGGCTGGTCGCCGACGCCGTGGCGTCCGGCAGCCTGGTGCGCGTGTTCGAGGAACCGCAGCCCTTCGGCTACGCGCTGAGCGCCGTGTGGCCGCAGGCGCGTGCGCTTCCGCTGAAGACGCGCGTGGTCATCGATCTGCTGGCCGAGCGGCTGCCGCTGCTTCTCGCATGACCCGTCCGACCTTCTTCGCCAACGCCGAGGCGTTCCGCCAGTGGCTCGAAGCCCACGCCGGCGACGCCACGGAACTGCTCGTCGGCTTCCACAAGGTCGGCTCCGGACAGCCGAGCATGTCCTGGTCGGAATCGGTCGACGAGGCGCTGTGCTTCGGCTGGATCGACGGCGTCCGCAAGCGGATCGACGACGACACCTATTCGATCCGCTTCACGCCGCGCAAGCCGACGTCCATCTGGAGCGCCATCAACATCGCCAAGGTCGCGCGGCTGCAGGCGCAAGGGCGCATGACGCCGACGGGCGCCAGCGCGTTCGCCAAACGCACGGCGGCCCGCTCGGCGGTGTATTCGCACGAGCAGGCGGAAGCCGCCGAATTCTCCCCGGCCGACCTGCGCACCTTCAAGCGCCACAAGGCGGCCTGGACGTTCTTTCTCGGCACGCCGCCTGGCTACCGGAAGGTGATGCAGCACTGGGTGAACGGCGCGAAGAAGCCCGAAACGCGCGCCGCACGGCTCGACAAGCTGCTCGAAGCCTGCGCCGCGGGCCAGCGGCTCAGGTAGATCGCGCGCCATCGGACGCCGGGCCGGCATCCGGGCCGAGGTCTGCGCAGCGCAGGCTGCCCCACACGCCGACGCCCGCGATCGCCACACCGGCCATCACGACCGTGCACGGCGCGCCGAACCGGCCGAACAGCCATGACGCCAACCCTGCCCCGAGCATCATGGCCGCAGCCGTCAGGGCCAGCCGGAGCCGGATCACGCTGACGAGATCGACGCCGTCGAGCCGGGTCTGCAGGAAGGTCATCATCGGGATGAAGAACATCGGCCCGCCCAGCCCGGACGCGAAGGCCATGGCCATCATCGATGGCAGCCAGCCCGCCTGCGGCAGCAGCCAGAGCGGCACCGGCACCAGGGCCAGCCCGGCGCCCAGCAGCACATAGCCGTTGAACATGAAGCGGCCGAGCCGCGCCGGCCGATGGCCCGCCACTCCGAAGTTGGACAGGAAGTCGCCGGCACCGTAGGCCGCGACCAGCGCCGCGACCGCACCGAGCCCGCTCAAGCCGAATCCCGACAGCCCGACCTCTGCGACGAGGAAGGGCAGGCCGAGGCTGACGCCGACCGTCCATGCGCCCAGCACGGCGGTGTTGGCCAGCAGCAGCAGCCGGACGTCGCGATGTGTCTGCATGACGCCGAAGCCGCGCGTCAACCGCTGCAGGACCGACGCTGCATGCGACGCCTGCACGGACGTCGGCCGCCGCTGGCCCCAGGCGCCCATCGCGACGATCGCCGATGCGGACGCGAGAAAGCCCACCGCATTCACGCTCAGGAAATGCAGCACGGGCAGCACCGTCGCGAGCAGGCCCGCCACGAAAGGGCCGGCCAGCCGCGACAGGCGGGTCGTCGCATCGAACAGCGCGTTCAGGCCCTGGATGCGTTCGCGCGTGCCCGCGACCTCCGGAATGCTGGACAGCAATGCCGGCTGGAACAGCGCGCTCAATGCCGCGAGGCACATGGCGGCGACGACGAGGCTGGCGAAGGTGAGCCCGAACACGCCGGCCAGGACGACCGGCAGGATGGCGACCAGCGCCGACAGCACGTCGCTGCCGATCATCACCTTGCGCGGCGAGAAGCGGTCGGCGAACAGCCCGGCACCCAGGCTGACCGCCAGCACCACCGCGCTCTGCGCCATTGGCAACAGGCTCGCGCCCGGGCCCGCGATGCCGATGGCCAGCCACAGCACGGCGATGCGGCTCAGCTCGCTGCCGACACCCGACAGGGCCAGGCCGGCCCAGAGGAAAGCGATGCGGCGTTCGCGCAGCAGATCGACGAAGGGATGCGGCATCACGAAGCCCGAGTGGTGGAAGTCCCGGCAAGCCGGCGGAAATCATGGATGTGATGTTGGCCATCACGCATGGGCATTTCTTGATGACTTACCGGCCGGCAGGCATTATTCAAATCACGAAGCCCCGCCTGATGGGGACGGCGCACGGCACGATCGATGACCGGCGGTGCGGGTCCGGACAGCGCGGACAGATCAAGCAAGGAGACAAACATGACAGCAGAGATTCTCAAGGACCATCCCGCCCGTGCGTCGGACGCAGGCGTCACGCGGCTGGACGTGGTCATCGTCGGTGCCGGCTTCGGCGGCATGTACGCGGTCTACAAGTTCCGCGAGATGGGACTGAAGATCCAGGGGTTCGAGGCCGGCAGCAACGTCGGCGGCGTCTGGTACTGGAACCGCTATCCGGGCGCCCGCGTCGACCTGCCGAGCATCGACTACAGCTTCTCGTTCTCTCCCGAGATCGAGCAGGAATGGACCTGGTCGGAACAGTACGCGGCGCAGCCCGAGCTGCTGCGCTACATCAACTTCGTGGCCGACCGGCTCGACCTGCGCAGGAGCATCCAGTTCAACACCCGCGTGACCAGCGCCGTCTGGGACGAGGAGCGCCAGCTGTGGACCGTGACGACCGACAAGGGCGACCGCTACGAGGCGACCTACTGCGTCATGGCCACCGGCCCGCTGTCGGTGCCGAAGGACCCGGAGATCCCCGGCCTCGAACGCTACAAGGGCCGGCTGCTGCGCGCGGCCCGCTGGCCGCATGAATCCGTGAGCTTCGAAGGCCAGCGCGTGGGCGTGATCGGCACCGGGTCGACCGGCATCCAGATCGTGCAGGAAGTCGGCAAGGAAGCCGGCGAGCTGTTCGTCTACCAGCGCACGCCGAGCTTCACGATGCCGATGCGCAACGAGGCGTTGGAGCCGGAGTACGTGGCCGAGGTCAAGCGCCACTACCCCGGCATCCGCGAGGCGGCCCGCAACAGCGCGGTCGGCGGCGTGCGCCCGCAGTCGACCCGTGCCTTCTACAGCGTGACGCCGAAGCAGCGCCGCCAGTTGCTCGAAGACTCCTGGAAGAACGGCGGCATCGCGATGCTCGGCACCTTCTCGGACCTGCTGGTCAACGAGGAGGCCAACGAGCACGTCGCCGAATTCGTGCGCGGCAAGATCGACGAGGTCGTGAACGACCCGGCGACCGCCGAGAAGCTGAAGCCGCGCGGCTACCCGATCTTCGCGCGCCGGCCCTGCCTCGATTCGAGCTACTACGAGACCTACAACCGGCCGAACGTCCACCTGGTCGACTGCACGACCGATCCGATCCTCGAGATCACCGAGAAGGGCGTGCGCACGCAGTCGGGCGAGATCGAACTCGACATGCTGATCCTCGCCACCGGCTACGACGGGCTGACCGGCGCGCTGCTGGCCTTCGACGTAATCGGCCGCGGTGGCCGCACGGTCAACGACAAGTGGAAGGAAGGCGCGCGCTCCCACCTGGGCCTGATGATGGAAGGCTTCCCCAACCTGTTCATGACGACCGGCCCGAACGGCCCGGCCGCGCTCGCCAACATCATCCGCATCAGCGAGCACGACGTCGACTGGATCGCGGCCGCCATGGTGCACATGGAGAAGAACGGCCTCGCGACCATCGAGCCGACCGCGAAGGCCGAGCAGGACTGGATGGACCTGGTCTACACGCTGTCGCAGCGCTCGCTGCTGCTGAAGGCCAAGACCTGGTACGTCGGCGCCAACGTGAAGGACAAGCCGCAGGGGCTGACGCTCTTCACGGGCGGCTTCATGCGCTACCGCGAACACGCCGCGGCGGCCATCCAGAACGGCTACCAGAGCTTCGCGTTCGAGCACGCGAAGGAAGCCGTCGCGGCGTAGGTCGGAGTCAGAGGGTGGGCAACTGCAGTTGCCCGACCAGGTTCGCGTACCGCTTGAGGAACACCCGCAGGCGTCGCGAGAGCCGTCGTCCCATGCGGCACATGCCTGTCGCCCCGGCCGTCAGTCGAAGCGAACGTCGCGCGACGTGGTCACGCGGCAGAAGCGCTGCAGGTTCGACATCGCTGCCGCGTGCTCTTCCGCGCTCAGCGCGCAGCAGCAGTCCTCCAGCACCACCATCTCGAAGTCGCGGTCGTGCCCGTCGCGCACCGCGGCCTGCACCACCGCGTTGGTCGAGATGCCCGAGCAATAGATGCGGCGCACGTCGCGCCCGCGCAGGATCGCCTCGAGCTGCGTGCTGTAGAACGGGCTCACGCGGTGCTTCACGATGTCGAAGTCGCCCGGCTGCGGCGCGATGTCCGGATGCACCTCGGTGCCCCAGGTGCCGAGCTTGAAGATGCCCTTGGCCTTGGCGCCGCCGAAGATCGGCGAGTTCGGCGGGCACTCGGCATAGTCCGGGGAGAAGCCCACGCGCACATAGCCCACGCGCAGGCCCGCCGCACGTGCCTTGTCGAGCGCGCGGCGCGTGTTCGCGAGGATGTCGCGCTGGCGCACCTGCTCGCCGTAGGCGCCCTGGCCGTTGGGGCCGTCGGCATGGACCAGGTCGTTCTCCATGTCCAGGACCAGATAGATCGCGTGGCTGTCGGTCATTGCATCTCCAGAAGAAAAAGTCGGTCTCATTCGGCGCGCAGCCCGGCCTGGGCGATCAGCGGCCCCCAGCGCTTCTGCTCGGCCAGGGTGAAGGCGCCGAACTGTTCGGGCGTGCCGCCGCCGGCCTCGAAGCCCATCTCGGCCAGCTTGCGGCGCGCCTCGGGTTTGGCGAGGATCCGGGCCACGGTCTCGTTGAGCTTGCGGATGACCGTGGCGGGCGTGCCGCGCGGTGCGTAGAGGCCGTCCCACGCCACCACGTCCACGCCCGCGATGCCTTGCTCGCGCATGCTGGGGACGCCGGGCAGCAGCGTCGACTCCTTGGCCGAACTGACGGCCAGGGGGCGCAGCTTGCCGGTCGCGATGAAGGGACGCACCGCGCTCACCGTGTCGATCAGCAAGGGCAGCTGGCCGCCGATCACGTCGGTGGCCGCCGCGGCCGAGCCCTTGTAGGGCACCCCGAAGAGTTCCGACTGCGTGCCGCTGCGCATCAGCTCGAGCACCAGCCGCGCAGTGGTGCTGGGCAGCGCCACGTCGGCGGCCTTGGGGTTCTGCTTGACGGCGGCCAGCACGGCGCGCAGGTCCTGCAGCGGCGACGACGCGGGCGCCACCAGCACCATCGGGAAGGTGCCGACCAGGATGATCGGCTCGAAGTCCTTCGCGGCGTCGAAGCCGGTCGACGCATACAGGAACGGGTTCATCGCATGCGTGCCGTTGGAGCCCATCACCAGCGTGTAGCCGTCGGGCTGGGCGCGCGCCGCATCGGCGGTGCCGATGTTGCCGCCGGCGCCGACGCGGTTGTCGATGAAGAAGTTGCCGCCGGTGGACCGGTTGAGCTCTTCGGCGACATAGCGGGTCAGCACATCGACCGCCTGCCCCGCCGGGTAGGCCACGATGATGCGCACCGGCCGCTGTGGATAGTCCTGCGCCCAGCCGGTCAGGCTGGCCGCACCCAGGCAGGCTGCGAGCAGCAGCCGTCGGATTCTTTGCATGGTTCTGTGTCTCCTGTCGTTCTTGCCGTTCTTGCGGATGTCCGAGGCGCGCCGCCCGCCTATTGCAGCGAGATGCCGGCGTTGGTCGTCACGCGCTTCCAGCGCTCCACGTCCTCGCGCAGCATCTCGCCGAAGTGGGCTGGTTCGTCCACCACCAGTTCGATGCCGCGGCCGGCCATGGCGCTGCGCGCCTCGGGCCGATTGAATGCCGTGCGCAGCGCCTCGTAAAGCTTGCGCGTGACATCGGGCGGCATCTTCGCGGGGCCGAACAGGCCGAACCAGGCGGTCGCTTCGTAGCCCGGCACGCCCGACTCCTGGATCGTCGGCAGTTGCGGCAGCGCGCTGGAGCGCGTGGCGCTGGTCAGGCCCAGGGCACGGAGCTGGCCGCTCTGGATGAAAGGCATCGACGAGGGCAGCGTGTCGAAGTACGCCGCCACCTGCCCGCCCAGCAGGTCGGTGATGGCCTGGCTGCTGCCCTTGTACGGCACGTGCGACAGCTGGCTGGCGCCACTGGACTGCACGAACAGCTCGGCCGCCATGTGCGTGATGTTGCCGTTGCCGGCCGACGCGTAGCTCACCGGCCCGTTGTGCTGCTTCACGTAGTCGATGAACTCGGGCACCGACTTCGTGGGCAGCTTCGGATTGACCACCAGCACCAGCGGCGTGAAGCCGACGTCGGTCACCGGCGTGAAGTCGCGCAACGGGTCGTAGGGCAGCTTCGGATAGAGGTTCGGATTGATCGACTGCGTGGCCGTGACGCCCAGCAGCAGCGTGTAGCCATCGGCCGGCGCGCGCGCCACTTCGCTGGCCGCGATGATGCCGTTGGCGCCCGGCTTGTTGTCGACCACCACGCCCTGGCCGAACGCATCCCCCAGTTCCTTGGCGACCTGGCGCGCCACATAGTCGGCGCCGCCGCCCGGCGTGAAGCCGACGATCAGCCGGATCGGGCGCTCGGGAAAGCCCGCCGCCGCGGCGCAGGCGGCCGCCCCGAGCCATGCCAGCGCGGCAAGCCCCTTCACGAGTCTGTTCATGCCTGTCTCCATTCTTGTTGTCGTCCATGCCGCGTGAACGTCCCGGGCCCGCGGCAGACCCCGTCGAAGGCGCGGGCGTTCAGGCCGGCGCCTGGGCCGCCAGTGGCCGCGTCTCGGCCACGGCAGGCGCCCACAACGGGCCGGTGCGCGTGTCTTCCTGCACCGCGCCAGCCGCCAGCAACTGGGCATAGCGGGCCGGCGCGATGCCGGTTGCGCCGAGCACGGCGGCGGTGTGTTCGCCCAGGCGCGGTGGCGGCTCGGACGGCGCCGGCGGCTCTGTCAGGTCGTGCGGAAACACCGGCACGTCGAAGCTCAGCCCGTCGAGCCCGAAGCTCGCCAGCTTGCCGGGCACCTGGGCCTGCGGGTTGGTCAGCACCGTCTCGATCGGCATGACCTCGGTGAAACCGAAGCCGGCCTGGCCGAAGCGATCGGCGAGCTGCGCGTACGGCAGCGCGCCGATCGCGCCCTTCACGATCGACTCGACCTCGCCGAAGCGCTTCTTGCGCAGCCGCAGGGTCTTGAGCGAATCGTCCGCCGCCTGCGGCAGCGCGAGCACGTCGCAGAACTTCGCCCAATGGCCGTCGTTGAGCATCAGCAGGTAGATCCAGCGGCCGTCCGCGGTGCGGTAGGCGCCGTAGCCCGGCATGCTGAACTCGCCGTTGGGCTCGCGCTCGGGCCGGCCGAAGATCTGCGTCTTCAGCTGCACACCGGCCAGGTCGCGCGCGGCCACGTGCAAGCCGGTCTCGTACAGGCCGATCTCGACGTAGTCGCTCGCGGCCGGCGTTTCGCCAGGCTGCTGCGCCGTCTTCGCGGTCTTCGCCGTCTGCGTGCGCTGCTGCATCAGCGACGACAGGATGCCGATCGCCGCATAGGCGCCCGCGAACTGGTCGTGGTACGACGGGCCGAGCCGGCTCGGCCGGCCGTTGACCACGTTGGCCTCCATCACACCGGTGGACGCTTCCGCCACCGGGTTCGACGCGAGCTCGTTCTCCAGCGGGCCGGGACCGTAGCCGCGGATGTGGCAATACACGAGACCGGGCCGGATCGCCTGGCATTCCTCGCGCGTCACCTTCAGGCGGCGCGCCGAGCCCGGCGACAGGTTGTGGATCAGCACGTCGGCGGTGGCCAGCAGCGCGCGGAAGGCCTCGTAGCCCTCGGCGCTGTAGAGGTCGATGCAGACGCTCTTCTTGCCGAAGCTGTAGGCGATGAAGGTGCCGCTCGGGCCGCCGCGCACCAGGCTGCGCGTCGGGTCGCCGGCCGGCGGCTCGACCTTGATGACCTCGGCGCCGAGCTGCCCGAGGATGTGGGCCGCAAAGGGCGCGGCCAGCATGGTGCCGAGCTCGATGACGCGGCAGCCCGCGAGTGAACTGGTTTGCAAGACGTTGTCTCCTGATGAACGAACGGGCGTCGGCGTGGGTGCCGCCGCCTCAGTAGATGACCTCGCGCGCCTCCAGCGCGCGCCGCGTGCTCGACGACATGCCCAGCAGTTCGCCGAACACGTAGTCCTCGTCCTGTCCGAGGGCCGGCGTGAGGCGCCGGATGCCGACGTCGGGCGTGGCCGAGAAGCGCGCCAGCGCACCGACGGCCGCACGCGACGGAATGCCGGCCGCCTCGACCTGCGTGACCGCGCCGCGCGCACGCAGGTGGCCGTCCGCCGCCAGGTCCGCGATGGTCCACGACACATGCGCCGCCACCCCTTCGGCCTGCAGCCGCACGCTGATGTCGTCGGCATCGACCGACGCCAGCCAGCCGCCGACCAGCGCGTCGACCTCCTGCCAGCGCGCCAGCCGATCGGCCGCCTGCGCGAAGCGCGGATCGGTCGCATGCGCCGGATGGCCGAGCAGCGTGGCCAGCGCCTGCCATTCGGCATCGGTGCGCACCGCCAGCGTGAGCCAGCGGTCGGGCTCGGCGGTCGCGAAGACGCCGTGCGGCGACATGCCCGCATGGCCGTTGCCCGGCCGCGCCGGCTGCTCGCCGAGCGAGGCCTGCACCAGCGCGTCGCCCACCATCGCCGAAGCGACTTCGCGCGCCGCCAGGTCGACGTGCTGCGGCCGGCCGGTGCGCCGCCGTTGATGCAGCGCGGCCACCACGGCCAGCGCAGCATGCAGGCCCGCGGTGTGGTCCATGACGTGCCGCATCTCGACCGGCGGGCCGTCGCTGTAGCCGGTCATCCAGCCCAGGCCGCCCCAGGCACCGAACAGCGGCGCATAGCCCGCGAAGTGCGAGTCGGGCCCGGTCTGGCCGGACGCGGACAGCGACAGCATCACGATGTCGGGCTTGACCGCGCAGAGCGCGTCGAAGTCCAGGCCGAGCCGGCGCATCACGCCGGGCCGGAAGCTCTCGGCCGCCACGTCGGACTGCGCGACGATGCGGCGCGCGAGCGCCACGCCTTCGGCGTCTTTCAGGTTCAGCCGCACCGACAGCTTGTTGGACGACACCTGGTCGAAGGTCGCGGCCTCCATCCGGCCGTACACCGCATGCGGTTTGCGGAAGGCGTCGGGCCGCGAACGGCTTTCGATCTTGATGCACTCGGCGCCCAGCTGGCTGAGCATGTGGGTGCAGAACGGCCCGGCCGCATGGATCGTGAAGTCCGCGATGCGGACGCCGGCCAGCGGACTGGCGGGGCGCTCCGAAGGCGGTCGTGCGTCGCTCACAGGCTCTCCTCCACCACGGCGGTCGCCACCGGCGCGCCGTCGTCTTCCTCGTTGTATTCGCCCAGCGCGGGCACGCCCGAACCGACCTGCAGTGGCGTGCAGCGGAACTGGAACGGCGCCACCAGCACTTCGGCATCGGTGCCGTCCGGCAACGCGACGCGCGTGAACAGCTCCCGGGCGCGTTCGTGCGCGCCATGCAGCACCTCGGCCGGGTCGCGGTATTTGGCGGCGGGCACGCCGAGCGACTGCGCCCGCGCCACCATGTCGTCCACCGCCTGGGTCCGGGCCCAGGCGCGGATCTGCGTGTTGATGTCGTCGCCGCGCCGGCTGCGCTCCAGCGGGTCCGACAGTGCGGGCACCAGTGCCCAGGCCGGCCGGCCCAGCAGTTCGACGAAGGCGTCCCACTGCCGGTCTTCCAGCATCAGGAACTCGACGAAGCCGTCGCTTGCCTCGAACACGCCGCCGTAGCGGAAGCGCCGGGTGGTCCGGTGCTCCAGCGATCCGTCGCCGAGCCGCTGCAGTGCGAAGGCACCGACCGCCGCCAGCGCGTCCTGCACGCCGACGTCGACGCACTGGCCGCCCGCGGCCTCGCGTGCCCACAACGCCGTGAGCGCCGACAGCGCGGTCGCGACGCCGCCCTGGTAGGCCGCGAAGTGGCCGTAGATCTTCAGTGGCGGACGCTCGGGGAAGAGCTCGTTCGACAGCCCGTTCGGCAGCAGGTAGCCCTCGCCGCCGGCATGTTGCAGGTTGACTTCCTCGCCCTTCCATCCGGCCTTGGCGCCGCTGGCCCCGAAGGGCAGCACCGAGGCATGGATGAGTCGCGGATGGCGCGCCGCCAGCATGTCCGCGTCGAGCCCGCAGGCCGCGCGTTCGGCCAGCGGCGTGTCGTCGATCAGGATGTCGGCCTGCGCCAGCTGCCGGTCGAGCAGGCGCCGGTCCGCCGCATGCCGCGGGTCGCAGCGCAGGCTGCGCTTGCCCGCGGCCAGGTAGGCGAAGACGGCGCTGATGCCCCGTCCGGCCTGCAGCATCGGCGGCTCGCGCCGCAGCGGCGAGCCGTCGTGGTCCTCGAGCAGGATCGTCTCGGCGCCGAGCGTCGAGAGAAGTCGCCCCGCATAGGCGCCCGCCACCCCGCGCGAACGCTCGAGGACGCGGATGCCGGCAAGCGGGGCATTGGCTGCGGCTGGTGACATGTGCGCGAGGCCCTCTTCTGGTCTTGGATCGTCAGGTGGTCGGATCGCGCCGCTCAGCGCACGACCGGCAGTTCGAGGTCCAGCGCGGCACCGTCGACGAAAGCCGGCAGTTGCACGTTGCGCGACGGCAGCGCCACGGTCGCGATGCCGGGCGTCGTCACTTCGCCGCGCTGGTTCTCGGCGCCGAGTTCGATGTCGACCAGCGCGTAGCCGTCCTTCACGTACTTGCGCACGACCTTGCCCTTGCACCAGGTGGTGTCGCCGACGATGTTGAAGCGGCGCATCTCGGTGCGCACGCGCTTCAGGAAGCCGGCGTCGCCCATCCAGTTGGTGACCAGCGTGCACATCCACGACGAACGCTGCGGGCCGTAGTCGTAGGTGCCGGGCACGCCGACTTCCTTGGCGACCGATTCGCGGTGGTGACCGATGCCGGTGTATTCCACGCCGCCACCCGCTTCCGGGTTGCGGAAGAAATGGCCCGGGTGCTTGACCGCCGCCTGCAGCACCACGCCATGCGTGTGGCCGCGGCCGCAGCCGACCAGGAAGCCCATCGTGTCCATCAGCGACAGCGGGCCGCGCGCGATCGGCGGCAGTTCCTCGCCGATCTCCACGTCTTCCCAGTAGCGCACGTTGGCACCGCGGATGTTGTTCGGCTCGTCGAGCACCGCGCGGTCGATGCGGTCGTGCTCCTCGCTGCTGTATTCGTGCTGCGAGATGTCCTTGTACTTGCCGGTCTCGCGGGCCTGCTTGCGCTCGTGCCGGGTGCAGGTGCCCAGGCCGCGCGCGACGAGTTCGCTGCGCTGGTTGTAGTAGCAGGCCTCGACGTACTGCAGCACCAGGCGGCCGGAGAACTTGCTCTCCTTCACCTCGACGCCGACCACGCGTTCGACGGCGCTGATGCGGTCGCCCGGACGCACATGGCGGAACAGCTCCCAGTCGTTGCCGGCATAGAAGCCATGCACGCCCGGCAGGCCCCAGCGGGTGCGGCCCAGCCAGCCGAAGGCCATCGGGAACATCGGGTGGCCGACCTGCGAACCGAAGCGCGTCTTGCCGGCATAGCCCGGATCGCGGTACAGCGGGTTCAGGTCGCCGATGCCGTTGCACCAGTTGCGCAGCGTGTCGGACGTGGCGTCCTGCAGGTACGGGCCTTCGGGGCGGAGCTGCAGGCCGATCATGGCCTTCGCGTCGGCGATCGCCTCATCGGTGATCGTGCCTTCGGCGGGGCGGTATCCCTCCTGGGCGACTTCTTTCTCGATCTCGGTAACGGTACTCATGCGGACTCCTGTGGTTGGCACTGCTTCAATGGATACGGACGCGCAGCTTTCGGCGGTGTTCTGGAAGCACCTGGCCGTGTGTTCACGCGACAGGTATGCACAATGCATTATCCATTCGATGAAGTCAATCCGATGGTTTACCCTGAGCCGGGCACGCTTCCCTATGAGATGGCAGGTTTTCGGCGCGCCTCAGCGCCTCGGATCGTGGCGCTGATCCGACAAATGATGCATTGTTTGAGGGAATGCCCGGGCGCGTCGGGCAGCGGATGAGGCGCGTCCACGCCTCCGCGCGAGCTCAAACGCGGAGCGAGCCCCTGAAGCCGCGTGCCGCGTAGTAGGACTGGACTCCGTTGTGATAGACGAAGACCTTGTCGTAACGCCTGTCGCCAAACAGGGCACCGCCGAGCGCCCTGATGTCGGAAGGCGTCGCCAGCCAGCTCGACGTCTTCGCGTCGAACGTCCCGAACTGCTGGAGCCGGCGGTATTGCGCTTCCGTCAACAGCGAGACGCCCATGGCCGCGGCCATGTCGATGGCGCTGCCCGTGGGCTTGTTCTCCTTGCGTGCACGCAAGGCCTCCGCGTCGTAGCACAGGCTTCGGCGCCCCTGGGGGCTCTCCGCGACACAGTCGCAGAAAAGGTAGGCGCCGCTGTCGTCCGCCGCATCGATCACGTCGGGCTCCCCACCCGTCCGCTCCATGTCGAAGAGCGACTTCAACTTGTCGGGGCTGCCCCGCAAGCGCTCGTGGACGGCGCGCCACTCGGCCTCTTCGTGCCGGTGCATGTTCTGGGCGAATCGCAGCTTCAACGTATCGATGAAGCCTTCGTGCACGGTCGTATTCATGACAGGTACCCCGTCTTCGTCTCGACGCCGGACATCGGCGCCGTGTAGCTTGGATTATTTGAGATCGGCGTTCAGCGCGCGCCAGCCCGACTCGATGTGCTTGCGCATCGACAGCATGGCCGACGACAGGTCGCCCTCGATCAGCGCGGCGAGGATCTCGGTGTGCTCTTCCGCGGCCTCCTGGCCTCGGCCGTCGATTGCGTTGATCAGGTCGAAGGGATAGCGTGCCCAGAGGATCTGCACGAAGTGCAGCGTCTGCGGCAGGTTGGCGATGTCGTACATGCGCCGGTGCAGCCGGTAGTTGAGGCCGCGCGCCGCGCCACGGTCGCCGGCCTTGATGGCGGCCTCGAACTCGTTGGCCAGCGTGCGCAGTTCGGCGATGTCGTCCGACGTGACCTTCTCCATCGCGCCGCGCACCAACTGGGCCTCCAGCGTCATGCGCAGGCTCAGGATTTCGCTCGACGCCTCCGGGTCGAAGGGCACGACGCGCGAGCCGCGGTGCGACTCGCCGGTGACGTAGCCTTCGGCCGCCAGCAGCTTGAGCGCCTCCCGGACCGGCGTGATGCTCAGGTTCATCTGCTGCGCGATCTCGGCCTGCTTCAGCCGCGAGCCCCGCGGGTACTTGCCGGAAATGATGCCTTCGCGCAGAAGGTCGGCGACCTTCTCTTCCTTGGTTCGGTGGTCCATGCTTCTCGTGCTCTCGGGGGCTGTCGTAGCGCCGAGCATACTGTGCACGATGCGTTCTTTTGCCTAAGGGGCGCCGAGTTCACCCGCGAGCTGGCGCAACGCGGGCAGCGACGAGGCGGCGAGCGCGTCGACCACGCGCTGCAGGAACGCCGGTGTCGCGGTCTGCGGGATCCGGCGGAACCACGCGATCGACGCTTCGACCTCGCCGGCCTCGGCCAGCCGCGTGGCATAGCTGAACTGGCCGCGAAAGTCGCCGGCTTCGGCCGATTGCCGATACAACGCCAGCGCAGCCGCCGGATCGCGCTCGACCGTCAGGCCGTCTTCCAGATAGCGCCCGACCATGTTCATCGAGCGTGCATGCCCGCGGTCGGCGGCATGGCGGTACCAGGCCAGCGCCTGCGCGTGGTCTTGCGCCACGCCACGGCCGGTGGCCAGCAGGTTCGCGAGGTTGTACATGCCCCACGCCTGCCCGGCCTCGGCAGCCCGCGTGAACCAGCGTGCCGCTTCCGCCGCGTCGGGGGCCACGCCCCAGCCGTGCTCGTGGCAGCGCCCCAGCATGTTCATCGCCATCGGATGCACATGGCGCGCGGCCCGTTCGAACCACTTGAAGGCGGCGACCTGGTCGACCGCCACGCCACGGCCTTCGAGATACCACTGCGCCAGCACCGCCTGCGCGTCCGGCACGTCCAGCGATGCGGCGGATTCGAGCCATCGGGCCGCAACGGCCGGATCGCCGGTCAGGATGTCGTCCCACTCCTGGCGGGTCATGGCGGAAATGGCGAGGGCGGTGTCTTTGAGGGTGGGCTGCATGGGGCGGGATGATAGGTCGCCCGCCAGCCGGCCGACCGGGACCGCGAAAGCGCCGGCTCGCCCGCTCGGGGCGCTCCATAGATATTCCGCTTATTTGGTAGCAACCAAACGGTCGTTCGCTTTCGGCAAGGCCCTTCGCACAATCGCAGACCCGCGATCGACGATCGCCTGCGCGGCCCGATCCGGCACCCGGACGACGCGCGCCTTCCCCTGAAGCGACATGCCAGATCCGACCCCCACTCCCTCCCCCACCGACGCGCAGCTCGCCGAGCGCTTCCGTCCCGTCTTCCAGCGCATCGCCGACACCGCGGTCCATCGCGAGCAGCACCGCGAACTCGCCCACGATCCCGTGCGCTGGCTCAGCGAATCCGGCTTCGGCGCAGTGCGCGTGCCGACGTCTCTCGGCGGACTCGGCGCATCGTTCGAGCAGTTCTTCGATCTGCTGGTCGAGCTGGCCGAGGCCGATTCGAACCTGCCGCAGATCCTGCGCTCCCACTTCGGCTTCATCGAGCGGCTGTTCAGCGAGGTCGACGGCACGCAGCACCATCGCTGGCTCAAGCTCGCCGCCGACGGCGTGATCTACGGCAACGCCACCACCGAGATCGGCGACGTCGCGATCGGCAAGCTCAAGACCCGGCTGTACCGTGAAGGCGACGGCTGGGTGCTGGAAGGCGACAAGTTCTACAGCACCGGCACGCTGTACGCCGACTGGGTCGGCGTTGCCGCCGAACGCGAGCTGCCGGGCAGTTCCGGCACCAGCGAACGCGTCCTGGTGCTCGTGCCCACCGATGCGGCCGGCGTGGAACGGCTCGACGACTGGCGCGGCTTCGGCCAGCGGCTGAGCGCGTCGGGCACCACGCGCTTTCGCAACGTGCAGGTGCACGACGACCAGGTTCTTTCCAGCGGCCGCGCCGGCCCGACCTCGATGACCGCCTTCTTCCAGCTCGTGCATCTGGCGACGCTGGCCGGCATTGCGCGTGCGATCGAACGCGACGCGGTCGCCTTCGTGCAGAAGCGCAAGCGCGTCTACAGCTTCGGCAGCGGCACGTCGCCGCGCGAAGATCCGCTGGTGCAGCAGGTCATCGGCCAGCTGGCCAGCGCGGCCTTCATCGGCGCATCGGCCGTGCAGGCGGTCGCACGCGGGCTCGGCGACATCGACCGCCTGCGCGTGCGCGGCGAACCGGTGCCGAACGCACTGCTGGTCGACGTCGAGCTGCGGATGATGAGGGCGCAGGTCGGCGTTCCGGACGCGGTGCTGGGCGCTGCGACCCGGCTGTTCGACGTCGGCGGCGCATCGGCGCTGCAGGAAGATCTGCGGCTCGACCGCCACTGGCGCAACGCGCGCACGCTGGCGTCGCACAACCCGACGATCTACAAGGCGCGCGTGGTCGGCGAGCATGCGCTGAACGGGAAGGAGCCGACGTTCTACTGGTCGGTCGGCGAAGCGTAGCGACGCCGAAGGGCTAACCCTCGATGCGGCGCGCCGCCTGCCGGGTCATCGACTTCACCTTCATGGCCAGCTTGTCGGCAAAGCTCTGGCCGCTCTTGCCGAGTTCGGGGTAGATCTCGCGCGTGGCCTGGTCGATCGCGTCCGGGACGCGCGCGGCGAGCGACAGCGCCACGGACTGCAGGTACCTGGCGCCCATGCCCAGTTGCACGGCCAGGCCCCGCACCTGTTCCGCGCCGATCTCGCCAGGCAGAACCCGGCCGCCGATGTCGAAGGCGAACTCCCGCGACAGGCCGGGATAGATGCGGGTGCACATCAGGTCGTAGAACGGCGTGAGCCGAACTCCTTCACCCGCGCGCTGGTAGATCGAGAGGTTCTTCGCGTGGCTGTCGTTGTTGCCCACGTAGATGTTGAAGAAGATCCACTGCGCGAAGGCCTGCAGGTCGAGCGCCGACCGGGCGCTGTAGCGGCGGATGATCTGCGCGCACTGCGCCACGCCGGGGCCGCCTTCCTTCTCGTACTTGCGCTCGGACCCGAGTCCCGCGATCTGGCAGAAGTCGTACTGGACCAGGCGATCCAGCGTGCCGTCGTCGCGCAGCAGCCGATCGAAGCGCTTGACGATGCAGGCGCCGGTCAGGGGTTCGTAGAAGACCTCGGCGGTCGGCAGCCCGCAACGGGCCGCCGCCCGCATGACGATGGCCTCGTTGGCCGCCGACTCGCGCACCTTGTCCAGGCGGCGGATGTCCGGCTTGAGGATGTGGGTGGATGGCGCCGACCCTTTCGGCAGCAGCGGCGTGATGCCGTCGAAGATGGCCACGGAGGCCTTGTCCTGCGCACCTGCGAGAGAGATCCGGGTGTTGTCCCCGCCGATCTGGATCGCGGCGGCCGACCGGGTCCGGATGGTTCGGGCGAGCAGCGCCCATGTCGTCGGCTCATACGCAGGAGGCTCGGGCAGCTGGCCTTGCGGCAGCAGGGTGAAGGCGCCGGCGGTGTCGCCCGCCACCTCGAGCAGCAGCGAGAACAGCGTGGAGGCCTTGCGCTGTTCGGACAGATAGATGCGCAGGTCGCCTTCCGGCAGCAGGTTCTCGAAGAACGCGTGCACCTCCGGGGATTCGATCGGCCCGCCACGAAGGTCGATCACGGAAAGGGAGAACGCGTCCCGGCGTTCCAGCCAGGCCTGCGCGTAGACGAAGCTCAGCGGCGAGGTGTCGTGAACCGTGCCGATGCGTTCGGCGCCATAGAAGACGTCCAGTGCCGTCGCGCGCTGCATCACAGCGCGGTCGACGCCTTGTGCCGGGCCACCAGCTCGAGCCCCAGCAGGTCCAGCACGTCGAGCACCTTCTGCAGTTGCACGGTCGGCTTGCCTTTCTCGATGTCGACGATCAGGCGATTGCCCGTGTTGCCGATGCCTGCCAGATCGACCTGGCGCAGCCCCGAAGCCTGGCGCTGCGCACGCACGACCGCGCCCATTTCCACCGCGGAGCGAATCACCAGGGGAAGGTCCCCGTCGCCGATCTGGCGCGACGATGCGGATGCAGCCATGTCAACCTTTCAAGTTACCGAAAGGTAATTTATCACTCCAGGGACGCGAAGGTCAACGCCAAATTACCGTTCAGTAATTTCTTCAGGATCATGGACGAAGCTGGCCAACACATTACCGTTCGGTAATTTCACCTGAAAGCACGGTCTGTGTCGAATCCGGATGAACTAGGGCGCGCATGCCATCACCCAAAACACGGATGCTGAACAATAATTCCGGCAGAGCATCCGGGACAGCAATCCATGCTAACCACCGAAGAAGCCACACCCTTGAAGACAAACCGGACCCGCGCCCTGGAAGTCGCCGCGGTCATGACCAGCGGAAAGCGCTTCGTCCCGAGCTATCTGATCCTGGTGGCCGCATTCACCTTGCTGATCTGGCGAGCCATGCCGCGCCTCACGCTGATCGCGTGGGTCTGCATCTACCTCCTGCACATCACCGTGCGAACGGTCGCAACGAAGCTCTACCACCAGGGCACCGAGGACGACCGCACCCGCAACCTGCGCTTCTGGAACGGCTTCGTGACCGGGTCCGCGGTGGGCCACGGGCTGATCATGGGGAGCCTCGCCGTCCTGGCGTTTCCCAACCTCACGCCCGACGCGCGCATCGGCCTGACCGGGCTGGTCTTCTTCATCTGCGCCGCTTCATCGACCTATGTGGCGGCCTTGCTGAAGCCTCTGCTGCTGCTCATCAGCCTTGCCATTCTTCCCTTCGTCGCCGCCTGGTGGTGGTTCTCCGGCGACCCGTGGCGCACCACCATCCTGTTCGTGGCCTGGGCCCTCAACTGCTTCCTGTGCTGGAACCACCACACCCTTCTGCATCGCGGCTGGGAACTGCTCGCAAGCAACGAGGCACTGGCGCGCGAACTCCAGCAGAAGAACCTGACGCTGCAGGAAAGCGCGACGGCGCGGAGCTGGCTGTTCGCCACGGCGAGTCACGACCTGCGCCAGCCCGTTCACGCACTCGGCCTGACGGTCGCGCAACTCGACGAGTTCGACGCTCCGTCGTTGCTGCGCGAACGCTTCGACCGGCTGGAGGACATCTCCACCATGCTGAGCGAGATGCTGCACGAGCTGATGGACCTCAACACCCTCGACCGCAGCGACTATGTCGCGGTGCCGGAGGTGGTGCCCCTGCAGCCGCTGCTCGACCAGCTGGACAGGAGCCTGCAACCCATCGCCATCCGCAAGGGGTTGTTCCTGTCGATGCCTGCGCAGGCGCCGTTCAGCGTCCATTCGGACGCGAAGCTGCTGCGGCGCATCCTGCTCAACCTGATCTCCAACGCCATTCGCTACACGGCGGAAGGCGGTGTCACGGTCACGAGCGAAGTGCGTGGAGACGAGCTGGTCGTCACCGTCCACGACACGGGCATCGGCATCTCCGACGACGAGCTCGACCTCATCTTCGGCGCCTACGTCAGGCTGTCCGACCCGGTGGAGCCCGACAGTGGCAGCGCCGGACTCGGGCTGTCGATCGTGCGCCGCGCCGCGGAACGCCTGGGCCACGTGCTGACGGTGCGGTCCAGACAAGGCGCGGGGTCGACCTTCGAAATCGCGATGCAGCGCGCACCGCACTCGCTACACGAAGCAGCCAGCGATGCAGCGTCGCCCGCCAGATCGGCACTGCATCCGTCGACGACCGACCGCATCGTGCTGCTGATCGAAGACGACGCCCAGGTGCTGCATGCGCTGGAGACGCTGGTGAACATCTGGGGCTTCCGGGCCGTCGGCGGGCGCACGGCCGACGAGGCCCTGGGCCGCCTCGACGCCACGGCCGTGCCGGACGCCGTCATTTCCGACATGCACCTGCAGGCCAGGGCGAATGGCATCGAGGCCATCGACGCCGTCCGGATCCGCTTCGACCGACCAGCGCTGCCCGCGCTGCTGATGACCGGCGACATGCGGATGGACGTCAGAACCCAGGCCACCGAACGCGGGATCGCCGTGGCCATCAAGCCGTTGTCGCCCTCGCTGCTGCGGGAGGAACTGCTGCGGCTGGTGCAGGCTGCGCCGCAGGTTGCGCGAAGTGCGCCATGATCGCCGCGACGCCGCTGCCCGCCGTTGCAATGCCTGCCAGCCCGAGCCCCATCTCCACGCCGGCCACCATGGCCACCAGCGTCAGGTCGTTGCTGTCGCCGAGGTGGCCCATCCGGAACATGCGGCCCTTGAGCTTGCCCAGGCCGGTGCCGAGCGACAGGTCGAAGCGCGTGTGGATCAGCTGCCGCAACGCATCCGCATCGACGCCTTCGGGCGTGATGACACCCGTCAGTACCGGCGAATACACCGCCGGGTCTGCGCACTGGATCGGCAGGCCCCACGCATCGGCAGCGGCACGCACGCCCGCCGCCCAGCGCTGGTGGCGCGCGAACACCTTGTTCAGCCCTTCGCCGAGCAGCATGTCGAGCGACTCGCTCAGGCCATACAGCAGGTTGGTGCTCGGCGTGTAGGGCCAATAGCCGGACTGGTTCATCGGGATGATCTCGTCCCAGGCCCAGAAGGCGCGCGGCAGCCGGGCGCGCTTCGACGCCTCGAGCGCCTTCGGCGACACCGCGTTGAAGCTCAGGCCCGGCGGCAGCATCAGGCCTTTCTGCGACCCGCTGACCGTCACGTCGACACCCCATTCGTCATGCCGATAGTCCGCGCTCGCGAGCCCGGAGATGCTGTCGACCAGCAGCAAGGCCGGATGGCCGGCCGCATCGATCGCGCGCCGCACGGCGGCGATGTCCGACGTGACGCCGGTGGAGGTCTCGTTGTGGACCACGCACACGGCACGGATGCGATGGGCGCCGTCCTGCCGCAGGCGCGCCTCGATCAGCGCGGCATCGACGCCATGCCGCCAGCCGGCCGCCTGCGGCAGCTGCGCGTCGGTGCCCTTCCAGCCGATGACCTCGGTCTCGAGCCCGAGCCGGGCGGCGAGCTTCTGCCAGAGCGACGCGAAATGGCCGGTCTCGTACATCAGCACGTGGTCGCCGGGGCTCAGCGTGTTGCACAGCGCCGCCTCCCACGCGCCGGTGCCGGAAGCCGGATAGACCACGACCGGATGGCGGGTTCGAAAGACCTCGCCCAGGCCCCGCAGCACCTTGAGCCCCAGCACACCGAATTCGGGGCCGCGATGGTCGATGGTCGGATAGCTGATGGCGCGCAGGATGCGGTCGGGCACCGGGCTCGGCCCCGGAATCTGCAGGAAGTGACGGCCCGAGGTGTGTTGGTTTAGTGTTGGCATGCAAGCGGCTCCGGTCAGCGCGTCATCGTGCGCGACAAGGTCTGCTGCGGCAAGTAGGCGCCGGCCTCGCGCAGGCGCTCGACCAGCACCTGGGTGTCGAGATCGCAGGCCGGCTGCCCGGTCGCCACCGACTGCGCCGCCGCCGTACCGACAGCCTCGCCCATCATGTAGGCCGCCGATTGCGCCCGGATCGAGCCATGCACCTTGGTGTCGCTCGAATGGCAGCGGCCGGCGACCCAGAGGTTCTGCGACCCACGCGGCACCAGGATGCTGTAAGGAATGCCGACGCAGCCGCCGTGGCCGAGGTTGTCCTTGCCGTCGAAGTCCCGCAGGAAGCGCTCGTATTCCTCGCGCGACGTGTTCGTCGGATGCACGTCGGTCGGCCGGTTGTAGACCGCGATCTGGTCCGCGAACTGCCGCCGGTTGCGGAAGTCCTCGATGCCCAGCTCGAACTCGCCGACGATGCGGCGCGAATCGCGCACGCCCATCACGGGCGCGGTCGTCACCAGCTCCAGGTCGGCGCAGCCGGGCACGTACTTCCGATAGAACTCCAGGTATTCGACCGCCAGCTTGCGGCCGAACACCATGCCGTCGGACAGGCTGCGGATCGACAGCGGATCGAGGTTGAACACATGGCCGCCGTTCAGCGTGGCCGTGGCATCGCCGATCTTGTTCATGCCGGGCATGAAGCGGTCTTCCTGCGTGAAGTGGCCGTCGTCGATGGCCTGCGCCAGCAGCGTGGTCTTGGTGCGCTGCTTGACCGCATCGAGTCCGCGCCAGTCGTTGCCATAGGCCGGGTCGTTCCAGTCCATGCCGCCGTACAGCGAGCACAGCGTGCTGGGTGCCACCGTGTCGGTATCGCGCAGCACGACCTTGCATTCGGCACCGGCCAGCGCCGCCAGCGCGGCGTCGCCCGTCGCATCGACGAAGGTCTTGGCCTTCACGTAGCGCAGGCCCTCGACGTTGCTCAGCACCACGCCGTCGATGCGGCCGTCACGCACCTCGACGTCGATCACGCGGGTGAAGAAGCGCAGCTCCACGCCGGCCGCGACCGCGAAGTCGTCCAGGATGCGCTTCAGGTGCTCGGGCTTGAAAGGCACCCAGCGGTTGAGCTGCGAATTCAGGAACTCCGGCACCACCGGCGGGCCGAAGGCCTTCTGCGCCCACATGGTGCCGAGCAGCTCCTTCATGAAGCCGCCCACCAGCATGCGCTCGCCGTCGGACACCGGCCCGAACGACGCTACCAGGCCCGAGGTGCCCATGCCGCCAAGGCAGCCCGTGGCTTCGACCAGCAAGGTGCGCAGGCCCAGGCGCGCGGCGCAGACGGCAGCCGCCGTGCCGGCCGGCCCGCCACCTGCGACCACCAGGTCGTAGGTGTCGTCCACCGGGATGCGTTTGGCATAGGCGTAGCTGGAAGAAGTGTCGATGTCGGTCATGAGGTTGCCAGGATGAAAGGAGGTTGCGATGGCGCCGGGGTTGCGGTGCGGGGACTCAGTTGACCGGCGCGCCGAGCGGCTTCGTCACCGTGGCGAAGCGCGTGATCTCGCTCTGGATGAAGGCCTTGAACGCATCGGGGCCCTGGGGCAGGACATCGATGCCCATCTCGGCCATGGCCTTCGCGACCTCGGGGGCGGACAGCGAGCTCAGGATGTCGGTCGACAGCTTTCCGGCAATGTCCGGCGGCAGGCCGGCCGGTGCCATGAAGCCGGCCCAGTTGACGACGTCGAAGCCGGGCACGGTCTCTGCAATCGCAGGCCAGTCGCGATGCAGCGCGCTGCGCTCCTTGCTCGTCACGCCCAGCACCTTGAGCTGGCCCGACCTGATGAAGGTCTCTGCCGAACTCGCGACCGAGAAGCCGATCGGCACCTGCTTGCCGACCATGTCGGTGTACATCTTGGCCGCGCCGTTGTAGGGCACATGCTGCAGCTCGATGCCCGCCATGTGGTTGAGCAGCTCGCCCGCCAGCTGCGCCGAGGTGCCGATGCCGTTCGATGCGAACGAGATCGCGCCCGGCTGCTTCTTCGCCAGCGCGATCAGCTCGCGCATGTCGCTGGCCGGAAAGTTGGCGCTGGCCATCAGCGCCATCGTGTAGTAGCCGATGCGCGCGATCGGCTGCAGGTCTTTCAGCGTGTCGTAGGGCAGGTCCTTGCGCTGCACGGCATTGATGCTGAGCGAGCTGCCGAGCAGGCCGACGGTGTAGCCGTCGGGCACGGCGCGCGCCGTGGCAAGGGTGCCGATCACGACGCCGCCGCCGGGTTTGTTCTCCACCGTCACGGGTTGCTTCCACATCGCTTCGAGCCGCTGCGCGATGGTGCGCGCCAGCCGGTCGGCGGCGCCACCGGCCGACTGCGGCACGATCAGCCGCACCGGCCGCGACGGAAAGCCCTGCGCGCGCAGCACCGGCGTGGCGGCGATGGCCGCTGCTGCCGTCGCCGCCTGGAGGACGCAACGGCGCGTCAGGCCCTGGGATGTTGGAATGCTCATGTCTTGTCTCCGTGATGCGGGTGGACGGCTCTTGCGTCTCTGCGGCCATTGTTCTGGCGCGCCGCCCTCGCGGCAAATGAAAAGACACGGGCATCATTTAACCTTTGGTTATGTCCCTGGCACGCGTCCCCGGCACGCGCTGCCATGCCATCCACACCACCTGAAGGAACCGGCGATGAACCTGCGCCACATGGAAGTGTTTCGGGCAGTCATGCTCACCGGCGGCGTCAACGGCGCGGCCGAGCTGCTGCACGTGTCGCAACCCGCCGTCAGCAAGCTGCTGGCTCATGCGGCACGGCAGACCGGGCTGACGCTGTTCGAGCGCGTGAAGGGCCGGCTGGTGCCCACGCCCGAGGCGCAGCAGCTCTATCAGGAGATCGAGGCGCTGTGGCGCGGCGTCGACCGCGTGCGCGACGTGACGCGCAGCCTGGCGCAGCCGGAGACCGGCACGCTGCGCCTGGCGGTGTCGGCCAGCATCGCGCCCTGGCTCGCACCCCGCGCACTCGCGCAGCTGTACGAGACGTATCCGCACCTGAAGAGCCGCGTCGAGGTGCTGGTCGCGCCGATCATGGTCGACGCGCTGCTCGAGCGATCGATCGACCTCGCGGTCGGCCTGCTGCCGAACGACCATCCGAACCTGGTCACGGTCAAGAGCTACCAGTGCGCCCTCGCCTGCGCGATGCGCGACGACCATCCGCTCGCGGCCAAGGCCTCTCTGCGGCCGGCCGACCTGATCGGCCACCGCGTGATCACCTCACCGGCCAGCACGCCCTACGGCGGCAGCCTGCAGCGCGCCTATGGCCGGTGGGGCGCGGGCCTGGACCTCGACATCGAGGTCCGCTCCGCCACGACCGCCTGCTGGTTCGCGCAGGCCGGCACCGGGGTCGCGGTGGTCGACCAGGCGGCCGTTGCGGGGCAATCGTTCAGCGGACTCGCGATACGCCCATTCCGCAGCAGCGAACGGCTGGAGGTGCGGATCATCCGCGACCGGTACCGGCCGATGTCGGTCATCCACGAGGCCTTCTGCCGGGCCTTCGATTCGGTATGGCGGGAGGCGCTGGGCTGAAGCCCAGGCTCAGTCGACCGTCACGCCGCCGTCCTTCACCAGCTTCGCGAACTTGAGCGTCTCGTCCTGGATGCGCGCCGCCATCTCGGCCGGGCTGTCGCCGATCGGGTCGGCGCCGATCGCGCTCATGCGCTGCGCGAACTCGGGCGACCGGATGATGCGGGTCATCTCGCTGCTGAGGCGCGCGATGACTTCCTTCGGTGTCGACGCGGGCGCGAGCACGCCGAACCAGGTGCCGATGTCGAAGCCCTTGAGCCCGGCCTCCTGCAGCGTCGGCACGTCGGGCAGGGCCGACGACCGGCGCGCCGTGGTCACCGCCAGCGCGCGCAGCTTGCCGCCCTTGATGTGCTGCAGCACCGGCGTGACGGTGTCGAAGGACATCGCGACCTGTCCGCCGAGCAGGTCGGTGGTCAACGGGCCGCTGCCCTTGTACGGCACATGCAGCAGCCGCACGCCGGTGCTGGCCTGGAACTGGGTGCCGATCAAATGCTGCGCGGTGCCGTTGCCGTTCGAGCCATAGGCCAGCTCGACCGATGAGGACCTGGCGAACGCCACGAGCTCGGCCACCGACCGGGCCGGCGTGCGCGCCGGGTTGACGACCAGCACGTTGGGGACCATCGCCACGGTCGTGATCGGCGCCAGGTCCTTCTGGAAGTCGTAAGGCAGCTTCTTGTAGACGCTGGTGGCGATGGTGTGATGCACCGCACCCATCAGCAGCGTGTAGCCATCGCCCTTCGCCTTGACGACATAGTCCGCGCCCAGCGTCGCGCCGGCACCCGGCTTGCTCTCGACGATCACCGGTTGGCCCAGGCTCTTCGACAGATCGTCGGCCAGCGCACGAGCGAGCACGTCGGTCGTGCCACCCGCGGGGAACGGCACGACCAGGCTGATCGGCCGGCTCGGCCACGTGTCGGCGGCGGCCAGCGTGAACGCGAGCGACGACGCGACGCCGATGCCCAGCGCGACGACCGTCCGGGTGGCGATGCCGAAGTGATGCTTCATGAATGTCTCCTGCTGTTGTTGGTATCTCTGTCGGGTGCGATGGCCGGGTCTGGCGCCCGGTTGGCTTGTCGCGGGCTGGTCTGGCGCTACGCGGCCGACGTGAGCTGGCCGCACACGGCCTTCGTCACGTCCGCGGTACCAGCCTTGCCGCCCAAGTCGCGCGTGTGCAGCGACGGGTCGGCCGTCACGGTCTCGATGGCCTGCATCACGCGTGCGGCGGCTTCGTGCTCGCCGAGGTGCTCGAGCAGCATCACCACCGACCAGAAAGTGCCGACCGGGTTGGCCAGCCCCTTGCCCATGATGTCGAAGGCCGAGCCATGGATCGGTTCGAACATCGACGGGTAGCGGCGCTCCGGATCGATGTTGCCGGTGGGTGCGATGCCCAGGCTGCCCGCGAGCGCTGCGGCCAGGTCGCTGAGGATGTCGGCATGCAGGTTGGTCGCGACGATGGTGTCGAGCGTCGCCGGACGGTTGACCATGCGCGCGGTGGCTGCGTCGACCAGTTCCTTGTCCCAGGTCACCGCCGGAAACTCCTTGCTGATCTGCACCGCGATCTCGTCCCACATCACCATCGCGTGGCGCTGCGCATTGCTCTTGGTCACGACGGTCAGCAGCTTGCGGGGCCGCGACGCGGCGAGCTTGAACGCGAAACGCATGATCCGCTCCACGCCCGCGCGGGTCATCATCGACACGTCGGTCGCTGCTTCGATCGGATGGCCCTGGTGCACGCGGCCGCCAACGCCCGCGTATTCGCCTTCGGAGTTCTCGCGGACGATGACCCAGTCGAGATCCTTCGGGCCACAGCGCTTCAGCGGCGCGTCGATGCCCGGCAGGATGCGCGTCGGGCGCACGTTGGCGTACTGGTCGAAGCCCTGGCAAATCTTCAGCCGCAGGCCCCACAACGTGACGTGGTCGGGGATGTGCGGGTCGCCTGCGGAGCCGAACAAGATCGCGTCCTTGTCGCGCAATGCGTCCAGGCCGTCGTTCGGCATCATCACGCCGTGGGCGCGGTAGTAGTCGCCGCCCCAGTCGAAGTCTTCGAACGCGAAGCAGAAGGAATTGCTGGTCGCGGCCAATGCTTCCAGCAACTCGCGACCTGCGGGAATCACTTCCTTGCCGATGCCGTCGCCGGGGATGGTCGCGATCTTGTATGTCTTCATGAAGGTCTCAGTCGGTGGTCGGGAATGCCACCACTTTAGAAACCATCCGGGCTTGGAATCGGCGCTAGAGTGAAGCCATTGTTCACTTCATTTCAACAGTGAGGATGCGATGGTCCACGGAATCCAACCGGCCGATCTCGGCTTTTTCTCCGCGCTCGCAAGCGCCGGCAGCCTGAGCGCAGCAGCGCGTGAACTGGGTGTGACCACGCCCGCGGTCAGCAAGCGGCTGGCGCTGATGGAGTCGCGGCTGGGCGTGGTGCTCGTCACCCGCACGACGCGGCGCATGGGCCTCACGCCCGAAGGCGAGCTGTACCTGGAACACGCCCGCCGCATCCTGGCCGAGATCGACGGCATGGCAGAGGTGCTTGGTGCGGGCAAGGCGGTGCCGAAGGGCTTGCTGCGCGTTAACGCGACGCTGGGGTTTGGCCGCAGCCACGTCGCGCCGATGCTGTCGAAGTTCGTGCGCAAGTACCCGGAGGTGGAAGTGCAACTGCAGTTGTCGGTGAATCCGCCGCCGATGACGGACGACGCGTACGACGTCTGCATCCGCTTCGGCGCGCCACCGGACTCGCGGGCCGTCGCGCGGCGGTTGGCGGCGAATCGACGGCTGCTGTGCGCGTCACCGGCTTATCTGGCGAAGTTCGGCGTACCGAAAGCGCCGGGTGAATTGGTGCGGCACAACTGCATCGGGATTCGTCAGGGGGAAGAGGCTTATGGCGTGTGGCGACTCACCAGCGGGCGCGGGGCGAAGACCGAGACGTTGACGGTGAAGACGCGCGGGAACCTGACGACCAACGATGGGGAGATTGCGGTGAATTGGGCGTTGGAGGGGCACGGGATTCTGATGCGCGCTGAGTGGGACATCGAGCGGTACTTGCGCAACGGGCGGCTGGTGCAGGTGATGCCGCAGTTTCAGACGCCGGATGCGGATATTTATGCGGTTTATCCGCAGAGGCATCAGGGGGCTACGCGGGTCAGGGGGTTTGTGGAGTTTGCGGCTGGAGTGTTGGGGGTGAGGTAGGGCTGAATGCAGGGGGAGAACTCCTCCGAATACCATCAATGTGCTATGGCGAATAAGACGTTTTTCTGTAGCCTATGAACGCGCTACGGTCACTGCTTGTTTGCGGGCGATCCAGGAGATATCCATGTCTGCTTTGCAGCGGTTGCAGTCGGCCGCGGCATTACGGCGAACTTAAGTTAGGCGGCATCAAGCCGACACTCAGCCGTGGTGAGGGAGGTCACGCCCGCCCGCCTGCCCGCGGGCGGCGGACCATGACCCGGTTAGCCTGGCCCTTTGATGTAACGCCCTGATAAGGCGGACATCGGCGCCGGCCAAACGCAACGACCACCTGCGGAGAGTTCTGCGTAACAATCCGTGTCAAGGAAGAAGCCTCGTCATAAGGAAAGGGATCACGGGATGGGACAGTCCAAAGTAGGGTTGGAAAAGCTCGAACGACAACTAGTCACGCTCAAAGATGATGTCCAGCTTTCTAAGCATGTCGCCTTAGCGACTGCCTCCGTAGATCCATCGCAACCCGCGACCAGCCTCATGCACGTGCGGCTTCAAGAGAATTTGGCGAACGTACAAAGCTTCGTTAGATACCTCTGGAGCCGAACGGCAAACTACGCCCTATCTCGAAAGCGACGGCTTGAGTTCGACGCTGAGCAGGCCGCCCTTCCACATGGCGACATGAGCGTTTCGCTCTCAATCGCGGATGCGACACGCGATGCTTTCCTTGAATTCAACGAAAAGTACCCCCACCGCTCAAGCGAGGTGGGCGAGGTCCTTGCCTACTGCATCGCCATTGAGCAGCTTGGCGCGGCACAGCTTGCCGCCAAGATGTCCTTGAAGACCAATAACAACATGCCTGTGCATGGCCTCGACGGCATTCATGCAACCGTCGAGAGCGGCTGGCTGGTGATCTATTTCTTGGAGTCGAAGCTAAGCAAAACCGCCAACGGTGGTGCCGCAGACTTCGCGGAGTCGGTTGCGGAATTCACATCCAACAAAAAGCAATATCGCCGCGAGTATTCCATCGTCAGGGACTTGGGCAACCTAGACACACTGGATGAGGAGAGCCGCAAGGTCGCTTTGCGTTACTTCGACGTCATGGCGTCGGCCGACGATGTTCCCAAACGCGAGCGCTACGTGGGTGTGGTGCTTTACTCGGACGACAAGCTGTTCAAGGGTCTTCCGCCAGTGAACAACCAGCAGCAACCTGGTTTTCATGAGAAGGAGCTTTCCGCTATTTATAAGCAGGAACTTGAACATCACCAGAAAGCTACCTTGAAGCACCTCACCGACCACGGTGCTGACCCTAATAAATGCCTTGTCTACTTCGTCGTCGTCCCTGACGCGGATGAAGTGCGTGAGCTGTTCTACGGCGCCATGGGGTATGTGCCCAAGAAGGGCCAGCCATGAGCTCGTTTGCCCTTGAGCTGTCACAGCGTTTCACAAGCAATGACAAGTACTGGACACTGCTGGCCGGTCTGCAGGCGGCAGGCGTTGCCAAGACGCTAGAGAAGGCTCCTGAGACCAAGGATGTAAGCGCCGACGACCTCGCTAAGCTTTTGTACTGTGCCGAAGTTTTCGTTCAAACAGAAGAAGAAACCCTGCACCGTCAAGCTCAAGAAATTGCCATCCAGTCGCTGCTGGTCACCGAGGATGGAAAGGCGCGTGAGCGCGCGCTTGGCCTACTGGGCGAGCTGGGAAATTTTCCTAGCCTGAAGTTCGCTGAGCAGCACATCGGCAAGGGCGATGAGACCTTGCTTGGGCTTGTCAATCGACGGATTTCCGAGCGAGCCAGCAGTGTCCAGATTGGAACGGAGACTCGCGCACTTACTGCATATCAGCGCAGGGTCTGGCAGAGCCTGCCAGCAAAGGCTGCCCAAGTCATCACCGCGCCGACGTCGGCTGGCAAATCCTTTCTGGTGCTCGAACACATTTGCCGACAGGCCGAGAGCAGCGAATACTTCACGGCGGTGTACTTAACGCCGACGCGCGCCTTGCTGTCAGAAGTCCAGAACAAGCTCCACGCCCGATTCAGCGGGCAGTCCAATATCAGGATTTCAGCGGTTCCATCTATTGACCAGCTCGAGCGGCCAAAGCAAATCTTCGTGCTTACCCAAGAACGACTGAGCAGTCTTCTCTCAGTGGCGCCGGACAAAATGTCTTTCGACATCGTGGTCGTCGACGAGGCTCAGAACATCGCTGACGACACGCGAGGAATGATTCTTCAGGATTGCCTGGAAAGGATCGCGCAGCGCTCATCGACAACCAAGGTCATCTTGCTAGCACCTGGCGCTGAAGGGATGCCGGCCTTAGCGCGGTCTTTTGGCGTCACTGACCTGGTACCCCTTTCAACTAGGCTGTCGCCGGTTCAGCAGAACCGCATTGTTCTCAGCAAGGTCAGGCGCAAGCACTTTGAGTTGAACATTGCCTTAATGGGGCGAGACGGCATTCGGATGCCGATGGGCAACGTACGGGTCGAGCGGTCCCTTGCAAACAAAGCCAGCCGTCTCGCCAACGTAGCTGTCGAAATGAGCGGCAATGGAGGGTCACTCCTCTACGAGACCGGCGCCCGGGAGGCCGAAAAGACTGCGGCGCTGCTCGCAACCCTTCTGAAATCCAAAAACGGCGAGCTGAAAGATGGGTCGCTGGAAGAATTGTCAGTGTTTATCCAAGAGCACGTCCATCCTGAGTACCAATTAGCAGACATGGTGCGGCACGGCGTCGCATACCACTACGGGCGCATGCCGAGCCTGCTGCGCGAAGCGATAGAGACCTCATTCAAGCGAGACCAAGGCGGCGTCAAGTACTTAGTCTGCACCACGACTCTTGCTCAAGGGGTCAACCTCCCTGCCCGCAACGTTTTCATCGACACACCTACTCGGGGTGCAGGCAAGCCATTGGATCCAGCATTGCTCTGGAACTTCGCCGGCCGGGCCGGCAGGCTCAATAACGACATCGTCGGCAACGTGTTCCTCCTCAACTATGAGGAGTGGGACACAAAGCCGATGGACCAGTTCGTGCCGTTCCGAGTTAAGCCAGCCCTCGCTGAGACTCTTGTCAACCATGGAGCGATTGTTGCTCAGGCGTTGCGCGAAGGTGTGCTGCCAGCAGAGCAAGTCAGCAAACCAGAGACGTTTCGCATTCGCGCCTGTGCCGGTCTGCTGGTGGCACATGCTGCACGCAGGGACCTTAAGCCCTACCTCGCCCGCGTGCTGCCGACATCAGACGGCGCGGTTGTCGATGAATTGGTGGACGCTGCGGAACGCGCCTATGCGAGCATCGGTCTGCCGGACGACATTTTGGCGGAGAACTGGACAATTGACCCGTTCGGGCTGCGCAAACTGTACGACTTTCTGATAACCAAAATTAGTGAGGGCGCTGTCCTGGAGCTAATCCCCGTACCGCCGGCCGATGCACCCAACGGGCACTACGAGAAAATTCTCGGTCGTATGGTCGAGCAGGTGACTGGCAAGTCGATGAAGTTCGGAATGCTCGCCGCTCCATTGGCACTCTGGTGGATGAAAGGCATGCCCTATCCCGTGATGCTGAAACTGTGGGCCGAGCGCCGCACAAGGACAGAAGAGCGAAAGGCGACTGCAGCCAAAGCTGAAGGGAAGGAAGCGCCAAAGCCTAAGAACATCAACCAACATATCTACGAAGCGTTCTCGCTCATTGAGGATGTCGTGCGATTTCAATTTGTGCAGCTCGGCAAGGCTTATCGGGACGTCTTGCTCCTTGCGCTGCGCGTCACGGGAAACGAGGCCCTGGTGGCGAACGTCTATCCGTTTGCAATTGCTCTTGAACTGGGAGTGTCCACTGAAGCTGGGACCGCCTACGTGGAGCTGGGGCTTTCGCGAATCGCAGCCGCAGCACTTGAGGCTCTTGCGCAACACGGCGAAACCCTGACCGCGGCCGGCGCAAGGCAGTTACTGACTGAAATCGACCCTACAAAAACTACGCTAGGCCCTGTCATCCTGGCCGAGTTGCGCCGGCTCGGCCTTGTGGATGAGACGAAGTTCGCGCCGGCAACGGAGCCCTGATTCAGCCGTCAATTGCCCCGGAACCGTTTTCTTACGCCGTAACAATGCCCTGCCGTAAAAGGAAGGCCGCGCTACAGCCAAAGTGCCTCCACATCTGCGTTAGGCGTGCCCGTCTTCCACCAATCTCATGCGAAGCAAAGCTGCACTTGCAGGCCTGTAGATGCCCGACTACGCGGCAGGCCAAAGTCAGCTTTCTTTCGACAGTCCCCGATATGGAATGATCGACTGCAATCAGTGGCGGATTCAACCGGTCGATGCAACACACTAACCACTGCTTAGGCAGAAGGAGTGTTGCAGATGAAATACCGGACAC